>NZ_JAQQEU010000091.1:0-25604 GCF_046026895.1 Paraburkholderia sediminicola
GTCGTATTCCATCGACTCGCGCGGACCGTACTGCTCAATGAGACTTGCGGGGGTCATTGATGCTCCTCTTACCGTTAGAATGCTTTTTCGGGTTCGTATTGTGGGCGATCGGTCCATGCACTGCAACCCGAGGAACTGAGATTAGCACGATCGTGCTATTTTAGCGATACGGTATCGACCCGTAGTGCCGGGCCTACCGGACCCGTCAACCGCAGCTGTCAATACAACCGAAAGGAACGACAATGGGCCGTTCGATCAATCTGGAAGGCAAGGTCGCGCTGATTACCGGCGCTTCGAGCGGGTTGGGAAAGCGCTTTGCTCAGGTGCTGTCGCAGGCGGGCGCCAAGGTCGTGCTGGCGAGCCGGCGCACCGAGCGTCTGAAGGAACTGCGCGCGGAGATCGAGGCGTCCGGCGGCGCCGCGCATGTCGTTTCGCTCGACGTGACCGATTATCAGAGTATCAAGTCGGCGGTCGCCCATGCGGAGACCGAGGCCGGCACGATCGACATCCTGGTGAACAACTCGGGCGTGTCGACCACGCAGAAGCTCTCCGAAGTCACGCCGGCCGACTTCGAATATGTGTTCGACACGAATACGCGCGGGGCCTTCTTCGTCGCGCAGGAAGTCGCCAAGCGCATGATCATGCGCGGCAACAGCGCGCAGAAACCGTCGTACCGGATCATCAATATCGCGTCGATGGCGGGCTTGCGGGTGCTGCCGCAAATCGGCCTGTATTCGATGAGCAAGGCGGCCGTCGTCCATATGACGAAGGCCATGGCGCTGGAGTGGGGCAAGCACGGCATCAACGTGAACGCGATCTGCCCGGGTTATATCGACACCGAAATCAACCATCATCACTGGTCGACTGAGCAGGGGCAGAAGCTGGTGTCGATGCTGCCGCGTCATCGCGTGGGCAAGCCGGACGATCTGGACGGGCTGCTGCTGTTGCTGGCGGCCGACGAATCGCAATTCATCAACGGCTCGGTGATCGCCGCCGACGACGGCTTCGGCCTTGCGTGAGCGTTGCGCATCGGTGCAGGTTCGAAGAAAGTGTTTTGCGCGCGCGGGTCTTTTTGCAACGTAGGCGCGCCGGTTATGTTGCAGGACGTTCCTGGCGTTGTCGGGCGGCTTCGCGCGCCGGCTTGGAACAGGTTTCAAAACTTTGAAGAAGCAGGAAGAACGGAAGTAACGATGAGCGATTTTCACGCAGTATTCGAGATGTCGATGCCGATCCGCTGGGGCGACATGGATGCATTCGGCCATGTGAACAACACGGTCTTTTTCCGCTACATGGAGCAGGTGCGGATTTCCTGGTTCGAGCAATTGGGCTATATCGGCGGCAATGCGGATGGCGAGGGGCCGGTGATCGTCAACGCATCGATGGAGTTTCTCAAGCAACTGCACTACCCGGGCGATGTGATCGGGCGGATGTCGGTGGCGACGCCCGGGCGCAGCAGCTTCGACACCGGCTTCGAGCTGGTGCGCGCCGACGACCCGCACACCGTGTATGCGCGTGGCGCCGCGCGCTGCGTGTGGATCCATTACGCGCAGGGTAAATCGGTGCCGGTGCCCGAGCTGCTGCGCGCGACCATCGAGCGGGCCGCGCTGGTCAAGGCCGCTTGACGGCCTGAGCGCCGCTCGTCAACGGCCGGGCGCTCAGGCCCGCGCCTTGCTGCTTCTCGTGCGTGTGCGCTCAAGTTACCAGGGTGGCGCTTCAGTCTCAGTGCCCGCGCCTCAATTCCCGAGCAGCCGCTGCAACAACTCGGTCGCATTTCCCGTATCGTATTTGCGCATCAGCCGCGCCCGGTAGACATCGACCGTGCGCGGGCTGATCTCCAGCACCCGGCCGATCTGCTTGCTGGTCTTGCCCGTCACCAGTTGCGCGGCAATCTCGCGTTCGCGCGGCGTCAATTCCACCGCCACGCGGCGGGTCGCGCTCAAATCCTCGAATGTCCAGATGCCGGCTGCATGCGGGTCGGTGCGTTGCTGCGCGCGGCCCGTCACGTGACACCAGAACAATTCGCCGTTGGCGCGCTTCATGATGCGGTCGTCCGCGTAGCTGCCCTGGGCGGTCATGATCGGCGGAATGCGCGCGCCGATCCGCTCGAACTCGTCCGTGGACGGATACAGCACCTGGAACGACTGGCCGAGCAACGACTCGCGCGTGCAGCCGAAAATCGACGCCAGCTGGTCATTGCAGTCTTCAATAACGCGTTCGCGCGACAGCACGAGGCCGATCGGGGCAAGTTGGAACGCGGTTCGGTAATCCAGGGCGGGCATGGCGTGGCGGCAAGTACTTATGTAGTTTTGCGTATTGTGCCGCATGGCACGCGCAGCGTACTCTTGCGGGCATATCACAACGCGGCGAAGTGGTTCGCGGCGGCCGCCGCGCGCAGCTCATGTCGAGCTGCGCGCACTGCCTGCCGGGGATGACTAGAATGACGAAGCGGGCACTGCCCGCATAACGTCGTGCCAGCCGCAACGATCCGGTTTCGGATATCCATAGAGGAAGGGACATACTGATGAACAAGGTCTATCCAGGCGCCGCCGAGGCGCTGAAGGACATCGTCAAGGACAGGCAGACGTTTGCCGTCGGCGGCTTCGGGCTGTGCGGCATTCCGGAGGCGCTGATCGCGGCGCTGCGCGATTCGAAGGTGCAGGACATCACCTGCATCAGCAACAATGCGGGTGTCGACGGTTTCGGCCTCGGCCTGCTGCTCGAAACGCGCCAGATCAAGAAGATGATTTCGTCGTACGTGGGAGAGAACAAGGAGTTCGAACGCCAGTATCTGGCCGGCGAACTCGAGCTCGAATTCACGCCGCAAGGCACGCTCGCCGAGAAGCTGCGTGCGGGCGGTTCGGGCATTCCGGCGTTCTTCACCAACACCGGCTACGGCACGCTGATCGCCGAGGGTAAGGAAACCCGCCAGTTCGGCGAGAACCACTACGTGCTCGAACATTCGCTGACGGCCGACGTCGCGCTCGTCAAGGCATGGAAGGCCGACAAGTCGGGCAACCTGATCTATCGCCGCACCGCGCGCAACTTCAACCCGATGTGCGCGATGGCCGGCAAGATCACCGTCGCGGAAGTGGAAGAGATCGTCGAAGTGGGCGAACTCGATCCGGACGCGATCCATACGCCTGGCGTCTTCGTGCAGCGCATCGTGCTGAATGCGCATCCGGAAAAACGCATTGAACAACGCGTCGTCCGCGCGAAAGGAGACTGATCATGGCATGGACTCGTGACGAAATGGCCGCGCGCGCGGCGAAGGAATTGCAGGACGGCTTTTATGTGAACCTCGGCATCGGCCTGCCGACGCTGGTGGCGAACCACGTGCCGGCCGGCGTCGAAGTGTGGCTGCAGTCGGAAAACGGCCTGCTCGGCATCGGCCCCTCGCCGACCGAGGACGAAGTGGACGCCGACCTGATCAATGCCGGCAAGCAGACCGTGACCACGCTGCCGGGCTCGTCGATTTTTTCGTCGGCGGATTCGTTCGCGATGATTCGCGGCGGCCACATCAATCTGGCGATCCTGGGCGCGATGCAGATCAGCAAGAACGGCGATCTGGCCAACTGGATGATCCCCGGCAAGATGATCAAGGGCATGGGCGGCGCGATGGATCTGGTCGCGGGCGTCAAGCGCGTAGTGGTGCTGATGGAGCACGTCGCGAAGGGCGATCAGCACAAGATTCTCGAAGAATGCACGCTGCCGCTGACGGGCGTGGGCGTGGTCGATGAGATCATCACCGACCTCGGCGTGATCGAGGTGACGGATGCCGGTCTGAAGGTGACCGAACTGGCGCCGGGCGTGAGTATCGACGAAATCAAGGCGAAGACGGGCGCGCCGCTCGATGTGAGCGCGGTGAAGTGATGCCGACGCTAGCCGCGAACCGGTCGCTCGACTCGTGACTGACCGGCAGGCGGCAACGACGCAGTTTCCCAGGCGGGCGAGGCGCGAGTCTCGCCCGCTTTATTTTGTGCCGCGCCCACGCGCGTCTGAAGTGCTGTCCTAGGCCGTTCGGCCGATCCTTGCCACGCGGCAAAGCGGTTTACAATCGTTTGAAGATTGGACGCCAGTCGATTCCTGCCGTGCCCGAGCCCAATCCACAGCGCTTTCGCAAGGAGCCCCGATGACCGCAACTCCATCCGCTTCCACCACCGGGCGGCCCGTGCCGCGCCAACGTTATGTGCAGTGCGCGAGCGCCGCAGGTTTGCATCGCGTGGCCTATACCGAATGGGGCGACCCGGACAACCCGCGCGTGCTGCTCTGCGTGCACGGCCTGACGCGCTCGGGGCGCGATTTCGATCGCGTCGCGGCGGAGTTCGCCGGAACCTATCGCGTGGTCTGTCCGGATGTGGTGGGACGGGGGTTGTCGTCGTGGCTCGCCAACCCCAACTTGTATGGCGTGCCGCAATACGTCGCCGACATGGTCACGCTGATCGCGCGCCTGAATGTCGAAACGGTCGACTGGTTCGGCACTTCGATGGGCGGTCTGATCGGACTCGGGCTCGCTGGTTTGCCGGACACGCCGATTCGCAAGCTCCTGTTGAACGACGTGGGTCCGCATCTGGAGCCGGCCGCCGTGCAGCGCATCAGCGATTACCTTGGCAAGCCCGCACGCTTCGAAACGCTACAGCAAGGCGTCGACTACGCTGCTTTGCTTGCGCAGACCTTCGGTCCGCTCACGCCCGACGAATGGCGTGAAATCAATACGCCGTTGCTACACGAGCAGGACGGCGCGTGGCTGTTGCGTTACGACCCGCGCATCGCGCAGCCGTTCGCCGCGATCAGCGAGGAAGCGTCGAAGCTCGGCGAGGCCCCGCTTTGGCATTCGCTGGCGTCGTTTCAGGGGCCGGTACTGGTCGTGCGCGGCGAGCAGTCCGATCTGCTGTCGCGGGAAACCGTCGCGAAGATGGAGGAGGTCGGGCGCGCTGTCTCGAGCGCGGAAATCGCCGGCGTTGGGCATGCGCCGGCGTTTCTCGCGGCCGATCAGATCGACCTCGCAAGGCAGTTCTTTATCGGAGCGGTCGCCGACGCGTCATAATGTGCAGTTCCGCGCGGCGTTTTTGATTGCGTCATGCGGAACGCATTCCGATCAACTTCAACTCATCTCAGGATTTTTCATGGCAGTCATCCGTCACCACGTCGGCCAGCGCCTTTCGGAAACCGCCGTGCATAACGGCACCGTGTACCTCGCGGGCCAGATCGCCGAAGACGACGATCAGGACATCACGGGTCAGACGCGCGAAGTGCTCGGGCACATCGACCGTCTGCTGGCCGAAGTGAACAGCGACAAGTCGCATTTGCTGTCGGTGCAGATCTACATTTCCGACATGGTGCACTTCGCCGGCATGAACGCCGTGTGGGACGAGTGGGTCGCCCAAGGGGCCACGCCGCCGCGCGCTACCGTCGAAGCCAGGCTCGCCAATCCGAAGTGCCTCGTCGAAATCGTCGTGGTTGCGGCGCAGCGAAGCTAAGGCACGCGCAACCACTGTTGTTGAAATTCCGTTGATTCGTCTGGCCCGGCGGGCCGTCGCACCATGAATACCGAAATCGTTACGAGCACGCCGCACCCCATTCCTTCTTTCGACGAAGCGATGGCGTTCGTGCGCGAGCATGCGGGCGAGGTGCGGCTGTCGTCGGGCGAGTTGCTGGCGGATCACGCGGCGGGTACGGCGTCGATCATGCGCAAGCTCAACGTCGATCCGCCGGCGGTGCTGGCCGCCGCGCTGTTTGCGTTGACCCCGCATCTGCAGGACCCGGAGCGGGTGATCGCCGACAACTTCGGCGAAGAAGTCGCGCAACTGGTCGGCGACGTGCGCAAGCTGTTGCGTCTTGGCACTGTGAGCTTGCGCGCTGCGCAGAACCCGATACCCGAGGCCGGGCGCGACGCTCAAGCCGCGCGGCGCGCGCAGGTCGAAGCGCTGCGCAAAATGCTGCTCGCGTTCGCGCAAGACATTCGCGTGGTGCTGATCCGCCTCGCGTCGCGGCTGCAATCGCTGCGCTATTACGCGGCGGCGAAAGTCACCCCGTCACCGGAGGTGGCGCGTGAGACGCTCGACATTTACGCGCCGCTCGCCAACCGTCTGGGCATCTGGCAGCTGAAGTGGGAGCTCGAAGATCTCGCGTTCCGCTTCGAAGAGCCGGCCACTTATAAGCGCATCGCGAAGCTGCTCGACGAGAAGCGCGTCGAGCGCGAGAGCTATGTCGCGCAGGCGATCGAACGGCTGCAACAGGAGCTGGCCGCCGCGCAGATTCGCGCGGAAGTGAGCGGCCGGCCGAAACACATCTATAGCATCTGGCGCAAGATGCGCGGCAAGGAGCTCGACTTTGCCGAGCTCTACGACGTGCGCGCATTTCGCGTCATCGTGCCGGACATCAAGGATTGCTACACCGTGCTCGGCATCGTGCACAACCTGTGGCAACCGGTGCCTAAAGAGTTCGACGACTACATCTCGCGGCCCAAGCCGAACGGCTACAAGTCGCTGCATACGATCGTGATCGGCGACGACGGCCGCGCGTTCGAAGTGCAGATCCGCACGCAGGAAATGCATCAGTTCGCCGAGTACGGTGTGGCCGCGCATTGGCGCTACAAGGAGGCGGGCACGCGCGGCTACGGCGGCCAGTTCGCCGCCAACGAGAAGTACGACGAGAAGATCGCATGGCTGCGTCAACTGCTCGCGTGGAAGGACGAGGTGTCCGAGGGCGAGCACGGCGAACAGCGCGCGGCCCAGCCGTGGGAGCAACTGCGCCAGGCCACGCTCGACGACGATCACATCTACGTGCTGACGCCGCAGGCGCGTGTGATTCCGTTGCCGCACGGCGCGACGCCCGTCGATTTCGCGTATCACCTGCATAGCGAGCTGGGGCATCGCTGCCGCGGCGCGCGCGTCGACGGTGCGATGGTGCCGCTCAACACGCCGTTGCAGAACGGCCAGACGGTCGAGATCGTCGCGGTGAAGGAGGGCGGTCCTTCGCGCGACTGGCTCAACCCGCAGCTCGGCTATCTGCAGAGTTCGCGCGCGCGGCAGAAGGTGCGCGCGTGGTTCAACGCGGTCGAGGTGCAGGAGCACATCGCGAGCGGCCGCGCGATGGTCGAAAAGACCTTGCAGCGCGAGGGCAAGACGTCGGTCAATCTCGATCAGCTTGCCGCGAAGCTCGGCTTCAAGACCACCGACGATCTGTTCTCGGTGGTCGGCAAGGAAGAGTTCAGTCTGCGGCTCGTCGAGCAGGCGCTGCACGATGCGCCGCCGCCGGAGCCCGTGGTCGAGGCGCCAGAGCAATTCGAGAAGCGCAGCAGCGGCGCCAGCGTCGCGCGCGGGGCGTCGACCGGGGTGCTGGTGGTCGGTGTCGACGCCTTGCTCACGCAACTCGCGCGCTGCTGCCGGCCGGCGCCGCCGGACGATATCTGCGGCTTTGTCACGCGTGGCAAAGGCATGTCGATCCATCGCAGCGATTGCCCGACGTTCCAGCGGATGGCCGAGCGCGCGCCCGAACGTGTGCTGCAGACGGCGTGGTCGGCGGATGTGAGGAGCGGCCGCGGCCAGTCCGTTTATCCCGTCGATCTGTCCATCGAAGCAACGGACCGGCAGGGTCTGTTGCGCGATATTTCCGAAGTGTTCGCGCGTGAAAAGATGAACGTGATCGGCGTGAAGACGCAGACGCGCCGCAACGCAGCGTTCATGCAGTTTACCGTCGAGGTGCAGAGCGCCGCGCAGATTCAGCGTGCGTGCACGTTGCTCGGCGAAGTGACGGGCGTGGTGCGCGCGTCGCGCAAGAACTGAGGCGCGAGATAGGGCGCACGGGTGGCGCATGTGTGGGGCGTTCGGATCAGCGCCTCTGGGCGGGTGCTCGGGCGCATGAGTACGCTTTTAAAGCCGGCTCATAAAAGTACTTGCCAAGCACTGTGGGGCTCCATATAATCTCGTTTCTTCAGGCTCGTAGCTCAGCTGGTTAGAGCACCACCTTGACATGGTGGGGGTCGTTGGTTCGAGTCCAATCGAGCCTACCAACGAAAGAGAGACTCCGGTTTTGCCGGAGTTTCGCAAGCTGCAGTAAGCGCGTTAGGCGCAAAAGGCGAATACGGTTATGACATCGCGAACGTTGACCGAGACCACTTCGGAACGACGCTAGTCGAGGACCACTTTCGCCAATGTAGTTTGCGGGAAATGTGAATGCGGCCCCTCGAGAGTGGGGTCGCATTTTTTTTGTCTTTTTGATCTTGTTGCATGTGCCGCTGCCGGTCGGCATCACGGAGAACACAATGGTTTCGATACGTCTGCCCGACGGTTCTGTTCGACAGTACGAGCATCCCGTGACTGTCGCTGAAGTGGCCGCCTCGATCGGCCCCGGCCTCGCGAAAGCTGCGCTCGGCGGCAAGATCGACGGTGAGTTGGTCGACACGTCCGCGCTGATCGATCAGGACGTGGCGCTCGCCATCGTCACCGAGAAAGATGCAGACGGTCTCGATATCATCCGTCACTCCACGGCACACTTGCTCGCATATGCGGTGAAGGATTTGTACCCGGAAGCGCAGGTCACCATCGGCCCGGTCATCGACAACGGCTTTTACTACGACTTCGCGTACAGCCGTCCCTTCACGCCGGAAGATCTCGAAAAGATCGAAAAGCGCATGCAGGAACTCGCGAAGAAAGACGAGCCGGTCTCGCGCCGCGTGGTGTCGCGCGACGAAGCGGTCGACTACTTCAAGAGCATCGGCGAGAAGTACAAGGCGGAGATCATCGAATCGATTCCGTCCACCGACGAGATCAAGCTGTACTCGCACGGCGGCTTCACCGACCTGTGCCGCGGTCCGCACGTGCCGTCCACCGGCAAGCTGAAAGTATTCAAGCTGATGAAGGTGGCGGGCGCCTACTGGCGCGGCGATTCGAAGAACGAACAGTTGCAGCGCATCTACGGCACGGCCTGGACCAAAAAGGAAGACCAGGAAGCGTATCTGCACATGCTCGAAGAGGCGGAGAAGCGCGACCACCGCAAGCTCGGCAAGCAGCTCGATCTGTTTCACATGCAGGACGAGTCGCCGGGCATGGTGTTCTGGCATCCGCGCGGCTGGACGCTGTGGCAGCAAGTCGAGCAGTACATGCGCCGCCGCGTGAACGACGCCGGCTACCTTGAAATCAAGACGCCGATGATCATGGACCGCTCGCTGTGGGAAGCGTCGGGCCACTGGCAGAACTATCGTGAAAACATGTTCACGACCGAATCGGAAAAGCGCGACTACGCGATCAAGCCGATGAACTGCCCGGGTCACGTGCAAGTGTTCAACCACGGCTTGCGCTCGTACCGCGATCTGCCGCTGCGGTACGCGGAGTTTGGTTCGTGCCACCGCAATGAATCGTCGGGCGCGCTGCACGGGCTGATGCGCGTGCGCGGTTTCGTGCAGGACGACGCGCACATCTTCTGTACCGAAGATCAGTTCATCAGCGAATCGATCGCGTTCAATACGCTGGCGATGAGCGTCTACAAGGACTTTGGCTTCGACAATGTCGAAATCAAGCTGTCGTTGCGCCCGGATGCGCGCGCCGGCACCGACGAAACATGGGACCGCGCGGAGCAGGGCCTGCGCGAGGCGCTGACGGCCTGTGGCGTGACGTGGACAGAATTGGCGGGCGAGGGCGCTTTCTACGGCCCGAAGGTCGAGTACCACATCAAGGACGCGCTCGGCCGTTCGTGGCAGTGCGGCACGTTGCAGCTCGATATGGTGCTGCCGGAGCGCCTGGGTGCCGAATATGTCGCCGAGGACAACAGCCGCCGCCGCCCGATCATGCTGCACCGGGCCATCGTCGGTTCGATGGAGCGGTTCCTTGGCATTTTGATCGAGCACCATGCTGGTGCAATGCCTGCGTGGCTCGCGCCGATGCAGGTCGTCGTGATGAATATCGCGGAAAGTCAGGCCGAATATGCGCAGTCGCTAGCCCAATCGTTGCAAAAACAAGGGGTTAGAGTAGAGGCCGATTTGCGCAACGAGAAGATTAGCTATAAAATACGCGAGCACACGCTGGAAAAGGTGCCGTACCTGCTGGTAGTCGGCGACAAAGAGCGTGAAGCCCAAACGGTAGCCGTGCGTGCCCGTGGTGGTGTCGACCTTGGCGTAATGCCTCTCGACCCCTTCATTGAGCGTCTGCGCCAGGACGTGCAGTCGTTCAACTGAGCCACCTGGCACCCCGGCTCGTTTTTTTTAATTTTTAGAGGAAACGTAACATCGCTACTGATAAGTCTGCGCACCGCATCAACGGTGAAATTACGGCACCCGAGGTGCGTCTGGTCGGCGTCGAGAACGAACCGCTCGGCATCGTGAAACTCGCTGATGCGTTCCGCATGTCGGAACAGCAAGACGTGGATCTGGTCGAAATCGCTCCGCAAGCGGTCCCGCCGGTTTGCCGTCTGATGGACTATGGCAAGTTCAAGTACCAGGAAGCGAAGAAGCAACACGAGGCGAAGCTCAAGCAGAAGGTCATCCAGGTCAAGGAAGTCAAATTCCGTCCGGGTACCGACGACGGCGATTACAACGTCAAGCTGCGCAACCTCATCCGCTTCCTCGAAGACGGCGACAAGACGAAAATCACGTTACGTTTCCGTGGCCGCGAGATGGCCCACCAGGAAATTGGTATGCGCATGCTCGAGCGTTTGCGCACGGACCTCGACGAAGTCGGTCAGGTCGAGCAAATGCCGAAAATGGAAGGGCGCCAGATGATCATGGTGCTCGCCCCGAAGAAAAAGAAGTAAGCGGGTGCGCGCCAAATGGCGCGCTCCGGAGCGAAAATTCAAAACGATGCTGTGCCAGGTGTCCGGCGCGGTATCGGCAGGTTTCGGAACGGCGTGCATGTAAGTGCACGCCGGTTCCTGAAAAGCGGCCGCTGGCACGACTGGCGGTTTGCATACCAAGTGGAATGGGTTTCGAAGGGCGGGTTATGGCCATGTGGCCGACCGCACACCCATATCCATCTAATAATGGAGTTGTTATGCCGAAGATGAAGACCAAGAAGAGTGCTGCGAAGCGCTTCGTGGTGCGTCCGGGCGGTACCGTCAAGCGCGGTCAGGCCTTCAAGCGCCACATTCTTACCAAGAAGACCACCAAGAACAAACGCCATCTGCGCGGTTCGACGGCAGTTCATGATTCCGATCTGAACTCCGTGCGCGCAATGCTGCCGTTCGCTTAACCCTTAACCGAAACTCATAGGAGCGAAACATGCCTCGAGTAAAACGTGGGGTTACCGCACGGGCCCGTCACAAGAAGATCATCAAGCTGGCCAAGGGTTACCGCGGCCGTCGCAATAACGTCTATCGCATCGCCAAGCAGGCGGTCATGCGCGCAGGCCAATACGCCTACCGCGATCGCCGCAACAAGAAGCGTGTGTTCCGCGCATTGTGGATCACGCGTATCAACGCGGCGGTGCGTCAGCACGACATGACGTACAGCGTGTTCATCAACGGCCTGAAGAAGGCTTCGATCGAACTGGACCGCAAGGTGCTGGCCGACATGGCTGTGTTCGACAAGGCTGCTTTTGCTGCGATCGTTCAGCAGGTGAAAGCCGCCGTTGCAGCCTGATTGCGCTTCTGGCAATTAAAACTGCGTGGTTCGTTGCAGCGAACATCCGGTAGTTTCGGTGACGCTGCAACAAAAACGGGGCTCCTCACCGAGCCCCGTTTTTGTTGCTAGAACCAGTTTTGTTTCGATAGAACACTGACGTTGAAATGATGGGATCAATGGATCTGGACCAGATTGTCGCCGACGCGCAAAAAGCCTTCGCAGAAGCCTCTGACGTCACCACCCTCGAGAACGAGAAAGCGCGCTTTCTCGGTAAGTCGGGCGCGCTGACCGAGTTGTTGAAGGGCCTTGGCAAACTCGATCCCGAAACGCGCAAGACCGAAGGCGCTCGGATCAACCTCGTCAAGCAACAAGTGGAAGCCGCGTTGACGGCCCGCCGTCAGGCGCTGGCCGACGCGTTGCTGAATCAGCGCCTCGCCGCTGAAGCCATCGACATCACGCTGCCCGGCCGCGGCACCGGCGCAGGCAGCCTACACCCGGTGATGCGCACCTGGGAGCGCGTCGAACAGATTTTCCGTACGATCGGATTCGACGTGGCCGACGGCCCCGAAATCGAAACCGACTGGTACAACTTCACCTCGCTGAACAGCCCGGAAAATCATCCAGCGCGTTCAATGCAGGACACTTTCTACGTCGACGGCAAGGATGCCGAAGGCCGTCAGCTGCTGTTGCGCACGCATACGAGCCCGATGCAGGTGCGCTACGCGCGCACCCACACGCCGCCGATCAAGGTGATCGTGCCGGGCCGCACCTATCGTGTGGACAGCGACGCCACGCATTCGCCGATGTTCAACCAGGTCGAAGGCCTGTGGATCGCCGAGAACATCAGCTTTGCCGACCTGAAGGGCGTCTACACCGATTTCCTGAAGAAATTTTTTGAGCGCGACGACATTCTGGTGCGCTTCCGTCCGTCGTATTTTCCGTTCACCGAACCGTCGGCCGAGATCGACATGCTGTTCGAAACGGGCAAGAACGCCGGCAAGTGGCTCGAAATATCGGGCTCGGGCCAGGTTCACCCCACGGTGATCCGCAACATGGGCCTCGACCCGGAGCGCTATATCGGTTTTGCATTCGGCAGCGGCCTCGAACGGCTGACGATGTTGCGTTACGGTGTGCAAGACCTGCGTCTGTTCTTCGAAAACGACCTGCGTTTCCTGCGTCAATTCGCTTGAACCGGCGCGTACGAACGCGACAAGCATAGAGCGCGGCACCGCACCCGGTGCGTGCCGCCAGCAGCGTCCCCGGCAGTGCGCGGTGATTCGGGCCAACATCGAATCACGCAGCGCAACTGCCGGACGTGGACCTAACCTGATCAGAACGTACACAGAACCATGCAATTCCCGGAATCCTGGCTGAGAACCTTTGTCGATCCGCAACTGACGACCGACGAACTGTCGCACGCATTGACAATGGCCGGTCTCGAAGTCGAAGACCTGCGGCCGGCAGCGCCGCCGACCTCGAAGATCGTCGTCGGCCAGGTGCTGGAAGTCGTCAAGCACCCGGACGCGGACAAGCTCAATGTGTGTCAAGTCAACGCCGGTACGGGCGCGACGCTGAACATCGTGTGCGGTGCGCCGAACGTGGCGCCGGGCATCAAGGTGCCGGTCGCGCTGGTGGGCGCGCAACTGCCGCCGGCCGAAGAGGGCGGCGCGCCGTTCGCGATCAAGCTGTCGAAGCTGCGCGGCGTGGAAAGCCAGGGCATGTTGTGCTCGGCACGCGAGCTGAAGCTCTCGGAAGACCATAGCGGCCTGCTGATCCTGCCGGAAGCGACGCCGATCGGCCAGGACATCCGCGAAACGCTCAACCTGGACGACACCGTTTTCGAAATCAAGCTGACGCCGAACAAGGCAGACTGCCTGTCGGTGTTCGGCGTGGCGCGCGAGACTTCGGCGATCACCGGCGCGCCGTTGCACCCGCTCGAAATCAAGCCGGTTGAAGTGAAGCTCGACGAAACGCTGCCGGTGAAAATCTCGGCCCCCGATCTGTGCGGCCGCTTCTCGGGGCGCGTGATTCGCGGCGTGAACGCGCGCGCGAAGTCGCCGCACTGGATGGTCGAGCGTCTGGAGCGATCGGGCCAGCGCAGCATCTCCGCACTCGTCGACATCTCGAACTACGTGATGCTCGAACTGGGCCGTCCGTCGCACGTGTTCGATCTCGACAAGATTCACGGCGGCATGGACGTGCGCTGGGGCCGCAAGGGCGAAACGCTCAAGCTGTTGAACGGCAACACCGTCGAGCTCGATGAAAGCGTCGGCGTGATCGCCGACGAGCAGCACATTGAAAGTCTCGCGGGCATCATGGGCGGCGACAGCACCGCCGTCACGCTCGACACCACCAACATCTATCTCGAAGCCGCGTTCTGGTGGCCGGATAGCATTCGTGGCCGCTCGCGCAAGTACAACTTCTCGACCGATGCCGGCCATCGCTTCGAGCGCGGCGTCGACTATGCGACCACCGTCGATCATATCGAACGCATCACGCAATTGA
This sequence comes from Paraburkholderia sediminicola, assembly GCF_046026895.1. Lineage (GTDB taxonomy): Bacteria > Pseudomonadota > Gammaproteobacteria > Burkholderiales > Burkholderiaceae > Paraburkholderia > Paraburkholderia sediminicola_C. Next base: position 14,057 of record NZ_JAQQEU010000091.1, read on the forward strand.
TCCTCGACATCTGCGGCGGTGAAGCCGGCCCCGTCGACGATCAGATCGTCAACATACCGCAGCGTGAGCCGGTGAAAATGCGTGTGTCGCGTGCGAACCGCATCATCGGCATTGCGATCGGCGCGGACGAAATCGCGCAGATTTTCACACGCCTCGGCCTCACGTTCGAGCGCGAGGGCGACACGTTCTCGGTGATGCCGCCGTCGTATCGCTTCGACATCGAAATCGAAGAAGACCTGATCGAAGAAGTCGCGCGCATCTACGGCTTCGAGAAGATCCCCGCGCGTCCGCCGGTTGCGACCAGCGAAATGCTCGCGACCAACGAAACGCAGCGCTCGATCCACGTGATCCGCCACGCACTGGCCGCGCGCGATTACGCGGAAACGGTGAACTTCAGCTTCGTCGACGCCGAGTGGGAGCGGGACTTCGCCGGCAACGACCAGCCGGTTCGTCTGCTCAATCCGATTGCAAGCCAGTTGTCGGTGATGCGCACCACGCTGTTCGGCAGCCTGATCCATGTGCTGCGCACGAACCTGAATCGCCGCGCGGCGGATCGCGTGCGTGTGTTCGAAGCCGGCCGCGTGTTCCTGCATGATCCGTCGATCAAGGCCGGTGAGCTGACGGTCGAGGGCTTCGCGCAGCCGAAGATGATCGGCGCGCTCGCCTATGGTCCCGCGCTGGAAGAGCAGTGGGGCGCGCCGGCGCGCACGGTCGACTACTTCGACGTGAAGGGCGATCTGGAAGCACTGTTGGCGCCGGCGGTGGCGCGTTTCGTGCGCGCGGAGCATCCGGCACTGCATCCGGGACGCAGCGCGCGCGTCGAAGTAAATGGCCGCGCAGTTGGCTGGATTGGCGAATTGCATCCGCGCTGGATGCAAAAATATGATTTACCGCACGCGCCGATTCTGTTTGAAATCGAAGCGGAAGCATTAATGCAGCGAGTATTGCCGACCCCCGCGGAGGTTTCTAAATTCCCGCCGGTGCGTCGCGATATTGCAGTCGTTGTCGATCAGAAAATCGAAGTAGAGGCGCTGCTCGACGAGCTTCACAAGGCGCAGTCCGAACCTGCCTGCAAGAGCGTCCAGAGGGTTGCGCTTTTCGACGAATTCCGTCCAAAATCAAACACTTCCGGTGGTCTGGCCGCTCACGAGAAAAGCCTTGCGTTCCGTGTGACCTTGCAAGATACTGGCGGAACCCTTCAGGATGAAACGGTCGATCTGGCCATTCAAACTCTGGTGGAACGTCTGGCTCGAGTATATGGCGCACGGTTGCGCGGATAACCCGCATTAACAATTGCACGGCTGTTTCCGCATTTTTGTTTGGCGCGCCATTTGATAGATATGAATGAAATGAACTCGAGTGATTTCGAAGCCCTTCTTTCGGCGCAACGTAGCGCCATGATTCGCGATATTCCGACATCACCCGCCGTCGTTTCCGCTGAAACGCCGACGCTCACCAAGGCGGAGCTTGCCGAGTTGCTGTTCGACAATGTCGGGCTCAACAAGCGGGAAGCGAAAGACATGGTCGAAGCGTTCTTCGAGGTGATCCGCGATGCGCTGGAGAGTGGCGATAGCGTGAAGCTGTCGGGGTTCGGCAACTTTCAGTTGCGTGACAAGCCCCAACGTCCCGGCAGAAATCCGAAGACCGGCGAGGCGATTCCGATCGCCGCGCGGCGCGTTGTGACGTTCCATGCAAGTCAAAAGCTGAAGGCGCTGGTCGAGAACGGCGCTGAAGCAAGCTTGGCGCGCTGATCGACTGGCGCGTTCCTGCGCAACCCACTACGACGGCTAACTGACGATGACAGCGACGATCGAAAAAGTCGTCTTGCCTCCGATTCCGGCGAAGCGCTACTTCACGATCGGTGAGGTTAGCGAGCTATGCGGCGTGAAACCGCACGTGCTGCGTTACTGGGAGCAGGAGTTCACACAGTTGAGGCCGGTCAAAAGGCGCGGCAACCGGCGGTATTACCAGCACCACGAGGTGCTGTTGATCCGGCGAATTCGTGAATTGCTGTACGAGCAGGGCTTCACGATCAACGGCGCGCGCAACCGGCTCGATTCGCATGGTGGCGCGCCTGGGGCGGAGGCTGCATCGGTGGAAGAAGGCGAGGGTGATCTGGCCGCGCAGACGCCTGCTGCGGCGAGTGCTGCAGTGGACGTCGAGCAGTTGCGCAAGGAACTGCTGCATGTGATCAATTTGTTGAACCATTAGTTCGATTTGCTCGCACGAAACGGTTCTAATCGAAGGAAGTGTCTGTTATAATTTTGTGCTGTTCGGGGCGTAGCGCAGCCTGGTAGCGTACCTGCATGGGGTGCAGGTGGTCGGAGGTTCAAATCCTCTCGCCCCGACCAAGATCAAAGCCGCACGCCGTAAGGCGTTGCGGCTTTTTCGTTTCCCGCCTCACTGTGCGTTCGTACAGTGCTTTTTAGACAAAATATTAGACGTTTGTCTAAAACTCAGAGCGTCACCACGGCAGTTTCAAGTCGAGCGATGACGTTTCCGGAATAGCCTCCTTGATGTAGATTTCCGTCGTCTTTCCAGTCGTGTGAGCGAGGCGCGTCTGTATCTCTGCGCGACCCTTTCCGGCCTTTGCTGCGTCGGTTGCGCCGAGCGCGCGAAGGTCTTTGAACTGGATGCCATCTGTTACGCCCGCGCGATCTTTCGCGCGACGCCACATCGAATGAAGGCCAGTCTTCGAATAAGCGCCACCCTTCTGCGTGGGGAACAGGTACGAGCTGATGATCAGATACATCTTCTTGATCGCCTTCGCGCGATCGATCACAGCGCGGATCTGAGGAGTGATCTCGACGTCGAGCACTTTGCCGCTCGTGCCCGCTGTCTTCGACGGTTTGAATCGAATCGTCGTGTCGGTGATCTGCGTCTCGAGCAGCATGCGCACGTCGATCGCTCGTTGCCAGACGAGATAGGACATATCAACGATGCACTGGAACATCGGCCCCGACTCGGTCGGCAGGTCGATTACTCCCGGCGGCCATTTCGTCTCGCGCTTCGATAGTAATGCGCATGGGTACTCCGGGGCGCCGGCCAGCGCAACGCACAGTCGACAGCCCTATTTTCGCGGCTGGAGTCGCAATATAAACTCCCGAGCGGTCTGCTCGACAGTGTCTGGGCGAGGGAGTCTTCGCGTGCCGTGAAGATGCTCTCGCCAAAGGGTGCGAAGGGGCATTTCGGTTTCATGGACGCGACGGCCGCGCAGTATGGCCTGACCAACCCGAACGATCTGGACGCGTCGGCAACTGCCGCCGCGCGCATGTACAGCGATCTTCTGAAGGCCAACGGCGGCGATCTCGACAAGGCGCTGGCTGCGTACAACTGGGGCCAAGGCAATCTGAATAAATCCGGCCTCGCTGGTGCGCCGGCCGAGACGCAGGACTACATCAGTAAGGTCGAAGGCGGCATGGGTCTGAGGCGGTCCGCTCCGCTGGCGGCTCCGGTCGCTGGCGGCAATCACGATGCCCAGGTTGCAGCGCTTCAGGTGCCGCTCCGCAAGTCAGCGTAACAGTGCACAACGCATTGCCGGGCACGAAGGTGGATGCCCGCGGCGCGGACGGCTCCTACATGCCGACGAAGATCAACTATTCGATGGGTACACGATCACGATCACCCAGTTTGCACCGGCGCGGGTCGGGCAATGCCGATGCGGTCAACCGCTCTGCGGCCTGCCATGGGCGTTCGCATGGCAGATCAATGCACCACTGAACACGATCGTCCAATCTCGCGTGGGAATTTCCCGTGCGGGTGAGGCGCTCGCCAGTTTTGGCAATGCCGTTCTGCAGTGCGAACTCACCGAGATCATCCCGGCGCACACCATTCCAATTTTTGCCTACTCGTCAGAGGCCACATGTTTCGAATCGATGATCCGTCTGCAGCAGTCTCGCTCCCAACGCCGGGAGCCGCTGGAACTGAGGGATATTGGACTGAAGGGAACCCGGGAACAGGTACGCCAGCGCCGCTGGAACGCGCTTCATGGTTCAACATGGTCCAGGAAGAATTGCGCGCAATCCCGGTGGCAGCCGGGCTTACGCCGAGTAAGACGACGTAGAACCAGATATTGACCGCTCTGAAGACTTGTTTTGCTCCAGTCGTTGGGTCGGTGCGCAACCTGGTGATGAGCGTCACCACGGCAAATGCAGCGGCCACGCTGACGGCTGACGAGATCATCGTGGAAACAGCGCTCGGTGGCTTGCCGTTCAAGCTGTCGAACTTCAACAAGACTATCAACCTCGCGACGACTGGCGCGGGTGGGATGGACACTGGCACGGCGCCCGTATCGGGTTATGTCGCGCTGTACGCGATCTATAACCCGACGACCGGGACTGCTTCGTTGCTGGCTACGAATGCAACGAGCGTTGTCGCACCAAACGTGTACGGCGGGGCCAATATGCCGAGTGGTTATACGGCGAGTGCGCTTGTGAGCGTGGTGCCGACGAATTCGAGCTCACAGTTTGCCATCTGTAAGCAGCGAGACCGGTCGATCAAGATCTCTCAGGCCAACGTCTTCAGCACGACGACCAACACCCCAACGCCGACGAACTTTTCGTTGGTAGGCACCGTCCCGCCGAATGCGATCGCCATCAGCGGTGCCCAGCAAATCGGCTCTACTGCCGCCGCAACGTCTAGCGCACAGCTTTATTCCGATGCATCCAACGTGGGGAATGATCCCGCCATCTTCACAAGCGGTAGCAGCGGAACAGCGACGTTTTCGTTCCGGGACGTGCTTCTGGCTTCGCAGCAAACGACCCGGTACAGCGCGTCTACGAACGCCGGGACTCTGAGCTACGTTATCTTCATCACCGGATACACCTTCTAATCATGGCCACTGTCAATGTCCAATTCAGCGACGCGACGAATGCAACGGTCGTCTCGTACTTCGTCTGCCCACAAAACGCCACGAATTTCCCGAATCAGGATCAACTGGACACTTCCGACGCCCGATGGAAGTCATTCTGGTCGGCTCAGTCAGCGTATGCGCAGCAATACTTGCCTGTGCCAGCGATCTAATTTCCGGAACTGCTCTACCGCCAGTGTCGAATGATTTCGATTTGCGCCGGGTATCCTGTATCAGTTCGTAATGGCTGCTCCTCAAGATAGACGTTGGGCCCTTCAATAGCGACGATCCCGCGGACTGTACCATCGGCAAGCCTGACGACGTCACACGGACTCAGGTCTGCAAGCGCTGCTGCGTCGCTCACGAAGAATCCAGCGCGTGATCGCGATATACCGCGGTGCCAGTTTACGTCCGAGAAATTAGCGGCCTGCACGCGGATTACTTTGTCCAGAATCGAGTCACGTGTAAAGAGAGTTTGTGCACCGCCGATGCATACATTTGCGCGTGGAATATTCAAGGCTCCCACTTCCCGTTGCCAGCCAAAGACCAGCGCGCTCCATGGGCGTGCCGAATCCACAGGCAAACCGACCGCGCGCGAAAGTACGCAGGCGGAAACCTTTTCGAGGCAGCCGAAGTTTTCCGTTACAGCAACGCGAGACGAGAAATTGGAGTCGTTTTTTTGAATTGCTGGCACCGATGCGGCGACTAGAAATACGGTCGCCACAGCGCCGACTATCGACGCTGAGATTCGTGAGGCGCGGGCAGCGCTGAGCGCACTTGTGAAGGTTCCGATCCAGAAGAAGGCCGTCCATGGCAGATAACGATCAGCAAAAAAGTAACTGAGGTTCACGGTTGCTTTGCGCAGATCTTCGTAGGCGATGTTCAGGGTAATGCTTGTCAAGCAGGCGAGCAGTCCAAACGTCGAAAGAAATACGAGGTGCGCGCTTCCCTTTCTGAACCACACGAACCGAATGACTGAAGCGAGATACGCGCAGAGGCCCACAGCACCGAGAAGCGCGTCGACGATATTGCCGAGCAGGCCGAAGGTGACGCCGTGTCCGAGCAGGAATGCGACGTATGCAGGAATGCCGATCCACTCCGACGGCGCATGAATCATTTTCGCGATAATCCCCGACAGACGGATGTGAGGGGTCGTCGGATAGTGGGCTGCATATATCGCAAATTCGACCGCAAGCAATGCCGCGATGACGCCGTAGCGCTTTAGACGCGTTACAAGAAAGAACGCGGCGAGGACAGGGATCACTAATACGCCGGCTCCATGACTGATGACCGCGACGGCGAGCAATAGCCAGGCAGCGATCACCCCTCGAACATGATGATCGTATGCGAGCAGATAGGACGCTATCACCACCAGCGATGCGGTGCCGATCAAAGTGACCTGGAAGGGCCACGAAAGAACGCCCATGTTCTGAGGCCCGAACAGGAGAAAGGCTGCGAGCCCAACCACAATGAAGGATGTGCTGCGATCCAATTCGGATCGGCGGACGGTCAATGCGATGGTTGCGATCATGGCAACGCAAAACGCAAGGCTAGCTGCGAATAGTAGCCACGTGCGTCCGCCGAAGAATGTGACGTCGAGATATGCCAGGCCGAAGACGATGAAGTGGGGATGATCAACCTGCCGGCGAAACACGAAGTCAGCGATGCTGATTTCCCCGTGCTTCAGGTGAGCGGCGCGGAAAAAGACTTGCTCATAGTCGCCAAAAAAAGCGGAACATGTGTTCGAATGATCTCTGCCAGCGTGACAGCTGCTGCCACCACACCGGCGAGGAAAACGAGGAATGACAGGATTTCAATCTCTCGGCTTCTGGATTCAATTGTGTGCACTGGCGGCGGTCTCCGTTTCGAGCCGAGAGTGTAGCGCACGCTAAAAACGTGTAGGCATGTTGCACACTCGTCACCACCGATATCCAAGCGTCACCATATGCGCAGCGCGGAACCCGAGCGGCACATTCGAGTTGCTCACGTTCTTCGACGGCGTACTGATATAGGTGTAGCTCATCGTCACCTTCTTGTAGGCGACTGACGCGCCGGCTACCTATGTGAGCTGGGGCTTGGGATCATGCGCTAGCGTCTCGACTGAGCCACGCGGGCCCCATGGGCTCGTAGCCGACATGACGGTCATAGTTGACGTCCACGCCCCTTTGAAGATGGCCGGTCCTCCCTCCACGCTGAAGCGCCAGTTTCCGACCTCATAGTACGGCTCGACGGTCAATGCGATCGCCTGGAGCGAGCCGCCCGTGTCGAAGTAGCGCATGGGACCACATGTGCCGTTGCAGGCCTCTTTCTTCGGGTTGTAACCGCCAATGCCATCCGCGTAGTCCGAGGCATCGGGAACGGCATCGCCCTGAATTTTGGCGGTGCCGAAATACATGTACGCGAGATTCAGGTCGACGCCGGGGATCCATGAGCCGCGCGAGTAGGGCAGCGCAGTCGCGCCGATGCCGATGCGGCCAGCCGGCACGCGAAGCTTGAGATGATGACTGAAGCCCTGCTGGTAATACATGCCATCGCCCATCGCCGTGAAATTAGTGGCACCGAGCCCGGCTTCTGCGTGAAAGAACGACTCGGCGTGCGCGGCAGCAGCAGCACAGCCGAGTGTCATCGCTACGGCTGCTGCTCTCCATCGGGCGCCGGGGAGTCGGCGTTCAAGTCGATCGTGGCTCCGACTCGGCGCATGCGTTGTAGCACTCGCTCGATCGTCTTGTCGTCCAGCTCGAGCCGGGCGGCGGCGAAAAACAGCATGTGCGGATTCATGTCGCGAGGCTTCTCGCCCCCGGTGTAATTGCGCCATTGTCGGCCGCTCGATACTCCGAATAGCGATGCCATCTTGGATGCCGACAGACCGAGCTCGTCCTTCAGGCGATCCAGGTCTTGAGGAGAGGGCGGTTTGTAGAGCATGAGTGGATCCAGCACCCGAGCGGGCGCGAAAGCAGACTTTCATGACAGTGTCCTTTCGGATAGACGGGCCGCGCGTTTGCGCTTCCAACGGAATCCAATGTAGGACGTTTGGGCCTAAGTGTCAAGGACCCTGTTGCGCTTTGGGCCAGCTTGATCGCTGGCCGCCATTGCTCTCATTGTTTTCCCCCGAGTTTGTCTCGCGGGCGATCCTACAGCAGCCTTTCGAGTCATGCTGTGATGAGCGTCACCTCACGAACATCAATCAGCCCGCAGTCTGCGGCGCGTCAATATCCCGGTCCGGGATCTCATACTCATCATCCCACTGATTTACTAGGCAGTCGCACGCCTTGCATAGCCAATGCGCCGGGAGGTCGCCATATGCCTCGCAGTGGTCTTCCGTCTTGAGCTTTTCGTCGCAGAGTGGGCAGTACATGGTCACCACTCCTCGGTCGTTTGGTTATTGTGCCATTTGGCTCATCGTCCACGCCGATGCATCGCACCCAATAGACGCAGCCCCTTTGCGGATTGGCCTGAATCTGCCCGGGGCCGCGCAGGCATTTGCAGTGCGCGCCTTCCGCGATAAAGCCGCCCCAATGCTCGCAGCCGAGGCAGGGCTTTGCGGTTCCGTAGGGGACGAATGATGGCATGGCGGATACCTGTATGGATGTACAGTATATCCGGCCACGCGGCGGCGCACCTCGAAGCCTCGTTCATGGCGAAACGATGGCGCGGAATGCGATGTATCCGCCTGCAAAGAATGACGCGAATGAGCCCACCCCAGCAGAATAGACACGGCGGAGAAATAGTGGCCCCATCTCTCCCAAAGTGGGTTCGCGCGCACCACGGCACCCTCTTGATAACACCGCTGTGACAGATAACGAAATGCCGTCGAGGTTCCTGCCATTCCAGTCCCGACCATGAACATGAACAGCGCGGCACCCACGTGAGAAAGAATTGGAGACCCTGGTCTCAAATCCGATTTGGTAACCGCATTGCCAACGAACGCGAGCATCGCCGCGGCCGCACCGCCGTTTATCAAGATCGCTGATTTGAGTGCTGTTTGCCCGGCTTCTACGGTGGCCTTCAACATTTCCCCACCGGCGACTACGCGCGTTTTCCATATTTCAAGCATGTCGTATCGCTGCTCGGGAGACATGCTAGGCGAACCTGCCTCTGCTTGAATGGCGTCTTTCTCTACCGCGTCAATGTAACCCTTTAGTCCAGCGATGGGGATGGAGTCCTGCCCGTACGCTTCGATTTGTTCGAGATATGACTTCCGACGCCTTCATTTCTTTGCTCCGGACGTAAGGTTTTTCTGTCTAATACGCATACATGTAAGTCGGCGTTACGCGGGTTTGAGCCGCACAAAAAATGGCAGGCATTAGACGCGATTGATCGAGCGCCAATAGTAATGCGCTTCTCCGCCGAGTGAAACCCCGCATGGGGTGCAGGTGGTCGGAGGTTCAAATCCTCTCGCCCCGACCAAAGAAATCAAGGACCTACGGTGAAAGCCGCAGGTCCTTTTTCTTTGTGCGCGGGGCCGTTACCGTCTGGTTACCGGAATCGCCGGTCTCATGCAGTTGCCCATCACGCAGCGGATCGCGCGGCGTCCGCGTTCAAGTGCCTCGTGCGAAGGACCTATGCTTTTCGTCATGGGAAGCAGTCGGCGAGAGCGTCGAATGTCGCGCGGCGCAGACGGCCCATAGCGCAAACGCAGGCGTGCCGCCTAAAATGACTGCATGACCTCCCTCAATATAATCACAACATGGCAGCCAGCCTGCTGGTGCGTCGCACAGCTGCAGCTCTGCGCGCAGCATCTCGAAGAGACTCCGACCGAAATTTTTCGCTACCCGGCGCAATGGGCCTGGTTTGCGTGGCGACCCGCCAATACCGGGCTGCCCTTTCGCATGCCCGACGGCTGGGGGCTGGCGCTCGAGAGGCCCGGTCCTGAACTGGCCGACGAGATTGGCGCGGCACCCGTCTACCTGCTCGATGAAGCTGAAACGGACTGGCCGGCGCTGCTCGACATTCTGCTCGTCTGCGACGACCTCGAGCCGTGGCTGCGCTCGATCATCGTGCGACACCATGAGAGCGAACGACGGGCCCTCAAGAGACGGTATACGCAGCGCTATGGTGTGGGCGAGTCGGCCGGGTTCGAGCGCTTCCTGCTCAGGACCGTTGCAGGTGCAACGGATGCCAAGAGGGCGGAGCCGATGTCCGCAGAGACAGCACCTGAAGGCGATCCCATCCGGACGATCACGCTCAAGTCGTATCCGCACTGCACAGCGACTGTCCAGTTGCACGACGACGGCACGCTTGTTTTCGACCTGTACGATCGCGACTACTTAGGCAGTGACCGTGCTGATATCTATCGCGTTGCACGCGACGCCGTGGCATCGCTTCATGACGCGATGGCGCGTGCGACAGGTGAGCGGCCGGCGACACAAGAGGCGCTACTCGCCGCGATAGGGCAGCGGTATCCCACATGGGATGAAGCGTATCGCTGGCTGAGGGAATCGGGCGTGCCGTTCAGCCATGAAGTTGATCCTTGGGCGTAGCCATCCACATCACAATTCCGTATATAAGGACACCACAATGCTCACGGAAAAATTCGTCTGCGCGACAGGGCTCGCGCTGAAGCTTCACGCGACACAATTGCGCAAGGGCACGCAGATTCCGTATACGTCGCACCTGCTGGGTGTCGCTAGTCTCGTGCTGGAAAATGGCGGCGATGAGGAGCAGGCCATTGCAGGCCTGCTCCACGATGCGATCGAGGATGTTGGCGCGGAAGCGGCGCGAACGATTCGTGAACTGTTCGGTGAACGCGTGCTGCGAATTGTTGAGGGCTGTACGGATGGCGTGCCGGATAGTTCGGGGCAGAAGCCGGACTGGCGCGCGCGGAAGGTCGCCTACCTGGCGCATCTCGAGGAAGCCGATCCTGATGTTCTGCTGGTGTCGGCATCCGACAAACTCTATAACGCACGCGCGGTCGTCACGGATCTGCACGCCGTGGGCCGCGCAGTGTTCGAGCGGTTCACGGCCGGCGAGTCAGGTACGCTCTGGTATTACGGCGAGCTTGCGCGGATTTTCCAGGCGCGGCTGCCGGGGCCTCTATCGAACGAGATCAAGCGCACAGTGGATCTTATGAGTATCGCTGCGGGGGATTGATGCTCACGATGACGCGCGTTGAAATGTGCATGAAGTGAATGATCTGATGGTCGGTCAAGCCGCACTTCTTGCGGAAAATTGCGATTCGCTTTCCTTTGCGGCGCCGTCCAGCGTCGGGGTTGGTTCTGCATTCGGCATCCGGAGCAGCCCGTACGCGCGCGATGAATATCAGGCCTTGCTCATGCAGCATCATGCGGTTTGCAGGATGAGCCGCAAAGGAAGCGATGGGGACGATGCGTAAAGTGAGGATTCAGAGACAGCTTTGGCCAGGTGAACTACAACGACAGTTCCATTGAGATTTTTGTACTTGTCCGATTTATTGAAAGCAATTCTCTCTCTAGAATTGAATTGTTAATTAATTTTTTGCAATTCGTTGTGCTGCCATGAAGGAGAGGAATCAGTCGGTGGGGTTCGATAACCCGGCTACGCCTCGATGCAATGAAAGGTGACATCGCAGCAGGCGGGATACCGCCGATTCCCGAATCTATGGGCGACTTGGAAGGCCGATGACCACCCGGTGGTAGAGGCAGGGGTAAGGAATGCATTCGACCAGCGTGGCGACATCACGGTGGCCGAGGTGGCGAGCGATTCGACAAGGAATAGTAGACC
>NZ_JAQQEU010000092.1:0-25088 GCF_046026895.1 Paraburkholderia sediminicola
AAATCTGGACTCTAACCGATCTGGCTTCACCGGTCAGAAATCCCGTCCTGGCGCGCCTCGCAGACAAATTCGATGCCCTCGAAAAACTGGCAACCAGTTGAACATCTGGAATTCAAATTTCGTACGGTCCACGCGCTCGCGACGAGCATATGAAATTATCTTGTCGATGAGGCTTGCGTCGTGCGTCGCGATGCCGACGTATGAGCCAGTTTTGAAGCAGCTTGATACGTGGTTTATAAAATGCACGTTGATCCCTGTTCTGTTCTTGCTCGCACTCTCAACAAGGTGTGCTTCATCCTCCACGTAGATGCCCTTACAGATGCGCATGGTGCATTTGTTACGCAGAAGATGCTCGATGTACTCGCAGGTGCGCTTCAGATAGGCTTGCAATCCAGCCGTCTGAGCAGTTTTCGGCGTATCTGCTCCCGGTGATAGTGAGCGGCGACGAGCGCTGTTGCCGTCACCAGCACGAATGAACCTACGACGATTGCCACTGCTTCACTCATCGGAACCTCCATGGTTGATCTCTCGGGTTCACTGCAGGTGCTGCCCTCCATTGATCGCAATGTTGGCGCCGGTCACAAAGCCCGCTTCGCGCGAGCACAGATACAGCACGAGTGCGGCGACTTCGTCCGGCTGCCCGAGCCGGCCGACCGGAATCTGCGGAATGATCTTCGTCTCGCGGATGTCCTCTGGCACCGCCATCACCATCTTCGTCGCGATATAGCCGGGCGAGATCGTGTTGACAGTGACGCCTTTTTTCGCCACCTCGAGCGCCAGCGACTTTGTGAAGCCATGCATGCCGGCCTTTGCCGCCGCATAGTTGGTCTGGCCGAACCCACCCTTGGAGCCGATGATCGACGACACGTTGATGATGCGGCCCCAGCCGCGCTCGACCATGCTGTCGCACACCGGCTTCGTCATGTTGAACACCGAATCGAGGTTGGTGCGGATTACCGCGTCCCAATTGACCTTGTCCAGTTTTTTGAAGCTGGCGTCGCGCGTGATGCCGGCGTTGTTGATCAGGATGTCGACTGGTCCGACTTCCGCTTTGATCTGCGCCATGCATCTTTCGCACCAATCGTGGTCGGCGACGTCGACCGAGTACGCGCGGAACTGTCGCCCCTCGGCTTCCATGCGCGCGAGCCACTCGCTCGCACCAGTGTTGCCGGGCGAATAGGTGACGACGACCGCATAACCGGTGTCATGCAACTTGATGCCGATCGCCTCGCCCAGTCCACCCATGCCACCCGTTACTACCGCGATCTGCTTTGCCATCGAATTGTCCTCACAAATACCAGCGGCGTGCTCGTCTGAAGCAACACTGCCGTCAGTCAAAAATTGGATGCATTGAAATGCCGTACTCGTATTTAAGATGAATGAAAGGAATCCTACATATAGATATGGAACAGATAGCGCGGGCATCGCTGCCCGCGTGAGTCCTAGTGCTTCGCGCTTGCGGCTACGGAAGCCGACTCGGCACTACGTTTGGCGGCTTTGGACGCTGAGGCCGTCACGGCTTCGAGATTGGTCCCGGCCATCTCCACGGCCTGCTGCCCGGTCTTCTGCAGCGATTCGCACAGCGTGGTGGTGGCGCTGATTGCGGACTTCCATGCGGCGATCGCCGCTTCGGAACCCGCGGGAGCACTCTTCGCTGCTTCCCCGATGAATTCCTGCACGCGTACGTTATACCGTTCGTACTGCGTCTGCGCGAGTTGCGCGACCTCGGCTTGCGTGGTTGACGCGATGTCGAAGAGCTGGCGGCCGTATGACAGTGATTTCTCCGCGAAAGGCGCCGTGAAACCGGCTTGCAGCGTGAACCACTGCTGCGGGTCTGTTGTGCCGGGCGCCTTCGACAGGTTCTCCTGCGACTCCGCCAGCGTGGACCTGACGACCTGCAGGTTCAGTGCGACCAGTTTTTCGATGCCTTCAAAGACCTTGCCGGTCAATCCGAAGAATGCGTCGAGGCTGGCCTTCTGCGATGTGGCGATTTGCTCGGGACTCGATAGAGCCATTGTTGAAAATTCCTCAGGATTCAGTCCGCCGCGCGAAACCCCGATCGACCGGCTGTAGCACGACGAGTGGCGATGATGGATGGACCGAAGCACAAGGACGCCTGCCAGGCAGCATGCGTCGCGAATACTTCGGAGGGCCGTAACGTCAGGAGGCACTACACATTAAAGTCCAACAAAAGCGACTTCGCTTACTTTTTCTTCGGCGCGCTCGCCGCGTGGCGCAGCGGCACGCGCCGTAACTCCCTAGCGCCTACGCGCGACGGCCTTGAGAATGGAAGCGCCTTTGCTTGTGACATGAGGACGTGGGTGGCCCGACGCGAGGCGTTCCAGGGATATGAGTTGACGCTCCAGCAGCGTGTCGAGCTCAGCGCGGCCCAGTTCGATCTGATCCGGCGCGTCCTTGATGAGCATTAAGGTGGCGAATTCATGGGGACTCAGCATATCGTCTCCTCGATTTAGTCTTGTCTACGCCGGGAGCATTAATTACCTCTCCGCTGCGAATGGCGGCAAATATTTCCTTTGCCTTTGCAAAGCACGTTCAGAAAATCCTTACTGAGACGTCATCATAACCGCTCAATTTTCAATTTCAATATGTCGAGTACATTTTTGGTTTATCTGCTTATTCAGTCTGATACCGAAGGCAACGCATTGCCGTCGCCGTGCCGGCGCGGAGACCGTGGAAGCCTTGATGGGCGGGGGCCCAAGCCGATCTGGACGCGCACCCGATGTCTGAATTTGCAGTCCAATCAATGGCGCAGCGCCCCTATTCATACTTGAATATGGCGTTTGTCTTCTTCATATATGGCCGCGTATGATCTGATATTGAGAAATATCTATTACATCGCACGCGAGTCGCTTATTTTCAGAATTTTGACCAGCGAAAAGACTCAATTAGCATTGACTTCTCCCGCTGTCGCGAAGACCACGAGATGTCGGCAAAATCACATCAGATCGCTTCACTTCACATGTCCGATTCCGCCATTGCGGCACGGGATTGTTCCGAGATGCGTCGATAGGTAGTCCTTGATATGTTGTTCGTTGTCGCGGCAGGTGGGTTCCGCGCTGAAGAGGCAATCCGTGAGGCGCTGCCGGCCATTGGCTCACTGCGGTCATTCCGCGCCGGGGTGCCGGATGGGGATTAAACGCCTAAAGTTTCCTGCGCGGCATGGCCATCGCGACACAGGGTTAGGAAGTGAACAGGTCACCGACAATACGTCGTCCCGCACTAAAGCCGTTCATGAGCGCATCGGCTTCGCTGAAAAATGGCTTGCCGCGCGATTCGCCGAAACGCAGTGGGGAAAACACCGCGACAGAGGCACCGGCCTACATCGAAGCGTGAACAGCTGCGCCTCTTCGCGCGAGATGTTCGCTGCAAATGCCTGGTCCACATCCCGCGTCGAGAACATGCAAACCGTTGACATCACCAAGGAGCGACATGGTCGCGGGGCATTCGTGGAGCGCATTGTGCGACTTTGTCGTAACGGCTGCTGCGTAGCGCTCTGCAAACTCGGAATACGCTTCGCGTCCGATGGACTGCCTCGATTCATTCATGTGTGTCACGCGTTGGGTTCGGCGTCAAAGGGGGGACTTGTATCGACTGTTAACGATCTGGATACCTGAGTCGAACGACCGGTTGTGGCCGGATACGGCCTGATGCATAGGCTGCAGGTGTCCCGTGCGTCACTGTCGAAAACCTGGCGCGGCTCCTGTTCGGCCGGAGTGCTCCTGCAGCGCAGGAGAGCCCAACCAGCCGCGGCATCCGTTTTTGTGCACCCCGAGCGCGCGCGTGCCTGCCAAAACAGTCTGGCAGTGGGTATCTCGGGCCCACACAAGCCACAGCGGAGTACGCCTGATGACAGGCATGTTTTCGATATCGCCGCAGGGCGAGAAGGGCGGACTCGTATCGCACAATGCCAGGAGAGAGACAACGGACATTTCCTGTGGCCCGCCCAGACGCAGACCGCGATGACGGAACACGGGCCGCCAGCGGCGGCCCGTGTTCATAACAGTCCATTGACCGTTACGAATCAAAGCAACGCGACTTCAGTGCGGCACATTCACCACCCCGTGGCTCACCCCGATCGCATTGCTACCGGGGTTCGCCACGATGGCCGGCAGGTTCGCCACGCTCAACGCCAGCGCAGCAGCGCCCGGGTTGGCGCCGCGCGGCACCGTGCGGATCACCTGCGACGGCGGCAGCGGCGTGCCGTTCTTCAGGTGGCTCCACATCAGGTTGAGCGCCTGGATGTTGTAGTAGTGGACCGGCACGAAGCGTGTGTCGAAGCCCGGCACGCTGAGGAACGCGTCGAAATGCTGTCCGTTCGTCACCTCGTAGAACGACAACTGGCTGCGCGATCCTTCCCTTACGCTGTTCGCTGCAAGATAAGCACGCGACGCATGATTCACCGGCACGAGTGCGTCGCTGCGGCCCTGAACGATGATCGCGGGCTTTCCATGCAGGTCCGCATTCACACTGATTGCCTCGACACTCGCCCGCATGCGCGGGTCTCTCTTCGTCCATAACGCGCGCAAGCACGCGGCACCCGCGAAGCCTGCATCGGGTGTCGCGAGCCGATGGTCAGCGCCCCCTTGCGGCGTGACGTTATAGACGAGACTGATGCCGTTGGTCGGTGGCACACCATTGCCTAGCCCGAACACAGTCGGCATAGGCGAGACGGGCGGTGTAAAGCCCGCTGCGCCAGTTGCAGGGTTCGCCGTGCCGAAACTGAAACCGCACAGGTTGTCGATCACGCTCGACCTTGTGTACGCATCCGCGTACGTCACGGCAACGGCCGGCACGGCCTGCGAGTCCCACATGGGAGCGTGCAGCAGGTCGGAATCGGCTTCGTAGCCAGCCGCGTGCAGTTGCGCGAGCGCGTCGTTCGCCTGCGTTTGCGTGTCGCTGCCGTGCACGTAGCCGGCTGCGGCGAGTGACGTGCAGCGGGCCTGGCGGATCGCCGTCGTCGTCGCGGGGGGCAGCGCTGTCAGATAAGGCGCGCCGGCAGCAGTTACCGCGAGTGCCGCGCACGGCTCGAGGAGGTTGGCGAGCGTCATGTAGTCCGCCAGGGGCTTGCCGGCCGCCGCGATGCGCTGGCCGCCCTCGTTCACTTGCGCGTTACCGGGCATACGGACGTTGACCTGGGGTTCGCCGACCACCACGGCCGTGATCCATCCCGTCGTATCCTGCTCGGCGGCCGCGAGCGACGCGCCACCGCCGTTGCTCACCGACGCCGCGATCGTCGTGATGCTGCCCGGGCGGTAGCGCTCGCCATGAGGCGAGCCGCCGGGCAGTGCAAACTGCCGGTTCAAGGCCCAATAGGCGAACTGCACCGCCTCGAGCGTGTCCTTGCCCCAGTCCGCTTCAGGGTTCTGCTGGGAATGCGCGTGCTTGAACGCATAGCGGTTCGGGAACTTCTGGTTGGCGGCGGACAGCGCACCCGCAGGCACATTGGCTGTGAAGAGACTGTTGCGCCCGGCCGTGGCGGCGTCCGCGAGGCGGCCGTCAATCAGCGTGACAAGACCGGTCATCAGTTCGTGTGCCCCGTTGCCGGTGCCCTTGTCGGTATAGGCGACCGCACAGCCGCGCTTGAGCCCCCACTCACCAGCCGCCGAAATGGCACCGTAGACCCCGCGCGAGCCCGATGACGTAGCTGTGACGATGCACGGGTTCGCCGGATCGAAGTTCGCCGGCACCTGAACGAGGAGGCTGACGTTCTGCTGGCCCCTGCCGTCGTCGGCGTACGCGAGGTATTCGGTGCCGGCGATTTTTCCTTCGCCAAGGGTGTCGTTGCCGTACAGATCGACATTGGGTCCCCAGAAAAGACCGTAGCCGCCAGGCGCCGTGATGTCGACGAGCGCGCGGTAATTTGCCCAGATCGCGAGCCGCCGCAACTCGGCTGCCGTCGGACTCGCCGGGTTCGCAATAGCGGGCGCCTGGCCTGCGAGTCCGGTTTTGCCGAGGCCGGCGGTCAGCAGGTCGTCGCTGACGCCGTCATAGGTGGTCGTCCTGAGGCTGTCTGCCACGACGAAGCTCGGAAGCCCGTTCGGGCCCGGGCGGCCGCCGTCGTGATCGTCGGCCCGTGCAACAGGAACGAGTACCGCGCTCACTAACGCGGCGCCGAGCAGCGCTGCTTTACTCCGGGTTGCGATCCGGATATTTCTCATCGATGTCTCCTTGTGTGTTGTTCGATTTCGACGCGCCGTGCACCACGAAGACCCTTGTGCAACGTTGGATCACGCGTCATCAGACATTAGGACGTCAGGACCGCAGATACAATGAATTGTTGATGAAACAACATCCCTGCTGCCGCGGCTAACCCGCTCAGCGGATACGATAAAACAATCCGCGTGGCGATCTTCGTGATTCACCACCACGTACATTTGAAATTAGAGTGGCCCATGGGACACCATCGACTCCTTGTCGCTGCGTGTCCCGATCCTATCCGGACGGAAGGATGGTCTTGTGTGCGACACCGAACGATATCCTTGCGCTGAAGGCCTGACGCCGATCGGCAGCACACGACCCACTCCGGACATAGGACCAGCCGCGGCCTCAACGGCAGCTTTCTCGGGTACAAGAGTCATGCGGCCGGCGGGCACGTCCTCAGCCGAAGCCGACGTTCGCACAACGGTATAAACCACCGGTTGGGTCGCTGGAGAGAATTCGGCCTCGCCGTCTGGTGCATCCGTACGCGGCGATGAACACTTCAATCGCGCTCTGGACGACTTTCGCGATGTTGCGCGGGTCGTATCTCCGCCGATACACCCAGCGGGCAACGCTCCCGCAGCTCCAGTGGCTGGACAAGTGACGCATTGTCCGGTGCGGGAGGCAATGACGACGAATGATCGATTCGGTAATTGCCGCAGTTGCTAACTTATATTCGATAAATTAGCATTACCCGGCAATTGGATGCAGGTTAAGCTCAATCCGGCCGTGCGCATGCGGGGTCGGCGGCATTGTACTCAGCGAGGGAAATGTCCGTGAAGGCTCTTGTGACCGGCTTTGAGGCGTACGGCAGTCGCACCGTCAATCCTGCTGCCGAGGTTGCGCGCATACTCGACGGCGCAAGCTGGGGGACGCTGCAGGTGACGGGGAAGTGCTTGCCGGTGACTTTGGCGGAGGCGCCGCAGCGAGTCGTGGCGCACATCGAGGAACTGGCGCCCGACATAACGCTCTGCCTCGGACTGTGGCCGGGCGAGCCGATGATCCGCCTGGAGCGGATCGCCCTTAACTGCGCCGACTTCGAGATCCCCGACCAGGCCGGCTCCCTGGTTCGGGACACGCCGCTGGAGCCCGGTGGCCCGGACGGCCTGTGCGCCACCCTGCCGCTGCATGATGCCCTGACTGCATTGTGGCGGCAGGGCATTCCGGCGCGCCTTTCGGGAACGGCGGGCACCTACCTGTGCAACGCGACCCTGTACCGGGTCCTCCGGCACGCGCAATCTCATCGGCCGAAGATGCTCGCCGGCTTCATGCATCTGCCCTACCTCCCGTCCCAGGTCGCGGCCCTGCTGGAAGACCTCCGCGGTATGCAAAGCCTCGAACTGCACCAGCGGGCCGACCTCGCGAGCATGGATTTGCAGACCATGGTAGCCGCGGTCCGTACCACCCTCACCGTGAGCGCTGCAGAAAGGGCAGGCGCATGAAGAGCACGCCGCAGCTCGAACTGATCGACATCAACAAGCGTTTCGGCTCCACGGTCACAGCCGACAACTTCTCGCTTACGATCGAAAAGGGCGAGTTCTTCACCTTCCTGGGACCGTCGGGCTCGGGCAAGTCGACCATTCTGCGCATGGTGGCGGGGCTGGAGCAGCCCGACTCCGGCCGCATCCGGTACGGCGGCCGCGATTTGGTCGGCGTGCCGCCGTGGAAGCGCGATCTCGGGATGATGTTCCAGCAGTACGCTATTTTTCCCCACATGACCGTAGCGCAGAACGTGGCCTACGGCCTGAAGGCACATCGCATGCCGCGCGACGCGCAACTCACGCGCGTCAACCAGATGCTTGAACTGATCGGCATGGCCGGCAAGGGCGGCAAGAACGCGACGCTGCTGAGCGGCGGCGAGCAGCAACGGGTCGCATTGGCGCGCGCGCTGGCGCCCTCGCCGGACATGCTGTTGCTGGACGAACCGTTGTCGGCGCTGGACGAGAAGATCCGCCGCGAGATGCAACTCGAGTTGAAGCACATCCAGCGGCACACCGGCACCACCTTCTTCTACGTCACCCACGACCAGGAAGAAGCGCTAACGATGAGCGACCGGGTCGCCGTGCTGAACGGCGGACGGTGCGTGCAGTGCGATGCGCCAGAGCTCATCTTTACACGCCCACGAACGCGGTTCGTCGCCCACTTCTTCCGTGGCTGCAACGTGGTCGATGCGACGGTGGAGAACACGGGGCCGAATGCCGCCGTGCGGTTCGGTGGCGTCCAGCTCCCGTTCGCCGGACCTACCTCGTCAGTTCCTTCGAAGACTCGCGGCCTGGCAATTCGCTCAGAAGATCTACGGGTTGGCGCGCGGGCTTCCGGCCTTCCGCTAAAACTGTCCGCCACGCTGGAGGAGGTGGTCTACAAGGGGACCACCGTCGACCACTGCCTACGCCTGCTGGATGGCCAGCGCATCGTCGCAACCGCGACGCAGCGAGAGGCCGACACGCTTGGGCAGGTGGTCCACGTCGGCCTGGATCCGTCGCGCGTGGTGTTTCTGGAAGACTGAACTAGCCGGTCCTGCGAGGCGATGCGAGAGCGCGTCGCAAAAATTCGAGACCTGGCCAGCAGCAATGGGGCGCCGCGCGACAATGTCGGTGAAGGTCCGCTGCGCGCCCTCACAAAGGTGCGAGCGGGATGCGTTGCATGGTTGTCCATAAGGGGGTCTCGTCGGAGCCTGGCCTCGCTCAGCGGCGGGCCGGTCTCAAGCGGACCATGAACGATCGTTTATTCACTTGCGGCATGCGGGGAGTCAAATTGAACAGTCTTTTCGATCGCAGAACTTTCATCTCGGGTGCCGGCGCGGCGGGCGCCGCGCTGCTTGCGGGCGGCCTGCCCATATTGGCGCGCGCGCAGTCGCTGAAGATTAATTTCGCCGACATCGGCGTCGGTGATCCAGGTGACTGGTCAAAATTCAGTGTGGCCAGTGGCGCGGGGGTGAATCTAGTCGCCATCGGCAACGCCCCCTCTGCGGTCGTCAACGTGCTGATCGCCGGCGGCGGCAAGTCCACGTATGACGTAATCAACATCGTCGGTGGCATGCAGCAGCCTCTGGTGGAAAATGGGCTGATCGATCCGATCGACGTCGCGCGCATCCCCAACTGGACCAGGGATACCTACATCCAGGACTTCCTGGCGCAGGGCAAGCCGGGCTTCAATTTCATCGGCTACAAGGGCAAGGTCTACGGCGTGCCGACGGTGCTGCAGGGCGACAGCTTCGCCTACCTGCCGGAAGCCACCGGCGCGCTCGATTCCTACGGCGCGCTGTTTGACCCGAAGTTCAAGGGCTTCGTCGCGCTGGAGGACAACTACACGACTGCGGGCCAGAAGACGGCGCTCTACCTGAAAGCGAACAGGCTGGCGAGCATCGGGAACCCCAGCGACATGACCGCATCGGAGTTCAAGACCGTGGTCGATTTCCTGATCGAGAAGAAGCGAAGCGGGCAGTTCCGCACGCTGTGGTCGAGCTTCGAGCAGGCCGTGAACCTGATCGTCAGCAAGGAAGTGCACGTCATCGACTGCTGGGAACCCATGGTCTCGGCCGCCGAAGTCAAGGGGGTGAAGGCAGTCTACGCACAGCCGAAGGAGGGCTACCTCCTGTGGGCGATGGCCGCTTACATCGTGCACAACCCGCGCCGCTCGCCGGAGCAGACCAAGGCGATCTACGCCCTGCTCGACTTCCTGCTGGGTCCCTGGTACGGTGCCAGGATCACGCTCACCCGCAGTTACATGACGAACTCGCAGGCTGTTGCCTACGCTAACGCCACGCCGACCGAGTTCAAGCCGGAGGAGGCGCGCAAGATCGCTCGCATTGACGAGGGCGTGAAGGCCAAGTTCAAGAGCGGCGGCGTGTGGCAGAACCGCTGGCCGACCGACGTCGAAGCGTACGAGAGCGAGTGGGCGCGTTTTAAGGCCGCTCCGGGCCGCTGAGAAATGCGCACTCGGTACCTGACGCTGCGGAACGCTCTGCTGGGCATCCCGCTGGCATTCGTCACGGCGTTCCTCGTGGTGCCGCTCGGGCTCACCGTGGTCATCAGCTTCTGGAAGCGGGTCGGCTTCGGCATCAGGCCCGACGTCACACTGGCGGCATACGCTTCCTTTTTGCACGGACTGCGCCTCGAAATTCTCGAGCGCAGCCTGATCGTTGCGACTGAGGTTACGGTGATCGGCGTGCTGGTTGCTTACCCCATCGCGTGGTTCCTCGCAATGAAGGCGTCGCCACGGGCCACGCGCGTCGTGCTGATGCTGTTCACCATTCCTTTCCTGGTGAACTACGTCATCCGCACGTTTTCCTGGTCGTATCTGCTCGGCCGCACGGGCCCTGTCAATGAAGTGCTGATGGCGAGCGGGATCACCGCCGCGCCACTGGACTGGTTGCTGTACAGCGACTTTGCGGTCCTGATCGGGCTGCTGACCTCGTACGTCCCATTTATGATCTTTCCGCTGTGGCTGTCGATCAGCGGTATCGATCGTCGCCTGATCCAGGCAAGCTGGCTGCTGGGAGCGGAGCCCACGCGCACCTTTCTGCGAATCACGCTGCCGCTGTCGATGCCTGGTGTGTTCGCCGCGATCATCTTCGGCTTCGTCGGCTCGTTCGGTGACAGCGCGGTGCCGGTCATCCTCGGCGGTACGGGTTACCAGCTCATCGGCAACGAGATCACCAGTACGCTGGACGTGCTGAACTATCCGCTGGCCGCCGCGATGTCCACAGTGGTCCTCATGGCGATGCTGGTGCTGCTGGGCCTGTGGTTCGGCCTGTTCGACCTTCGATCCTTCCTGGGCAAGGCGTTAAAGAAGTGAAGCATTCCCGCCACCACGAAAGCACCGCGATCCGGTATGTCATGTGGGCATGGACGGCAGTCGCCCTGATCCTCCTGTACCTGCCAATGGTGCCGCCGCCGATCTTCTCGCTCGGCGACAAGGGCGTGGCCTACGCGCTGAGGCATCCGTCCCTGGCTGCCTATGGCGAGATCTGGAGCCAGCCGGTGCTGCTGCAGGCGATCTGGAACTCGCTGGGCGTGGCGCTGGTCGTCGGGCTGGTCACGCCGACGCTGGCGGTTCTGGCCGCCATGGGGGTGCGCGAACTTCGCATCCCGCGCGTGGTGCTGCTGCTCACCCTGCTGCCCCTGTTCATCCCGGGGGTAAGCATGGGTCTGGCCACCGCCTTCCTGTTCCAACGCATAGGACTGGAACCGTCGCTGCTGAGCATGTGCATCGTCAACGTGCTGTGGGCGCTGCCGTTTTCCTTCCTCGTCGTGCTGACGGTGATGAGCAACTTCGACACGGTACAGCTGGAGGCCGCGTGGATGCTGGGAAGCAACCACTGGCACGCGTTCTGGAATGTCGAGTTCCCGTCGATCCGCCCGGGCATTGTCGGCTCATCCACCTTCTCAATGATCCTGTCATTCAATGAGACGGCGCGGACTTCTCTAGTCCAGGGCGCCAACAACACGGTGCAGACCTATATCTGGTCGACCTATAAGCAGGTCGGGCTATCGCCCACGCTGTACGCGCTGATGACGCTATTGATAATCGTGACCCTGGCGCTCGTAGTGGGTTTCTGGAGCGCGAGCGGCGCTCAGACCCGATCCCGCGCACGGACTGATCACGAGACGGGTCGTCCGTAGTCGCGATCGCCAACCCAAAGCCCTCTGCATTGCGCCAGGGGTCGCAGCCGCTGTTGAAGTCAAGCGGCCATTCCCCCCTCCGAAACGCAGTTCCGGCCGACGTCCGGAACCCGGCCATCCGCTGCCCCACGTGCCTGACCTGCGAGGACTCACGAGAGAAAGTCGGCATTCCATGAATGGGGTAATCGTACTTTTCGTGCGGAATCTGGCGGTAGTCGGATGCAGAGCCGCTCGCAGCAAGGCTCAGCGGCTCCACGGTTTTCGAGCAATCGGAGAATATACAAATCATTGATCGATAAGGGGTTTCAGGATCAAACCGCCAGAAATTGCACGAAAAGTACGATTACCCCTGGTTGAAGAGACCGCGCCAAAGCGGGGGCTGGAATCGGGTCTGCGAATATGACCGAAGGATGTGTCTATAGTGTCTCGATGGACACCAGCCCTTCCGAAGCGACTTCCGTTCTCCAGTTGCGAATCAGTCTACGCGGCGTCAGCCCGCCGGTCTGGCGGCGACTCCTGATTCCCGAGCAGCTCACGATTGCGCGGCTGCATCAGGTGATGCAGCTCGCCCTGGGTTGGAACGACGAACACCTGCACCGGTTTGTCATCCGAGGATGGCGTTACGGCGGACATCGCGACGGCGCGTTGCAATTCTTCGACGGCCCAGACAGCCTGTCCTTTCGCGGCGTTTGGCCTGCACGTACATGAGCGCTTTGCCTACCTGTACGACTTCACCGCGTGGTGGTTACATGACGTGCGCGTCGAGCGGCGAACGTGCAACCAGCGGTCAAGGCCACTACCACGCTGTGTCGCGGGCTCCGGGCGTTGTCCGCCCGAAGACGCCGGGGGTCCCGAGAGATACATGACGGCCCTGGAAGAGCACGGCGAGTTCGAGTTTTTCGAGTGGCTCGAGACGCTGCGCGAAAACCCGATCGAGGTGAATAATCTGCGCGTTGAGGCCGATGAATGGCTCTTCTGGTTGGACCGGCGTTTCGACCGTCGAGCGGCGAATGAACGGCTGCACACGTTGGCGCTGTAAGCTGACTACCCAAGCGACGTGCCGGGCGGGAGGCTGCCATGCAGATCAGCGTGCAGATTGTGGTTCAGACGGAAGTCGACGAGCAGGCGAGCGTCACGGAGATTGCCCATTTCGAACGGGAAAGTTTCGATGCGGGCTCACTCGGCCTGCATCTTGAGGAGGCGAAGGCGCTGCTGGGCCGGCTGCAGCGCTCGATGATTGACGCGCAGGCCGCTGAAGCGATTGCGAGGCTGAGCATGTGCCCGAACTGCGGCTCCCGTCTGACCGTCAAGGGCCACCATCGCCTGGTCTACCGCTCGGTGTTTGGCCTGCTATCGTTTGACAGTCCGCGGCTGTACCAATGCCGGTGTTCCGGAAGCGCGCACCGATCCTTCAGCCCGCTGGCCAGTTGCCTGCGTGAGCGGACGAGTCCCGAACTGCAGTATCTCGAGGCCAGGTGTTACGTCCCGGGTTATTCGAGAGGTGACGTCCCGCGCTGTTCGAGATGAAACGAAGCGGGTTGTCTCGCGCTGCGATGGAAATGCGCATGTCAAGCAAAGCGCGGGACAAAGTTCGATGTAGCGAAGGCAACCGGCACGTAGTGAGGTGCCGTCGGGCAACGTGTGCATTGCAATGCAGACGGGGACCGTGAAGGCCCCCGTGAAGTCAGAACGGATCAGGTGGATCGCCACCGGTATCGAGGTCTTCGGGTGGACGATAGCGGCGCGCCTGGTCGCCGTAGACGGTGTCGAACCACAGCCAGAGATCGTCGAGAATGCTCATGATCATGAAGGCGGTCTCGTCGGTGAGCTCGATTTCAGCGACGCCGGCGTTGCGGGTGAAGGCAAACAAGATGGTTTCGCGGATAGTTGCCGGGTTCATCGCACCTCCTCGATGGCGCGTTGCAGGAGGTCGTCGGGGATGTGGTTGAGCCCCTTGGGCACGGCCAGACGCATGGCGTTGCGCAGGATGCGCCCGGCCTGACGGGGTATGCCACGCGAAGCTTCGCGCAACTGTTCGATGCCGGAGTCCGAGAGCAGCGTGTGGGTGCAGCCGGCCGTGTTCAGGGCATGACCGATGAGTTGCGCGAAGCGCTCGCGCTCGAGTACCGGCGTCAGATGCACGCGTACCTGGATGCGGCTGTACAGCGCGGCATACGGCGCACGTTCGAGCAGGCTGACCAGCGACGGATGGCCGGCCAGCCAGACGGTGAGCAGGTCGCGTGCGTCCATCGCGAAATTTAAAAAAGCTGGCAGATCGCGGAAGAACTCGGGCGGGAGATTCTGGCTCTCGTCGATGATCCACAGTGGCTGCAGCTGCCGGTTCTGGACCAGCTCGGTGATACGCTGCTTGATGTCGCGCCACAGGTAGGCGCGCCGGTAGCTGGGCTCCAGTCCCAGTCCGCGCGCGAGCGACCGGTATAGGTCGATGCGGCCGAAGTCGGACTCGGCCGTGTAGATGATCTGGTGGCGGTGCGGATTGAGTGAGCGTGTGATGTGGCGCAGCGCGGCGGTCTTGCCTACGCCAGGCTCGCCGGTGAGCAGGCCGATGCCGGGGCTCTGGAGCAGCCAGTCGAAGCGTTCCTTCAGATGTGCGAGCTTGCCATCGTCCCACAGGCTGGTCGAGTCCTTGTCGAGCGGCGCGCTACTGAGGCCGAAGTGCTGACGGTACATGGGTTATTCCTCCGTACGCGGATAGTGTTGACGATGGGCGAGTTCGATGAGGTTCGGGCCGGTAGTGGTTGGGGCGGTGGCCGGTTCGGCCGCAGGCCGCTGCCGCCGGCGCGTGCTGTTGGCGATGGCGTCGAGCGGGGCGGCCATGCCGATGCATTTGCCCTCATCGTTCTCGACGTGCATGACGGCGCCGATGTGTGGGTCGACCACGAGCTGGATGTGCTGGCCGGTGAGCTCGTACGGGACTTCGAACTGCTTGCCGTTGTACGAGACGGTGCCGTCACGGCGCACCAGGCGTTTGACGCGATGCCAGAAGATCTCGTCGAGCTGCGCGGCCAGTGGTCCGAGCAGGCGGATACGCGGCAGGTCCTGCTGGTAGCGTGAAAGCGGCGTATGCTCGCCAAGCGCGCTGTGTTTGCCCTGGTGATAGATCGTTTCGATCCAGGCCCAAAGGCGGGCATTCAGATCGCCCAGCTCGCGGATATGAGTGGTGTCGAGTTCGGCAAGGAACAGGGACCGTAGCGTTCTGTGCCAGCGTTCCAGCTTCCCTTTACTCGTTATATGGACTCGAGTCCATATAACGAGTTATGTACCGGTCAAATATATGGAGCGGCGGCCCTTAGTGCCGACATGCGGGAAGGATTTCGGAGATGCGGCCGCCGCATAAGTTTTAGATCACAACTTGCGCAGGAACTCCATCAGATGGGGCTGAGCGCTCCAGCGCTTTCTTGCCTTCGTCGTGGCTGACACCGCACACGTTGCCAATGCGCGAGCCTTGGTCTCCAGACTGATCTCGGCGTAGACGTTCGTGGTGGTCAGCGACACATATCCGAGCCACGCCCGAATGGTGTTGATGTCGACGCCCGACTGCAGCAAATGGGAGGCCGTGCTGTGTCGAATCACGTGAGGTCCCACCTTCTTGTCTTTGAGCGACGGCACGTGATCACCGGCGCGGGCGGCACAGCGTTTCACCAATGTATGGATGCCTGATCGGGTCATCGGTCGATCGCAGCGGTTAAGGAATACCGGCTCCGACCCGTCTCGTTCGCTCGCCAACACGCGTAATTGATCGAGGGTGTCGGCCCAGAGTGGGCAGCGGCGCTGCTTGTTTCCTTTGCCGATGATGCGAACGCACTGCGCATGCCAATCGATATCCTTGATCTTGAGTTGCGAGGCCTCACTCGCCCGCGCGCCGGAGTTGTAGAGAAATAATATCAACCCCTCTTCACGCCGTCCTTGCGCGCTATGCTTGTCATGCGCAGCGAGAAGCGCGTCCATTTCCCGCCTGTCCAGGTAGGTAATTGAGGGTTGGCTGCCCTTTTTGAAAGGAATCAAACGAATCTGGCCGTACCACTCGATATGCTCGGGGCTATGCTCGCCGATGAATCGCGCCAATGCGTGAACACCTCCCAGGCGCTGATTGCGCGTCGCGACAGAGCAACCGCGCTGCTGCTCCAAGTAAGTCGGAAACAGACGCACGACTTGCGCCGACAGATCGGTGACCGTCAGACGATCGATTGGTTTCTTGAGCTTTCTGGCCACATAGGGAAGTAACAACATCAGCATGTCGCGATAGCTCTTCTTGGTATTCGCGGCGAGGTTGCGTTCAGCGACCAGATGTTCGAGCAGGAAACGCCGGACCCAAGGTCCGAGCAAGATTGTGTCATTCATGGCGAGGCTCCTTTGCATACCGCTCGAAGCGAAGGCTCGCTTCGCGCAAAAGTTCCGGGGTCATCGTGAGATAACGCTGCGTGGCAGCGAGATTAATATGACCGAGGTACGTTGCAAGCTGGGGCAAAAACCGCTGTAGATCCGATCCATTGCGATACCAGACCACGAGGCGATGGACCGTGCCGCTGTGTCGAAGATCATGAATCCGTGGCTGATAGTGGGCACCATCGTCGCGAACGACATGTGCGAGTACACGAAGTCGCCGGAAACGGTTTCGTACTGCGGACTGGCTCAATGGACGATCATCGCGAAAGCAAAAGAACGGTGACTCCGGATCGTGCGCGTGAACCCGATTGCGTTGCCGGACATAACGGTTCAATGCCAAGCTTAAATCTCCGCCAATAGGGACCATCCTCGTCTTGTAAAATTTGGTCTCTCGAACACAAAGGATCTTCTGACCGAGATCAACGTCGTTAATCGTAAGTCGCAGCGCTTCGCCGAGTCGAAGGCAGGCGGCATACAACAACAGGATGAGAGCTCGGAAGACAAACGCCTCCATGGGAACTTGCGGGCCGCATGCAGCTGGTGTCGCATCCAGCAAGCGCTTCAACTCCTCCTGCGAGTAGATGTAGGGAATCAGAGGGGGTGGCAATTGCGGATGGCGGTAAGGAACCGGCGAGAATTTGACGTAGTCGCGCTGCAAGGCAAATCGAAACAGGCCATCGAGCGCCGTGTGTTTGCGCTCCCAGTAGCTGGATACGGGAAGACGACCGTCAAGATAGCTTCTTACCTGACCCACTGTGACCTCGACCAACGCCACATCACCGACATGCCGACAGAATGAAGCCAGCATCTCTGCTTCGGTATCGAAACGCATGCCCAGGGCGCGTTTGAACGCGACGTACTCGTGCGCAAAATCGGAGAGTTTCATAACAACGCCTCCAGATTGAGTTCGGCAACTTGCCGCAAGCCATCGAGGTCGACCTTGACGTACGCTCTGGTCGCCGCGGCGCTACGATGACCAAGTTGGTCGCCGATTTGCTTGAGGGAGAAGCCTCCTGCCAGCAGTTGTCTGGCACAGGCATGTCTCAGACAATGAGCGCCACGTCGCGGGGTTTGGATACCGAGAGCGGTCAGACGCGATCGCACAATGGGACTAATGCAGCCCGGCAAAAGCGGGCGAATTGGCGCGTCAAGACTCAGAAACAGCTGGCGATAAACGCACCGTGGCCGGGCTTCCTTCAAGTACCGGACGATCGCGTCGCCAACGACTGGATCCAGCGGATACTGTTGCGTACAGCGTTGCTTTGGGCGCGTCACATAGACCTTCTCACCGGTCCAGTCCAGATCCTCGAGACGAAGTCGTGCAACCTCGCTACGGCGCAGGCCGTAGACTGCGAGCAACAGTACGATAGCCCGGTCGCGAAGGTCGACTGCACTGTTACCGGCGAAACACCCGATGAGTTGTTGCACCTCATCCCAGCGTGGACCAATGGGGAGACCCTCTTGGGCATATATGCGCGGCGATGTAATTGCCGCCGCGATGTTGCCGGCCCAACCCTGGGACCACGCATAGCGGAAAAAACTGCGTAATGCGTCAGCGAGCGTATGCAGAGACCTTCTGCTCCAGCCGCGATTGCCCTGCTGGGCGAGATAGGCATTGACGTCCTGAATCGTGATCGCATTCAGGCCGCCCTTTGCGGGCCAGGTCATGTCTAGAAAGTGCGTGACCTGTTCGCGACGAAACGTTATTGTTGCGGCGGACAGGCCTCGCTCTTCGGCCATGAAATATGAGAAATCATCGACCATGTGCGCGAAGGGCTGCCGCTCGACAAGATTCTCCTCCAGATAGCCGAGAAAACGCAGCCATGCGGTTGCGATATGGATGAACAACAGACGTGAGCTTCTCGACTCCAGGGCGTGCTCTGGTCGCCGTGCAAAACGAATACGATGATCTACCGCAAACGCGATCTCCTCGCGGGTAATCCGCTTCGTTTGGGACAGGTCAAGGCTCTGCGAAAAGGCCAGCAGCACCCAGGCGATCTTCCTCAATGATGCCCGTGGATAACCTTGCTGCAAGCAATGTTCAAGGTACCTATCTATTGAATCGGCGAATGGGTTGGAGCAATGTCGAGCTAGGCTACAAGGGCGAGTGAATAGGGCTTCCAACATGGCGCTCCCTCCTTTGAAACGTGGGCATACCAGTGTCAATCAAACTAATATGTCGCGTATTCCTGACCGATTACCTTATAGGGTCTGCGCTTCATCATGGGCCGCTCCATATATTTGGCCGGGGCATAACTCGTTGGCTGGTACGGCTGGCAGTGGACCAGACGGATGCCCAGGCGCGCGCAGATGCCTTGCAGGGTGGCGCTGCGGTAAGCCGAGCCGTTATCTACGACAAGCCTGGCAGGGATCCCCCGCCGCATCAACGCCTGCTTGAGCACACCCTCGATCTCCAGTGCGGTCTCCGAGAGGCAGAATGCGCTGTGGGCGATGAGGCGCGAGGCATCGTCCATCAGCGAGACAAGATAGGTCTTGCGCCGCCGGCCATTGAGCGACAGCGTCGGACCGTGCAACACATCGCCATACCAGATCGAACCCGCGTGCTCGGCGACGAAGCTGCGCTTCTCGTCGGGCACGACAGCGGGACCGGCGATACGCGAAAGACCGTGGGTCTTGAGCAGGCGGTGTACGGCGCTCTTGGAGAGCGAATCGCGCGGCACGACGCCGGCGCCCTCGAGCAGCAGGCGCAGCTGACGGATCGAGCGGCGTGGGTTCTCGCGCTTGGCGGCGATCACGGCGAGCTGCACCGCCTCGGGCAGTTTCGACGCGCCGCGGTCATTGCGAGGCTTGCTGGCGAGTCCTGCGACGCCGTCGCGACGCCAGAGGTCGTACCAGACGCGCAGCGTCTTCTCGCTGATGTGGCGGCGTCGGGAGCCGGGAATGACGTACTCCTGCTGGGAGATCTGGTGCATGAGGCGAGCGAGTTCACCACGGGCGAGTTCGCCGCGGCTGACAAGCGGGCCGAGTACGCCCAGACGGAACAACGCCATCTCATCGATGGGATTCATGTGGAAAAATCCTTCGTTTAGTTGAAGAATCGACATGAAAACGCCATCACGATGCCGGCGGAAGTGGCCAGACTGTGTGGACAGCTTACCAATCCATGAAATGGCCCGTTGCGCGGTGCGCGGGATCCGACGGATTACGGGACAGTCAGGCCATCGCCATCGAGCCAGGCCATCGCCTGGCGTAACGGCATCAACCGCAGGCAGGCCCGCCAGAACGACGCAATATCGGTGGTACGGCCCAGTTCGGGAAAGCGGCTACGCAGCAGGAACGCGAAGATCTGCGTCTGTTCGCGCAGCCAGCGCCACCATCGGCGCACGGTGTGGCGGCTCAGACCGGCGACGGCCGCCGCGCAGCGCAGTGACAGGCCGAAGAGCAGTAGCGAGAGAACCAGTTGCTGCAAGGCCCAGCAGTACCATCGGCGCGGGCAGATGCACAGCGGCAGGCGCGAGCAGGTACGGCAGCATGCCGGACAACGGAAGCGCGGCACGGGTAGCGGATTGAGTGCGGCGTGGCTGCTGTGGTCAGCCTTGCGTTCGTAATAGCCGTGACTCCAAAGTTCGCCGAATCCGCAATGCGGGCAGCGCTCGGGGCGATAGGACTGTGGCGTGGAGACGACGGCGCGAAGATGTTGTTCGAGAGTGAGAAAGGCGTGTACGATTCGATACATAGGCCGGACTGTTGTTGATTCGTGTGTGGCTTGGAACCCGTCTCACGATATCACGGCAGTGCCGGCCTTCTTTACGTTCTCCATGTCCCGCGCTGTTCGCGGTGAAGTTCAAAAATTCGTTCCCGACGTTCGCGGGAAAAACACCCCTCGCTGATCCTCAAATAGCCCGGTCCGTAACACCAGGTTTGCCGCGTTGATGTCGTATGGGCTCACCGTCCGGGTACTGGAGGAGGTGTTACCGCTGGAGCATGTGCTGGCGGCTACCACGATCCGGAGGCGCGTCGCCACACTGGGCCATCGCCTTGAGAGCTCGAACGCAGCGATCGCCGTCGAGCACCGGCGATACGTCGATCTGCCTGCTGGCCGATGCGCTATTCCGCAGCACAGTTCAGTACGCGCCGTGGGAATCGACAGCGGATACATCCGCCTGGCCGGACACAGCAGTCGGCAAGACGGATGGTTCGAAGTCATCGTCGGAAAATCACTACGCGACGACGGTCGCGGACACAGCTTCGCTTACGTTCACACACTCGAGCACGAGCCTGCCGGTCGGATGCTGGCGTTTCTTGCGCAGGAAGGCGTCGGCGCGGACCAGCCGGTAACTTTCCTGTCCGACGGCGGCGACACCGTTCGCCGTGCCCAGATCGACTTTGGCGATTGTGGCGAGAGGATACTCGACTGGTTTCACGTCGCCATGCGGGTGCAGAATCTCGAACAGATGATCAAGCGGTTACCGGACCGCGACGAACGGCCATGTGTCGACACGCTGATCGGTGGGCTGCGCAGTGCAAAGTGGCACCTCTGGCACGGCTGCCCCTATCCGGCACTGCAGCGGCTTGAAAGCCTGGGCTGGGAACTCGCCACGGATGGCAGTCCCGAGGAAACCAGGCTGCTGGCCAAACTGGAGGAGTTCATCGGTTACCTCAAGAACAACCAGCGTTTTATCGTGAACTACGGAGACCGCTACCGTCATGGCGAGCCAATCACCTCGAGCTTCGTCGAGTCGGCTGTCAACCAGGTGGTCAGCAAGCGTTTGGTGAAGCGGCAGCAGATAGCGTGGCGACCGGCTCATGCGCAAGGCCTTCTCCAGGTAAGGACGGCCGTCCTGAATGAGCAGTTGCGATCATGCTTCGAGCGATGGTATCCGACGCTCGCGAGCAACGAGCACACTCACGATATCGCGGCATAGAGCCCCGCTTTGGCGCGGTCACCCTGGTTGCCACCAAGATCGACTACACCCCCGGCCAGATGGTCCGGGCGCCGCTTTTCTGGGTGCTTTACCTGATGTTCGTCTTCGTGGCGGCTGGCGGAATCATTGCGACCGCGCAACTCGGCCCAATCGCCAAGGAGTACGGTTTTGCGAAACTGCCCGTGAGTCTACTCGGCCTCACGCTGCCGCTCCTGACGATGACGCTGTCGATCGACAATTTGTGCAACGGCTTCACGCGTCCGCTGTGCGGCTTTCTTTCGGACAGGATTGGCCGCGAGAATACGATGTTCATGATCTTCCTCGGCGAAGGTTTCGCGCTGCTTGGATTGATGCAGTTTGGCCACAACCCGTACGCCTTCATGTTCTTCGCGGCGATGGTGTTCCTTTGCTGGGGCGAGATCTTCTCAATCTTCCCGGCGACCTGCGCGGACACATTCGGCAGCAAATACGCTGCGGCCAACGCGGGCACCCTCTATACGGCGAAGGGAACGGCCTCGATGCTGGTGCCGGTCGCCTCGGTGCTGTCGGCCAACGGCTCGTGGAACGCGGTGTTCATCTGTGCTGCGGTCGTCTCGATCATCGCGGCAGTGTGGGCGAAATTCATCCTCGCGCCGATGAGACGGCGCTGGATCGGCAACACGGCCGCGGCCAGCCAGATTGCAGAAGGGGTATTTCAACCGCTGCCCAACGGGTCGCACGAATGAGCCGAAGAGCAAACTTCCGTGAAGCTGCCGCGACAGCCACGCAAGGCGGCGCGCCCGCCTGCAAAACCCGAGGATCGCACACGAATGTCTCGCTCCATCAGCTGAAAGTGTTTGTCGCGCTGGCGCGCACCAAAGCTTCACGCGCGCCGGCGACGGGATCGGCGTGACGCAATCGGCGATCAGCCGCTGCATCCGCGAACTCGAAGATGCAGTCGATCTGCGCCTGTTCGACCGCACGACAAGACAGGTCCAGGTGACAAGGGTTGGGGAAAACTGCTCACCCGCATTGCGCCACTGCTCAAAGAGATCGAGGAGACACTCTCTGACAGTCACGGCGTACGTGAATGTGCGCGCGGCACCGTGCATGTCGCCAGCAGTTCAGCCCTGTCCTCGGGTCTGATGCCCTCCTGGCTCGCACAAACCCGAACGAGCTTCCCCGATATCTCGATCCTTCTGAACGATAGGACGAAAGACGCCGTACTCCAGAGCGTGCGCAGCGGGGAATCCCGATTTCGGCGTAGTCGTCGAGCCGGATAACGTCGACGAATTGAGCGCGCAACCGCTTTTCTCCCACCCGTTCTGTGTCGCGCTGCCGCTCGGTCATCGGATGGCGACGCAGGAACGCGTCAGTTGGCGCGAACTCGTCGGCGACGCGCTTGTCGTCCTCGACGACGATCCCGGCGCCAGTGCCAGCATTGACCACGCGCTGATGGCGCACGCCGTACAGTTCGGAGTGGTGCAGGATCTCGGGCACGCCGCCGCGGTTGCGCGGATGGTCGAAGCTGGACTCGGGCTCGGCATCGCGTCCGCAACGGCGCTGGGTGGCGTCGGCGCTGATCGCGTTGCAATACGGCCGCTCCATCCGGAGGTGCATCGCATGACGATGCTCGTGCGGCGCAAGAACCGCTCGCTGCAGCCAGGCGCGGCGACCGTCTGGGCGCAATGCACGGCGTTCGCGCAAGGGGTGGACATCACGGCACGCCCTGCGCTGACCACGCCGGCCATCACACCGGTGTCAGCCTCGCCTGGCGCGCCTGTGTGACAGACGGCGCTGGCACAGTCGGCCTGTGGAATCTCGCCATTGCCGCGAACATGCTGATTCCTGAAGCGGGCTGACGGTTCGGGCGACCAAGGCCGGCACACGATGCACGCGGTCCAGACATTCCATCCGTCGTGCGTCGTCGAATCAAGCCACAGCGCCGGGTCGCTCCGATTTCGGATTCGCGTGTCACGTGCATTCTACCTATTGATCCACCCTTCGCTGAGGTCGTGTCGCCCGCGCCAGTTTGGCCGCGCTCATATCGCGCTTTGCCCTGAGCATGAAGTCCACTGTCTGGCCGACCGATCTACCGCCCGGTAGAGATAGACCCACTTGCCACGAATCTTCAGATAGGTCTCGTCAACACGCCATCACCGGCCGGTGGGTATGCCAAACCGGTTCCAGCGCTTGACGAAATCCGCCGTAAAGCGCTTTGCCCAACGCATGATCGTGGTGTGTGCCAGCGACAATCCCCCGCTCGGCCACGCCCGCAGGAAGTCCCCTTGGGGGATGATCTCGACCAGATCGCGCAGGCTGAGCTTGTAGCGAAGGTACCAGCGCGCACACAGAACAATGATCTCCCGATCAAAATGCCGGCCATCGAACAACCCCGCCAGACCCTTCCCCTTGCTCATCGCCGCCCACCAGATTGATTGGATCGCTACTTTAACCGGTCCATTGAGCCTATTTGCACCATGTATGGACGACTCCCTGTTGTCAAGCAGTCCGGGTTCTCTGGCACTGAGTCGAGGTTGCAGCCATGTATCCGGGCTCAGTTCGCAGCACTCGCCGCTGGCCCACGATGTATATCCGCGAATGGGTACCCCATCAGAACCTCGGGCCTGGTTGCCCATGGTGCAAAGCGGGTTTGACCCACCACGGTCCGACCGTTGTGTCATCGAATTGAAGTCTGCTCAAGCAACCTCTGGAAAGTGAACAGTGTTGCGATGTTAAACGCTGGATCTGTCAATTCGTCGTGGGGGGTCCTGCCGGCACATGGCTAACCTGATAGGCCTGCCCTCGCATCAGCATGGCCCACGCTGTCCGCGCATTCTTTGCCGCGAGCGCCACGGCAGCGATGTTTTTGTGTCGGCGTCGACACAGCTTCATCAGCCAGGAGTCAGCCATCTCGGGCCTGGCGGCTGCCATACGTATAACCGCGCGGGCGCCGTGAATCAGAAGTGTTCGTAGTGCCGCATCGCCGCGCTTGCTGATGCCCAGCAGGTGCGGTGTCCCGCCCGAGGAATGCTGGCGCGGGACCAGACCCAGCCATGCAGCGAGTTCCCGCCCGCTGCGAAAGGCTCGCGCGTTGCCAATCGAGGCGGCCAGGGCCGATGCGGTGAGCACTCCGACTCCGGGTATTGTTTCGAGAAGTTGGCCGGGCACATCCGTACGATGGATCGCGCGGATACGACCTTCGAGCTCAGCCACCTTCTTGCCAAGTTCGCGCAAGTGCTCGACGAGCATCTGGATTAACGCACGGAAAGGCTCGCTATGCTCACTGTCACGTGTGGCAAGCGCCTCCATGGCCCGTAGCCCCAGCAGCCGGATGCCCTGTGGCAGCACGATACCGAATTCGCCAAGAAGCCCGCGGATCTGGTTGGCCAGTGCTGTGCGTGACTTGACCAGTCCGGCACGTGCCCGATGAAGTGAAAGTATTGTCTGTTGCGCCTGCGTCTTGACCGGCACAAACCGCATGTGCGGTCGCTGTACCGCCTCGCAGATTGCTTCGGCATCGGCAGCATCGGTCTTGTTGCTCTTTACGTAAGGTCGTACGAACTGCGGTGCGATCAGCCGAACGGCGTGTCCGAGCTTGGCGAGCTCCCGGCCCCAATAGTGCGACGACCCACACGCCTCCATGCCAACCACGCACGGTTCAAGCTTCGCGAAATACCGGAGTACTTCCGTGCGTCTCAACTGCCTGCGAGCAACAAGGTGGCCTTGCCGATCCACTGCGTGAAGCTGGAACACATTTTTAGCCAGATCCAGTCCAACAGTTGCTATCTTCATGATGAACGCTCCTTTGCCGTGAACATCACGGCCCGTCCACTTTGGCATGAATCTCTCGCCGTTTAGCGGGAGTCGTCCATCACATCAGAACCGTGTCTATCAGGTTACCGCCTTCAGAAGACGCGCCATTTCCGACGGGTTCTTCGTGACCTTGATACCGCATGCGTCCATGATTTCC
>NZ_JAQQEU010000093.1:0-22196 GCF_046026895.1 Paraburkholderia sediminicola
GAGCGCTCTGCTGACAAGGCTCGTCGCCGCCGTCACTGCCAATGCGAGCACCATGGCCTGGACAGCGTTGACCCAGCCTGGTGACAGCATTGCTTCGACCAGTGCGCTCAACCGGGTAGGCGGCTTCTCGGATGGCTGCCCCAATTGTCTTCTCTCAGAATCTTGTTATTGCGAACTCGGGCGGACGCCTCCTTGAATCGCGTTGTTCGCTCGGGCTATTGCGAAAGAAGCGCCAACATGCAAATACAAGTCAACCTCAAGTTGTCCTCGACCACCCTTGGTGCGAAGTTTCCATCAAGTCAGTGCTTACGGCTGATTCCGTATCGGCGGAAACCTGCTCGGAAAACTTCCACGCTTAGGCGGAATAGCTGCTTTCGGTTCAACGCAGGAAGTGCGCCTCGACAGCGTATGCTCGAACCTCAATCCCAATGGCTGACCCGGATACAGAGCGGTGTACCCCAAGGATGCTTACTAGCGTAGGGAGTTGCTGCGGATGTGCAAGACATTCGCCAGGCTGACTCGGACAGACCCGTCACATACCTGTGGAATCGGCATTTCCAGCGTGCGCAGATTCTCAAGCGAGCTTCGCACTGCGACAAGTTCGATTCCAAAATTACACCGACTGAGCGGAAAGTCATCGCGCTGCGCGCTTCGTTCGCTTGCAGGCGCTGGTGGTTTTATAAACATCTCGCAGGCGGCGAAGAAGGTTGTGTTTGTCGGAACGTTCAACGCCGGCAAACTGGAAGTAAATATCGAGGATGGGCGCCTGCAAATTCTTCGGGATGGCGTCTGTCAAAAGTTCGTGAACGCAGTGGAACATCGAACCTTCGGCGGTCGTTACGCAAACGAACGGCAGTAGCCCGCTACGGTTTGCTCAGCTCACCTTCCAGAATCCATTGGCGCTCGCTCTCCGATATCCGGTTAATCTGGAGGGTGCCGGCACCCTGCAGCCCGGTAAATTTACCCGTCGCTCCGCTAACTTCCCAGAGGCCGTTGAAAGCAGAGCGCGACTCGCCCTCTTTGCCTGGTACGGTTATCTGTCGCAATTGCGTCTTCAGATAAAGTATGTCGCCGGGGCCGCGAGCGATGACAAGGTAGCCGGTCCCCCGACCATTGGTGTCTGGTCCCAATGTAACCTCGTGAAGTCCCCACTCCTGTACCGTCGCACCGCGGAATATTCCCTCGCTCACCACCTTGCCGGAGCGACGCACTAGCGCGACATACCGATTACTGCCGTCTGCAAACACCAGCTTCGTGTATTCATTGGGCAAGCCCGGTTCACCGTTCTTGATGTCAAACCGGAGTTCCGCTGTGAACGGCTTTGCTTGAGTCGATGATTGGCTCTCGTTCAACCCGCCGGCGGGCGACGGCCCCTGAGGCAACCGGCTCGATGGCAACTGGTGTTGCTGTTGCTCGCCCTCAGTCGCCTGCGCATGCACAGCTCCCACGGTCGTCAAGCTCACAATGGCTGCGATGACGATTCGGTGTTGCATGTTGCCTCCCGGATACTCGCTCTTCCCGCGATGCTCGGCGCTTGCCTCCCGTGCAGCTTACTCCATGCACGTTCTCGTGAGATTGCATGAGGGTGAACGCGGAACGCGGCTTGCGGCTGTCTATGTTGGACACATACCTTCAGGAGGTCCGCCATGGCAAACCAGCTGACAGAGCAGCGCGTTCCGGACGACAAATCCAAAAAAGCCGTCGACGACGCCGTCGAAGACACGTTTCCGGCAAGTGACCCGCCGTCGACCGGAGGCGTGACTCGAATCGGGTCGGACGAAGCTACTCACCAGAGGGCTGGTGAGCAGAGCGACGTTCCCGGCACCGAGCCGGACGAGGACATTCCGGACGAAGAAACGCCTGCTGAACCTTCTCCTGGCGACGTACCGCCGGACGAGGCAACGCCTCAAGGCGGTGCTCTTAAATGAAAGCAGTAGGGGCCCTACCCACTTGAGGCAGCTTTTTCCAGCAAGGGGTGCGGTGCCTCCGTACAGAGGCACCGCGGCTATCATGCGCGGGCCGCGCTCGAGTGGTATTCCTGGCGGAGTCGAACGGGAGGGTAGCTCGGCAACCCGGGGGTGGCGAGGAAACACTGCGTTCCGCCACTTTTGCGAGGCGCAGTGTCGCGCCACAACCAGCCTTTGTCTCGATTGCCGGTCATCCTGATTTCGGCCGACGAGCCACCCAACGACCGCCGCTTGCGGTCATATGATGCGTGCGCTCATGCACCTATCGACGCACGCATCAGGTCCCCTATGCAGCCCACCGCGCGGAGGAAGTTGTACCGGCAATCACAGCTGAGACCCGCACGCCAGGAAGCTTCGCTAGGAGGCCGTCATCAGTGCGTCACTGTTGCCGAACCTGCAAAGGGTAACGAAGCAGGCTGTCGAAGTCGCGAATAACACTTATCGTTTGGTCGGAGTTCTGACTTTTTCAACGGCCTGCTGGGTCGCTTTGTTTGTGGCGGACGTTGCTGCCTCAATGTTGTCTTCGGCAATTTCCCGTGCTTGTTCGGCGGCCTTTTTACTGGCTTCAATCGTTCCGCTCGTCGCCTCACTGGCAGCGGTGACAGCTGATTGCATTACACTCACAGCGCTTCGCTTCCCGCCGGTGCATTGCTCGCGACCGTGTCTACCAATGCCTGCGTCTTCTGCTGTTGCTGCTTCAGTCAAGCCTCGGCGCTCGCGGCCAGTTCGGCCTGGGTGCTGAACATGATGGTGCTCACGTGCCGCCAGTACGACTGTGCTTCCTGCATGGCGGCTTGCGCCCGCGTTGCCTGCAAGGCGAACAGCTCCTGCGGGTCTTTCGTTGACAATGCCAGGTTTGCGATTGCCTGATTTTCGGCAAGCGTCGATTTGGCCGCGCGCAGGTTCAGTTCAGTCAGATTTTCGATGCAGCCGAATGCCTTGGTCCATACATCGGACAGAGTTTCGAAACTGGCTCTTTGCGAAGCAACCACTTGTTCACCAGAAAGACTGCTCATTACAATCTCCATCTGGGTAAGGTAGCGGGTAATGCGGGAGCCATTCTTCTATGGCACACCGAACAACGCTACGGGGCAGGAATCTGGTTGCGAGCAAGGGCCGGTCCAGGAGTCTGTGCAACGTCAGCTACCGTGCTCCGCGCGAATGTCAAGACCGACGCCCCCGACGGCTTTTGTACCTGCGCGGCCTCCCACGCGTTTCCTTCCCACAACAAGTGCACCTGCCGATGGGAGCCGCCCCTCAGGCTTCGTACTTGAATGACAAAGATACGCGCGCGCGATACTCGACGACCTTGCCGCCATCGACCCTCATGTCGAGCTTGCAGACTTCGGCAACGCGCAAATCGCGCAGCGAATTCGCAGCGATTTCCACTGCATTCTTCGCGGCATCCTCCCAGGAATTCGGGCTGGTGCCGATTATCTCAGTAACGCTGTAAACGCTGGTTTCAGTGTCTTGGCTGGCCATGATTTTCACTCCTCTTGGTTAGGAGGCGCGATTAGCGCACCTCGGTCATTTCATCATAGGCCCCCCGACGCGCCGACGGTCGTTTGAAGGGGCAGCGCATCAGTCATCTCACTTCTGCAGTCAATCGGTGCGCGACAGCCCGGTGAATGTCCCGCGCGAGTCTTTCATTGCGTCCTCGTCGTCGACCAGAAGTACGGTAGACATGGCGCAAGTGCGCCGCCAGGAATCACTGGCGCTATCGTATTCGCGGCATCGGCCGCAGGCGTGCGCCAGCGCATAACCCGGCAGCACCAGAACCACACGAAGCAAACGGTGCGCCTCGCAGAACCACTGCGACAGTGCCGGGGTTTGCAACCGCTACCGTCTTCCACAGCGCCCCCCGGGCATTGCGACGTCGCCGCCGAAAACAGCTACATCGCAACGTCTCCCTCAGATGCGGCGGGCGAATCGTTCTCGCCCTCCAGTTGCCGGCGTGCCCTGTCCCAATACTCTTCCGACCGGCCCGCCGGGCTGCCGTCCTTTTCCCAGAGGTAAAAAGCGAGTGTCCGAATCTGCTCTTCGGTGACTGGTACGTCCATTTCGGCCTCCGTTAAAAAAGCTGGTCTGCCCGTATTTAGCTGACCTCCCATTGCACGAGCAAACCATGTGCACGAACCTTCACTTCCCGGTGCGGGCAGGAACCGACGCAGAAGCGTTATCAGGACGAGAGTCAACAGGTGGGAAACCGTTTGCGAAACAGCGGAGTTGCGTGTCACACCTGGGCAACGCGATGTGAGCCGGCCTGCAAAGCGGCCAGGACGTCCACGTCGCGACTGGAGTAATCAGCCTCCCGGTGGCGGGCACCGATAATGCGGCCCGGTATAACGGGTGCGTGCGTCTGCAAAGGGACGGTGACCAGCATTGGCCATGTTGCCTGCGCGCCACCGTTGCTCCGACGGCCTCGTAGCTCGCGCACGAGGTGAAGCCTGCCCCGGCCGGGCAGCACGGCCAGGAGAAGGACTTTCCATGCGAGACTTTTTCGACGGTTCAAGCCGTACAGTTTTTCAAAGCCGTCTCCCGCTGGCAGTCGCTGCACTAACACCGTGTCACAGGGAGTGTCCTCTCATGGAAATCGCACTGTCCGGGTTTCGGCTGTTCGCCGCCAGGCTCGCGAACGATGCCGCTGCCGTCTCCATGTCGTACTTCCGGCGCCATCCCGATACCGGGACCAAGCCTGACCGCAGCCCTGTGACCAATGCCGACACGTCCATAGAAGCACAAATGCGTGGAACGATTCGCGCAAGATATCCGCACCACGGCATCCTCGGCGAGGAATACGGCGAGCTTCAGTTGCAGTCGGAATACGTCTGGGTAGTCGACCCCGTCGACGGCACAGCAAGCTTTATCATCGGCCTACCGTTGTGGGGCACCCTGATTGCGTTGCTTCACGAAGGGGAACCGGTGCTGGGCCTGCTGGACGTGCCAGCCCTGAAAGAGCGATGGACTGGCACACCCGCCAGCTGCCTGGCGCAGGACGGAACGACATGCCGTACCCGGCAGTGCGTGAGCCTGGCGGACGCGACCGTGTGCGCGACGTCGCCCGACATGTTCGCCGGCGACGAGCGGGCAGTATTTGATGCACTGACCTGCCGCGCGAAAGCGCGCCGGTTCGGCGGTGACTGCTACAACTACGCCATGCTTGCGTCGGGTTACCTTGATGCGGTTGTGGAAGCGGGACTGGAACCGTACGACTTCCTGTCGATGGTTCCTATCATTGAATCCGCTGGCGGCGCCATCACTGACTGGGACGGCAAGCCGTTACGAATGGAGAGCGGCGGGCGCGTCGTTGCTGCAGCGACTTCCGCATTGCATCGCGAGATACTGTCATTTACGGCCGGACTGTAACGTGCGCCGCGTGCACGAAGGACCGGGGCGGGAGGACGTGTCATGACGGTAACTATCCGCCGCGCGGGCGACCCGGACAGGAAAATGCTGGCCCATATGCTGGCCAGGGCATTTGTCAGCGACCCGCTTGCTGCGTATGTCTTCCCCGATGAGCATTCTCGCCAGCGAAGGCTAGCTGCGGTCTATCGCCTGTACCTTCGCGTGTTCTCAAGAAGCGGCGTTGTGCACACCAGCGGCGACCGGAACGCTGCAGCGCTTTGGCTACCTCCCGGCGGTTATCCGCTGTCGCTGGCCGAACACCTTCGTCTGCTACCCGGCATGGCAATGGCCACGGGCCTTGTGGCGCTCCCGGTCGCGCTATATGTATTAAACCATCTCGCGCAGATGCATCCTGCCGGTCAAAGATTCTGGTATCTGGGCGTTCTCGGAGTGGAGCCGAGCGAGCAACGCTCCGGTCTTGGCAGCGCATTGCTGAAGACCGGCCTGCGCGTGTGCGACGAGCAGGGACTGGGCGCGTATCTGGAGACAGCCGAACCGGCCAACCTGCCGTTTTACTCCGCGCACGGCTTCAACGTGCAAACCGTATCCGGGTTACGGAATGGGCCGCGCGTTTGCAGCATGTGGCGTCCGCCGCGCAAGCTGTAGCCCGTAACGCTATCCGGTTTCCTAGCATTCCTGACCGCAACTCGACCTTGCAAAGGACGCTTCTGCAACAGCACCGCCGTCAGTACGCCTTCTTCATGCCGCCACCGTCGGAAGCAGGTGCATCCATTCCTCCCTTCTTCTGCGCCTTCGGCTTCGTCTGCTGTTGCGACATGTCACCCGACTTCCCCATCGTGTTTGCGCCCGACGCGCCAGACGGTGAGGCCGTAGGTCCGTTTGCATTCGGCGTTCCCATTCCGGTGCCGCCCTGGCCCGCACCAGCGCCCCCGCCACCGCTTGTCCCCGCACCCTGCGCATAGGCAGCGCCAGGCAAACTCAAAATGAATGCCGATAACAGTAATGCTTTCGTAGCAACTCGCATGATGGTCTCCCTCGTGCAAAGCGACCAGTTGCGACCCCAGGTCGGTGCAACCCCGCTGCCTTGATTTGCGCAATTCCCGTGCCGCTGCTGGCCGTGGGATAGATTCTTCTATTTCATGTTTGCCCGTTCGCCGTCCTCGGGAACTGTTTGCATCAGAGCAGTGGTTTGGAGCTGGGCTGGCCGAGATAAAAGCGGACGCATTGTCCGAACTGACGCTCGATGCCGCCGGGGATGCGGGTTGAGGCGTCTTGCCGGCGCGAAACGAAGTTGATTAGGTAACGCGCTGAATCAGCAGACGAGGGCTGCGGCGGAGGAGGCTGTGGAGGTCATCGACAAGGCAAGCACGTCCTATTTGACGACAGCAATAAATTGGCACCCGTTGCATATTACGGGGCGCCGCAATCGCGCGTTGGCGGCCGGTCTCCGCTTCGCCCACGGGTTCGGCTGTTCGGGAACCGTTGAACACGACAGTATCTCGTGGCGCTCAATGCGAACGCCCGTGGCCGCCGCCACCGCCCCAGTAATGACCGCCGCCCATACCACCCCCTGAGTATCCGTGCCCACCCCAGCCGCCATGACCGCCCCAACCGCCCCGATATCCATGGCCCCAATAGCCGGGGTGGCCCCAGTAGCCGTGCCGGCCGCCGCCGTAACAGCATCCGCCCCAATAGCCGAAGCTCAGTGATACCGATGGTCCCCACCACGCGGGCCAGCCGTAGTACGGATACGCGACGGGGTAATACGCAGGCACGACAAAGACGGGCGCGGCTGGTGCGATAGCGGTGCTCGTCGATGCAGGTGCATCTGACGCGGCCGCACCGGTCACGGCTGCGTCCGGCATCGAGAAAGAATATTGCTGCTGCGCCGCTGCCGCCGACACTTCGCCGTACGGAACGTAGCCGTAGGGCACGTAGTAGTAGCAACCGGACAAAGCTGCGGACAGGACCACCACCGCAACGACGCCGCCCGCGCGCGACGTTGCATCCAGCGTTTTCATAATCAGCTCCGGGGTCTGATGCGACGCAACATGCGGCGCGCCTTTAATACATTGTCAGCTTTACTTTGACACAAACAGGATGCCTAAGCGTCTCGGGTTCAAGGACTTGCGCGTCAGGTTGGCGGCCGCCGGGAATGGTCGCGAAAAGTCGGCCAGTCATCAGCAGCTGTCGGGGCGGGCACCCACTGGGAAACGGTGCCCGTTCCTCGATTCGTCAGCGGGTGCCTCTGGCCCGTAGGTAATTTCGATGGGTTGCCGGTGATTCTGCCGGAAGGTACCGTGGTGTTTGCCGCGCTGTCCGGAGATGGTGAGTACCCACTCCACTGTCAGGCGATGTGATGCGACCGCGTTCCGGCTTCGCGAGGTACCCGGATGACTGATGGTCTGACAACCGAATGAGGACTGAAACCGCAGGAGACGACGGTCCCCTCGTCTATGTCGTCGATGACGACAAGGGAATCCGGCAGGCCCTCGACCTGCTTCTTCGCTCTGTCGGCTTGCGTGTCGAAACGTTCGAGTCCCCGGACGAATTTCTCCGGTTTCCTCACTCCGCCGGGCCGAGTTGCCTCATCCTCGACGTACGGCTCCGCGGGAAAAGCGGCATGGCTTTTCACCAGGAAATCGTCAATAGCGGCATGCGTATTCCCGTCATCTTCATGACCGGTCATGGAGACATCGAGATGGGGGTGAAGGCGATGAAGGCCGGCGCGCTGGACTTCCTTGCCAAGCCGTTCAAGGACCAGGACATGCTCGACGCCGTGGCTCAGGCCCTGGCGCGCGACACCGAGCGGCTCGCGGCAGAAACTGCGTTAGCCGGTCTGCGTGCTTTGTACCAATCCCTGTCACCACGCGAGAAAGAGGTGATGGGCTTCGTGCTGTCCGGTCTGCAGA
Source organism: Paraburkholderia sediminicola (assembly GCF_046026895.1). Taxonomy (GTDB): domain Bacteria; phylum Pseudomonadota; class Gammaproteobacteria; order Burkholderiales; family Burkholderiaceae; genus Paraburkholderia; species Paraburkholderia sediminicola_C. The sequence goes on from NZ_JAQQEU010000093.1 coordinate 8,246, forward strand.
ACAAGCAGATTGCCTCGGAGCTGAACCTGAGCGAAATCACGGTGAAGGTTCACCGTGGACAGGTGATGCGCAAGATGAAGGCGCGCTCGATGCCAGACCTCGTCCGCAAGGCCGAATCCCTTGGTATCGAGCCCCGTTTGCCCCACGGCGGTCACCACTGAGCGCCGCCGTGCGTTAACACTTCTGCACAGCGTCGATGATTCGCTAGGGATTTCCGAGAGCGACCGAGAGCCAGTGAGTCAGTGCAGCGGCCTGGTAAGGCTTCTGCAGCAAGACGAGTGCGCCGTTACTCACCGCTTTTGCCTGCAATGCCGGCGTCGGATAGGCACTGATAAAGATGGTGGCCGGGGCATGTCCCTGGGCACGCAGGCGCTCATGCATCTCGATACCCGACATCCCGGGCATGCGGATGTCGGAAATGAGGCACGAGGTATGAGCGGCCTGCCCGGATGAAAGAAATTCTTCTGCCGACTCATACATGCGCACGGTCCAGCCAAGCGACCGGATAAGGCTGCTTAACGCAACACGGACGGCCTTATCGTCGTCGACAATCGAAACAACTGGCATGATTTGCAAAATGGGGCCCTCGATTACTCTCACTCTCGGGATGACGTGTGGTCGGTGCCGCCCGCCTCTCCTGATTAGCAGATTACTTTCCAACCGCGTTCAGTGACATCGTACAAATGTATATGTGAACTGAACCATGTGCGCGTCGGTAGGCGTGCGTCACTTTCGCACCACCTCCTCCTTCAAGGCTGGCGGAAGGCTGAACGAGAACGTCGCACCACCTTCAGGGTTATTGGAGGCCCAGATTCGCCCACGGTGGGCTTCAACAATAGAACTGGAAATAGCAAGCCCCATTCCCATCCCGGAACTGCGTGTCGTAAAGAACGGTTCAAAGAGTTGCGGAAGATTGGCCTCCTGGATGCCAGCCCCCGAGTCCTTTATTGCCACGACAATATTACCTTCAGGGTCAAGGCGGGACTGAACGATAAGTTCGCGCCTGCCGCTGACGCTCGCCATCGACTGCAGGCCGTTCATGATTAAATTGACGAGCACCTGCTGGAGCTGCACCAGGTCACCCACTATCAGCGGCAGTCCCCTTGCAAGACGACGTGTCAGCGAACCACCCTGGCGCTCAATATCCCGCCTAATAAGGGCAATCGCCTCCTCGACCACGTCGTTGATTGCAATCGGTGCCCGCTCCGGCGGCCCCCCCTTCATGAGCTTCCTCACACGTTGCACGATTTCTGCAGCTCGATTTCCCTGGTCCGTCATCTGGCTCACGCAGCTCTCGATTTCCTCCATGTCCGGAGGCTGGCGATGCAGCCAGCGCAGACAGGCTTCACCGTTCGTTACGATGGCGGAAAGGGGCTGCCCCACCTCATGGGCAATTGATGCACTCAGCTCACCCAGCGCCGTTACCCGGCTGACGCGTTCCAGTTCGCTTTGCGCATGCCGCAACTGCTCCTCTGTCTGCTTCATCCCCGTCACATCCATCACGGCCCCGATGAACGCCCTGTTATCCGGCTGACCGTCCGCTGTCCTTCCGACGACGTGGAGATGCTTGACGCGTCCATCAGGAAAAAGCAGCCGATGCTCGATGTCAAACTCGGCAGCCAAACTGCGCGCGTTTGCAACTTTCTCCTCGAACAGGGGAATATCGTCTGGATGCACCCGCTGCCTGACCAGTTCAACGCTGGGCACGGCCGCCGGGTCGTATTCGAAGATGGAAGAAGTCTGCTCGGACCAGAAGAGTTCGCTGGTCGAGACATTCCAGCCGAAACTACCGGTCCTGCTCAGCTTCTGCGCTTCGGCGAAGTACTGTGCCTGACTCTTCCGGAGCAGTTCTTCGGCATGCTTGCGCTGCGTGATGTCATTGTTGGTCTCAAGCGTGGCCAGCGGGTTTCCCGCGCCGTCACGCTGCAGGGCCCAGCGGCTCGTCACGATTATCTCGGTGCCGTCCCGTCGCGTGTGAATTAACTCGCCCTCCCACTGGCCGTCGCGAAGAAAAATCCGCTGGAGCTCATCTCGAGGCATCGGGAACACCGACCTCAGAAGTTCGTCAATGAACTTCCCCATCGCCTCTTCCTTCTTCCATCCATAGAGCGACTCTGCTGCCTGATTCCAGTACGTTATGACGTCATTTTTATCGCGCACAATGATGATGTCGTGTGTCAGCTCCAGCAGCTGTGCCTGCGCGCGCTGCGTCTTTTCAACGCGGCCAATCCGCCTGACAAGGGTGGTGATTGCGAGTGACGTGACGAGAAAGGCAACAAGAGCGAAGGAATCCTGGGGTTTGCTGATGTGAAAGCTATTGATGGGTGCCGTGAAAAAATAGCTGAGCAGCGCGGCGCCGACAACCGAGAAAATGACCGATGAGATGAAGCTGTCCAGCAGGGACAGGAGAACAACGGCAACCAGAAACAAGAAGCCAGCGGTGCTCTCTTCCTGGTCCAGAAGGACACAGGCTGCAGTAACGGCTCCGAGCGCCATACAGCCTCCAAGCCACAATGTCGCCAGGTACCGCACGCTTCTGCTTTCATGTGAAGAACCCAGTGCCCGCACAAAACGCCTCCCCTTTGCGTAACTGCACCATCCGCTTGCATCGGTCTCCGGATAATAGCCGACGCTTTCGACTTCTCCGACTGTTCGGTTCTCATTCCGGCGTTACTTAAAGAATGAAAAATCTGCCGGGCGAACAGACAAGCGCTGTATCGGTCCGAGAGCGCGGAGCGCTTTTGCCTGTTTGTTGCAGTATGACACCGCTCGATAAGTCTTCTCACCGCGGTTATACGCTCGTATAAGCGAGTTACGCTAACGCGGCGTCGGCCTATCCAACCGTAGAGTAGATTCGCCCTTCGCCAAGGCCTACTCTTGTCTCAACGAGACGGCGCTCGCCGTGATGACAGCGCAAAGCTCCGCGCGTCCGCGGGCATTCGACCTCTGCAATACGCGCGAGCAACGGAATAGCCGTTGCCGGCAAACAGACGAAGTGAAAACCCACCGCTTTGGGGCCGGGTCATGGTGACGGTATTACTGGTCGACGACGACATGAACCTGCTTCAGGCGCTTGAGGCTTTGGTCTTGGGGGAAGGTTACGAGGTTATGACTGCGTCGAACGGGCATGAGGCACTGCAGGCAGCACGCCGAAGGCGCCCGGACATCGTGGTTTCTGATTTCATGATGCCGGTCATGGACGGTCCCGCCCTCATCGGCGCGCTCGAGGCCGAGCCTGCGTTTGCAACCATTCCTGTCCTTCTGAACTCGGCGGTGGCGACACCGCCGCCCCACCTGCGGGTGTCGGCGTTTCTCAGAAAGCCATTTGCAGCCTCGCGCCTGCTCGAACTGCTTCGGCTGCACAGTTCACGGTAGCTCATCACCGTGACCGCTCACGTCGATACGCCGGCAATGGAAAACCATTCCTTTCTCCATCGAGGAGTACCGCATCGACGAAAGCGCAGCCGCCGGAAACAGTGCTAAAGGGAGGAACACGATGTTGAACGTTGAACCCAATACGACTTCGGCCATCCTGTCAGAGAATGGCTCCCACCATACGTCTATTGTCCCCGCACTGCTTCAGGCCATCGCCGGTCGCCGCATCGCCCGGTGATGGCGCGACCCAAGGTGCGCTCCACGGTTTGACAACAGGAGGTCCAGAATGAAAGTAGAAGCCGCCATGTTTGTGCGACTGCGCCGTCTCGCTCCGGTTCTCGATGACATGCTCAGCGCCGGCGAGGTCGAGCACGCGGACCAGGCCGTTGGCCTTGAGTCGCTTGCCCAGCTCTGCTCACAACTGTTCGATGCGTACCGTTGTCAACACCCGCGCGAGATTGCGCAAGCGCGACTCGACGCCCCCGAGTCGCAGTGACGCACTAGCTCTGAACCGACCCGCGACTCAAGGTATTCCGCGTCAGGTTCCTGCTGAACTACCTCGCGTGTTTGCGGTCGACAATTTCGCTCGCCCGGACTGTCCTTCTCTGCAACGACCCGAGGGGAAGCAGATGAGTGCACATCGTGATGTGGGACTTCGGTGCGAGAGTCAGCCACGGAACGGAAGCGTGCGGCTGCAGGTCAGGGCGCATATTTTGAAGGCAAGCGCGGCCGAAGCGCGGGCCTGCGATATCTTGAGGTCGGAGTCGACGTTAGTCGAGTGGACTATGCCGGTGATGCCGTTCTCTACTCCGAATTCAAGTCAATGGATGCATGAGCGTATGCCCCCATCCAGTACGCCTGCAGACGAGAAGAAAATTGCAACGGGTCAGGATCGCGCGTCATAGCTATGGAAGGATATTCACCCCATCATGTCTAGCAAATCGCGAACCCGAAACGACACCCGACCTGCCATATCACCGCTGTTCCGGGCGCTTACGTTCAGTCGGGCTGCACACGAGCCCGTTACGCAAAGAATGCTTTTGCAGTGCTACACAGGGTTGGACGCGTTCCGGCGAGGTCATGGCTCGCGCGCGCTGTTTACGACTTTAGGCCGACGGTTACTCGTTGCCGAAGAACTGTGTCGGTTCGGATACCATCGAGACGAAATTGAGTACATACAAGGGGCGCACGCGGCGATGCTGCATATCGACGCTACGGAGAAAGAATGCGGCGTATGGCGAATGAGCGATGTCGACTATGCACGGTTATGCCGGGCGGTCGAAACCTTTGACCGCCAGTTGTCAGTGGCATCGCTTGGTGGTATCGCCAAGGCCGAAGCGAGAATGGTGGAAGGCTTGCTCAAAGCCGAACGAACTCTCGCCCTCGCAGAAGCGTCGGCGTAGCGGCCAACGTCTGCTCGACTGACTCACGTCGGGAAGCTGCCGGCGAACATTTGACGAAAAGCATCAGGGCCTCGACCCCAGCTTGGGTAGTCCAGCGCACCATCCGTTTCGAAGCGCGCGATTGAAAACTACCGCGAGCGATGAGGAGTGACATGCGACAACTTGCGGCGGCCGCGGCCCTGTAAATACTTCTGTCTGCCCGCAGCGCCGGTGCGGCGCCTCCAATAGCGGCGACATACGAATTTGGCGCCCTGGACGAAAAGACGTGTGCTGCGTTCCGGCGCGATGCCGTCCCGCAGAGCATCAATACAGCACAATTCATCGACGCCCATATCGAGCCCGTTTCTGCCGCAGAAGAGGTCTATCTGACTGCAGCAGATTCCGCATTCAGACTGTCTCCGAATCCGGGTCGCTTTTCGCTACTCGCTTCGCGGCCAGCTTTCAGCGCATGGCATCTGCATACCTCACTCAACTCCCTCGTGCAGTCGCTGAAAGCGATTGACGTGGTCCCGCCAGGAGAAAGCCTAAAGGCTCATCGGGCGAAAAGCGCGACCTTCGCACTGCTCGCAGTGGAGCAAATAACCACGATGTTCGATGCGTACGCGCGCTATGACAGCGCGCGCAAACGGTCCTTCATGACTGAGGCAACAGTGGAGACCGCCTCGGTGTCCCTTGCGAACATGGAGCCGGCTCTTGCGTTGTTTGTGAGCTGCACGGTCGTCGTTCTACCGCCTCATATTCACGACGGGCGTACAGCGCACATCACCCAAGGTCATCGTGACATGGCAAAAAGATAGCTGGACGCGGCTAAAGGACTGCTACAGGGCATCCGTTTGCGGAACATCGACATAGGCCTCACGGTATCTCGCGTACGCACGCCCTTTATGGAGAAACGTGAGACGTTCCTGAGCGCAAGCCCGCTTTATCCCTCTAGTGAAAACGGTGAACCGACAGAATTGGCCGGGTCAGACGCAACGGACGACGTCCCGGATGCCGGGGTGATTAATGGATGGGACTCGGTCATTTGAACCTCCATAGTTCGGTTGAATTGCCCAAGGGTTGAGCAAGTGGCGTGCCCCGCAGAGAACGCCGAACGCGGGTGGAGACGCCACCGCCGACGCTCGGTCTGGTTCCCCACGCGAAGTTGCAAATGGGTGTAAACAGCCCGCGCCTTTGGCTGACCATCTCTGGGCATTTTTCTGAAGCCCATTCACTGCCAAATATTCGGTTTCAGAGGCCACGCGCTTGGTCGACATTGCGCACGACCGCGGCGTTAAGGAGATGAACGGTCAGAAAACGTCCCGTTAGCCGTTTCTCTCCAGCAGGAGCGTCAGGCGACGCGCTTGGCCATCGCGCTGCCGATGCGTGGCCTCGCCGGCCTGGTGACAGTTTTCCTGTCGGCACGCCGCGCATCTCAGTCGTCGTCCCGAAGCATGGACCCGGAGACGTCACGAGGCCGAATTGCCGCGAGCGCCGCTCAGTGCGGCCTCCGCCCGCGTCCAACGTTCTCTGTGGGGCACGCCACCTGCTCAAACCTTGGACCATTCAAACTAAATATGGAGGTTCAACCAACCAGTGCGCGGACGCTGTCCGACCTGAGGGACAAGATTGCTGGTGCACAGGAGGTGGTCAAGACGAAGTACCGGGTACCGGGTCGTCTCTGAATCGACTGACGATTGCGTTCAGGAAGCTCGCCAAGGGCAACCTGCTTGTCGGCGTTTTTTGTTGGGCGCAACCTATGCTGACCTGTCGTTTGTATGCTTCCCGTTCAGGAGGTGGACATGCGCGGCGTCGTAGTTGACTTGCGATTCGACAAGACACATGCGCTTCTCACCCTGTCCGATGGTCAGTCCGTGCGATTCCCGCTCAACTGGTTTCCCGTTCTGAAGGCGGCAACGGCGACGGAACGCGAGCACTTTGCGATTTCGCTCGACCAACAGCAGTTGTTCTGGCCTGAAATTGATGAGAACCTGAACGTTGCCACGCTGCTTTCATTTTTGTCGTGTACGACAAGGTGCAAGCGCTTTTAGACCGGCTTCCGGTTTGATGTCACAGACCGCTCGGTTAATAGGCGGGCAAAACCTGAAGAGCATGGGCTCTTCTCCGCGGAACCGGCAAATCGATGCCTGAGCGTTTGCCTGATGACATTTCGTGAGCGGCGCCAGTCTTCACGATGTGGGAGCATGTCCAGACATCTGTGCCAGATTTTCGTGATTAGCGCATCGGCGTAGTTGACCGTCATCGCATCGGTGAAGAGCCGCGCCGGGATGTTGGCAGTCAGTTGGACATTGTCGAGCAGCACCACAGCCTGCGTAATCGCGTGAGCGCGTCCGCGCAAGCGTCACCCGGTGGGCCCAGCCCGTCGTCAGGCGGTTGCGCGCAAACCCATACGCGGGTTTATTCAACAAAGGTTTGCCTCCGACAGCCACGCACCCTGCAGCGCGAACGCCGCCAGTTCGGCGGTGGCAAGATAGCAAACGTAGGATGCTTTTCACGAGACACCTCCTGGTTAGCGTGGCAACCTTCATGCACCAAAACATCGTTCATCTTGCTTGAGCTACTCGAGTCCCGTCGCCGCATCTCGTCGGCCGGCGTACCCCTGTTCGAGAACAGGGCGTCGAAAGGACGCCCTGTCACTGGCGTCTCCAGTTCGAATCGGTTTCCAATGTTCAGCAAGGCTTAACTCGGCCGACAAATTTATATGCCATCCGCCCGCCGTCAGTGAAAAATCTCTGCCCATTAGTTGGCCTGCGACAGTTATCTTCACGGATTCTCGCCAGCGCCCGTGCATCTGCCGGCGGTATGTTGACCGCCTTGAAAACGGCCAGCAGCGCCCAGAGAACCTCCTTCAGTCGGGCGCAGCTTCGTGCGCGTGGCAGTGCGCGGGCCGTCGCTGCGCGCGCAATCGTTCCTGGACGGCAAACGCCGAACGGTGAACGGTGAAATTGAGACTTGGGTCGCAGCTGGTCGCTTTGCACGAGGGAGACCATCATGCGAGTTGCTACGAAAGGATTACTGTTGTCGGCATTTATTTTGAATTTGCTTGGCGCTGCCTATGCGCAGGGTGCGGGGACAAGTGGCGGCGGGGGCGCTGGTGCGGGCCAAGGCGGCACCGGAATGGGAACGCCGAATTCAAACGGACCTACGGCCTCACCGTCTGGCGCGTCGGGCGCAAACACGATGGGGGAGTCGGGCGACATGTCGCAACAGCAGATGAAGCCGAAGGCGCAGAAGAAGGGAGGAATAGATGCACCTGCTTCCGACAGTGGCGGCATGAAGAAGGCGTACTGACACTCGGACGCGCGTTCATCGAGTAGTGTTGGATTGTTAGGGGCGAACGTTCTACGGCCAGCAGCGCTCATTGACAGGTTGCCAGCGAGCAGGCGGCCGACCCGCAAAAGCTGGCGACGTGATGCTGGTTGTCAGTCGCGCTGCTACAAACGCGTTGACGGTCTGCAAGAGCTTCGGGAGGTCGGCCGGCTTTTGAAAAAAAGCTGACCAGCAGCCTGGGGCGGAGCTCGGCTCGGCCGTAGCAGAGAGCATCACAATTGGCAACTGCGCGAACGCAGGTTGGCATCTGACTCGTCTGCACAGCTCCGCCCCATCCATCTCAGGCATTTGCCAGTCAGTAACGATTAGCGCGGGCATTTGGTGCAGGACAGTCCGCAGCGCTTGCGCCCCGTTTTGCGCAATTAGCACGTGATGGCCCCCGCTTTCGAGTGCCAGTTGGAGCGCCCACAGGTTATCGGCGTCATCATCAACGAGTAGAACGGTGGACATGGCTTGGCAAGCTCAGACATTTACTCGTCTGGCGCAACGGTCATGCCTAACCTTACCCCATATCGTTGCCTGCCGAGCAGCAAGGAGTTCCGCCACCACGCGAAGCACTTCCGGGGTGGTGGACCATGCCTAGATGGCTCACATCCGCGACCTCGATGTTGCGATGGTTCGTTGACTCGGTCGAGATGCATCCTTCCCACGCAACAATTCCGTCCGTTTTCGAATAGACCGACGCGCAGGGGACAGACGTAGCTGCATCCGAGCGCCGCGTTGAAACGTGGTTCATTGGAGAAATGCCGCTGCTCAGCATGTTCAGCAGCCATCCGGCGTGCGTGGCGTCTGAGTTGTCGGCAACAGGTGTCGCCAGCGTGACGACTTGGCGCACCAGTTCTGGATATTTCGAGGCCAACTGACGGGCATGGATACCGCCAAAGCTCCAGCCGACCAGCGACACCGAAAGCCGATATAACGCATGTATCTGCTTCAGATGGTTACCCAGGCGTTCGAGCATCAGGTTAGGCGCACTCAAGCCTGCTACGGAGCGCGGGTGTCCCGCTACAGAAACTTAAACGAATGTGAAGTCGCCGAGCTGGGACTTGAGATAACGACCGGCACACATGAACATCACGCCGGACTATATCGGCAGTTGAAGTTCAAACCGGCGGAGAGGCATTCCGCATCTTCACGAGCGGCTTCCTCGCCTGCCGGCTGACACCATCGTTAGACGTCGTGCATGGCTGAAAGAGAACGCCGACGAGATTCGAAAGGCGTTGGTGTCTGAGCCACGCTGACATGTACGGTGGCTAAAAGACCACCAGATAGCGAAGAAGTCCTTGAATCGACTTCATCGGGAGCGAACACGATGCAGGTTGACGGTCAGGCCTTTCGTTTTGTCCGAAGCTTCACGCAGGTTGTCGGGGTAGACGAACACTAAGCCGGTCAGCATTGCTCAATTTAGAGCACACGACTGACCGGTGCGGGAACCAAAGGAGTCGACAGGAACCGGCCTCATCGAGGAGGACGTTAATGTTGCAACGCTTCAGCGACCCCCACGTCGCGCGTTGCCTGTGCAACGGGCGATGCATGAACACCTGGGCTGACTGGTTCGGTGTCCTTGCAGTGTTTGTAGATTTCACCGTCCTTCATGACCATCAGAATTCTGGTCGGGTCCTGCATGACCTTTAAGTCTTCCAGCGGATTTCCGTCAATGAGCAGGATGTCTGCATAGAATCCCGGCGCAATTTGGCCGATGCTTTCGGGTTGCATCATGATTTCACCGCCGAGCTTCGTAGCTGCAATCATGATTTCTTTGGGCGTCATGCCAATGTACTTCTGGAAGTGCTCAAGGTCGCGTGCGTTCGTGCCGTGCGGCATCCAGGCAAAGCCGTAGTCCCCACCCGGCAAGATACGGATTCCGCGCTTGTGCATCTTCTGCAGGGTGTCAGATGCAATTTCGAGTTCGCGGGCGTAGCCCATCTTCGTCGCGAGCTCAGTCGAGATTCCCCACTGTTCGGCGTGATACATCGTGCTGACCAGCCAGCCGATGCCTGGAGCGACGAAGTGCTTGTCCTTGTTTGCCTCAAGCATATCCAGTGCTTCTTCATCCGCGAAGCTTGCGTGATAGACGAGTTCGATACCGTGCCGCACGCACTGCTTCACCGATTCCGCAGACCGAGCGTGAGCAGCAACGCGCTTGCCGGCGCGCTTCGCCTCGGAAGTGCACATTGCGATTTCTTCTTCGGAGAACGGTGATGCTTCTGCCGGAATGCCGGCGATGTATTCGCCCGATAGGTTAAGCTTCAGATGGTCGACACCATACTTCAGGAACATGCGCGTCGACTTACGCATCTCTTCGGGGCCGCAGACGACGTCGCCGAAGCTCAGTTCGCGGAAGGGAAGGTGCGATAGAGTGTTGTCGCCCAAGCCGCCCTGCACGGTGATTTCCTGACTTCCTGCGAGGTACCTCGGTCCCGGAAACTCGCCTGCATTGATTGCATTTCGCATGACCACGTCGAGTCGCGGCTTGGCAGTTGCTGCGCCGATAGCTGATGTCCATCCCATCTCGAGGTAGCGCTTCGCGACCCGCACGCACCAAAGAATGTGCTCCTCGGGCGGCATAAACTGAATTGCGCTTAGCGACGGCTGGTCGTTCCAGGAGAAGTGCGTGTGAGCTTCAGTCATGCCGGGCATCAGAAACTTGCCTTTGCCGTCGATAACTTGTGCACCATCCCTTGAAGCCGCTTCGTCCCCCTTCGAGACACTGGTAATTCGGTTGTCTTCAACGAGGACCTCGCCCCTGAACGGGTCGCTGCCGCTGCCGTCGAAAATGATTACATTAGTAATAAGAATCTTGCTCATGTCTCCTCCATTACCTCGGCAGATTTACTTCGCCGTTTGATAGAAGCTCTTCAGTTCAGATACGCATTCGACCGGCTTTTCGAAGGTCGTCCAGTGTCCGCAACCAGAGAGAACCGTAACCTTACTTCCTGCAATGCGCTCGCCCATCGCCTTGACTGCGGGAGGCTGACCGACACCGTCTTCATCACCAGTAACAAGAAGCGTCGGAACCTTAATCGCCTCGACGTCTGCTCGCTGCGCACCAGCGAGCGCTTCACAGCTCTGCGCGTAGCCTTCCGGCGTCTGGCGCATTACGCTTTCACGAACCAGCGTCACCGCTACGGGCCGCTGCGCCTTCGTCTCTGCGCTCGTCGCACCTTTTACGATGGCGTCAGCGACTTCCTGGACGCCGGCGATACCCTTCTCGCGACAAAGTGCAGCGCGCGCTTTCATGCCTGCACGACCAGCTTCCGGCGGCTCAATCAGCGGACCGAAGAGCGCCAGGCTCTTGACCAGTTCCGGATGCTTGAGCGCAAGGTGCTGGGCCACAATCGTGCCCATCGAGTGCGCGACGACGTGCGCACCCGACACCTTCAGTTCACCGAGAACGTCGGAAATCGTCTTCACGTACAAGTCGATAGACAGCGGCTCGGAAGCGAGCTCCGAGCGCGAACTGCCTGGAAGGTCCAGACGCACAACCTTCATGCCCTCGAACGCCGGCAATACCGGCGTCCAGTTATTCGAGGAGCCCGCCAGACCGTGGATGCACACCACCGGCTGACCGTCGCCTTCAATCTCCACCACTACGTTTTTGACCAGAGTCGTCGTCATTCACCCACCTCGTTTTCAAGAACACCTACGTTTTCAATTTCGATGCGAACCACATCGCCCTTTTGAAGGAACTTGGGCGGTGTGAACCCAATCCCCACTCCTGCCGGCGTGCCCGTCGCGATGACGTCACCCGGTTGCAACTCGATGCCAGCCGAGAGAGTCTCGATGAGCGTCGGAATGTCGAATATCAATTTCGATGTATTCGAGTTTTGACGCAAATCGCCATTGACCCAGCACTTGACATCGATGTTTTGCCCGTCAACTTCATCTGCCGTGACCAGATACGGGCCCATCGGACAGAAGCCGTCCAGCGACTTACCGAGGAACCACTGTCGGTGCAACTTCTGCAGGTCCCGAGCAGTGAAGTCGTTAATCACGGTGTAGCCGAACACGTAATCCATCGCGTTGGCCTTCGAGATGTTGCGACCGGCTTTGCCGATAACGACGCCAAGTTCCGCTTCGTAGTCGAGTTGGCTCGTCACGCTCGTGTGACGAGGAATCTTGTCGCCAGGACCGATGATGGTCGACGCCGGCTTCGTAAAAAGCACTGGCGCCTCCGGCGCATGCTCGCCGTTCTTCGCGCTGCTATCGAAGCCCGAGTTCTGAAACTCCGCGGCGTGCTCGTGGTAGTTCTTGCCCACGCAAAAGATGTTGCGCCTGGGCTGGTCAATCGGCGCAAGCACCTTGACGTCGGCCAGTGGGCTCCCGGCGGTCTTCGGCTTCAAATCCCCCTTAAAATTTGAAAAATCGTGTACCAATTGGACCATATCGCCCGAAAAGTCCGGTACCAACGATTGGATGGTCCAATATGTGTTCTCGTCTGAATTTACGAGCGCCACGACGGCCTGGCCCTCTACTTGTAGGTTTGCAAGCTTCACATTAACACTCCTTGTTAGTCCATTTGGTTTCAAGTTGGGTTAACTGTAGAACCATATTGGGTGGAAAACAACCAGGGGTTAACCAAAATGTTTACCAATTGGTACTGCTTCCGCTATAATGAGGTCAATGGACAACGGGGAGCAAAAGAATGGGCGACGTTGAAAGTCGTGGCAGCAGCGTACGGGCCGCAGGCGCGAAATCCTTGGCCGCATACCTGGACGAAGAAATAGCCTCAGGCCGACTGGGTGACGGGTCCAAATTGCCTGCGGAACGCCTACTAAGCGAGCAGTTCGGGGCATCGAGGGGCGCTGTACGGCGGGTCCTCTTGGACTTGAAGGAGCGCGGGCTGATTACGCAGTCTGTGGGGAGTGGCACTTTTGTGCGGCCTGGAGCCGCGAGCACGTTTCCCGTAAGACGTAGGGAGCAAGCCGCCCCCCCTTCCGCGGACCAGACCAGTCCTGCTGAGTTAATGGAAGCGCGAATCCTCATTGAACCACTGATGCCGCGGCTTATAACGCGCAATGCAACAGGAGCCGACTTCACAAAGATGGTTGAGTGCATTGACCGCTCCGAAGCTGCCCAAACCATCGAAGAATTTGAACACTGGGACGGTGAGCTGCACCGCGTCTTCGCGCTTGCAACGCATAATTCGTTTTTTCTCAAGATACTTGAGCTGACTAATCGTGTGCGTGAACAAGGTGAGTGGGGACGCCTGAAGGCCCGCTCGCTGACTCCGGAACGCCGCAAAGAATATGAGGCCCAACATCGTGTAATTGTCGAAGCCCTGCGGGACCGTGATACGGATGCAGCTGTGAAGGCCTTGACCGGGCATCTTGTTCAGATTCAGCACAATCTTTTTGGCTAATGGTACAGGCGCCGGAACATGCTCGCGCGACTCTTCGACCGCGCGCACTGTCGCCACATAAGCATCCGCAAGGCCAATTGGTCTATGCAGCGAGCGGAGTCATTATCGTCGGAAGCGAGGAAGGGTATTGGGTCGTGCCTCCAACGCGCGCCCTCTGGCTCAGCCCTGGAATGCGACACTGGGCGAGGCTAGCCGCTTGCTTTGCCATCAGGCAACTCGACGCGAAAGCGTACGCCTCGCGGAATGACGGCGATTTCTTGTGGCTCCACATCGAGAAGGCCAAGCTCTGTCGCAATGCTCAGGCGACCGGCCTGAGGAACAATTAGCAGTTCCCCGTCCGCACTGTAGAAGAAGCGGTCTGTCATAGACCGATTTCCCACATCTCCTTGTCGCGCTGAGCCGTCCAGATACGCGGGTCGGGATACTGCGTCGCTTCATCATGAGCGCGCGTTACGTCAAACGGCATGCAGTGGTCGAAGAT
>NZ_JAQQEU010000094.1:0-22026 GCF_046026895.1 Paraburkholderia sediminicola
GTGTCCATTACGGGCAGGACGCCGCAAGACATTACCGCTAGGGATCGCGAAAGTGTTGAAGCGACTACACTATCCGGTGGACGTGATCCTGCTGTGTGTGCGGTGGTACGTGACCTACGCGCTAAGCCTTCGCAATCTCGAAGAATGATCCCCCAAGGGGACTTTCTGCGGGGCGTGGCCGAGCGCGGCTTTGAGGTTGACCACTCGAGCGTGCATCGCTGGGTCATCAAGCTCGTACCGTCGTTCGAGAAAGCTTTTCGCCGGCACAAACGTCCGGTCGACAAAAGCGGGAGGATGGATGAAAGTGTGTCACGAACACAAGCGAAAGCTTGTGGTGCTGTACTGAAGATGGGAGTAGGCCTCCCGAAGCCGGCTTGCAGGAGCAGGCTTCAAACCGCCCGGTGCTGCTGCGTTCAAAAGGCGTGGTGGTGAGCGACCGTGGAAAAGTCATCCATAAGGATGGCAGGTATGTGTCGAGAAGATGAGCGAAAGAAAACCGTTCGATGATGCGTCGTTAATTCGTTAAAGCGCTGTCAAAACTGGAGTCATTTCGTCGCTCCAGGATCAGTCAGGACGAGACCTGTTTACGGACCTGGCGGCAGCCGGCGTAGAGGCGGCATGATCTCAATACAGGCTTCGGTATGGAACGTGAGAACCTTGTTGCGGATGGAAAGGGAAATGACAAATGGCCAACACCATGAGGAAGAATACCGATGCCGCAACGAGGGGCGGAGCTGCCCGTAGTAGTGCTGAAGCCCTTGTAATGAGGGTGGAGCGAAGGGGCAGCGTTATCCGGTTGACGAAGGTCACCAACCCGCTTGTCGGGGAGGAGTGACATGACATCGACGAAACCTTATGACATTGCTAAGCGAACGATCTGGGAGGCGTACCAGCGAGTGAAGGCCAACCGGGGTGCTGCCGGCTTCGATGATGAAACCATCGCGATGTTCGAACAGGACTTGCCGAAGAATCTGTACAAGCTGTGGAACCGTATGTCGTCGGGGTCGTACTTCCCACCGGCGGTCAAGCAAGTGGAAATTCCAAAGGCATCGGGCGGTATTCGTAAGTTGGGCGTGCCGACGGTGATTTCATAATGCACCTCTCACAGTTGAGTGTGGGATTGTTGCGGCTTCAGGTGGCCTGACGTGCGCACCCAGTCCCGCAGTTGCAGTAGTATCCTTGAGTCCGAGAGTGCGGAGATTGAACTGACCCTTGCGGATGCGGTGCATCAACTCGATGCCTGACATCGTGGTCGTCGCACACCTGAATCGTTTGAATCCGAGCATCACGTTCGTTCTGGACTTGATGTTTCGATGATCCTGTTCGATCACGTTATTCAGATACTTCGAGGAGCGCACATGCGTCCCCTCAGGCAGCAGAGCGTCAGCGCTCATCTCGAGCACGGCCCGGTGCGAGGCGGCATACCCATCGAGCGTGATCGTCTCCGGTGGCTGGCCCTGATGTTTGATGGCCTTCCTGAAAAAGGCTTGGTGCCGCGGCCACGTCGCGCCTGGCGCTGAGCATGAAATCCACGGTCTGCCCCGCCCGATCCACCGCTCGCTCGATAAAGGTATACCCACTTGCCGCGAATCTTCAGGTACGTCTCGTCGACACGCCACGATCGTTCCGTGGGCGTGCCGAAACGGTTCCAGCGTTTGACGAAATCCGGCGTATAACGCTTCACCTAACGCAGAATCGTCGTGTCCCACAGGGACTTCCTTCGGGGCGTGAGCCAGCGACAAACCCCGCTCGGCCATCATCTCCACCAGATCGCGCAGGCTGAGCTTGTAGCGCAGGTACCAGCGCACGCAAAGAATGATTACATTTCGCTGAAAGTGACGTGCTGCGAACAGATCCTCCATGCTCTTGAGCTTGCTCATCGTCGGCTCTAAAATCGGTCAGCCTGACACTTTAACCGAGTCGCCTTCGCTATTTGCACCAGAGCCGTCGAGAGTTAGCCAGTGTTTGCATCGCTTGCCTACGCGTTTGGCACAGCGGTTAATGTGAACACCGCATGGTGCCATTCATGCGCCATGAAAATCCTCAAGATAATTAGATATCCTATGAGATATCGAGGCCGGCATAGATGCGCGCTGTGGGGGAGTGCTTTGGCGCATCGAAGACCTCTGGGCAGGCTATATGAAGGTATCCATATCGACATGAAAAATCTACAAACTAGAAACTAAGGATGCCTTATTTATTTGAGATCTGAAATCCACCTGTATCGCCCGAGACGATGTCGATCCATCCCACTATCTGCGATGTCGTACTAGGGGAATAACCTAATGGTCTTACCAATTCTTGCGAGTGCATATTTAAATTAAATATTCATAGGTGAATTCCGCATAAATCTCTAGCATGAGACACGATGAAGATTTCCGTTAATCAAAAACGTCGCAAGCTGCTGAAGTTGGGCAGTGCAGCTGCCATCCTCCCCGTTGCGGCACGTGCCGGAGCTGCAACCAGTTCCTCGCCCGGCGCGACCGGCGATCCCTCCTCAGGTTCATCCCAAACTTTTGATTCAGTCAACGCTGCGGCGCAGGCGAATTCTGCGTCCGTTCCGGCCAATCAGGCGCTGCTGTTCCAGTACGGCTCGCCTGCCGTCGAGTCTTTGATCCAGTTTCAGGGTCTGCCGGTCGGCAATGGGCGTCTCGGCGCGATGGCCGGCGGCGCGAGCGATCACGAAGCGCTTTATCTGAACGAAATCACGCTGTGGTCGGGCAGCAAGGACGTCGTCGATCTGGCCTACACGACGACAGGGATGGGTACCTACCTGACACTCGGCAAGCTCTACATCGATCTGCCCGCTCACGCCGGCGCCACGAACTACCAGCGCTCGCTCGACATCAGCAACTCGGTCGTGCGCACGCAGTACCGAGTCGGGGGCAAGACCTATCGACGCGAGATTTTCAGCAGCTTCCCCGACAACGTGATCGTCGTGCGGCTCACCTCCGATGGCGGCAGCTATAACGGCACCGTGTCGCTGACCGACGGACAGGGCACGCAAACCATCGGCGAATCGAATCGTGCGCTGTCGTTCTCGGGCTCGGTAAGCGGCAGCGGAGAGCTGTACTCGACCTATATGATGGTCGTTCCGGATGCAGGCGTCGCTTCGCTCAACTCGTCTACTGCGCAGATCACGCTGCAGGGTTGTCCGGCGCTCACGATCATCATTGCGGCGCGCACCGACTACAACGGGCGCTACGTCGAAAACTATCTGACGGGTATCAATCCGCGCGACGCGGTGATCGCGGACGTGCAGAGTGCCGTGTCCAGGCGCTACAGCGATCTGCTCGATCGCCACGTACGGGACTATCGCGCGCTCTTCGGGCGCATGGACATCGATCTCGGCCGCTCAAGCGACGCGCAACGAGCGCTGACGATCCCGGAGCGGCTACTCGCACGGCAAGTGAATCCCAACGTGGCCGACCCCGAACTCGAGGCGATGTACGTGCAGTTTGGGCGCTACCTCACGATCTCGTCGTCGCGCGGCTCGATGCCGGCGAATCTGCAGGGCCTGTGGAGTACAACGAACAACCCGCCGTGGATGGCCGACTACCACACCGACATCAACATCCAGATGAACTACTGGCTCGCCGATCGGGCCGGGTTGCCGGAGTGTCAGCAACCGTTCGTCGACTATGTCACCGGGCAATTGCCTTCGTGGGTCCAGTCCACGAAGAATCATTTCAACGATGCCGCCAACGTGAATTACAGCAATTCGAACGGCAACGTCGCGGGCTGGACGGTGGCTATTTCGACGGGCATCTACGGTTCTATCGGCTGGGACTGGAGTCCTCCAGCCAGCGCCTGGTATTGCCGCACGCTGTGGAATCACTACCAGTACACGCTGGACAAGGCTTATCTCGCGCGTATCTATCCCGTGATGAAGTCCGCGTGCGAATTCTGGCAGGCGCGTCTGATCCGCGACCCCGCGACGGGTCTGCTCATCGACGACAAGGACTGGTCGCCGGAGCAGGGGCCTCATCAGCAGCTCGGGATTACCTACGCACAGGAACTCGTGTGGGATCTGTTCACGAATTATCTGACCGCGAGTCAATTGCTCGGCCAGGACGCGGATTTCGCGCGCTCGATCGCAAGTATGAAGGCGCAGCTCTATCTGCCGAAGGTGAGTCCGACGACCAGCCAGCTTCAGGAGTGGATGAACGACAGCATCGTCGGCGAGACCGGGCATCGGCATCTGTCGCCGCTGATCGGCTGGTTCGAAGGCGAGCGCATCACGCCCGATAGCGATCCGAAGCTCGTGGCCGGCGTGAGGGCGCTGTTGCTCGCGCGCGGCTTCGACTCGTTCGGTTGGGCGCTTGCATGGCGCATCGCTTGCTGGGCACATTTCCACGATGCCGCCAACTGCTATTCGATGATTCCGAAGCTGCTGCGCTATTCGGCGGGCAACGACGGCGTGAGCGGCACGTTTGCCAACATGTTCGACGCTTATGCGCTGTCGAGCAACTCGTCGGCTTTCCAGATCGACGCGAACTTTGGCGGTCCGGCCGCAATACTGGAAATGCTACTGCAAAGCAGGATGGATCGCATCACGCTGCTTCCTGCACTGCCGTCGCAATGGAACACGGGGCATCTGACGGGAGTACGCGCGAAAGGCGGGTTTACGGTGGATCTCCAGTGGAACCGTGGCGCGCTGTCGTCCGTCAAGCTCACCAGCGTCGGCGGAACACAAACGACACTGCAATACGGCAACGTGGCCCGTGCGGTAACGATGCGGGAAAACGGAACGGCTCGATTCGACGGCAACCTGCAGCCGACTTCGTAAAGCTCCTACGGGTCGGGCAGCCCGAAACAAAACGCCCGCACAGCAGTTGACCAGAAGTCCCAGTTTCATTCTCAACGAAGGAAAATCATGAAGATCCTGGGTCGCACACAGGTGTATCTGTTTCTCGTGAGCGTTATGATGGTTTTTGGTCTGTCCGCCTGCGGAGGTGACCAGCAAGGTGCCTCCGACGCCACGAGCGTCATGCAGGCTGCGGCCAAGTCCGCAAACGTTTCACCATCGCAAGACGCCTCGTCACAAACGCAGGCTCAAACGTCGATCGCGTTGCCACCCATGGGCTGGGCCTCGTGGAATGCGTACGGCTGCAACATCACCGAAGATCTGGTGAAGACGGCCGCGGACGTTATCTCCGGCGGCCTGAAGAAAGACGGCGCATTGATGAAAGCGGGCTACAACTACATCAACGTCGACGACTGCTGGTTCGCGCCAAATCGCGATGCGCAAGGCAACCTGGTCGCCGACCCCGTGAAGTTTCCCAGCGGAATAAAGGCGCTGGTCGATTACGTTCACGCCAGAGGCCTCAAGTTCGGGATATACGAAGTGCCCGCCGCCGAAACCTGTGCGCAGCGCAACAACCTGTACCCCGGACATACCAATCCGATGGGCAGCCTCGGGCATGAGGTGCAGGATGCCAACACGTTTGCGTCATGGGGCGTCGACTACGTGAAGTACGACTGGTGTTCGCCGGACGGCACCACGGACGATCAGGTGGCCGGTTTCCAGAAGATGCGCAATGCACTGAATAGTGCAGGCGCCGCGATGAATCGACCGATCGTCTACAGCATCAATCCGAACAGTTTCCATGTCGACAAGACGGGCCGCTCGTATGACTGGGGGCAAGTCGCGGATCTGTGGAGAACGACCGAGGACATCACTTACGACACGGGCACGCCGGGCCATCAAAGCACGCCGGATTTTTCCAGAATCGTGAACCAGAATTTCTACGGCAACCTCTTTCCTGAAGCACAGCATACGGGCGCTTATAACGATGCGGACATGATGCTTGCTGGGTTCGGTCTGACTGCCGCTCAGGACCAGACGCACATGAGCTTGTGGGCCATTTCCGGCGCACCGCTTATCCTGGGTGTCGATCTCACGACGCCGCTCAGCGCTGCCACGATGGACACGCTGACCAATCCGGAGGTGCTTGCCGTCGATCAGGATCCGCGCGGCATGCAGGCGATCCGCGTGGCCGTACCGCAGAACGGTCTGGGCGTGTGGGCGAAACTGCTGTCCGGTCAAGGTCGCCGCGCAGTGGTGCTACTCAATACGACCGGGTCCGCCGCACCGATTACGGTGAACTGGAAGGACCTCGGACTGGACCCTGCCGCTTCGGCCGACGTTCGGGATATCTGGGCACACAAGGATCTCGGTTCGCACACCTCCGGATATACGGTGCCCGCCGTTCCGGCCGGTGGCTCCGTCATGCTGGCGATCGTCGGCACGGACGATGCATCGAAGGTCCAGGTGGCCAAACCGATGACGCATGAAGACGGCGTGGCCCGATATACGGTGAATGCAACCACGGGCGGGTACATCGACGTCACTTACCAGAACAATGGAAAGTCCGCGGTGAAAGTGTCGCTGATTCTGAACGAAAGCGTGCTGACGACGATCCAGCTCCCCGTCACCACTGGTCAGTCCGAGGGCACCGTCACGGTCTACATGCCGTTCGTGCCGGGTAGCAACAAGCTGACGTTCGTTCTTCCAGGCAAGGGCGGTCGCGCTCCGTCAATCGGCAAGGTGACGCTGATCGCCGCTCCGCAGCCCGCGTTGCCGCCCGTCATCTATGAAGCGGAAAGCCCCACCAACATCATTCAGGATGCGTCGGTACAGGCATGCAATATCTGCAGCGGTCACGAAAAGGTCGGCAATTTCGTGAACTCGGATTCCAGCCTGCAGTTCAACGGAATCGTCGCGGCTGCCGATGGCAACTATGCGGTCCCCGTGGTTTATATCAGTGCGGACGACGGCGGTGGTCAGCCTCGCGCGATGAACGTGAGCGTCAACAACGGCCCGCCGATTGCGGTGCAGTTCCCGGGTGAAGGCACCTGGGACTTCCCAATCCTCTCGAGTGTTCAGGTGGTGGTCCCGCTCAAGGCCGGCGTAACCAACACCATCAAGTTCTCCATGGTTTTAGGCAACTACGGTCCCGATATCGATGGTCTTGGTGAGGCGGTGAGCCAGCCGGTCAGCCAGCCAGTGAAACAGTGATCGAAGACTCAAGGAGACAGGTATGAAGAACCTTTTGATGCGGATTGCCCTGCCGGTCGTATTGGCTGCGAGCGCGGTGCAGGTGGCCGTCGCCGCGGACGCGATGGCCCAGTCGAATTCTGTCGCGGCGACAGCCTGGAACAAAGACTCGCGATTCCGGCCCGATGAGGTAGCGGTCCTGTTCGTGATGGGGCAGAGCAATAGCGCCGGTCTTAACGGCCTACCCGCCGATCTGACGTTGACGGGAGCATCGGGTGCCGGGACCGGCGGTGGAATGCCGGCCCCCAACGTATGGGGTATCCGGAACGACGGCTGGGGAAACATCACCGGCAACGCAGACGGATCGGGTGCGCCGTTCACTCAACCGATCTCCTCCATCGATCACGTGTCGTGGGTGAACTGGACCGACAGCACATCGTCAGACATGAATCTGGGCTACTACGGCGGCAGCGGCAACGCCGCCCATTTCGCCGCGTATGCGTGGCAGTCGGCGATCAACGCGGGTCAGCCGTTGCCCGATCTGTACATCGTTCATATCGGCTGGGGCAGCCAGGGCGTGGATGTCGCGGACGATGCATTCAGCGGCTGCTGCGGCTGGACGATGCACGGCGTGAATCTCTGGCAGCCCATGCTCGATTCGAGCAAGACGCCGACCTATGCGCTTGCACCGTTTGCTCGCCGCATGATGTACCTCGGACTGAAACAGATTCTCGCGACCGGTAAGAAACCGCGGATCCTGGGCCTCGAGTGGAACCAGTGGGAGGCGGAAGCCGCTCCGCTGAATACCGCTGGCAATGCGACGACGATTCGCCGCGCGCCGCAGAATTACGCGCACCTCTTCAGCGGTTTCTTTGCGGCGGTGGGATCGACTTTTCCGGTGATGATCGTGAAGCCGTTGTCGGTTGCTTACGACAACGTCACCGACGGGATCGCTCCTTATAATCCCGCCGCGCTTGAATCCATGCAAAAGGTGTTCGGCGGCTTCATCGAAGCGAACTCTCGCGTCTTCAGCTTCGTCGATGCGTCGACGTCGCCTGACTGGAATGGACGGCCGCCTGGCTTCGGCATTTTCGACGGCGGTACACTAGGCGGCGGGGACGGGAGCGTGCACTACAACCTGGACACGCAGAAATGGTTCGGCGAGCAGGCACTTGCAGCGTGCCTCGGGCAGTCCCGAGTCTGCGGACCGCGCATCGACAATCTGCCACGGCGGCTGCCGAACTGATCACTGTGCGCCGCTCGACGACAGGCATCCGCGATCTGGATCAAGCGGCGCACGACTTCAGACGCACGGTTTCGCGCGGATGGCTGATGTCGCTTCTTACCCCCTGTAGTAGCTTGACCGACTCGAACCCTCGTTCATTCAAAGTCGTTTCGACGAACGGCGAGCATTCGAGGGGCTTTGTCAACTTGCCGTATTCGCATGGACTTCAGGATAACGGGCAATCGCTCAGAAACCAGTCGACGGATTTTGGTAATCTCAGTGAATCGATGCCACGCGGCAAAGCGTTCGCCGAGTTGTTTGCGATACAGCGAAGCACCCAGCAGATGTCACTCGAGCGCGAAGTGCTGCCGGATCGGACCAAAGCTCGATAGAAATGCCTGTGTTCGTTTGTGCTTACGAAAGCCCCGCATGCGACGCTCACGTTCGCGCGTGGGCTGATGACTGTTCTCGGCCCGGTTGTTTAACCGGGCCGCCGCCTTAACGAACACATGCTTGACGTTGGCCAGATCGCGAATGTCCGCCTTCGCGGCCGGGTAGCTGCGCAGCTGGTCGGTGACGATTTTGCGTGGCGCTGGACAGGAACGAAGCACGTGCTTGAAGAAGTGGAAGTGTTTGGCGGCGGCCTTATCGCGTCGCTTCTGCAACAGGATGTCGAGCTCGGCGCCATGTTCATCAACCGCACGCCAAAGCAAGTAAGGCTCACCGCGTCACGAACATCTCGTCGAGCTGTCAGGTGCTGCCTGTCTTGCGTCGGGCCGCTTTCACGCGCTGAGCAAAGCCTGCGCCGAATTTGTCGCACCAGCATCGGATCGTCTCGTACGTCACGACCACGCCGCGCTCGAGGAGTAACTCCTCAATGTCGCGCAAGCTCAACTGGAAGCGAAAATACCAACGCACGGCGCAACTGATAACACCGGCGGGGAACCGGTGACCGTGATACAGCGATTTTGATTTCTTCGTCGCGCTATATTACACGACGACCGCAGCAACCTGACAACGCCCTTCTCAGTGCTGCTTGGGCTGTGCCGGGCCAACGCTGTGATGCTGGCCAAACGCTTCGGCGGGACGACGGGGACGGTGCATTGGAACCTGCCGGCCCTCGTCCGGAATGACGCGGCGGACTGTGCGTGAGCTTCGACGTTGGCTTCGGCGCGGCTGCATCGATTGCGGCCGCGGTGGCACTGTTTGCCAGTGTCCTGATCTGGCTGCTATTACTCAAACCGAATTTGGCTCTGGAGGCCAGGACTACTTCTCGCTCGGTGGTAGCACCGAGTGAGTAAGGCCCATGACTTGAGGGCCGCCACGGCATCAGCGGTGCAGCACCCTCGATCTCGATCATCAGGAATTGCGCCACAAACGCGCGGTGCCAGTCCGCATCAACACAGACTGAGGTCGGCTGAAAAATCGGATGCCAACGTTTCGCAAAAAGGGGCGCACGGGAGCATGAATAAATCGGATATCGCCCGGACACGCGGGCGCTGAACCAGTGCTACGAAGCTCGTCTCTGCCGCCACGTGAAAAGACCCTGGACGCAACCCGACTGTCCTGTACTGCCCGCTCACCAGACGGTGGGTGCAGTGGCTTGGAGGGCTTTAGTGGGTCGAGCGGAGCCGATCGTGGAATGCGAACGCAAAATCCAGATGGCTCCTCGATGTTCGCCCGCAAGGTTCGCGTGTGCGCTGTTTTCAAGTTGCCGACACGCTGTATCAGTTGAGCGCACCTTCGCATGACTGTGAAATTCACCTCCCGTAAATACTCACCCTAGAAATCCGTGTCGATCACAAACATGCAACTAACCGTCTGGCACATCTGCATCCCCGTCAACCGCAAACCCGTCTCCAGCAGTGGCGGGCAGTATCCACTCCGCCTGTATCTGCTGTGCGCGCCTGTTCTCCCTCTGTTCTGTTAGATTGAAGGCAAGCAACAGGAAGTTAAAATTTCGCAGCGGAAGTCTGGCGGCAACGGCCGACGATTTCCAGATCAGGCGGTAGGGCCTGGCTGCCGTCGGTCACCAGTCATCACCAGTCATCACCAGTCAATACGGTGTTTCTCGTCGGTCTCGCGGTGCCGGCGATCGTCGTCGACGTGAAGATACTGACTGGTCGTCGTCAGTGACGCATGCCCGAGGTTATCGCGCACGAGTCGCAGATCGACCTGCTGGTCCGCCATGTGGGACCCTGCGCTGTGACGCAGCCAGTGTGCCGATGCCTGCCCGAGGCGGTCCGCGCGCGGCGCATGGTCGTCACCACGCGCACGCAGGGAGTCCGCCGCACCGCTAAAAACATCCTTCACGATCCGGTGCAACGCGGCGCGCGTGAGTGGCTTGAGCGACTGGCCAACCGGCAGCACGAGCGGCGTGTCCTCGCCCGGCGAGGGCAGGGCTGGCAGTCCGCGTGCCCGCCGGTAGGTGCCCAGTTCCGTCATCATTTCCGCGGTGGCGGGCACCAGCCGCTCCTTGCCACCTTTGCCCAGCACTTCGAGCCACCAGCGATCCGTGCCGTTTTCGTCACTGCGGCGGAAAAACCGTCCCATCGTGTTGGTGCCGACCTCCGTGATCCGCAGACCGCCCACATAGAGCAGGGTAAAGAGCCAGCGCACGCGCGCGTGGTGTTCGCGCTCGCGAGCTGTCTGCACTGGCATGCCCTGAATGAATGTCTTGACCTCGAGCCAGAGCTCGGGCGACAGATACCGGACGATGCGCGGCCTGGCCCGGCGGGTACGCTGACGCGAGAGCGACAGCGGATTGCCGGCCAGATAACCGGCCTGCACCAGCCACGCAAACATGACGTTGAGGATGACCATGGCCTGTCGCTGGCTCGATTCGGATAGCGGGCCGTAGAACGGCCGCCAGCGCGGATCGTGGCGGGGATGCTTGCGTCCGCCGTCAGCGGTCCACCGTGCGGCGGGCTGGGGATCGGCGAGAAAGTGCTGGTAGACGAGCAGGTCCTCGTGCGTGAGCGAGGAGAGCGGTTTGCCCAGTTGCAGGACGGACCACAGCAGCAGCCGTTCGGCTTCCTTGCGGTAGTTGTCAAACGTGGTCCTCGTCGCGACGAAGCGGGCGAGCCACGCGCGAACCGCGTCGAGATCGGTGTCAGCGGCGACCTGCCTGCGTCCGTTGGCGCGGTTCGTGCCGTGACGGCCATCGAGGTCGGGGGGCAGTTCAAGCGCATCGACCGGACGCGGGGTGGGCAGGGCGGTTGTCATGGCGTGGCGGGCCGGTGCGGCTCGAAGGAGGGTGTCACGCAATGATTGTCCCACATTGCGCCAGAATTTCAACATTATACGCTTAATGTCAAAATAGTGAGCGGTGATCGTTAGATATGAAGCGGTTTACGCTATATTATTTGTGAAAAACTCAGGAATTGACGCCCATGTCTGACGTCCCGCGCGACGAAACCCGTCTTGCCACCGAAATCGACCGCCTGAAGGCCGAATTTCCCAAAACCCGCGAGCTCTACCGCGAGGTCTGCGCGCTGCTGTTTTTCCGTTTCGGCCTCACGCCCACCGCCAACCGGCTCTACCAGCTGGTGAAGCGCGGCAGCATGAGCACGCCCACCGCGGTGCTGGGGGAGTTCTGGGCCGAACTGCGCGAGAAGAGCCGGGTACGGATCGAGCATCCCGACCTGCCCGCCGATCTCGGTGCGGCCGCCGGCGAACTGGTCGCGACACTGTGGGCGCGCGCGACCGCGTCCGCGCAGGCGGAACTCGACGCGCTGCGTGCAGAAGTGGAGGGCCAGCGTACCGAGGCGCAGCAGGCGGTCGCGGCGGTCCGCGGCGAACTCGAGCGGACAGAGACCGCGCTCGAGCAGCGCACCGCGGCACTGCTCGCCGCGCAGGTCGAGGTCCGCGAACTGGAGAAGGCGCAGGCCGAAGGCTGCGCGGCACGGCAGGCGCTGGACGGCGAGATCACGCGGCTGAAGGGCGAGACGGCTGCGCGCGATCGTGAACTGGTGCAGGTGCACGAAGGGTTCTCGCGGGACATGGAAAAGCTGCGCGCCACCGCGGAGCGGGCCGATGAGCGCCTGCGTGCCGCGGAAAAACGCGCCCTGCTCGAAATCGACCGCGAGCGCAGTACGGCCACGAAGCTGCAGAAGGAGCTCGATGAGGCGACGAAGCGGGCCGACCGGCGCGAGGCAGACCATCGTCGCGCGCTCGAGGCACTGCAGGCACAGCTCGGTGACGCGCGCCACCAGACGGGGGTGCTGCAGGGGCGGCTCGATGCCGCGCAGGCCGCGAACGCGACGCTGCAGCAACAGCTGGCGGCAAGGCGCGAGGCGGATACCTACGAGGCGCGACCCGTTCGCGCGAAGGCCGCGTCGGCACGCCCAGCCGCGAACCGGCCGGCGGCGCCCCGTCCGGCACGGACACCGGGCCCGCCGCGCAAGGCGCCGGGTGCCTCCGTGCCATCCGGCAAGACGGCGGCACGCCGCAAGCGGGGGTAGTCAGCATGGCAGGCAGCCGCCGCCCGCGGAAAGAAGGGAAAGGACGAACCGGGCGGACCAGTCGCAAGGCCCCGGCCTGCCCGCCGATTGGCGCGCTGATGCGCTACCGCGAGCGGATCGTGCGCGTGATCGCCGAAGCGAGCGGGCAGCGAGTGATCATCGAGTCGGTGGACGAAGATGGCTGCACCTTCCGCACCACGGTGAAATGGGCTAGCCTGACCGATCTTCACGATCAGCTCTTCTGAGCGCGAAAACCATGCATCAACTCACCATGCAGCAGCTCGATATCTTTGCCGACAGCCGTGACGTGATGTTGCGCAATGACGTGCTGGAGCAGTTGCAGCGGCGCGATGCGGTGTCGGCGCGAACGGCACTGGCGCTGCTCGCCGGCGAATACCCGGACGACGGTGCACTGCGCGCGATGAACGTGCTGGTTCGCGAACTCGAACTCGAACTCGGGCGCGGATCGACCGCGCCCCTGGCGGACCATGCGGCGCTGGCGATCGCGCGCCGTCACCTCGAGGACGAGGTGGTGTCCGCCGCCCGGCGGGTGCTGCCCAAGCAGACGGTTCACGCATGGCTCGCCCTGTGCTGGCGAGCGCTCGCCGCGCGGGCCGCGACGCTGGCCTTTTGCGGCGCCGATGCCGGGAACCACGCAGCGCCGCTGTGGCTGCTGGCCGGCGACTGGGCGGCCGCGAGTGACGCGATCGGGGGCATTGAGTCCTGGTGGCGCATCCCGGCACCGCTCGCGTGGATGACCGAGGTGCGCTACCGGACGCGCGGACTCGATGCCGCGTGGCCGCTGCTCGCGGAACTGGCCTGGCTGGCGCCGGCACGGTTTGCGGCATTGCTGCCCGTACTGGGCGACGCGTCACTCGACGCGCTACGCCGGCGCTTCGATGCGGAGTTTGGGGGCACCGGCGAGGTCGACGATGACGCGTGGTTTCCGGCGTGGCTGCTGGTGGTCAAGCCGGCACTGGCGGGCCGGCTGGGCGAGGCGCGCGTGCAGCGCGAGCAGGCGGCGTCCCGCGCAATGGCCCTGCTGGGCGAGATCCTGCGCCGCGAGCATGAGGGCGACCAGCACGAACTGGTCAGCCTGCGCGAGGAACTGAGCCGCCTGCATGCGGGTCTGTTCGACGCGTATATGTCGACGCGCAAAGTGCAGCACCGGTGAGGCGGTCAACCCGACAATGCTTTGTGGCACGTCGCGGTGCTACCGGCATTGCGTCGTTCACGGCACCAGACGCCGTTTGATTTCGCATTGGTGTCCCACTGGACCGCCGCGCCCAAACGGTTCTCCCCGCCTCTTGGTAGGACACGGCCCGGGACGAAGCAGGATGTGTGTACCTGATCGCTGCCGCATCTGTCGCAGTGCGGCAGGAGCCAATCTGCCCAATATGCGGGACGACCCGAATTGCCGCGCCCCGGTGCTCCCCCTACCATCAACTCCCCGCGCCATTTGCAGCGAGTGCGCCACCGGCAACGCGCCGTCAAAAGCGAGCGCCTTAGCCGACGCAATCCATACAGCACCTACTCGAGCTATCAGGAGGCAAGCATGCTCAGCGCCCATGAATTTGCGACATTGATACTGGTCAGGGACTCGGCCGACCACATTGCCGAGCGGGAAGAACTTGATACGTTGCTCGAACGCCAGCTCGTCGCCATGGGGAAGCTGGCCGGGGGGGCTGTACGGCCTCGCGTTACGCAGGACGGAAATTCGCTCCTTCGTACCCTCGGGCGCATTCACTGACACTTCGAAACCTATGGAGGGTGGGCCGGGATTCGTAAAATTCCTGTCGAAGTATCCCATTCCCGGCCTTCCGGCCGATCGATACCGGCCTGGCCGGCAACTCATTATCCAAGACGAAGTCGCCGTCATAGTCGCAGCCCGGGTGGCGTTTGGCCTGACACCGATGTCCCATTGCTACGCCTGCGGGCCGTCCCGGTTCGCAGTAGCGCCGGTGGCAGTCCGGACTAATGGCTGTGTTCACAGTTATAGCGCCGGCGTCGACCCGGTCCGGTCGGTTCGCTGAACTGGGTGCGCAACTATGGCGATCCGGATCCTGTCGAATCGGGCACGCCTACGCACCAGCTCGACTGGCGATAATGCGGTGCGACGCGTGGCGATGTGACGAGACGGCCGACGCGGTCCGCCAGGATGCGAATCGCACCTGCACGCGGTGTGGTTGGCTTACGACGACTGGATGGCGGAGACGCGAATGCGCAGAAGCGTAGTACAGGCGAGGTACGGCTACGGGTGTTTGATCGCCGTTCACCCAGTTGCGGATCGTGGCCAGATCAGCGGAGCGAGCACCGGATGATCTTGCGCCAAGCAGCGCAATCATCACCGGGCCTTTCGGCATGGCCACGTCGACCACGATGCAGCGACCCGCCTCGCGCGTGTACCCGGTTTTTGCGAGCTGAACGTCCCAATCCGTCCAGCGGACCACCGGATCAGTGTTGTGATAGAACCTGGGCCGGGAACCGATGGTCTGTTCGTACGCTGTCAGGGTGGTAAACGAACTGATCATCGGATAGTGCGACGCTTCAATCGCCAACTTGACGACATCGCGAGCTGTGGAGACATTGTCCGGCGAGAGCCCCGTCGGATCCTCGAAATGCGTGTCGGCCATGTTTAGCGCGCGCGCCTTTAAATTCATCTGCTGGATGAACGCCGACTGGCCCCCAGGGAACGAGCGTGACAGGGCGGATGCCGCACGGTTTTCGGATGACATCAGCGCAAGACGAAGCATCGCCTCGCGTTCGAGCGAGGTACCGACGGGAATCCGGGAGCCCGAATGCTTGAGGCGGTCGATGTCGGCCTCGCCAATGGTCAGGGTATCTCCCATCTCCTGCGCCTTGTCGAGTACGACCATCGCTGTCATCAGTTTCGTAAGCGACGCGATGGGTCGGACATCGTCAGCATTCTTTTCCAGCAGGACTTCGCCACGCGCGACGTCGTACACGATCACGCTAGGGGAATAGAGGGACGGGGTGTCGGCACACGCGCATAGCGACGTGGACGCAAGCAGCAGTGCGCAGATGAATTTCTTCATGTCATTCTCATCCTGGAACCGCGGGCCGCAATTGGGAGGCAGGACTGGCTCCACGCGCAAGATCGTCTTCCTGCAATATAAATGTAGTCGCTCGAAGCAGGAGTGGGTGTGTGAAGGCGAACAGAATTTTTCGGGCCGTCGGGCGCGATTCGCCAAAGCGCGCGGCGACGGTCAGAAGAGGGAAGGCTGTTCGGCGGGAGCGGCGTCGAGCCGCACGATGCCTTCCTGAGCTGCCGTGCGGGCAGGCCGTGGCGCACGAAGCACGGTGCTGCCGGAGAGCGAAAAAGGCTCCTCCTCAACGTGACGGCAGAGCACTTCTCGACTGAAGATGACGTCAGGCCAGAGGCGAACGAACGGCGACGGGGCTTCCGTGGGCATCAGGTTTCGGTACGGTGTCTGGGCAACTTGCCGCAGGGCTTAGGTCGTTCCGACGATTGTACCCGGCGGCGCGGAAAGCCCCCCCGAGTTCACCGTTCAGAACAGGTCGCCTTGCGGGCATTCGACCGCTTCTTCGGCAGGTGCGGCGTCAGCCCGTTCCGCGTGACACGATGTCTCGCGTCGGGACGCCTGGGTTGCCGCCAGTTATGCCACGAAACCCCGCTGTCGACAGAAGAAGGATTATCTGAATAGCACGGTTTTGTGATGCGTTCTGTGAAAGCGTAGCGTTACGGATTAGTGTGCAGGCGCCCGTATGCGCGAATGGGTGTCCGCGCCGGGACAACTTCGTTGACCCGCGTACCCAGTCCGGCACCTGCATGCGACCGCCGCACGGATGACGCTCCTCCGGTCGACGCGGTGTGTCCTCGCAGGCAGTGACCCGCGTTGCCTAGAGTCGATCCAACTGGTCGTGGTAAAACAGCGCTCGAATTCGCCGGCTTGCGGCGCAGAGATGCAATCAGGAGCACAGGTTGAGAAGGAAGTCGGAGAACAGGTCACAGGTCATCGCGGTACGCGTCGAGCCGGCGATTGGACAACGATTGAGATTGCTGGCGGAAGTCACAGGACGCAGCCAGTCGTTTTTTCTCAAGCAGTTGATTGAGAAGGGCATCGACGCGATGGAAGAAGCGTGGCTGCCGCAGGAAGTGGTTGCCCAAGTCCGTAGTGGGGCAATCCCAGCGCAGCAGTGTGGCACGACCTTGGATCTGTTCGGAGATCAGATTTGTGATCAGTAAGCAGGGTCGCACGGCGTATCCGCAAGCATCGTCGCTATGACGGACGGGGAGAGGGTGCAATCGCTTGCTTCCTTAAGATTGATCGAGCTGCAGTTTCGGTCGTCAAGTCGAGGGTATGAAAGTTACGGCTTTCATACCCTTCGTTTGGGGACATTCGTTGATACCTCAACAAATTGTGGCCATTAAGCGCGGTTTTGCTATTAGCAGTTGAACTAAACCGCTGACGCGGTAGGGCAGTACGGCAATCTTCTTCCGTTTCTAACCTGCGCTGCAGGCATTTCCCGCCAGTGCGACGATAACAGTGCAGTTCATCGCCCCTGTTCTACCCGCATGGAGTCCTGCCATGACACCCCTACGTGGGGTCCACTCGTTTTCAGTGCAATAAGTGACGGTACGCAAAGCCAATAAGGACGCGGAGGGCAGGTAGTAAACCATTGATTCTGTTGACATTGCTGTTCGCTTTTTTGCGACGTATCGTGAACGTCCCACCGACGGAGGCGCGCGATGCAAGGCTGGCAGACGACGTACCTGGGCATGCGCGAGCAGCCGCGCGAGCTCAGCCCCTTCGAGTTGCAGGCCTTCTTTACCTTCAGCCCGGCCGAGCGCGAACTGATCGCAGCGCGGCGCGGCAACCGGCTGAAGCTCGGCCTGGCGCTGCATATCGGTTTCCTGCGCATGAGCGGGCGGCTGCTCGACGCCTTTCGCGTCATCCCATCGGTGCTGTGGCGCCACCTCAGCACTGAGCTCGGCATCGACGCCCCAGAACTCGCCTCCCTGCGCGCGATGTATGGCCGCGGCCGCACACTGTTCGATCACCAGCAAGTTGCCTGCGAGTCCCTTGGATTCCGATGGTGCTTCCGTGGCCGGGAGCGTCTATTCTTGCCTGCCGAGCGATGGAAGACCGAGGCGACGCGGCACTATGCACGTCTGTCGCTGCCGGCCAAGCCGACCGAGTTCCTTGAACCGCTGTTGGCGCGCGTACGGTCCAGCGTGGATGCGGTGGCAGAGGCTGCCAGGTCCGGCGTGCTGCGCGTCGACGACGACCTCCACCTCTCGCCGCTGCCGGCAGATGACGACGATCCCGAGGTCACCAAGCTTCGCGCCAAGCTCGACCACCGCATCGGGGAAGTGCAGTTTCCCGAGGTGATCCTGGCCGTCGATGCACAGGCTCGTTTCAGCTGGATCATGCTCGGGCGCGAACCGCACTCGGCCGACGAACTGTTGATGGTCTATGCCGGCATCCTCGCTCACGGCACCAGCCTGACGGCCGCCGAATGCGGGCGCATGATTCCGCAACTGTCGGCCGCGAGCATCCGTCAGGCGATGCGCTGGGCTGGCGATGAGCGACGATTGGCCCAAGCCTGCCAGGCGGTGCTGGAGTTCATGCAACGTCACCCGATCGCCACGACGTGGGGACGCTCGGACCTCGCCTCCTCGGACATGATGAGTATGGAGACCACCAGGCGCGTATGGCAGGCGCGGCTCGATCCTCGGCGCAACACGCCGTCGATCGGTATCTACTCCCACGTCCGCGATCGCTGGGGCATCTTCTACGCCCAACCTTTCGTGCTCAACGAACGCCAGGCCGGCGTGGCGATCGAGGGGGTCGTGCGGCAGGAGCGCATCGAGACCTGGCAACTGGCGGTCGACACTCACGGCTACACCGATTTCGCGATGGCGCTGGCCCGGCTGCTCGGATTCGACCTGTGCCCGCGCCTGAAGGATCTGAAACAGCGACAGCTCTATGTGCCGCACGGGATGGCGATCCCGGCAGAGATCGCTGCCGTGTGTGTGGCCAACGTCGACACGTCGCTCGTCGAGTCGCACTGGGACGCGCTGGTGCACTTGAGCGCCTCGGTGAGGAGCGGCCACGTCAGCGCAGTGGCGGCACTAGCTCGCTTCGGCTCCGCCGCCCGCGGCGATCCGATCTACGACGCCGGTGTACAACTCGGCAGATTGCTGCGAACGACCTTCCTGGCAGACTACTTCGTAAACGCCGCGTTCCGACGCGAACTGCGGCGGGTGCTCAATCGCGGCGAGGCGGTCAACGCACTCAAGCGTGCGATCTACACCGGGCGAGTGGGTCCCGCGCAGGCCAAGCGCGTCGACGAGATGCAGGCGGTGGCCAACGCGCTGAGCTTGCTGGCCAACATCGTGATGGCCTGGAACACGGCGCAGATGCAGGCGCTCCTGGATCGCTGGGCCAATCGGCGGCAGGTCATCCCGGCAGAACTGATCAGCCGCATCGCGCCCACCCGGCTGGAAGGCATCAATATGAGGGGCATCTTCCGCTTCCCCATTGAACGCTACGCCGGGCAAATCCTACCGTCACAACGTGCAGCGAAAACAAGCGCCGTCGGCTGATATCGCCCACGCATTGACGCCCCAAAACACGGTTTCCGACGTGAACAGAAACACCAAGCTAATCAACAACGTACGGTTCGCTCCCAGCGCTGCTGCTGGCTTTGCGTACCGTCACTTATTGCACTGAAAACGAGTGGACCCCGTGACGGGCGCAATCCCGAGTTCGTCGATCTGACGCCGTTTCTCGACGCTGGTCTTTCTGAGGCTGAAGCGCTGGAGCGTATCGCGGACATCGTCGCCGTCGGCATACGCGGCAAGTTCGCACGTGAGGACTAGGCGCGATAAACGTACCGTGTCTGCCGTGCGGCCGTCTCAACGCGCGCACCATTGCGCCGCCGAGAAGGATAGGGCGTTCCTTCATGCTAGGATTCCTCCATACGCTCTGCGGAGGCCGAGATGTCCGGCATGCACAAGGAAATTGACGTCCCACCGCATCGGATCATCATCAATGCTGAGCGGGAATATCGACCTAGAGATCCCGATCCAAACGGTGGCTACTACGCGCGCGCCGTCATCAGTAGGCGCGACGGTGCCCCGGTGTTCGAAAAATTCCTGATGTACCAGCTTGCGCAAGGTGAAGTCTTTGTCGATCTTCAGGACGCGCTCGCGGACGCCGAGCGCCGGGCACGCCAGGTGATAGCCGAAGGATTTCCAACAGGTCGACTTAGCAGTCACGATTTCGGGGGTAGTTGACCGCCAGTTCACTTGATCGAAATGCAACTCTGGATTCAGCCTTGCTCCCCGTGCGCGCACCTCTACGGGCAGCCGGCCGCCACCGAGCCGCATGAAGCCCTGCGGCTCAACGGCAAAGGCGCCGTCAAGGATGAGCGCGTGGAAGAGCACTACACCTGCACGCATTGCCGGGCCCTGTTCGCGCGAATCCTTGTCGGGGCGCCGAGCCGTCAAAATTGGATGCTGCTGAACGCCGGTCAGCATTAGATCGGCTTTTCCCCGAAGCGCATGTGTTGGTGTTCACAAATGCTGCTAGCCGTGTTCACAGGGATGCTAGCGGCCAACACGTCGAATCGCTTGCTGTGTAAGGGAATGCGCCCGATCAGCGCGATTCGATGCCTGTCGCGACGGTACAACAATCATGAGGAAGTTTGTTCAGTAACTCTGCTAGCGCGGCATAGGTACCTGGATATCAAATTGCATCGACCACACGATCGAAAAGGCGTTTTTCATAAGCGTTGCTCTATATCGTTGACCGACCGCATGTTGTCAACGGCCGCCTCAGCTTTCTATAGTTGCTTTCAAAAACGGAATCTTTAGCGCTTGTATGAAGGGTTATTCTGGTTGTCACGAGTCGTAGTGTTCGGCGGCAGGCCAGCTGTGCGGACACCCGTTATGTGCAAATCGGCGGTATAGCTGCAAGGCTAAGCGCGATGCTCTGACTGAATTCTCGGGCGTGTGCAAGGCACGCTAGCATTATTAGTGATCATGCTAGCGTCGCTATGAACACGGCTAGCAGCAATTCTGAACTCCAACATAAACCAGTGTGAATTCGGGGAAGTCGAGCTGATGCGCGACGCTGAAATGGAAAGCTTGCTGGTAGAACTGCAGCGAGCGCTGCAAGTCCTGCATGCGGATCATCGTGTGGATCAGCTTGGCCATGACGCACCTCTGTGTTGTTAAATCAAGTGTAGGGACGCCAACACGAATGTGGTAGTGCACGGCTAAATCGCCTTAGGGCCTTGCCCTATCCTGCAAGCGCGTCGGTGTTGCAGGCTTTCGCGCTATGGCCCAGGTTCCAGGGCCGGCGTAGATGGCATGGCGACGCGGTTGCAATGCAGCAGGCCATTCGGCGCGGGAGCGTCGATGCGCCGGCAAGATGCGTCTCGTCGTCGCCACCTGCGGATGCTAAAGTCCTTGCAGCCGCCGGCTTTCAACGAAAAGAAGGGGACCGTCATGCCAAACAGAACCTCCTTGCTCCAGCGCGCGGCAGCCGCCGCTGCTTTCTTTGTGCTGATCGCGAGCCATGTGGCCCGCGCCGAAGATAGCGTCGCGCCGGTTCATCCGGCCGCTCGCGATATTGCCCAGGAAGAGCGCAACCGCGCGCTAGTCGTGAACTTCTACGATGCGGTGTTCAACCGGCACGATCTCAGGACTGCTAGCACCGTGCTCGCACCGAATTACATTCAGCACAATCCGCATGTGCCCACCGGGTCCGCGCCGTTCATCAGCTTCTTTACCGAATACTTCAAGCATGCCCCCGATGCCCGTTCGGCCATCGTGCGCAGTGCGACCGACGGCGACCTCGTCTTTCTGCATGTTCACTCGACCGGCAACCCGCAAGACCGCGGCAACGCCATCGTGGATATCTTCCGCGTCGAGCACGGCAAGATCGCCGAGCACTGGGATGTGATTCAACCCGTGCCCGAGCAGTCGGCCAACGACAACACGATGTTCTAGTCGATCCGGCGAAACACGCTGTCTGCCGCGGGTCTCGCCTCGCGACAGACAGCGCGCCGCGGTTCAATCGCGGCTGCCGAACACCGCCTCCCCTTCGAACAGCGTTATCACCGTGTCGACCTCGGAGATTCGATGCGGCGCGACCTCGCGCAGATCGCCGCTCAAGACTCCGCGATGAAAATCGTCGTTCGCATCGAACCGATTACCGACTGGGGTGAAGTAAATACGATCGAGGTGGGCCGCATCGACCGGCCAAGCCAAACGCTCGATCCCGAATCTGCAGGGCTGTCATTGGCGGACGGAAAGCAACTGCCACATACTGCGGTACCGTCGT
>NZ_JAQQEU010000095.1:0-21973 GCF_046026895.1 Paraburkholderia sediminicola
TGCGCTTCGATACCGAACCACCCAACGTCGAAATACATGGCAGTGAAGGACTAGAGTGTTATTGCTCGCGCGGATGTCTGAACGCCACGTGTTTCTATCGTTATGGCACGTGAACAGACGCCCGTCCGTCCCCCCGGAATCGGCCCGGTGGAAGTCTGCGCCCGCTGCGGAGGCCCTGTCGACATGGCGCGCGTCCACCTGAAGTATCTGGCAAGCGGCGCTGTGAAAAAGGGTGCCATTCTCGACGTATTCGCTGTCGACTATGTTGCTGTTGTTTGCGACCAGTGCTCAAAGATGGTTCCAGCAGAGGCGCCGGAGGTTGCTGCGGTCCCAGCAAGCTTGATGGAGTAGTCGGCATCGGTCAGCGTAGCGCCCCTTGCAATCCAATGACCCATTGCAGGTTTGTGTCGGCAGATATGCGATGCCTGCCCGCAAATTATTGAAGCTTGTCGCCGGTTCGCTTACAGCGCCACTTGGCCCCGCACTCTCGAGTAAGACTCCCCCTGCAACTTACCTTTTGCTTCCGGACGGCGTCGCATTCCCGCGGTTGCCGCCAGACTTGGCGCCGGTAGTGCTTGGCCAGTTTCCGCCCGGAAACCCGTTGGGAGCACGGCCTCCGCCGGGGCTTCCAGCCTTCGAACACTGCCTGCGGATTGGTTGCTGCCAGATTGCCCACCTTTGCTACCGCTGCTTTTGCTCATAGTCCACCCCACAAATGCGTTGACCATCATCGGCGGAATCAGCATCCGCCTGACATACATCTAAGGTCATTGGCACCGTGCAGTCAAAGACGACCAGCCCGGATGCATCTCTCCGGCCGCTGCGGACCGGTCAGTCCGAGTGGGACGCTGGCGTGTAAATGGTGTTGCTTTACAGGCGATGGATTCCACGAACACCCATCTGCATGCATCAGGAAACAAGTTTGCGCCCACTTACATTGAGCGCAAAGCCGTTGCGCTGCTGTCGATTCTGCTTGCAGACGTCGCTGCCGACGTCGAGGTTGCGGCACGAGACGTAGGGATTTCTGACGCCAGTTTCATCCGCTTGCGCCGAGCGATAGACTGGGTTGCTTGCGCGCAATCGGTGCTGGAAACAATGAGGGCGAGGAGCGTGGGCGCGAGCGACGACAGGTGGGCGCTGCGGATGCGAGAGGCGGTGGAGTTGCTGGCAAGGGGGTGGCCGGAGGGCTATCCGGCTGGGGCGGTGGAGTGGCTCTTGTTGCAATAAATCGAATTGCGAGGACGGATGGTCGAGAACCGTTCCGTGACGACATTGATGACAAACTTTCACGCTTTCTCGGGGGTCGAGACCCCTCTGTGACACGCGAAAACAGGTTGGGGGCAAAGAAACGTTCCCGGCCCGCCTGACAAGGCAGCCCCGAAGTCTGACCCCTTGCTGGGAACGTTCCTAGCCAAGGACTAGGAACACATTCATTACTGGCGGACACGCGAATTTAGCATTGCGGTCCTTTTCTCTCCACCGTCACCGATTTCGCTAGATTTCGCGATTTGTCCACGTCTTCGGAATATTTGGGAGGTGCAGGTGCGGTTAGACCAGTCGCTCATAAATCGGAACTATTAATGTAAGCAGGCCCATAAGGTCCGCCAGACTTGATTGTCGTCCGACAGACTTAATTGTTTCCTATCATCGTCGTTGGCGGCACGGTGGCGGCCGGTGCCGCAGCTGTTGCGTGCGCCCCGGCAATTGGCGCAATCGCGAGCGCAGCAGGTCTCGGTGTTGGTGGTGGCACGCTGTCGGGTGCAGCGGCACAGCTCGGCTGGCCTCGCCGCGATTGGCGGTGGTAGCCTTGCGGCCGGTGGTGCTGGCGTCGCGGGTGGCACAGCGGTGGTCGGCAGCGCAGGCGCAGCGCTGGGCGCGGGTGCTTCGACCGGTATCGTGGCGGGTCTATCGTCGGACAAAGACGCCTAATCGTCGCATCGGGAAACGGGGCGTGGCGCCTGCCATGCCCCTTGTCGAAGCAGTACGCTACGCGCGCTGTGCCAGCAACTCGGTGGAGAGTTCCTCGAGCGCTGCGTTGTAGTTATCGACGGAGGCGCCCATGCGCTGCGGGATGCGGCCACCCGTGCTGAAATCCTTGTTCATGAAGGTGTCGCGCAACGTTACGACTTTCTCGAATGCGTTCAGGACGTCTTGATGCGGGGCGGCGTCGGCGGTCATCAGAACACGTAGACGTTCGGCTGCTTCGGGCTTGAGGTCCTTCAGGATGCTCTGGAACGTAAGGTTTGAGCTTTCCGAGAGGCCTTCAATCGGTTCCGGCGGTTCCAGCTTGAAGCTCATTTTGTGGTCTCCATCAACGAGTGGATGGCCATCCTCCCACAATATTTTTTTACTGCAAGCACTATTGACGTAACCGACAAATGGCGCGCGCAACTTGAGATTGCAGAGGGTTGTGGGGACAGACCGAGTACAGCAAAGGGATACGCCTGCATTCGGTACGGTGGACGGTTCGTTCGTATTCTTGCCAGGCGCCGACGAAGCCGGTTTGGCAGCTTTTTGATGCTGGTCAGCTTTGAGCGGTCCAATTCGAACTAAGCGAGCCCTGCATGAGGTGGCCTTTCTCAACTTCCCGTGGGATGTGCCGACACCAGCGGCCACGCCCGAGTGCCCTCTAGCCCGCCAAGCACCGAGGCCACGGCTGCGAGAGGCCTTGATGACAGAACTCGTCACAACGGCATCTTCCCCCAAATTCGGGCGGGAATGCCCGCGCGCGTCACCTAGTTGATAGCAGTGACGCCGCAGGCGAGGAATTTATTAGCGTAATCAAGCTAATTATATAGCGTTAAATGCGTAAATTGCCAAGTTTATGGTCCTGAAATTCGTGTAGATGCGAAATTTGTTGAATAAAAGAATTTTGTGAGCTAGATTTGGCCTGTGTTCGATGCTTTGTTCGCTGGCGAGGGTCGAAGCGGTGGCGAGTTTTTGACACTTGTTCCATTGGGCGTCGGTCTTGGTAGTCCGATTGGTATCAGAGTCGAGACATTTCTGGCGATGCTTGTGTCTGCAGGAGCACCGCGATGCACCAATACCTAGGATAGTTAGGATATCTAAATGGCTAAAAAAGCAATTGGTGAGTTGAAACTGCTGGGACCGTATACGCCCCCCGGAGAGCGCGCAATTATCGAAGATTTAACTGCGTATGAGTCTTACCGGAGGCCGATGACGGAGGGCTGGATAAAGAACATGGTCACCGATGCGGCGGCAAGAACAGATGCACAAACACGTGGCCTTGTCCGACAAATCCTGCTGATGCTTGAGTGTTTCTTGCAGATAACAGGATTGAAGCTTGTGCCAGCGGATTGGCAGCACAATCAGGTAGGTCTCGAGCTATTCTTGGGCGCCATTGCTTCGGATAAATTTTTCGATGCCACTATCCTTTGGCGACAAAGGATTACAAAGGCTGTCTTGGTTATTTTCGCAGCTTCGAAGATGAGCGTGGCTAAAAATTGGATTGCAGGTATAAAACCAAGTGTCCGTCGTCTCTCTGACGAACAGGATAAATTGAGGCAACGATTTGATGGTCTTAATCTAATCGAAGAGCGAGTGAATTATTGGATGAACTGGCCGAACACTAATTCATTGGGAATCACTACGTGGTTTGATTTGGCAATCATGTATGAGATTTTCGGCGCTGCTTACACGCACGAGTTTTACATTTGCTGTGCCGGTCATCACACCTCGATTGGTCCAGCCAAGATACCGTTACGGAGGCAGTTGCCGAAGTATATGGTTGCTCATCCTGACCTCACGCTTCAAGCCAGGTTTGACCAACATGCAAGCTATGATTTTTGGAAAGGACTGATAGTTTACTGTTTGGAAACTGATGTGCCGAGCAGGCAAGTTACAACCATCATCACCGATTGGCGGACCCAAGTATCGCGATTTTTTCTAGCGCTTGTGAAGGCAGGCCTGTTCGTCGAGCCGGTCGAAGGATTTCCAACTCCTCCACGGCATTTTGTTCCGCCCTCGGACACCCACATAAAAATCATAAACGGCGACAGTCAGCGACTGAAGAGCGTTACTCCATTTTCAACCGAACCGTTTTCAGATGAAGAAGCGTTAGAGAGGAAATCTGAAGAGGTTTTGACTGACCTCAGTCTGATTTCGAAATGGGCCGAAGCAAAGGCCGACCAGGTATGGCAAAACTATCAGCGAAGGATAATTTTGGCAGATGCAGGAATTCCGCATTTGTTGGGAGAACAGCACGACGGGCAAATAGCCTCGCTAAGCGTGTCGGAAAGGGAAACTCTTGCTAACAGGGCGGCTACGCTGCGGCACTACGGCTTCATCACAAGTCATGACTATCTAAATCAGGGTGGGATGAATCCCAAAGTTCTTCTGGGAGGGAGTAGGTCGGGTTTAGCGTACCAATTAGGACTGCCGACTTTGGAAGCAGTGATGCCCTTTATGGCACTGCTTGTAATTCGTCACCCTGAAATAACTGACGGATTCCTAGCGACACTCGAATTGTATGATAAACACGATTCGAGAGTTGGCTTTGGAACAAATCAAGCGGGATATTTTCTGCGCGGATTCAAGCGTAGACGTGGGAAAAAAAGGGCAGAGCAGAGAATAAAGATAGATATTGATTCGGCCAGAATAGTGTACAGGGTCCTTTGTGTTACCGCGATGTGCCGCCGCTATTTGCAGCATAAGGGAGACGACGCTTATCGATACATGTTTATAGCTTCCGGCCAAGGATTTGCCTATCCAACAAGATTCCACGCAGTCGCACATAAGCTATCCACAGCGCGAGGACAATCGAAGCAATTTATTGCCGATTTGCAAGAATTTTCCGGATGCACGCAGGAAAAGGCTTTAGCTATTGCATCGAACTTTAGCATGACAAAACTCAGGGCCCAAATTGTTATTGCAAACTATTTGAAAAGACAGGACACAGCTGAGGTAGCCCGCGCTTTAGGACATGTACGCTTCAGTTACAAGCAAATCATCAGATACATTCCATTGCCTTTGATGATGTTCTTTATGGAAAGATGGATAAGAATTCACCAAACCCGATTCATAGTAGAGGCACTGGCAAACAGCCCTTACAGATTAGAGGCAAGTGGATTTGAGACCGCGGCCGAGCTCGAGAGATTCATGACCAATCATTGTCTCAGCATTGACTTGGGAAACAACACATTTCCTGGCCAGTCTACAGAAACAATAGAGGAAATGAGTGGGGCGACCACACTCATCGGGATTGATGACTCCGTCATGACAATTTTTTGTAGCATAGCTCTGTCACAAACAAAAAGCTTGTCGAGAAAGATACGCCCGAGCGCTGAAATTTGGGTGGAAGTTTCTGGTCCGATAATTGAGCATATCGAATCAATTAAAGAGGCTCGACCTGATTTGTTCGCTTATCTTGAAACAGGACGAAAGGCGGCTGACGTCTCTCTAATAAACGAGGTCGTCTATGAGTAATCTTCCGGACAGCATCAGACAGTGGATTGAGGATAGTGTTGTTGACAAAGCGAATCGGCTCAGGTGTACACAGTTCTTGAAGTCTGAGTACACATCTCCAATCTGGGATTGCTTTTTCCCCGAAGGACGGAAATTTCAAATCGATTGGCGAGTGAGGCTGGCTGATGGCTCGCTTCTGACCGACCCCAAGAATTTCGAGCTTTGGGATGAGTTTCGGATGTTCCTGTGCGCGCAGGAGTATGCCGAGGAAAGCAAAAGTAGAGACAGATTTGGCATCACAGTTTACAACAACGTCCGTTGTGCAATGCGAGTGATAGATTATCTGTTGCTAAATGACGCGACTCTCAACCTGCATCTATACGCCCTGAGTGCTCTGACGGCTTCTGATATGAAGCGTATGCTTGCGAAGTTTGCCGGCTCGGGGGCGGTTGCCGATATATATGATTGGAATAAGCGCCTAAGTGATTACCTGCGGAAGCAATCCGAAACCATTACTTGGGAGGACATTTGTCAGACAGTTAAGCGAAACCGAAGGATTGTTGACATCGAGCTTCATACGGATGAGCAGGAACTGCCTTTGAATGAACAGGAGTTAATTTACTCTAGGTTGTGGTTGTTCCGGGAGGGCCTGTACGTCCGCGGGTCTTCCGGGCTGGAATACAGCGTGAAGCCCGACATGGTGGAACTCAGCTCTCGTCTCTACAGTGAGACTATCGCCGGAACAGTTAAGCGGAGAGTGCCACCGGAGCTATGTTGGGCGCGAAAGGAGACATACGAATGCGAGTATCCGCGAGCTCCGGTTCAAGCATCACCTCACGAAAATAATCAACCGGCGAGCGTCGCGATGCTCCGGATGTATTTTAGGGTCGCCAGACGGCTGCGAGATGTCGCCGGGGTAGGGAAAGTGATTCCCCGGGCGGCACTGCAGGAGCTTACCGGTGCAAGTCCTGAATTGTATATCGCTCAGATTTTGACAGGGCACTATGTGATTCCCGGTGTGGCTGATGTCAATTTCGCTTTTGAAAGAGCCGTAGATTTTTTCAAAAATGAAGTTGAACATATTTTCTCAAGCTTTTTGAGCGTCGCCCGTGCGAAATGCGGCGATAGCGTTGGTTGGAGAAAATTTCTAACTCCCTCTAAAATCAAAAAGTTCATAGGGAAAAAGACCCGAAAAAAAGGTGTGAGTGTTTGGAGTGTCGCTAGGGACTTCGGGAAAGCTTGGCCTGGCTTCATTAGTCAAAATGAACGGCGGCCAGCCTCGATGTTTTTTAAGAGTTTTAGAAACAATGAAGGATTGCTAGAACTCTTGCATGTCGCTATTGGAGCGTGCTTATTTATTGTGGGCGCAGTCAGTGGTCGTCGTCAGGGCGAGCTCAAAGATTTAGACCCTGCAACTTGTATAAACCCAAAACAACGATTGTTAAAATTTGCAAATCGGAAAACAGGATACAAAGGACATCGGCAAGTCATTGAGCGACCGATATCAAAGTTGGCAATTGACGTGATTAGCTGTATAAAAGATTTTCATGAAAAATTGTCGGCAATCGATGGAATGCCGAAGATGAAAGGTATTTTTGCCACATTTAGCGACGACGGGGAATGCATATTATCGCATTCAAGCATGAATCGGTTGCTGGATAGATTTTGCGATTACATTGAGATGCCACTCAACGAGGCGGGGCAACGAAAATACCTCCGACAGCATCAGCTAAGAAGATTCTTCGTGACTTCATATTTCATGCGACGCTCGGGGACGCTTGACGCACTGAGTTGGTATCTCGGACACGTCAATTATAAGCAGGTGGATGCATACATTGACTTCGATTTTTCTATCGAAGAGCGGGAGCGGGCACTGGTCCATGTTGCTGTGGAAGCTTTGAAGGCTTTGAATAATAGTCCCTTTGAGCGACTGCGTGCGGTGATTAAATCTAAATTCGGGTCTTCATCAGTGGTGGTTGACGAATCCGAGGCTGTGGAAATGTTTCTGTATTCGACTCGACATGAAAATGACGGCCGCATCATCGACGAGGTTTTGAAGTTTCCGGGAGAGAGGGAACTTG
Source organism: Paraburkholderia sediminicola (assembly GCF_046026895.1). Classification (GTDB taxonomy): domain Bacteria; phylum Pseudomonadota; class Gammaproteobacteria; order Burkholderiales; family Burkholderiaceae; genus Paraburkholderia; species Paraburkholderia sediminicola_C. The sequence continues at coordinate 7,506 of NZ_JAQQEU010000095.1, forward strand.
CCCTGCATGTCGTGCCGGGAGGTTAGGTTGAGCAAGCCGAGTGACTATGTAGAGCTGATTGCGCGCGAGCAGAGCTCAACTGGGCGCCTGCACAAGTTGCTAGACTTGGCTGAGAGGAAGTTCCCAGAGTTCAGGGATTGGCCCGGTCTACGGGTGGCAGTGAACTCTCAGGGGGAGCTTGCTAACTTCACGGACGACGCATTGCAGATAGCTTCCTGTAGCTTGAATACTTTGAAGAAGCGGGCCAACGGTGAGATTGGAGTTGGTTGGGAGTGCTTGGATTCGCTCCGAAGGAAAATCGACTGGAAGTTCCAAAAAGAAAGTTCGACTCGCGTTCGAGAGAGTCGGCCCGGCCGTGGTTCAAAAGCGGAGTTAGAGCTGAAGTTGAAGGAAATTCGAGACGATTATCGTCAACTTGAAAGTGATAACTGGCAGTTGGTAAAGGGCATCCGCGGGTTGTTGAAATTATTAGACAGCATCATAGAGCAATATCCTCTCGATGCTCTCAGCAAACAAGTTCAGACTGAGCGCGCGGAGGTGTTAGCGATGTTTGGCGTGCTAAACCAACCAAAAGTGGTTCGCAATGAGACGTCGGAAAGGCAGTGAGCATCGAGAGGACCGAGAACTCGTAGCTAAGTTACCGCGACACTTCCAATATTTCGCTAATTTGGACGTTGCCGGTAAATCTTGCTTCAATGAGTTGGAGAATGGGTCGTACGTAAATTGGCCTGATGGCAGATTGTGCTTCGAGGCAACTTCATATTTGCAGGAGCAGATTGCGTCGGGCAATGCGACCATTGTCCGAGGCGGGACAGTCAGGCTGAAAGCGTATAACGTGTCTCATCTGGTGCGATTTTGCTATCAGACGAACACTGATTTTATCGATATGAGCGACGCGAAGTTCACGATGTTCGCTAACAATATGCTGACCGAGTCGAAGGTTCCCGGAAATCTGCGCAGTGGTTTGCTGCGAGATGGGTCGGTACCTAGAAATATCTGCCGTGACGCATTGGATTTCTTGTCCCATGTGGGGAGTCTTCACGGGCGGCCGAATTTCGTAGCTGCAACAGGCACAATTAAGGCAGAAAAAGTCGTGCGCGTTGTAGCGATGCCGGATGGTGGTCCCACCAGGTTGCTCGTTTGCTGGAAGCATGAGGCGTTACCTGAACACGGGATTGTTCGAAGCAGAGGCGCAATTAGCGATATAAATATTAAGCGACTTACCGCTGCTGTCGGCGACGTGGTCGGAAACGGTAAATTTGCTGTCTACAGGAAGCGGCGACTTCATGTAATTCTTCGCCTGTCTCGCATCTTGGGTTGCCGGCGAACGGAGTTGCTAATGCTGCGAATAGTGGATTTCGAGAATGCCCGACGGATGGCGCGGCCGGTGTTGAAAGTCATTACACTGAAGAAAGGTAAACCAGCGACACGGAATGTAGAAATCAATCATGTGGAAATTAATGAAATTTTAAGCTTCGTTAGAATATTCCGTTCTGTCGTGGTTAAAGAGACGTGTGGCTCCGATATGGACGATGGGTTTCTGCTCGTCAGTGCGACCACGGGAAGGCAGTTGCAAGCTAATACGATTACGCAATTGATGCGCGAGCTTCGAAACTCAGCGGGCATCTCCGAGCAGGCATGCGTTCACATGCTCAGAGGGACCTTCATAGTCGAGCGGCTTACCGCTTTGATGGAGAAGCACAACGCGTTGAACAAAGATGATTTTCGTCGGATGATGATAAGTAAAGGAGTGATGTTGAAGGAGGTCATGAAGGAGACTGGGCAAACAAGCGTGAAGACCATCTTGCATTATTTGGATGGGGCAGAGGCTAAATTGGCCAACCTTCAAAAAACCAAGCAAAGTGTGCGGGTCGACATGCTCGGTGAGTCGCTCAAGGTGTGCGCTGAGCAGCACGAACTGAGAAAGGCTGAGGGTACGCCCGAGTTGGTCTCGTTCCGTATCTACCAGGCCTCAGTCGAAGCTGCTCGGCAGGACGCTACTGTGCTCGCCAACGAGGAGTAACTTGTAGTGCTCCGCTCGCGTCATAGCGGCGCGACGCGTCGACCCAGCGGGATGGCAGCGCCCGCAGCATATCTACGTTCAGCATCAAAGCTCACTGCGGTCCTCGCAGACTATTGACAATTGTCAACCCCCAGCTTGCCCCCAGACTTTATCTACTTCCTTTGGAATCAATGTCATAGAGGCGTTTGACAATGCAGTGCAAAAAGCAAACCCGGAAGCTCATCCAGAAACAACACGCCCAGATGCGCAAGCGTGATCTCGCCGGGTTGCGGTGGATTGTGTCCGCCGACCAGCGCCGCGGCGCTCGACGAATGGTGTGGCGCGCGAAACGGCCGCTGCCGCCACTGCGCCGGGCTGAAACCGGCGCGGCTGGCGGACAGCAGGGCGGCGGAGCTGAGCGCTTCGTCGTCGGTCATCGGCGGCAGCAGGCCCGGCAGACGGGCGGCGAGCATCGACTTGCCCGCGCCGGGCGGGCCGATCAGCAGCACGTGATGGCCGCCGGCCGCGGCCACTTCGAGCGCGCGCCGCGCGGCGCGCTGGCCGATCACGTCGGCCATGTCAGGAACGAGGGCGGGCGCGGCGTCCCCCAGGTCCGGCGCGGCCACAGGGGTGAGCCGCGCATCAGGTGTGTCCGTCAGATGTGCGCATAGCGAAGGCAGATCAGCGGCGCCGTAGACATCGACGCCGGGTACGAGCGCCGCTTCCGCCGCGCTGGACGCAGGGAGGTAGAGCTGTGGAGTGCGGTCTGGCGGCATGTGGACTGTCACCGGCTCGCTCGAAAGCGCTGAAAGCGAAGTCGCCGCAGCACCGCTTTGGGCACCGGCGCTGCGCGCGGTCCCGCAAGCCATCGCGAACGCGCCGCGCATCGGCCGCAGTGCGCCCGTCAGCGACAATTCGCCGGCAAACTCTCGATACAGCAAGGATTCAGCGGGAATCTGTCCGCTCGCGGCGAGTATCCCGAGCGCGATCGGCAAATCGAAGCGGCCGGATTCCTTGGGCAAATCGGCGGGAGCGAGATTGACGGTGATGCGCCGGACCGGGAAATCGAACCCGCAGTTTTGCAGCGCCGCGCGCACGCGCTCGCGGCTTTCGCGTACTTCCAGATCAGGAAGGCCGACGATCGAAAAAGAGGGTAAACCATTCGCGAGGTGAACCTCGACGGTTACTTCGGGCGCGCGGCCGGAGGCCGGCGCGCGACTGCGCACCACGGCAAGCGACATGTTTTCTCCCGTCGGACGGCGCGCGAAGGGCGCGCTCGAGTCCCCTAAAACGCTGATGACGTCACGGCTCGCTTGCCTGTGATGTGCAGCACGACGCAGCTAGTGCGCTGCGAGCAATGCGTGGTTACGGCGTTTGCGTCGTGACCGGCAGCTTCTGTTCGAGTTCGGCGACGCGGCGTTCCAGTTCTTCGAGGCGCGCGCGGGTGCGCACCAGTACCTGGGTCTGCGTATCGAATTCCTCGCGCGTGACCAGATCGAGTTTCGAAAAGCCCTGCGACAGCATGGCCTTGACGTTGCGTTCGACATCTTTGGCCGGCGAGTTCTTGAACAGCTCGCTCATGCGAGCCTGAAAGTCGTTAAAAACATCGTTAGGTTGTTTCATGGTGTTCCCCTTTGTGCACAAAAAATGTGCATATTTCGTTACGCCTGTGCCTAGTCGCTGCGCATGGGCAGTCTTGGTGCGTGCCGTCTTGCGCGCCGCCGCCGCATGAGCGCCTTTGGTGCGCGCCTGTGCGTCCAAGCCGTTCGGACACTCTAGCAACGATCCATACGCCGCGCCAGCGCGCGCGGCCATCGTTAGCCATCCGGCCAAGGCCGCTTGCGCCCTTGCGCGAAGCACGCGGGGCGCAGTCTGACACAACATGGCATGCGAGTTGCTGTTACTGCCCCGCGCGCACTGTCGGAAGCGTTCTCCCGGCAGTGAAACGAGACCACGCGAACGGGTTATGGGTACGCAAACGGGTTACGCAACGGGTTACGCAACTTAGCGAGGGATGTCATGAAACTCATTACCGCAATCATCAAGCCCTTCAAGCTCGATGAGGCGCGCGAAGCCTTGTCGGCCATCGGCGTCTCGGGCATCACCGTGACGGAAGTCAAGGGCTTCGGCCGGCAGAAGGGCCACACGGAGCTGTATCGGGGTGCTGAATATGTCGTCGACTTCCTGCCGAAGGTGAAGATCGAGGCGGCTGTCTCGGACGACATCGTCGACCAGGCGATCGAAGCGCTCGAACGCGCGGCACGCACCGGCAAGATCGGCGACGGCAAGATCTTCGTCACGCCGATCGAACAGGTGATACGCATTCGCACCGGCGAGACCGGCGCGGACGCTCTGTAATACGAAAAGATTGCGACACAGATAGCGACAAGAGGAAACGAAAGATGCGCAAATTATTGATGTCCCTGCTGATGGCCAGTTCGCTGCTCGCGGGCGGTATGGGCGCCGCCCTCGCGGACGACGCTTCCGCTCCTGCAGCCGCCTCGGCTCCCGACACGACGGCCAGCGCGCCGGCACCGGACGCTTCGGCTGCGCCCGCCGCTTCGGCGCCCGCTGCGGACGCTTCCGCCGCTGCGGCTGCCAGCGCGCCTGCTGCATCCGAGGCGGCACCGGCCGCCCCGACCGCGCCGTTCTCGGTCGATTCGTCGAAGATCAATTCGGGCGACACCGCCTGGATGCTGACCTCCACCGCGCTCGTGCTGTTCATGACGATTCCGGGTCTGGCGCTCTTCTACGGCGGCATGGTCCGCAAAAAGAGCGTGCTCGCGATCCTGATGCAAAGTTTCGCGATCACCTGCGTCGTGACGATCGTCTGGATCGTGGTGGGCTACAGCATTGCCTTCACACCGGGCGGCTCGTTCATCGGCGGCTTCTCGCGCGTCTTCATGGCGGGCATGAACTACGTCAAGGGGGACAAGGCCACGACGCTGACCGTCAGCCATCTGGCCCCGACGATCCCGGAAACGGTCTACTGCGTCTATCAGATGACGTTCGCGATCATCACCCCGGCGCTGATCACGGGCGCGTTTGCCGACCGTATGAAGTTCTCGGCGATGCTGGTGTTCATGACGCTGTGGTCGATCATCGTCTACTCGCCGATCGCTCACATGGTGTGGGAACCGAGCGGCTGGCTGGCTAGCGCGGGCATCCTCGACTTCGCGGGCGGCACGGTGGTGCACATCAACGCCGGTATCGCGGCGCTGGTCTGCGCGCTGGTGCTCGGCAAGCGTATCGGCTACGGCAAGGAAGCGATGGCGCCGCACAACCTGACGCTCACGCTGATCGGTGGCGCGATGCTGTGGGTGGGCTGGTTCGGCTTCAACGCGGGTTCGGCGGTGGCGGCTGACGGCCGTGCCGGTTTCGCGATGTTCGCAACTCAAGTGGCGACCGCGGCGGCGGCACTCGCCTGGATGTTCGCCGAATGGGCGGCCAAGGGTAAGCCGTCGGTGCTCGGTATCGTGTCGGGCGCGGTCGCGGGTCTGGTGGCGATCACGCCGGCTTCGGGCTTCGTCGGGACGCTCGGTGCGCTGGTGATCGGTATCGTGGCCGGCGTGGTCTGCTTCTGGTCGGCAACCTGGCTCAAGCACAAGCTCGGTTACGACGATTCGCTCGACGCGTTCGGCGTGCACTGCATCGGCGGGATCGTGGGTGCGCTGCTGACCGGTGTATTCGCGGTCAAGGACATCGGCGGCGCGGACGGCAGCGTGATTGTGCAAGCCAAGGGCGTGCTGACGACGCTGATCTACAGCGGCGTCGTGAGCTTCATCCTGCTGAAGGTCATCGACATGGTGATGGGCCTGCGCGTGACGGAAGAAGAGGAGCGCGAAGGCCTGGACGTGAGCCTGCATGGCGAGCACGTCGAATAAGGGACACTCCGCGAGCCCGCGCTCCCGGGCTCGCTGGATCACGGTGTAAGCACAGCAATTTGGCCCGCCTTCATGGCGGGCTTTTTTCTTGCTCGCTCTCTTGCAAGCGTCAGTTTTTCCTGCCTATCATCGCCATAGCGAGAATGCATTCGCGTCCGCTTGCGAATGGAGAAACCGTCCCCAAATGGACAAAGCATTTGCTCTACAATCTTTTTTCTCCAGTCTGCGAGTGATCAATGGTTCCGCACCTAGTTACGGCGTTAAACGGCCCGCTGCTCGATCTCGAGCGGAAGATCCTCGACGCCACACCCGCCATCGAACGCTGGTTCCGGCTCGAATGGCAGGAACACACGCCGCCGTTCTACTGTTCCGTCGATCTGCGTAACGCTGGTTTCAAGCTCGCGCCGGTCGACACCAATCTGTTCCCCGGCGCATTCAACAATTTGCCGCAGGAAGTCTTGCCGCTCGCGGTGCAGGCCGCGATGGCATCGATCGAGAAGATCTGCCCGGACGCGAAGAACCTGCTGGTGATCCCCGAGCGCCACACGCGCAACACGTTCTACCTGGAAAACGTCGCGCGTCTGGCCGCGATCATGCGCCAGGCCGGTTTGAACGTGCGTTTCGGGACGCTCGACGAAAGCATCAATGGTCCGGTCACGATCGCGCTGTCGGACGGCCAGAAGCTCGTGCTCGAACCGCTCGAGCGTTCGCAGCGTCGCCTCGGCCTGAAGAATTTCGACCCGTGCTCGATCCTGCTGAACAACGATCTGTCGGGCGGCATTCCGCCCGTGCTCGAAAATCTGCACGAGCAGTACCTGCTGCCGCCGTTGCATGCGGGCTGGGCGGTGCGCCGCAAATCGACGCATTTCTCCTGTTATGACGACGTGGCGAAGAAGTTCGCGAAGATGGTCGAGATCGATCCGTGGATGATCAACCCGTACTTCGCGCACGTCGAAGGCGTCGATTTCCAGGAGCGCACCGGCGAGCAGGCGCTGGCCGACGCGATCGACGGCGTCCTCAAGAAGATCGCCAAGAAGTATCGCGAGTACGGCATCTCCGAGAAACCGTATGTCGTCATCAAGTCGGACGCGGGCACTTATGGCATGGGTGTGATGACCGTGCACGACGCATCCGAAGTGGCCGCGCTCACCAAGCGCGAACGCGCGAAGATGGCGGCCACCAAAGACGGCCTCGAAGTGCACGACGTGATCGTGCAGGAAGGCGTGTACACCTTCGAGCGCATTGGTGAAGAAGTCGCCGAACCGGTCGTCTATATGATCGACCGCTACGTGGTGGGCGGCTTCTACCGCGTGCACGGCAGCCGCGAGCGCGACCAGAATCTGAACGCGCCCGGCATGCACTTCGTGCCGCTCGGCTTCGAGCATACGGCGCTGCCCGACGCGCACGCCAAGCCCGGCGCGGCGCCGCCGAACCGCTTCTACATGTACGGCGTGGTGGCGCGGCTCGGATTGCTGGCCGCATCGGTCGAACTGGAAAAGACCGATCCGGAAGCGATCCAGGTCTAAGCCACCCGAGGTGGTCGATGGCGGCATGCGTGCCGCCATCGCCATTTTCAACGACTATATTTACGATCAATGCCAAGCCCGTCAGGGCGCAACGGGACCTTCATGGATATTCTTTTCATCGCCGATCCGCTCACGCAGTTCAGGATCTACAAAGACTCGACCTATTCGATGATGGCGGAAGCGGCGCGCCGCGGCCACGTGGTGTACACGTGCGAGCCGAAGCATCTGGCGTGGACGGGCGGCGACGTCGAAGCGAACGTGCAGCGTGTGGCGATCGTCGGCGACGTGACCGACCTGCATCGCGACGTCTGGTACGCCGCCGACCCGGCCGCGCCACGCGCGTTGAAGAGCTTCACCGCGGTCGTGATGCGCAAGGACCCGCCGTTCGACATGGAGTACGTGACGTCGACGTGGCTGCTCGAATTGGCCGAGCGCGGCGGCGCGCGCATCTTCAACAAGCCGCAGGCGATTCGCGATCATTCGGAAAAGCTGGCGATCGGCGAGTTCGCGCAATTCGTCACGCCCACACTGGTCACGCGCGACGCGAGCCGTTTGCGCGCGTTCCATGAGCAGCACGGCGACGTGATCCTCAAGCCGCTCGACGGCATGGGCGGCATGGGCGTGTTTCGCGTGAAGGCCGACGGCATGAACCTTGGCTCGATCATCGAAATGTTGAGCCACGACGGCGGGCGTTCGGTGATGGCGCAGAAGTTCATCCCCGAGATCAAGGAGGGCGATAAGCGCATTTTGCTGATTGGCGGCGAAGCCGTGCCGTATTCGCTCGCGCGTATTCCTCAGGGGAATGAAGTGCGCGGCAACCTCGCGGCCGGCGGGCTGGGCGTTGCGCGCCCGCTCACCGAGCATGATCGCAAGATCGCCGCCACGCTCGCGCCGGTGCTCGCCGCGCGCGGTTTGTTGCTGGTCGGGCTGGATGCGATCGGCGACTGGCTGACCGAAGTCAACGTGACGAGCCCGACGTGTTTCCGCGAGATCATGGATCAGACCGGCTTCGACGTGGCCGCGATGTTCATCGACGCGCTGGAGCGCGCGGCGGCTTGAAGCGCGCCCCTTGAATGCCCGCCGGAGCGCCCAACCTGTGTAGTGAATCCAGTCAATCCGCGGCGAGCGCGGCGCCGGATTTGGCGGGAAAATGAGCCTGATACAATGCCCGCTCTTCCGCGCCAAGCCGGATCGATGCCTTGTGACGGGCGTCGGCGGCACGAATCGCGGAAGTTGAACGAGCAGGGCTTCGCCGGCGCCGGCATCGCGCCATGCGTCGGCAGTCGCTCGTCAAAGGGTGCGTTCCGGCTCTCGTGACCCACGGCCGGTCGAGGGCGCTGACGAATCGGGCTTTGTCCCGGTCCACGGTTCGAGGCCGTTCTTTTGCAGTAAGGCTGACATGGCAGGCATTCTGATCATTGCGCACGCTCCATTCGCCACCGCGTTGCGCGATTGTATTTCGCACATCTATGGCGGCTTGCCGGCTCGCATCGGCGTGATGGACGTATCGCCCGATTGCGAACCGACGGAAATGGTTGCGTTCGCTCATTCGGAAATCGAGCGGCTGAAGGAAGAGAACGGCGCGCTCGTGCTCACGGACATGTTCGGCGCGACCCCCGCGAATATCGCAGGCCGGCTCGCCACGGTGCCGAATGTGCGCGTGCTATGCGGCGTCAATTTGCCGATGCTGGTGCGCGCGGTGTGTTATCGCGCGACGCCGCTCGACACGCTGGTCGACAAGGCGCTCGCCGGCGCGACCAAGGGCGTGCATGCGATCGGACCCGCGACCCCGGCGTCCGTCACGCCCATGCCAGCGTCCTGCGACTGCTCGCAGGCGTTGCCACCGGATGCAGCGCCCGGCGACTGTCTGCCCGCATTGCCGGCCGACGCCGACCTGACCCAGAAGACCGACGCGGCCGGTCTGTAAGCGGACCGCGCGTCGCTTAGCGGTTCAAACGCATTGCAACTGCTTTGCAGTTTCACCTTTCACAACACATTTACCCGCGTTCTGGACATCACATGCTGCAACAGGAAACGACTATTGTGAACAAGCTGGGGCTGCACGCGCGTGCGTCGGCCAAGTTGACGCAACTCGCGGGCAACTACCAGGCGGAAATCTGGATGAGCCGCAATGGCCGCCGCATCAATGCCAAAAGTATCATGGGTGTGATGATGCTGGCCGCGGGCATCGGCAGCACGGTGCTGATCGAAACGGAAGGCACTGACGAAAAGGAAGCGATGGAAGGATTGTTGAAACTGATTGCCGATAAATTCGGCGAGGGGCAGTGAAGTCGGGCGTGCACATTGCAATGAGCACCAACGCCGCGGTTGTCCGCGGCGTTTTTTTTAGCGCGCGACAATAGCAGATCACCACACACTACTCGCGTCACCGGAACGAAAAACGACTGAAGGCGGGTCGTCGTGTTGATTACGTTAATTCGTGCTGCGCTGCACACACTCGTGACACTCGCGCGGAGGGCGCGGAATTTATAATAACGACGACAGTCTGAGAGCATTGCAGCGGTTTGCCGCGGCATCACACAACTAGAGGAGGTGCGCGTGTCCTTCACGCTGCATGGAATTCCCGTGTCACGCGGTATCGCCATTGGGCGGGCCTATCTGATCGCCCCGGCCGCACTTGACGTAGACCACTATCTGATCGAACCCGCCCAGATCGACGGGGAGGTGGAGCGCTTTCGCGCGGCCCAGCAACACGTGCATCGGGAACTCCACACGCTGCGCGCCGATCTCGCCGCGGACGCGCCGAGCGAAATGGGCGCGTTCATCGACGTTCATTCAATGATCCTGAACGATGCGATGCTCGTGCAGGAGACCATCGACCTGATCCGCACGCGCCGCTACAACGTGGAGTGGGCGCTGACCGAACAGCTGGAGCGACTGTCGCGCCATTTCGACGATATCGAAGACGAATATCTGCGCGAGCGCAAAGCCGACATCGAGCAAGTGGTGGAGCGCGTGCTGAAGGCGCTCGCGGGGGCCTCGGCTACGCTCGCGGTCGGCGTGCACGGCGCATGCGACGAGATGATCGTGGTCGCGCACGACATCGCCCCCGCCGACATGATGCAGTTCAAGACGCAGACGTTTCAGGGCTTCGTCACGGATCTCGGCGGCCGCACGTCGCATACGGCGATCGTCGCGCGCAGCCTGGGCATTCCGGCCGCGGTCGGCGTGCAGCATGCGAGCGTGTTGATCCGTCAGGACGACCTGATCATTGTCGACGGCGATCACGGCATCGTGATCGTCGATCCCGCGCCGATCGTGCTGGAGGAATACTCGTACCGTCAAAGCGAAAAGGAACTGGAGCAGCGCAAGCTGCAGCGCCTGAAATTCTCGCCGACGCAAACGCTGTGCGGCACCCGCATCGAGTTGTGCGCGAACATCGAGCTGCCGGACGACGCGCGCGCGGCGGTCAACTCGGGGGCGACCGGTGTCGGCCTGTTCCGCACCGAGTTTCTGTTCATGAATCACAAGCACCGCCTGCCCGAAGAGGAAGAGCAGTTCGACGCGTACCGTCGGGCGGTCGAGTTGATGAACGGGTTGCCGGTCACGATCCGCACGATCGACGTCGGCGCCGACAAGCCGCTCGATTCGATGGGCGGAGGCGACGGCTACGAGACCGCCGCGAATCCCGCGTTGGGGCTCAGGGCGATTCGCTGGAGCCTGTCGGAGCCGCAGATGTTCCTCACGCAATTGCGCGCGATTCTGCGTGCGTCGGCGTTCGGCAAGGTGAAGATTCTGATTCCGATGCTCGCGCATGCGCAGGAAATCGACCAGACGCTCGACCTGATTCGCGAAGCCAAGCGTCAGCTCGACGACGCGGGTATTACCTACGATCCGAACGTGCAGGTCGGCGCGATGATCGAGATTCCGGCTGCCGCCATTGCGTTGCCGCTGTTCCTGAAGCGGCTCGATTTCCTGTCGATCGGCACCAACGACCTGATCCAGTACACGCTGGCAATCGATCGCGCGGACAACTCGGTGGCGCATCTGTACGACCCATTGCACCCGGCGGTGCTGCATCTGATCGCCTTCACGCTGCGCGAGGCGAAGCGCGCGGGCGTGCCGGTGTCGGTGTGCGGCGAGATGGCGGGGGATCCGGCGTTGACGCGTCTGTTGCTCGGCATGGGCCTGACCGAGTTTTCGATGCATCCGAGCCAGTTGCTGGAGGTCAAGCAGGAGGTGCTGCGTTCGCATCTGAAGACGCTGGAGAAGCCGGTGGCCGATGTGCTCGCTTCTTTCGAACCGGAAGAGGTGCAGGCCGCGCTCAAGCGAGTCGCGGAGGCCTGAAGCGTCGCTAGCCGGGCGCGTGGTCCCAATGAGAAACGCCGCCCTCGTGGGCGGCGTTTTCCGTTCAGCCTTGCTTCAGCGCGGGCATCAAGTCCGATGCGGCTCGCCGCACACCGGGCAATCCGGCTGGCGCCCGATGCGCATCGTGTTCCATTCCATCCGCAGCGAATCGAGCATCATCAGACGGCCCCGCAAGGGCGTGCCGATTCCCCCAATCACCTTGAGCGCTTCCGCGGCCTGCATCGAACCGATGATGCCGACGGTCGGCGCGAACACACCCATCGTCGAGCACGCGACTTCTTCGAACGGCTGGTCTTCGGGGAACACGCACGCGTAGCAGGGCGACGCTTCATCGCGGAAATCGAACGTGCTGATCTGGCCGTCGAAACGCAACGCCGCACCCGATACCAACGGCACGCGATGCTTCACGCACGCGCGGTTGATCGCGTGACGTGTCGCGAAGTTGTCGGTGCAATCGAGCACGACGGTCGCATGGGGCACCTCGCGATCGAGCCAAACATCGTCGACGCGCTCGGCTACCGCGTTCACCACCACCTCGGGATTGATCTGCGCGATCGCGTCGCGCCCGGAGTCCACCTTCCGGCGCCCGACCGACGCGCTCACATGCAGGATCTGCCGCTGCAGGTTGGTCAGGTCGACCGTATCGGCGTCGACCAGGGTCAGACGACCGACGCCTGCCGCCGCGAGGTACAGGGCGGCGGGGGAACCCAGACCGCCCGCGCCCACGATGATCGCGTGCGCGTCGAGAAAACGCTGCTGCGCCTCGATGCCGATTTCGTCGACCAGGATGTGGCGGGAATAGCGGAGGAGTTGATCGTCATTCATGGCGGGGCGCGGGAGTGTGTCGCGCAATGGGGCGCAGACCTGCTGGCTGCAACGCGCGGTTCGTGGCTGTTATTTTAGTCGCGCGAAGGGTGCGGCTCGCTGCAAGTCCTGCGGCGAGTCTTCGCGGCACGATTCGCCGTGAAGACTCGCGAGGGTTGCTGCTTACTTGCCTTGCGTCGCCGGAGCCGAGCCAGCCGCCGGAACTGCCGCCGGGGCCGTGCCCGATGCACCCGGAACCGGTTGCGTCGGCTTGACCGCGACCGGCGCGGATGCCGACGTGCCCGGCTTGTTCTGCGCGAGACGACGCTCGGTCAGCGACTTCGATTCCTGCACCGGCTTGCCTTCGAGCTTGTCCAGTGCCTGTTGCATCATGAAGTCGTCGTTCGAGCCGAATTCCACCGGCTTGCGCTCACGATCCTTCTGACGCTGTTCCGGTGTCTTCTTGTCGTTCTGCTCTTCTAGCTGGCGCAACTGGTCCATGCGTTCCTGTTCGCGCTGTTCCGCTTCCTTCTTCTCGTTCGGGTCTTGCGTGTTCGCAAGGTGATTCGAGTAGTCGACTTCGCGGGTCACGAGCGCGTCGTCCGGATCGCCTTCCGCGTACTGATCGACCGGAATGTCGGGGCGAATGCCCTTGTTCTGGATCGAACGGCCGCTCGGCGTGTAGTAGTACGCGGTGGTCAGGCGCAGCGCGGTGTCCGCCGTCATGGGGCGCACGGTTTGCACCGAACCCTTGCCGAAGGTGGTCTTGCCGAGGATCAGCGCACGATGCTGGTCCTGCAGCGCGCCCGCGACGATTTCCGACGCCGACGCCGAATACGCGTTGGTCAGCACGACCATCGGCACGGTCTTGAAGATTGCCGGGATGTCCTTCAGCGGATCGTTGTCGAAGGACTGCAGGCGGTAGTTGTCGTAGGTGTCGCGATAGACCTGCTTCGAATCGGGAATCTGGCCGTTGGTGGACACCACCACCGAATTCGGCGGCAGGAACGCGCCGGCCACGCCGACCGCGCTTTGCAGCAGACCGCCGCCGTTGTTGCGCAGATCGAGGATGAGCCCCTTCAGGTTCGGCTCCTGACGCGCAATGTCTTGCAGCTTGGCGGCCAGATCAGGCGTGGTGCGTTCCTGGAAGCTGGTGACGCGGACATATGCGAATCCCGGCGCAATGACCTTGCCTCTGACCGACTGGACCTTGATGATCGCGCGCGTCACCGTGAGCGGGAACGTGCGGTCGTCGGACTTGCGGAAGATCGTGAGCGTGACCTTGGTGCCCGGCTCGCCGCGCATCTGCTTGACCGCCTGGTCGAGCGTCATGCCGCGTACGGGCTTGTCGTTGATGCGGGTGATCAGGTCGCCCGGACGGATGCCGGCGCGGAACGCGGGCGTGTCTTCGATCGGCGAAATCACCTTGATCAGGCCGTCTTCCGATGAAATCTCGATACCCAGACCCGCGAAGCGACCCTTGGTCTGCTCCTGGAGTTCCTCGTAATCGGTCTTGTCGAGATACGACGAGTGCGGGTCGAGGCTCGACACCATGCCCTTGATCGCGGCGGTGAGGAGCTTTTTGTCGTCGACCGGTTCGACGTATTCGTGCTTGATTTGTCCGAACACTTCGGCAAAGAGCCTGAGCTGGTCTAGCGGCAGAGGTGCGGCGGCGCTAGCGGGTTGCTGGGCCGAGGCGGATAGTTGCAGGGTGGCAAATGCACCGGTAGCAAGGCCCGCGGCAATCAGGCCGATATTTTTCAGGTTCTTTCGCATAGAGTCTGTTGCGGTCGGAAGCGCGTGGCAGCGTCGGTTGAGATTGGACGGACAAGTATAACTGCACACCCGCCCAGTCAGGGGGCAGGGCGGACAATCGTGATTCGACAGTACGAACCGGAGCTGGTTCGTGCGATGGGGCACGCG
>NZ_JAQQEU010000096.1:0-21843 GCF_046026895.1 Paraburkholderia sediminicola
CCGGACCTGGTGCTGGCGAGCGCGGCAGGACTGGCGACAACAGCGGCGGACAGCACGCACCAGGCTAGCGTGAACGACCACGCAATCACGGCAGGCCGCGACTACAGCCTGTCGGCGGGGCGTTCGTACCATGCCTCGGTACGCGGCTCGATCTCGCTGTTCGCCTATCAGGACGGCATGAAGTTCTATGCGGCGAAAGGCGGGGTCGAGTTGCAGGCGCAGAGCGACGAGATGGCGCTCGCTGCGCTGAAGGACCTCACGATCACCAGCACGGACGGCAGGATCGTCCTCAACGCAGCAAAGGAAATCTGGATCGGCGCGGGCGGCTCGTACATCCGGATCACTGGCAGCGGGATCATCAACGGCTCGCCGGGGCCAATCATGGAGAAGGCGCCGAAATGGGGCAAGCAGGGCGCATCGTCCATCCGCGCGCCGTTACCGGTCATGCCTGCGACGCCACTGGAGCAGAATCCCGCCGAGCTTTACACGCAGAAGTTTGATGTCAGCACAGTCGCTGAAAATCTGGGGGACGGGCTGACCCTCGCTAACCAGCCCTATCGTATCTACCTGCCTGACGACACGCTCAAACAGCAGGGCATGCTTACCGATGGTGCAACACTAACCGTCTTTACGGCGGAGCCAATGAAGGTCAGATGCGAGATTGGAGCTGGAGATTGGGACGTAATCGAAGACGCTTATGACCACCACGAACTCGAAGATGGTTCCGAACGGGCTTGAGATCAGCTTCTCCTTTTAAAGTGACTTGTCAAAGGTAACAGATGGCACAACCGCATCACACGCCTCAACCGGCGGTCTCCAAGGTTCAGTCATCGCCCTACGTGGAAGCGACTTTCGTCTTCAGGGATACCCTGCAAAAGCCTATTGAAGGGCTGTCTGTGCAGATCAAGGCCGGCACGGGTGCGCCGTCAGCGCCTGCGTGGAAATTCGGACCAGACCGCGATGATTCGCCAGCTACAGATCCTGCATTGGCACCCCCAGCGAACTCGTCCGCGCCAATGCTGAGCAACAGCACGAATGCAGTGACCGACAAGGACGGCTACGCCGTGACCATCCAGAATGCGGCCCGGAACCAGCCGATCGACGTGCTGGTGAAGAATCAGCGTGGCGAATTCGTATGGAAGGCGACCGTGACGCCTAAAAAGGATGTCAGTGCCTACACGATCCTCAGTCCCGAATATCACCTGGAAGCGACGACGAATCTAACGCCGAAGGAAGAACTGGAGCAGAACCTTGATCTACCCGTCGTGAAAGAGGGCGAGGCCATGACCATTGAGCGGCTTGTGAAGGAGTTCGGGCCGTACATCGGTTGGTCGCAGAAGGTCACCGAGCAGGGCAAGGTCAGGAAGGATACGCCGACACGCAAGAAGGATCTGACAGAAGATGAACAGACCCACAAGAAGAAAACCCAAATCACTATCGAGCACCACTACAAGATAGTCGATACGGGCAAACCGACGACTGTCGCATTTAATGTGCTGGGGTCGCGGCTTAACTATCCAAAAAGCGCAGTAATATCGGACGCACAGTTGAAGAACATTGCCCTGGAACTCAGATGTGAGGCGGCGTCTATCAGAGCGATGATCGAACAGGAAGCGTCGGGTTCAGCCTACCTGGCAAACGGACTTCCCAAGATCAGGTACGAGCGTCACTTCTTTTTTCGGCTATCACTACCTGAGAAAGAACGGGCGAATTATAAGAAAGCAAAAAATCCATACCCGCAGTTCTCCGACATATGTTTTCCGATTCTTGGTGGTTATGGACCCGAAGGCTTGCACCAATATGAGCGATTGGTAAAGGCTGCGGCCGTCGATTTCGAAGTGGCTTTGAAGTCATGCTCATGGGGTATTTTTCAGATTATGGGCGAATACTTCAAATCATGCGGATGTATAAGCGTGACTGAGATGGTCAACGCAAACATGACTAGCGTTGATAAGCAGGCAGAGCTATTCGTTTCCTTTCTTTGCAACGAAAAGCCCGTTGTCATTAAAGGACTCAAGGAAAAGGATTGGGAGAAGGTGGCGCAAGGGTATAACGGAAAGTACTGGAGGACCACGAATCCCGGCTATGCAAAAAACCTTGAGAAATTCTACAATGAATCCAAATAAAACAATTGCAGCACTTTCAATCCTTGGTATTTTATTATTTTCTTTTTCAAGCAGAGCCGACACTGCATTAATTTTCGATTCACCAAACCTTCTTGCGTTCAGGCAAGGGAATCGCTTAGTAGGTTTCTATGCAGCTGAGAATGAAAAATTTTCGTGCGATTTCCTTTTCTTTTCAAATCACGATGGAAAAAACATCAGGCGATAATCGGCTACAAAGACACGGAGCTTCTAACGTTTGTTCAAAGTGAGAATCGTCCGCTTTTCACTCAACGGGACCGCGATTTCGACGTATCCGGCGTTCTTTATAGCGACGGAGATCGGTGGGTCCTGCAGACCGATACTGAACAGGCGGGCTGTGGGAATGCAATGGGCGGATTTGGTTTTCCACCATCCGATCGATCAATCAATAATTTCTTTGTCGAAAAACGCATCCAGGCGATCGGTATACGTACCGTTATTCGTAAATCTTATCTACATGATAAGACAACCACGTCTTTTTCTCGCCGAAAAGCATATTTGACTGCGAGCGATAACGTCCTCGTTTTGCAGGAAAGAGACGGTTTCTCGTACGTCCGTTTCTCTGATCCAAGATCCTATGCTGCCCACCCCGGCGCGCTGACGCTCGGCTGGCTCCGCTCCGCTGACCTCGTCAACCCGTTCCCGCCAGCGAGCAAACCATGATCGAGCTTATGCCCCTAACCTCTACTGCGCTGCGGGGGAAATTACTCCACAGAATTATGCCCATACTCTGGGACCAACCAGAAATAACGGGTTCACATGAAGACAGACGGGAAACTCGACAGGAACTGGCTCAAAGGTGCGCTGGGCGACGCGATGCACGCGGTGCTATGCGGCGCCGGCCACAACCTCCGGACGATCCTGAGGAAACTACGGCTTCTTTGCGTCTTTATTCTGGCTGCGTTGCTTAACCGCCGCATTGCTGCGCTCCCATCGCCGTAACGCCGATGGTCGGCAAAACGAATTGTTCAGGAATGGCTAATGAAAAGGAAATTCATCACATGGGGGTATATTGCATTCGTGTTTTTCTCGCTCCCTTGTTTTGCAGATGATGCGAGCAAGCATGTTACGAGATATGGCCAGCTAGCGGTTAATAAGGCGGGAATGTTGACATTTCGTGGGAGGCCCGTGTCTCCCAATATCACGGGAAACAACGGATTGAGCATATTGAATTATTTTAAAATGACCGATTCTGATGTTGTGCTGGTACGTGATGACGGTGGTGAGTCGTGCCCAGCAAAGTATTATTTTGCCACGATAAATCCTCATGGCGTAACGATATCCAGTCGCTTCGGAAGTTGTAGCGACCTCGCGGTAGTAAGAAAACTTAACGACTCGGTCTTTGTGACAACGCCTGATTACACCGGGGACAAAGACTCGCGATCGGCCGTGGCAAAACATACATGTAGATACCGGTACGCCAACGGCGTAGTGACGCAGTTACCGCCAGTGGGCGGTCGTTTGCCGTGCTCGGGCGACTAGCTATCATCGAGGGCAATGAGTCGATGTGCGACAACGGCGGGCCCCTGTCATGCGAGCAACTTGCTCTGCTCGATCCCGAGTCTGCACAATGGCTTTTCGTGCCGCGCGCCCTGATTGAGTACACACCCGATGAAGGAGATCACGCACGGCATCCGCAGCCACTTGCGTGGACGCCTGAGAAAATGTGCACGCTCGCCGCAACGCGTAACGTGCGTTGCCTGACAGTGGGCTCTGCGACTGGCTCTGCAAGAGTGAAAAAGGTGTGCACAGCAAGTCATCACTGCTTTGCCCCGCTGGTCAGGGTGAGAGATGGAAGCTGATACCCAGCGTGCGAAACAGTCGCCAGGCGTTCCCGTCCTCCAGAGGAACTGTCGGGGAAGTCCATGCAGGCTTCGCAGCCACGCGCAGCGGCCGATGTCTGACGACAGGTAGACAGGCATCAAGCCTCAAATGAAATACGAGTGCGCACTGAATCACTGCGGACTGGCGCGCCTTCACCTGCACGCGGTTGTTCGCATTGAGCGCCGCGTTTTCGCCCCCACCCAACACCCCACCGCCCGCCCCCCTTCACCCACCCCGCCCCGCCTCCCCAGCCGCTTCAAAAATATCCCGCAGCCACTGCGCAAACACCCGCACACGCGACGACAACTGCCGGTTCTGCGGATACAACACCGAAACCGGCATCGGCGGCGGCGGAAAATCCGCAAGGATGATTTTCAACCGCCCCGCCGCGAGCTCTCCCGCGACTCGGTACTGCGGCACCTGCACGATGCCGAGCCCCGCGAGCGCCGAGCCCGCATAGAGATCGGCGCCCGTCACCGACACCGCCGATGGCAAAACCATCGCCGTATCACGCCCGTCGATGCGGAATTCAAGAGGCACCGGCTTGCCGGTTGCGCTCGACACGTAGTTCACCGCCCGATGCGCGGCCAACGCCGACGGCTCGTCGGGCTCGCCATACGCTGCGAGATACGCCGGACTCGCGACGGTGACCTGCGGCAGCAGCGCAACGCGCCGCCCCACCATCGACGAATCCTGCAGATTGCCCGCGCGCAGCACGCAGTCGATCCCCTCGCGCACCAGATCGACGAGGCGGTCGTCCTCGCCGATCGTCAACTCGATGTCGGGAAACCGCGCGAGAAACGCTGGCAACGCCGGCACGACGAAGTGCCGCGCCAGCGTGCCCTGCAAATTCACCCGTAGCAGGCCCTTCGGCGCGAGGTTCGAAAACGAGCCCTCGGCTTCCTCCAGGTCGGCGATCAGCCGCACGCAGCGGCGGTAATACGCTTCACCGTCGTGCGTGAGCCGCACCGTACGGGTGGTGCGTTCCAGCAGCCGCGCGCCGAGCCGCCGCTCCATGCGCTTCATCAGATTGGTGACGGTGGCGCGCGGAATCTGCAGGTCGTCCGAAGCGCGTGTAAAACTCTGCCGCTCGGCAATCCGCACGAAAACCCGCATTTCCTCGAAACGATCCATGTTCGACGCCCAGCGACAGTCCGGCCGCTCATTGTTAAAACAAATGGAATGATGATGCTCAGTCTAATCTGATTATCTGTGCCTGGAAAGCGTCCATGATTCCTCTTACCCACTCACCACGCTGAAGGAAACGAATCATGAACACGCTCCACAACGCTCGCGTCGCTATCGTCACCGGCGCATCCCGCGGCATCGGCGCTGCGGTCGCGCAACGTCTCGCGAAGGACGGCTTCGCCGTGGTCGTCAACTACGCGTCCAGTTCGAGCGAAGCCGATGCGCTCGCCGCCGGAATCAAGGCCACCGGCGCGCAAGCAATCGCGGTGAAAGCGGACGTGTCGAAGACCGGCGATGTGCGCCGCATGTTCGAGATCACCGAGCAACAACTCGGCAAGGTCGACGTGCTGGTCAACAACGCCGGCGTGCTCAAGACCGTGCCGCTCGCCGACACCAGCGACGCGCTGTACGACCAGACCTTCGACATCAACGTGCGCGGCACCTTCAACACCTTGCGCGAAGCCGCCGCGCGGATGAACGACGGCGGACGCATCGTCAACTTCTCGAGCACCACGCTCGCGCTGAACATGCCGGGCTACGCGGTCTACAACGCGACCAAGGCCGCCGTCGAAGCATTCACGCATGTGTTCGCCAAGGAACTGCGCGGCCGCAACATCACCGTCAACGCGGTGGCGCCGGGTCCGATCGCGACGTCGCTGTTCCTCGAAGGCAAATCCGAGGAACAGATCCAGACCTTCGCGAAGATGCCGCCGCTGCAACGCCTTGGCCAGCCTGACGATATCGCTTCGGTGGTGGCCTTCCTCGCCGGCGCGGATGCGGCCTGGGTCAACGGTCAGATCCTGCGCGCGAACGGCGGCCTTGCCTGATGCAGCAGGCGGATTCGTTTCGCCGCCGCGTTCCAGGTCGTATCACTTTCATCGAAACGGAGAAGCAAGATGCACAAGAACGTCATCCTGGTCACGGGCGCCGGCACGGGCATCGGCCAACTCACGGCTCAGGCGTTGGCCGAAGCAGGCCACATCGTCTACGCGACGATGCGCGACATCGCCGGCGCAACAAGCCGTGCGCCGATGCAGTGCGGGCGCTCGCCAGCGCGAAGGACATCCAGTTGCGGCCACTCGAACTCGACGTGCTGTCGCAAGCTTCGGCCGACGCCGCCGCCGCGACAATCGTCCATGAGCAGGGACGGCTCGACGTGGTGATGCAAAACGCCGGGCATCTGGTGGTCGGCCCGACAGAAGCGTTCACGCCCGAGGAAATGATGCAGGTGTTCGATACCAATCTGCTCGGCGCACATCGCGTGAACCGTGCGGTACTGCCTCATCTGCGCGAGCAGGAAGCCGGTTTAATGGTGTGGATCAGCAGCTCGACGACCAAGGGCGGCTTTCCGCCGTTCCTCGGTCCGTACGGGGCCGCGAAGGCCGCGATGGATTCGCTGGCGGTCACGCTGGCCTACGAGATCGCGCGCTTCGGCATCGAAACGTCGATCGTGGTGCCGGGTGCGTTCACGCGCGGCACCCAGCATTTCCCGAGCGCCGGCAAGCCCGCCGGCACCGAACGCGCCGCCGCGTATGCACGGTATGACGGCGTGATGGACCAGATCGCCGAACGCCTGTCCGAACTCACGCCAGACGACGCCGATCCGCAAGCCGTAGCCGACGAGGTCGTGCGGATCGTCGGGTTGCCATCCGGCGAGCGGCCGATGCGCTCGGTGATCGACTTCATCGGCGACGGCGCGCGCGAAGTGCTCGACGTATCGGAGCGCGTGCGGATCGAGTTCGCGATGCGGATCGGCATGGGCGATCTGCTGGAAGCGCGGGTCAGGCGTTGAGGGGCAGCGAGGCTTGCACGTGTGCACGGGTGGCCCGGGGTTGCGTGCTGCGTGCACCTCGCCGTTCGTTTATTGCTTGCCACTATCCGTGACTGCCAGGACCGACGCGTCCCACCCACCATGACACGACCCGCCCTAATCGCGTGCGCGGCGCTGCTGCCGTTGCTCGTCGCCGCCTGCGATGCACGTCAGCAACCGCCCGACGCTTCCCCGACCACGCGGAGCACGACCATGGAACCTTCAGTCACCTATCTTCATCTGTTGAAGCACACACCGTTCTTCACGCACCTCACGACCGCGCAGTTGCGCTGGGTGATCGACCGCTCGCGCGAATGGGAAGCACGCGCCGATACCGTAATCGCACAATGCGACGACCGCGCGCCCGGCGCCCGGGATCAGGCCATGTGGATTCTGCTGGACGGAGGCTGGCAAATCGAGTCCGGCGGACACGCCTATCC
Organism: Paraburkholderia sediminicola; assembly: GCF_046026895.1. GTDB lineage: Bacteria > Pseudomonadota > Gammaproteobacteria > Burkholderiales > Burkholderiaceae > Paraburkholderia > Paraburkholderia sediminicola_C. The sequence continues at coordinate 7,407 of NZ_JAQQEU010000096.1, forward strand.
GGCGGCTCATGCGAGCGCGGGCAAGTGGTTCAGCGCGGCGCAGACGTCCGGCTCATGTCACCTCGTCACCACCGAACACAGCTATGTGATGAAAATCGAACGCGCCGACTTCGACGCGATGCTCGCGCAAGGTTTCGCGTTCGGCCCGCATGTCGACGCGGGCCGCCGCTACTACAGCGAACTCTTCGCCGCTCCGGCCTCGCTCACGAAATAACGCTGGGCCGAAGCGACGCGCGTGAGCCTGACGCGTTGCGTGACGAGCGCGCTCACACCGCCTTCGGATTACGCTCCGCGAATCCTTCCTGATGCCAGTACGGATACGCGGGACGCACGGCGCTCGCCGCGTCGAGTTTCGCGACCTGGTCGGGCGTCAGATTCCAGCCCACCGCACCGAGGTTCTGCCGCAGCTGCTCCTCGTTACGCGCGCCGATCAGCACCGTCGACACCGTCGGCCGTTGCAGCAGCCAGTTCAACGCGATCTGCGGCACGGTCTTGCCGGTTTCGGCGGCGAGTTCGTCGATGGCATCGAGCACGCGGAACAGATACTGGTCCGGCACCGGGGGCCCCATGTCGGCGGTCTTGTGCAGCCGGCTCGAATCGGGCAGCGGCTGGCCGCGCTTGATCTTGCCGGTCAGACGCCCCCAGCCGAGCGGGCTCCACACCACCGCGCCCACGCCCTGGTCGATGCCGAGCGGCATCAGCTCCCACTCGTAGTCGCGGCCGACCAGCGAGTAGTAGGTCTGATTCGCGACGTAGCGCGGATAGCCGTAGCGGTCCGCGATGTCCTGCGACTTCATCAGATGCCAGCCGGAGAAATTCGACACGCCCGTGTAGCGGATCTTGCCGGCGCGCACGAGATCGTCGAGCGTGGACAGGACTTCGGCGATCGGCGTCCTGGCATCGAAACCGTGCAACTGGAACAGGTCGATGTAATCGGTCTGCAAGCGCTTGAGCGCCGCATCGACCGCCTGGGTCAGATGGAAGCGCGACGAGCCGACGCTGTTCGGGCCGTCGTCGAAACGGAAGGTCGCCTTGGTCGAGATGATCGCCTTGTCGCGCTTGCCCTTGAGCGCTTCACCGAGCACCGACTCCGATGCGCCCTTCGAATAGATGTCAGCGCTGTCGAACATCGTGACGCCCGCGTCGAAGCAGATGTCGATCAGACGACGCGCTTCGGCGACGTCGGTCGCGCCCCACGCCTCGAAAAACTCGCCCTTGCCGCCGAACGTGCCGGTGCCGAAACTCAGTACCGGCACCGTGAAACCGGATGCACCCAGATGTCTGTATTCCATTGATGTATCTCCGTAGCCTAGCCGTCGATAAACGGACGTTCAGTCTACGCGCGTCTGGGCAAACGTGTCGGCGGATGGGCGGGGTGACGAAGCGTCGCTTGCAAGCACGATGCGCCCCGCTGTTCGCCGCGCCACTCGTCCAACTACGCGCCGCCCGCCGACGAAGCGCTCAACTCAGCCAGTGCATCGCGCGTGGCTTGCATCACGCTGTCCCAGTCGCCCAACGCGGGCTGCCTGAACAGCCTTGCGCACGGATACCACGGCGTGTCGCGGCGCTCCAGCAACCAGCGCCAGCAGGTGTCGAAGCGGTTCAGAATCCAGACGGGCCTGTTCAGCGCGCCGGCCAGATGCGCCGTCGACGTGTCCACCGAAATCACCAGATCGAGATTGGCGACCAGCGCGGCGGTGTCGGCGAAATCGTGTAGTTCCTGCGTGTAATCGGCGACGCGCTCGCTCAGTTCGCTACCCGACAACTGCGACGCCGCCGCGCCTTTTTGCAGGCTGAAGAAGCGCACGTTCGGCACATCGAGAAGCGGCGCGAAGCGCTCTAACGCGATCGAACGACGAGCGTCGATCTTGCGCAGTTCCGCGACGTGCGAGCGGTTTTCGCCCGCCCACACGAGGCCGACTTTGAGACGTCGATCCGTCCGGGCGTCCGCTTTTGCGTCCGGTTTTGCGTCGACCCGCTCGCGCCATGCGCGCGCGGCTTCGAGGTCCGCGAAAAGATAAGGCGTCGCCGCCGGAATGCTGGCCTCGTCCGTCCTGAACGCGAGCGGCAGACTCAGCAGCGGACAGTGGCAATCGAACGGCGGCAACGGGTGCCCCGCTTCGACCAGCTGATCGACACCGTCGAGCGTGGACATCAGTCGCATCAACGCGGCCGGCACTTCGAGCACGACCTTCGCGCCGAGCTTCGACACCAGCGTGGCATAACGGCAAAACTGCAGCGTATCGCCGAGACCCTGTTCCGCGTGCAGCAGAATCGTCTTGCCGTCGATCGAAAAATCGCCGCGCCACAGCGGCTGCGCGAAGCCGCGCCGGTCCGCCTTGATCCGTGCGCGCTCCCAGCGCCATTCGTACTCGCGCCAGCCGGCTTCGAAGCGGCCCATTTGCAGCAGACACAGCGCCTGGTTCCAGCGCGTTTCCACCGACGCGGGATCGATCGCGAGCGCACGTTCGTAACTCGACAGCGCGTGCGCGTGCTGGTTGAGATCGATCTGCGCGAGGCCGAGATTGTTCCAGGCATCGGCGAACGCCGGCGCCAATTCCAGCGCGCGACGATAGCTGCGCTCCGCTTCCTCGGGCTGGTTCAGGTCGCTGAGCGCATTGCCGCGATTGCTCCACGCAGCCGCATAGTTCGGCTGCAACGCGATCGCGCGATCGCAGCTGGCGAGCGCTTCGTCGGCGCGGCCCAGGTCGCGCAGCACACCGGCGCGATTGTTCCAGGCGACCGCGAATTCCGGCACCCACGCGATGGCGCGATCGAAACTGGCGAGTGCATCGAGCGGTCTGTTCAGCGCGGCTTGCGCGTTGCCGCGATTGTTCAGTGCGTCGGGAAAGTTCGGCTGTAGAGTCAGCGCGCGATCGGCGCTCGCCAGACCTTCGCCATGGCGCTGCAATTCGTTGAGCGCGTACGCCAGGTTCGAATGAACCGGCGCCTGTTTCGCATTGACGGCGAGCGCCTTTTTGAGCAGCTCGCTGCCCTCTTGCGCACGGCCCGTTTGCAATGCGAGTTCGCCCAGCAATTTCAACGCGTCGAAATGACGTGGCTTGAGTTCGAGAATCTCGCGGTAGAGTTCTTCGGCCTCGACGATCGCGCCGTTCTGTTGAAGCGCGATGGCTTGCCGAAGCATATGGTCCAACTGTTGCGGCAGATTGCCGGGCTTGCTCATACGGTCAGCTTTGATGGAAGGCGCGGGAAATCGTCGATGAACATCGGTGAACTTCCGGCGCGCGGCTGTCGTGCGAAACGCGGCACGCAGCCAGCGCGGGAGAAAGAGGCGATTATCGCCGAAAAGCCCCGCATCGGACCATCACCGGCAAACCGCGCGAAGCGCGGTCCTCATGGCTGCCGAAGACGACGCGCGTCACGCCCATGGCGTGGCGCGCGCGACATCACCTTACTGAACCGTGCTGGACAGATGCTTGCGCTTGGCGAGATCCTGCGCCATCGCGTAGTGCTCCTGGATGGTCGGCAACGCCTTCTTCGCGGCGTCCTTCAACTGCTCGTCGCGGCCCGCCGCGATTTCCGCCTGGAACGCCGACAGCGCCTTCTGTTCGCCGGCGAGCGCGACCTGTTCGATATAGACCTTGTCGAATTCCGCGCCGCGCAGATTGTTGATGCTCGCGAGTACCGCCGCATCGGGATCGTTCTTCGGCACGTCGACCCCGCGCGGGCTCGCCGCGCGCAGCGCGTCGGAAATCTTTGCATTGTCGCTCGACACGCGTTCGGCAAATGCCTTCACGTCGCGGTCGGTGGAACGCGAGGTGGCGATGCGCGCGGCGTCGCGTTGCGTCGCGACGGCCTTGGTGCCGTCCGCGATGAACGTCTGGTCGGCGGCGTGCAAACGGCCGGTGTCCGCCGCGGCTGCGGCTGGCGCGGTCTGCGCGCTGGCCGTGGTGGCGACAACCAGAAGGCCTGTCATGCAGGCGCTGGCGAGGGTGGCGAGAGGCAAGCGGATCATACGTTCTCCTTGAGGTGGAAGCGAAACAACGGTGCGTGTGCGCCTCGAACATCGCGCCGCGCCAATCCTTTCAGCGGGCTTGCGAGTGGCCGACGGCGCCACGCTTTGATCGCTGTCGATTCTATGAGGCGCGTCGCGGACCATGTGAAACGATGCTGTCGCTTCTGTAACGGTAGGTAAGCTTCATATGAATGCCACGTTGCACGGGGTATGAGGTTTTTTCAACGCGCGGATGTGCGCGTCGACCGGATCGAGCGTGGACTTCGCGCAGTCCGCGCGATCAAAAACGGCCAGAAAATGCTGAATTTTTCGGCATCCGCGCCGATAACTGGAAAAGTAAGCCACGCGCCAGCACCGAGCGAAGCATCTGCCACGCGGGTCACGCAGCGCAATTCCGGAGAGATTCGATGGCAGAAGAACATCGCGCCCATCACGAACGCAGCAATCTGACGAGTTCCAACAGATTCGAGTTGTTGGTGTACCGCCTCGGTACCGTGCCCGGCAGCGACACGCACGAGCTGTATGGGATCAACGTCTTCAAGGTTCGCGAAATCTCGACGATGCCGCCGGTCACGCCGATTGCCGGTTCGTCGCCGTTCGTGATGGGCGCGGTGGATATTCGCGGGCAGATCATTCCGGTGATCGACTTGCCGCGACTGATGGGCTGCGAGCCGACGCGCGGCCTGAACATCCTGCTGGTCACCGAATTCGCGCGCTCGACCCAGGCGTTCGCGGTGGAGGAAGTGGACGATATCGTGCGGCTGGAATGGAACCAGGTGTTGTCCGCCGACGGCGCGGCCGGCGGCAATCTCGTCACCAGCATCGCCCGCATCGACGGCAACACGGGCGACTCGCGGCTCGCCCAGGTGATCGACGTGGAGCAGGTGCTGCGCGATGTGTTTCCGTCACAGCACCCGAGCGTCGATCCCGCCTCGGTCGGAGAAGCGCTGGGCATCCGCCGTGGCGCGAAAATCCTCGCCGCCGACGACTCCGGCTTCGCGCGCAAGCTGATCGAACAGGCGCTGAGCGCGATCGGTGCGGAGTACGTAATGACGAAGACCGGCGAAGAGGCCTGGCACACCTTGCAACAGGTTGCGCACGAAGCGCAGTCGAGCGGTGCGCGGGCGAGGGACAGTATCGCGCTGGTGCTGACCGATCTCGAGATGCCCGAGATGGACGGCTTCATGCTGACACGCCAGATCAAGTCCGATGAGCGGCTGCGCGATATTCCGGTGATCATCCATTCTTCGTTGACGGGTGCGGCAAATGAAGCGCATGTGAAGAACGCCGGCGCGAACGGGTACGTGGCGAAATTCGCAGCGGGGGAGCTGGCCGCTGCGATTCGGAATGCGTTAGGGACGGTGGCGGCGTGAAGTGGCGGGAGCGGTTGATTGACTGAGTGGTCGGCGCTTTGTCGTGGGGCCCGGCGCCGACGCCGCTCTTTGTCGAACCTCCGGCGCCGGTTAGCCTCAGCCCTCGCTTGCGACCCTCTTGAGCCCGAGCGAAAACACCACACGCCCCGTCTCGACACACATCGTATTGAGCCGCTCCGGCGCATGAAACGCATCGAGCTTCGCGCGTTGCTCCACGGTCCCGATGTCGAGCAACGCAAGCAGTTCCGCCGTCACCGCATACAGCACGTCGAGATTGCCGTCCTCGATCTTCACGGCAATACCGAGTGCGCCCTCGGCACCCGCTCTCGCGGTCTGCGCCGATGCGCGCACGCCGATCGCATAGCTGCCGTCCGCGCCGACCTTGCCGACCAGCGCGCCGCCGAACGCCTGCATCAACGCGGTACAGAAGCGGCCCTCGCCGGCCACCAGTTCCGGATAGCTCGTCATCGCGCGATAGATCCTCGCCAGCGCAGCCGTGCGCGATGAAATTGCCGACCCGGCCGCATGCTCGTCCTGCGCCGCGGCCAGCTTCGCAAACAGCCGCGCGAGGCGGTCCAGAGGAAACGCCGGCGTCGGCAGATTGCAACCGTCGATCGCCCACACCACGGCGTCGTCCGGCAGATCGCACACGTCGGCGACCGTGTGCTTGACGCGCACCTGCATCGGATGCTCGGGCCGTTCATAACCCCCGATCGCCGCGCCGATCGAACGTGCGCCAGCCAGCATGCCCGCATGCTTGCCGGAACAGTTGCTGCACACGGCGCCCGGCGTGAAGTCGCGCTTGAGCCAATCGATATACACCGCGTCGGATAGCGGTGGATGGCCGCCGCAGCGCAAGTCCGCTTCGCTCGTCTGCGCTTTCGCGAGCATGCTGCGCGCGCGTTCGATATGGTGCGCCTCGCTGCTATGCGAGGCGCACATCAGCGCGAGGTCCGCTTCGTCGAAGCCGAAACGCTCGAGCGCGCCGGTCTCCAGCACCGCCAGCGCCTGCGCCGGCTTCGCGGCGGAACGCGCGAGGGTCACGCGCGACGGATCGCCGAAGGAATACAACAGCCGGCCATGCCCGTCGACCACCGCGACATGCGCAAGATGCGTGTTTTCAATCGCGTCGCCGCGATGGACTGTCGCCGCGATCGGCGCGTTTTCGTGCAGGGTCATGCCGTTCTCCTAGGAGTCGCGCCGGCAGTGCGAGCGCACTGAATTGTCGGCGGCGCGAGGGATTCTACGTTCGTTTCGTGGATCGAACCAGGGCGCCGTCACGTTGCGTCGTGAGCGTCGTGAAGATGCTCGACCAGGTAGTCGATCAACGCCCTTACCTTCGGCGGCAGGAACCGGTTCGGCGGATACAGCAGCCACACCGAGCCCACGTAGGCGCGCGCGACGAGCTGCCAGTCCGGCAGCACCTGTACCAGTGCGCCGCTTTGCAGGGCGTCGGTTGCGGCAAACTCCGGCACGCTCGCGATGCCGAAATCCTGCTGCGCGGCTTCGAGCCGCGCGAGCGCATGATTGGCGATATAGCGTCCCTTTACATCGACGCTTTGCGATTCCGCGCCGCGCCGGAAGCGCCAGCGGTTGTCATCGGCGGTTTCGCCTAGGTAGATGCACGCGTGCTTCAGCAGATCGCGCGGCTGTGCCGGCGTGCCGTGCTCGCGCAAATACGCGGGCGATGCCACCGGCAGCCAGCGCACCGCGCCCAGCCTTCGGCCCGCCAGACCTTCCGGCGGATGTTCGGTCAAGCGGATTACCAGGTCGACATCGTCAGCGAGCGGATCGACGTCGTGGTCGGTGAACAGGAGTTGCAGGTCCACCTCGTCATACGCGCGCAGAAAGCCCGCGACCAACGGATGAATCACCGCCCTCGCGAACTGGGTCGGCGCGCTCACGCTGACCTTACCCTGGGGCCTTGCGGCCAGTTGCCCGGCGGCGTCGACCGCGGCCGTCGCCGCGCTCACCATGTCGCGGCAGAATCGCGCCACCTGCGCGCCCGATTCCGTGACCCGCACCGCGCGCGTAGAGCGTTCAAGAAGGCGCGTCGCGAGTGCGTCTTCGAGCCGCTTGATCTGGCGGCTGACCGTGGACGGCGTGCTGCCCAGCTGTCGCGCGGCCACCGAAAAATTGCCGGCATCGACGACGCGCGCAAACACCGCCATGTCCGGCAGCAGCGCGAAAAGCTCGTTTGGGGTCATCTGGACAGGCTCGCGGGCAGGTTTTAGATTAATGCATTCGCGACATAAAAGCTGTGCGCGCCGACCCGATTATCTTCCTGCGCGCATAGTTCGACAATATGCGCTCCATTGCTTTGGCCAAGGTCCGCCATGTCGAAACAAGAACGTCTGCTCCTGCTGTCCGATCTGATGCTGCTCGCGGTCGCGGTGGTTTGGGGTACGAGTTACGGCGTCGTCAAGAGCGCGCTGGTGTTTTATCCGGTGCTGGGTTTGCTGGCGCTGCGCTTCGGCATCACGTTCGTGATGCTGTCGCCCGCATTGCGCCATCTGCGCGCCGCCGATCCCCGCACGCTGCGCGGCGTGCTGATCGCCGGCATCCTGCTGCTGGGCATATATCTTTGCGAAACCTTCGGCATCCTGATGACACGTGCCGCCAACGCCGCGTTTCTGATCAGCCTGTGCGTGGTGCTGACGCCGCTCGTCGAGTGGCTGTTGCTCCAACGCAGGCCGAGCCGCATCGAATGGGCGGCGGTGGCGCTGTCGTTGCTCGGCGCATGGCTGCTGGCCGGCGCCGGCGCGCTGAGTTTCAATCCCGGCGATGCGCTGATTCTGCTCGCCGCTTTGCTGCGCGCCTTGACCGTGTGCGTGACCAAACGCGTGATGCGCGATTCGGCACTGCCGCCTTTGTCGGTGACCGCCGTGCAGTCGGGCGTGGTCGCGTTCGGCAGCGCGGCGGCGGCCTGGCTGTTCGTGCCGCAACAGTGGCGAGCGCCGCCCGCGCTCAGCGGCCACGCAACGTTCTGGGCCTACGTCGCGTATCTGGTGCTGGCTTGCACGCTGTTCGCATTCTTCGCGCAGAACTTCGCGATCAAGCGCAGCAGTCCCACGCACGTGTCGCTGTTGATGGGCAGCGAGCCGGCGTTCGGCGCGCTGTTCGCTTGCATCTGGTTAGGAGAACGGATTTCGACGACCGCGTGGGTCGGCGGGGCGCTGATCGTCGCCGCATCGATCCTGGCGACGGTGCGCTGGCGTGCATGGGGTACGAGCGTGGCGCGGGCGTGACATACCGCACTGCGCGCATGCCCGCACACGCCACGCGCCTGCCGATCAACGCGCCGCGACGACGCCGCGCTCGCTCACCACTTCACCTCGCTGCAACACATACGCGAGTCGTTCGCCGTGGCCGGTCAATACGCCAATATCTTTCAGCGGATCGCCGTCCACCACCAGCAGGTCGGCAATCGCGCCCGCGCTGACAACGCCGAGCTTGCCCTTCAGAGCGACGATGTCCGCGGCGATCGTGGTGGCCGAGCGCAATGCTTCGAGATTGCCGAGCACCTCGGCGCGAATGCGCAGCTCGTCGCTCTGGAACGTGTGCATCTCGCCGAGCAGGTCCGAGCCGAAGCCCATCGGCACACCGGCCTGCGCGTAGATCTGCAACGAGTCGCGCCCCGCCTGCCGCACGGTTTCGATCTTGGCGATCGAATCGGCCGGCAAGCCGTAATCCGCGCCGTGTTTGGCGAGCGCATCGTAGGTGACCAGCGTCGGCACGACGAACGCGCCGTGCTCGTGCATCAGTTGCGCAGCGGCTTCGTCGACGAGGTTGCCGTGCTCGATGGTGCGCACGCCGCAGCGAATCGCGCGCGAGATCGCGCGGCCGGTGTACGCATGCGCCATCACGTAGGTATTGGCCGCTTGCGCTTCGGCGACGATCGCGCGGATTTCGTCCTCGGAGTACTGCGTGTTGCTGACCGGATCGGTCGGCGACGCGACGCCGCCCGACGCCATGATCTTGATCTGCGTAGCGCCCTTCTGAATCTCTTCGCGCACGGCGAGGCGCACGGCATCCACACCGTCGACCACACGCGCAATCGCGCCCGCTCGAAACGCGCATGAACACGGTTCGAGCACGTCGCCGCGGGGCCGGAAATCGCCATGGCCGCCGGTCTGCGACAAGGCCTTGCCCGACGGGAAAATCCGCGGCCCTGGAATCAGGCCGCTTTCGAGCGCCTGCGTCAACCCCCAATCCGCGCCGCCCGCATCGCGCACGCTGGTGAAGCCGCGTCCGAGCATCGCCTTCAGAATCGGTAGCGCGCGAATCGCGGTGAGGATGTTCGGCTGCGCCGCGTTCACGCCGAGATTCGCGCGCGAAGCCAGCACGTGCACGTGACAATCGATCAGCCCTGGCATCACCGTCTTGCCGCGAGCATCGATTACGCGCGCGTTCGGCAGATCGACGGGACGGTCGGTGACTTCGACGATATGGCCGTTCTCGATGACCACATGATGATGTTCGAGCAACGCGCCCTGCGCCAGATCGAGTATGTTGCCGCCGCTGATTACCGTAATGCTCATTGATGTTTTCCTGACTGGATGAAGGAATCCGTCCGCTCTCGCGAGACCGGACGCGGCCCGGCGCGTCGCCTCAGACGCGGCCCCGGCGCGGATCGCGCACGAAGAAAGTGCCTGCGAGGCTGATGGACGCGGCGATCATCACGTAGATCGCGGGCGCCATGTTGCTGCCGGTCGACGCGATCAGCCACGTGATAAAAAACGGTGCGAAGCCGCCGAAGATCGTCACCGCGAAGTTGTAGGCGACGGACAGTCCAGTCGACAACACACGGGTCGGAAACAGTTCGGAGAACGCAGCGAGAATCGGCCCGGTGTAGGCAGCGATCAGCAAGCCGAACACGCCTTGGAACACCATCAGCGCAGCGAGGCCCGGCGCGCTGTTGATGTACGCGAACATCGGCCATGCGAGCAGCAGGATCAGTGCGGCCGCGCCCGACAGAAAGACGCGGCGGCCGAAGCGGTCCGCCAGCTTGCCGACCACCGGGGAGAAGCACATGATCATCAACCCGCCGAACATGCCCGCGAGAAAGCCGGTGGATTGCGGCAGATGCAGGATGCGCACCGAATAGGTCGGCATGTAGAACAGCAGCACGTAGGTGCACACCGTCCACAGGATGACCATCGAAAAGCTGGCGAACGCCTCGCGTGGAAAGCGTTGGAACACATCGGCGAGCGGCGAATCGTTCTTCGCTTCGTCGGCGACCGCGCTGAAGGCCGGGGTCTCGTCCATGCGACTGCGAATGAAGTAGCCGACCGGCCCGATCAGAATGCCGATCAGAAACGGCATTCTCCAACCCCACGAATGCAGCGCGTCCGCACTCAGATTCGCGGTCACGAACGTGCCCACTGCAGCGCCGAGCAGCACCGCGAAACCGATGCTCGACTGGATCCAGCTCGAATAGAAAGCACGCTTGTCCGCAGGCGCGTATTCGGTGAGAAAGGCGGTCGCGCTGCCCATTTCACCGCCGGCCGAGAAGCCTTGCAGCAGGCGCGCGATCACGATCAGCACCGGCGCCCACACGCCGATCTGGTCGTAGGTCGGCGCGAGGCCGATCAGCGCGGTGCCGCCCGCCATCAACAAAATGGTCAGCGAGAGCGCCGCCTTTCTGCCGACCTTGTCCGCGTACACGCCGAGCACGATACCGCCCACCGGCCGCATGAAAAAGCCCACGCCGAAGGTCGCGACGGCGAGCAGAAGAGAGGTCAGTTCATTGCCGGTCGGAAAGAACAGCTTCGCGATGATCACCGCAAAGAAGCTGTACACGGTGAAGTCGAACCACTCGAGCCCGTTGCCGAGCACGGTGGCGATGATGGCGCGCCGCCGTTGCTGCGCGAGCGTATCGACGGAGAGTGCGACGTTCGATGAAAGCGTTCCTTGCATGGTCCCTTTCCTCATCTGGCTGCCTGTCAGGCGGAAGTATCCGCAACGCGCCACGCCGTGATCGAGCGGCGCCTTCGCATGCATGACGCCGATCCTAGAGACACCTGATTTTTTTCCGAAACGAAAGATTCGCATGCATGCATGCGCGCAGCGCATGCGAAGGGTTAATCAAGCGATAGTCAGCCCACGGCACTCCCCGTCTGCTCGTCGGCCTGTTCGAACAGCCAGCGCGTGAAAACACGCGCAGCCTGGTTCTGCGAGCGGTCATTCGGCGACAGCACGTAATAGCCGCCCCCGTGGCTCGCCGAAGCCTGCGTCGCGCGCACCAGCATGCCATCGCTCAGACAGGCGTCGATCATGTGCCGCCAGCCGAGCACGATGCCCTGGCCGAGAATCGCCATCTGCACGAGTTGCGGATAGTGATTGACGACGACCGTCTGCGGCGACGCCGGCATCTGCACGCCGTTCAGACGGAACCATTCGGGCCACGACATCCATTGCCGCTGACCGTCTTCCTGCATCAGCAAGGTTTCATGCGCCAGGTCGGCGGGTTCCAGCACCCGGCCGGCGAGATATCCGGGCGAACATACCGGGTACACCTCTTCGTCGAAGATGCGGCGCGCGGTGAAATGCGGCTCGGCGCGCTGGCGGCTGTAGTACAGGCCCACATCGAATTCCGCGGGCGACAGCGACGCGAGCCCGTCGCGCACGATCATTCTGATCTTGACGTTCGGATACGCGGCGCGGAAGGCGCCGAGCCGCGGCGTGAGCCACAACACCGCGACGCCGGACGAGCACGCGATCGTCAGTTCGAGATCGCCGTAGCGCTTCATCACGTCGAGCGTGGCTTCGGAGCAGGTGGCGAGCAGCCACTGCACATGCTTCGCGTAGCCTTCGCCGGCGATCGTCAGGCGCAACGCGCGGTGCTCGCGCACGAACAGCGAGCGGCCCAGAAAGTCTTCGAGCTGGGCGATCTGCCGGCTCACCGCGCTTTGCGTCAGATGCAGTTCGGCGGCGGCCTTAGTGAAACTCGCATGCCGCACGGCCGATTCGAACGCGACGAGGCATTGGAGCGGGGGTAATGGGGCAATGCGCATGATGGAGGTTGCCGAGTGACGATCGCGTCATCATAGCGGGTGCGGGTAGCGGCTCGGTCATGCGGGTCGACGTTGTGTGACGGATTCGATTCCACCCGGCACATCCCGGCGATCACCGCGCCGCCGATTCATCACACGCTAGTCGCCAGCTCCTCTTCACGTTCCAGCGAGCGAGTGCGCCGCAATTCGGGAAACAGCTTCATCCATAGCAACGCGACCGTGATCGTCGCCATGCCGCCGACCAGCACGGCCGGCCGTGCGCCCCACCACCCCGCCGTCACACCCGACTCGAATTCGCCCAATTGATTCGATGTCCCGATGAAAAGCGAATTGACGGCGCTGACACGTCCGAGCATCTCATCGGGCGTGCGCAATTGCACGAGCGACAACCGCACCACCACGCTGATGGTGTCCGATGCGCCCAGCGCCATCAGCGCGAACAGCGACACGAAGAATTGATGCGACAGCCCGAACACCACCGTCGCCAGACCGAATGCGATCACGCCGCCGAACATCGCGGCGCCGGGCCGGTTGCGCAACGGAAAGTGCGCGAGCCAGATGGTGCCCGCAAGCGCGCCGATCGCGGTGCCCGAGCGCAGCAGACCGAGACCGAGCGGCCCCGCGTGCAGGACGTCGCGCGCGAAGATCGGCAACAGCGCCGTCGCGCCGCCGAACAGCACCGCGAACAGATCGAGCGACAGCGCGCCGAGAATCACCGGCTCCTTGCGGATGAACGCGATGCCCGAGAAGATCGACTCGAGCGTCACCGGCGCGCGGCTCGCCGGCCGGGTTTGCAGCGGGATGCTCCACACGGACGCGGCGGCGGCCGCGAACGACAACGTGCACGCGAGATACGCCGCGCCAGGACCGATGCCGTACAACAGGCCGCCCAATGCGGGGCCCGCGATCTGCGCGGTCTGATTCGCGGACGTGGCCCACGCCGTCGCCTTGGGCAGATATCCGCGCGGCACGACCGCGGGCAACAGCGACGCGACCGCTGGCGATTCGAATGCGCGCGCCGCGCCGACGCATGCGGCCAGCACATAGATGACCGGCGCGCTGATCCAGCCGCCGAATGTGCCGAAAGCGAATAGCAACGCAGCGACGCTTTCGAGGCCCTGGCAGATGGCCGCGATGCGGCGGCGGTCGTAGCGGTCCGCGACGTGGCCGACCACGAGGGTCAGCACGAACATCGGCAGAAATTGCGCGAGGCCGACCAGACCGAGTGCGAACGCGCTATGGGTGAGCGCGTAGATGTGCCAGCCCATCGCGACGGCGAGCATCTGGAACGACAGCGAGGAGAGGATGCGGGTGCACCAGAAGCGTTGAAACGGCGGATGCTTCGGCAGACTGAAGGTGGGCGAATCAGTGGGATCGGCTGGAGACGGCGGCATCGGTGTGTTGCTCTTCATTTAGCGGGCTTGGGCGGGCGCTAGTTTAGAGCAAGATGATCGTATTGGCTGACGGTTGGCGCCGATTGACGGGTCTTGATGTAGTAGCCGCCCGCTTCCGCGAGTCGGACTCGTTCGCGCCCAAGCGCATGAAGATGAGCTCTTTTGCAGGTTGGATCAAAGGATCCATCGTTCAATAATCAACCTATAATCACATCGGATATTGAACGGAATTCATCAATGCCGCGCGCTGGCCTTTCAGAACTGACCGCCTTCGTCACTATTGCCGAGCAGCGCAGCTTCAGCGCCGCCGCCCGGGTGCTGGGACTCTCGCCTTCCGCGCTGAGTCATGCGATGCGCAACATGGAGGCGCGCCTCGACCTGCGCCTTTTCAACCGGACCACACGATCGGTTGCGTTGACGGAAGCGGGCGAGCAGTTGCTGCGTCGCGTCGGACCGGCGCTCGCCGATCTCGACGATGCGGTTCAGGAAGTCACGGCGGCACGCAACCGGCCGTCGGGCACGATCCGGATCAGCGCTTCCGAGTTGGCGGCGAAACAACTCGTGCGCAATGTGCTGCCGGGCTTTTTCGGCGAGTATCCGGACATTCATGTCGAGTTCGTCGTGGATTCGCGGCTCGTCGATATCGTTGCTGATGGCTTCGATGCGGGCATTCGAGTG
>NZ_JAQQEU010000097.1:0-21360 GCF_046026895.1 Paraburkholderia sediminicola
TCCCTGCTTTACCGGTCTTGAGAAGCTGGACAAGTTCCGATTGCAGCAGTTTGGCCGTCGAGTGTTTCTCCCACCGTGTGGCCAGGTCAGTGAAGCGGCGATAGATCTTTACGCCAAGCTCTTCATGACTCGGGAATCCCGAAGCCCACCCGCGAGAACACTCAATTTCTCCAGGTCGTCGGCTACCATGCCATCCACGACGCCCTGTAACAGGTGCATACGGTGCTTGCAATACAGCCCATTCTGTCCGGCCGTGCAGGTGCAGAATGCCCATACTTCGGAGTGTTTTCGTTTGAATGTCACGCGGTGAGGCTCTGGTGAAGAGCCCTCCACCTCGAAGACAACAATGCGCTTGCCGCGACTTACTACCCGACGGCACTACGGTCAACGGGCATTGGCTGGAGGTCTCGGCGTCGGCCGGATCGGCTCGGTGGTTGGTCCGGTGCCGGGTGGCGCATTGATGCACCTGCAGTGGTCGGCGTGCCTTGCATTCACCTGTCGATGCGTGGAGGCGCGCATGCGCATGGGGTCACGCGCGCTTTCCAGTAAGCGCCGACTGCGCAGCGCATATTTGCAGGGGTACTTTGTCAGCAGCTGAGCCCAGTCCGTTGGACTGGGCTTTTGTTCTCTGATGCCGATGGATCGATCCTCAGACAAATGGGTCGCGCCTCACCTACATCGGCAACCACGCTCAACTACTGAGCAGGCGTCGGCCCCGCTCAACCATGAAAGCCCGAGCGGTCGTATGACGGCATCATGACGAGATTGCGGGCCACGACGGAATCGTCGACAGCCGGCTGCTCCGCCCGGGGCGCGCCGTAGGCATCGATCGCTTCGTACGGTGCAGACGTGAACCACGAGATCCTGCCCGCGCATTCGATTCCGACCTGACGACCGTTCCAGTAGACAGCGTTTTCCATAGAGCACTCTTCGATTGGCGACACCTGATATCCTCCGCGCCGGCTCTCACGCGTCCGTACGCAATCGCACGACACGCATCAGATAACTGATGCAAGCATGGGCGGCAATTGCTGCGATGACGAAATCACGATCGGCACATGGCTTGGCGCCGAGTTCAAACCCGCCGTGACATTTTCGACTGCAAGCTGTCGGCGATAAGCTGATTCGTCGATTCGCGAAAAACTTTTTTAAAACACGCTCTTGTCCGTCAACGAAATTGTGAAATCGATCGTTTAGAGAACATTAGCCGCGGCGAGTACATTCTGAACGACCAGGTAATTAACGAACGTTCATTCACATTTCAGGGAGTGCTTTCCGTGCGGCAGCGCACAAATATCCCAAGGATTCATTAAAATCAGAAATGGATTAAGCGTTTGATAAAAGCAGGATGCGCCGGACGGGCCAAGCGCAGGTGGGACAAGGCAGGAATGGAATGACGAAAAGGCGGAACCGATTTGATCCGCAGCGCCGGGGCAAAACGGTGTGCAGCTGCAGACAATAAATTTTATTCAAACACTCTGTTCAAGTGTTGGCTTGTGCCGTTAAAGCAACAGAGAACGCGAGACGCGCATTAGACACTGTGCCAAACGGGGACCGAGGCAGATAATCAGTTCGCAAAGGAGAAAGATCATGGATGCCAAACCAACGAAGATTCCGACCCCGGATAAGGTTTTCTGCCCGGATCCGGAACCCGCTGGCGTCGAGTTTCTGGGTGCCGAGCTACCTGAACACGTTCGCGCCTTTTTCGACGAACAACGCAAGTCGTGCGATTCGAAGTAATTGTGCGGTGGCGCGACGCAGCATGGACCCGCGTGCGTAATGCGCACGGCGATGCATGACACGTGCATGCGGCCCGTTATTCGCGATTCGATCGCTGGATGACGCAGGATTAGTTCGTCTGATTCCATCCGCGCGCTTGCGTACACGGCACGGCGTGTTTGCGTGCGCCCGTCTCTTTAGCACGGACCACCAAAATCTGTCGGGCGAGGCCCTTGATTAGCGCGAGACACCGCCCTTCTGGCTGGGGCATCATTTATTCTTCTGGTTTTTCCTCAGCGGCCGCCCGGCGACGCTCACTTCCCATGAATCGTTCGTATCGCCTTGGCGCGTCATGCGCACTCGCGTTAGCCGCGTGGCTCGCACTCGTCCCCGCCCCCGCCGTCGCCGATGGCGACGACACGGCGCTCACCAATCTGATCTCGCTGGTTTCGCAGCGCCTCGCCCTTGCCGAGCCGGTTGCGCGCTGGAAGTGGGCCAATCACCAGGCGATTACCGATACACCGCGCGAGAACGCGCTACTGGCCGAGGTGGAAAAGCGCGCTGCGGCCGCGAACGTGGACCCGGCTTTCGCCCGCGCCTTCTTCCGGGATCAGATCGATGCGAGCAAGGACGTGCAAAACGCGCTGTTCGCCACCTGGCGCAGCACGCAGCCGCCGCAAGGGCCCGCGCCCGACCTCGCAACCAGCACCCGGCCTCAGCTCGACCGGCTGACGCAATCGCTCGTGGCCGGTCTTGCGCGCGTGCAACCACTGCGCACGGCGGATGACTGTCCGTCGCGCGTCGCGCAATCGCTTGCCAATTGGAAATCGCTGACCCGTTATGACTCGACCCGCTCGAGCGCGCTGACTCGCGCGCTGGGTCACGTGTGCGAAACGGGCGGCGTGGGTGCGACCGGTTGATCAGTCCGATGCAATAGAACGCGGGCGGCTGACAGCCCGTACCTGCTTTCAGCCGCGGATGAACGACTCAAGCCTCGCGCACGACGCCCATCAAGCGAGACTCGACACAGGTGTGTCCTTCGATACGTTCAACGGCAGTACGCGCAGGCCGCGTGCAAGGTGACTTTGCAGGAGGCGATAAGTCGACAGCTCGAACGGCCCCACGACGCTGGACGCATACAACTCGGCCGCCTGCGCAAGCGAGGCCGCGTGTCCGACGTAACGCCAACGGTCGACCACGTGAAAAGCCTGCGCCTGCGATGCCTCCTCTCGCTCCTCGAAGACGACCGGCCCCTCGAACGGCCAAGGGGCGTCCGCCGGATCGCTCTTGGTGACCCGGGGCACGCGATTATGACCGGGGCGCAACGTCGCGATCCACTGCGCTTCGGCCAACATCGCGCCCAGTTCGCCCCCGGTCGCGCGCCACTCGACCCGCCGCACCTGCTGCGCAAGCCGCATATCCTTCGATGAGCGGCGCTCGCCGGTCAGATGCGAGCGTAAGCGCTGACGCACGCGCACGCTTCGTCCGACGTATAGCGGCAAATCACTTTCGCCATAAAAGGCATAGACGCCGCAACCGGCTGGCGCGGAATCGAGCAGATCTTCCGTGATATCACCAGCGAGCCGGTAGCGGCGCGTGGTGCGCTCGATCTGCGTGCGCAGCACGTCGAGCGGCACGAGGCCATGCAGGCGCTGCCAGAACTGCCAGATCAGATCGGCGTCGGCGAGCGCGCGATGGCGCTCGGAAGGCACGAGCGCGTGACGTTCGACCAGCGCATCGAGCCCGTGACGCTTCTCAGCCGGAAACAACGCGCGCGACAGACGCACCGTGCACAGCACATCTGGATCGAACGCGATACCGGCCCCGCGGAACTCGCCGCGCAGAAAGCCACGGTCGAAACTGGCGTTGTGCGCGACGAACAGTTTGCCGTTCAGCCGCTCGAACAACGCCGGCGCGATCGCGTCAAAAGTCGGCGCCCCGCGCACCATGGCGTTCGTGATCCCGGTGAGTTGCTGGATGAACGACGGAATCGGCTGCTGCGGGTCGATCAGACTACTCCAGCGCGACACGCCGCCCGGCCCTACTTCGACGACGCCGACCTCGGTAATGCGGTGCTCGCTGGTGGAACCGCCGGTGGTTTCGAGGTCGACGAAAACGATCGGGACATCCAGGGCCGGTTCCGACAAAAACTGTTCAGACATGGAAAGAGATTACTTTGGACGTGTGGCTTTGCGGCAAGTATGCACCAGATGACCGCCGCGCACCCGAATCGCATCACATAAGCCCGGCTGGGTTGCCGCCCGCGGAACGTATTTTCCGCGCGAGCCGCGAATTCGAGCACAGGCCAGACGCATTGTATTTTTTTGGGCCGCGCCAATTTGAATCGACAGAGAATTCGGCCAACCCTCTGTCGTTTCAACTAATTTATTTTAACCATGTAGTTAATCGATATCCCACCGAGGAAAAACTTGCCAGGGGCAACAAAAAAGCCCTCGCATTCAGACGAGGGCTTTTTGCCACAAGCGGCCGGCGGCGCGCTGCAGGCTTACAGCGGTTGAATGTTCGCCTCCTGCTTGCCCTTCGGGCCCGCTTTCACGTCGAAGGAGACGCGCTGCTTTTCCTTCAGCGACTTGAAGCCTTCCGCGCGAATCTCCGAAAAGTGGGCAAACAGATCGTCGCCACCGGAATCCGAAGTGATGAAGCCAAAACCTTTAGCATCGTTGAACCATTTGACGACACCAGTTTCCATTTTTCAGTTTCCCTCGATGGTTTATTCAGAAGGGGCATTGGCCCTCACGTTGAATAACACTGCTATCTCGTGGCCAGAAACGGCAGTTGGAATTCAACCTTGCTGTTATACGGGGAGCGAAGAATTGTCGTCAAGAAAATTTTTCGTATACGCCCAGCGCGTCTGCCCAAAACACGAACGCCGTTTCCTTGTACATTTATTTATTAACTACAGAAGAAAGTAATAGGTCAATATTACTTAAGCAGTGCCGCAACACGCCCAAAGGAGGGAATTTTTTCAGCAGACAGTCTTGAATGAATGTAACAGAATCTGTTTTTCGTAAGTGTTTGTCCGAGTTGTTGCCGCGCATTCACGGCCGCATGATCGAAACCAGTGGTGAGAATGCGTATCAGGAGGTTGTCATGTTGCTCAACGAAATCCGTCGCCTCGTCCTGCGGCTCACCCATTCGCACACAAAGGCCGCTTCCGAGCCTCGCGTGCCGCCTACAGCCGACTCTTTAGGGTTCGATGTGATGTGGCACGGGGATCATTGGCAAAATCTGCTTTCGTGCCCCATGGATGCTCGCCATTACGTGATGGAAGACTGGAGCGTGTCGGCGACGCCCGATTGGAATGATGTGGATGACGCAGCGCCCGCGCACTAGCAACCCAGCGGATCGCCGTTCAGCACGAAAAAAAAGCGCGACGGGGAGGTCGCGCCGACAAAGGTTTGGAGATCTTTTTCGACAACGAAAAAGTCTGCTTCGGAAAGCAGAAATTCAAGTATAGCGGCTCAATCCGTTTCTATTATTTACACAATTAACAATCACTTATTGCGGCAACAACAACAAACCTCGTCTTGCTACTTCCTCGTTGTTTTTTTGCATCGTTTACTGTCGCAAATCAGCAACGCAAATTTAATCAAGCCCTTCTCTCAGTCTCTTAATAAACCCCAGAGCCTTTATTCATAAGGCTCACAGGGTGCTGGCCCATCGTTTCCGAAAGCGTAATACTTTATTGCGAAAATCGGAACGCCCACTCCGCGGACTGTCTCTCTACACTCTGCCTAACCGGAAACCAGCGCGCGTTTTTGCTCAGCGCGCTTCTCACACGGATCCCGCCTCTCGCAGCGTCCCGCGTGAAGGTCTCCCAAGCCAGGGTTTTAAATATTCCTCTCGCTCTCGGAGTTACAAAATGAAGAAGACAGTTTTGGTCGCGGCCCTCACGGGCGTTTTTGCAACCGCTGCGCATGCGCAAAGCAGCGTGACGCTGTATGGCCTGATCGACGCCGGCATTACTTACACCAACAATCAGCACGGTCATAGCAACTGGCAGATGACGAGCGGCTCGGTAAACGGCAGCCGGTTCGGCCTGCGTGGCGCGGAAGATCTGGGCGGCGGGTTGAAGGCTATCTTCACGTTGGAAAACGGCTTCGGCATTAATGACGGTACGCTCAAGCAGAATAGCCGTCTGTTCGGCCGGCAGGCTTTCGTCGGTCTGTCGAGCGAGCAGTTCGGCGCGGTAACCCTCGGTCGTCAATATGACAGCATGGTCGATTACGTCGGCCCGCTGGCGCTGACCGGCACGCAATACGGCGGCACGCAGTTCGCACACCCGTTCGACAACGACAACCTGAACAACTCGTTCCGTGTCAACAACTCGGTCAAGTTCCAGAGCGCGAACTACGGCGGCTTCAAGTTCGGCGCGTTGTACGGCTTCTCGAACCAGGCTGCCGGCTTCGCCAACAACCGTGCTTACAGTGCGGGCGCGTCGTACAACTGGGGCGGCTTGAATGTGGCCGCTGCTTACATGCAGTTGAACAGCAATGGCGCGAACAGCGCCGCCGCTGCGTTCAACTCGGGCGGCGCTGTTTCGGGCGACAACACCTTCTTCGCTGCCCGTCAGCAAACGTGGGGTGCAGGTGCGAACTACGCGTTCGGCCCGGCAACAGTCGGTCTCGTGTACTCGCAAACGAACCTGCACGGCCTCGCTGGCATCAGCCAAGGTTCGTCGGGCGTCGTGGGCGGCATCGCCTTCCCGACCAACAGCGCTCAGTTCCAGAACTTCGAAGCCAATGCCCGTTACGCTCTGACGCCGGCCATCAGCATCGCCGGCGCCTACACGTACACCCGCGCGAACCTGTCCAGCTCGCATGTGCATTGGAACCAGTTCAACCTGCAAACCGCGTATGCATTGTCCAAGCGTACCGACGTGTACCTGCAAGGTGTATATCAGGAAGCCAACGAAGGCGCGATCGTCGACGCCAGCATCAATGGCCTTGGCGCAGCATCGAGCAACAACAAGCAGGTCGCTGTGACCGCAGGTCTGCGTCACCGCTTCTAAGCATTCAAAGCTGCGCTGTACTCGTAGTATCGAAGGGCGCCGTTCGCGGCGCCTTTTTTTATGCCACGCCGATCGTGTCGAGAGATCTGAACAGGAAACCCAACGGCAAGCTCGATCTGAGGCGCAGGCTGTTGACAGAAGCAAGCGCTCACGTTGATCGTTCCGTATCGCGCGCCTAGCCGCCCGTATCGGGCGCCGGGTATTTGACGTCGAGTATATCGATCGGCTGTGGGCCGACAGGGGTATACAACGTGACCGTATCGCCGATTTTCGCTTTGAGCAGCGCGCGCGCAACCGGCGAAATCCAGCTCACGTGACCGATATCCAGATCGACTTCGTCGATGCCGACGATCGTCACCGTATGCACCTCGCCATCTTCCGTCGCATATTCGACGGTCGCGCCGAAGAAAACCTGATCGATGTTCTCCTGTTTGCTGCTATCGACGACTTCAGCGAGGTCGAGACGCTTGGTGAGAAAGCGGATTCGCCGGTCGATCTCACGCAAGCGGCGCTTGCCATAGATGTAGTCGCCATTTTCCGAGCGATCGCCGTTCGACGCCGCCCACGACACCAGCCTAACCACTTCGGGCCGCTCGACATCGATCAGATTCAGCAGTTCATCGCGCATGCGCCGGTAGCCGGCGGGCGTGATGTAGTTTTTGGTACCCGCGGGGACTTCCGGCTGGGCGACGTCGAGGTCGTCGTCGTTCTCTTCACCCGACTCTTTGACAAAGGCCTTGTTCATGATGGTCCAGTAACTGCAGCAAGGAACTGCCTCTCAAGGGTACACGATCCGGCGCATCAGACAAATCGCTTTACACGCTTCCCTTTTCCAAATCCTTTGGCTATAATCTCGTTTCTGTGTGCGGCTGTAGCTCAGTTGGATAGAGTACTTGGCTACGAACCAAGGGGTCGTGGGTTCGAATCCTGCCAGCCGCACCAATTATTCGAGGGCTTCCCTCTGGGAAGCTCTCACGTTTTACCCGGTTTCATTGCAGTAGGCATCATCCGTTTAAGCGTGCGGCTGTAGCTCAGTTGGATAGAGTACTTGGCTACGAACCAAGGGGTCGTGGGTTCGAATCCTGCCAGCCGCACCACCTATGAAGGGCCTTCCAATCGGAAGGCCCTTTGGTTTTTGTCCGGCGCTTTTTGCGCAAAGCGCCTCAACCCTTCGGTGACATCACCCGTTATCGCGGTGGCGACTGAATATCCCCGATCCGCCCATCCGGGATCGGCACGTCCTCGACCACGCCTCCCGCCGTTTGCTCGCCGATCACGGCGGCCCGCGCGCCGGTCAATGCCTGCGGCTCGCGCAGCACTTCGTCCACGCTATCGCCGAAGTGGCTTGCGACGAAGGCCCGCAGCAGCGCGACGCGCAACGAGTCTCCCCGACCTTCCCCTGTCCGATGGCCGCCCTGAAACTCGGCGACACAGTGTGTCGTGCCCGCATCGGTGCGTTCACGCACCTCCAGCCGCTGTATGCGCTCCAGCACCTCGGCGGCCGCTTCCCAAGAGATGGCGGGCGTGAATCGCCCATCCCAAGGACGACCGCGGGCGTTACCGCGAATCGAGACGGTTTCTCCGCTGTCAGTGAAATAGATTTCGCGCACGAAGTCGTGCAGGCTGCGGGCCACCCAATAATCGAGCGCCACGCCGTCGAGGTCGGCTACGTTCATCAGCGTTCTCCCTGAGATTCGACTGAGACTCGGATGAGACTCGCCTGCCGGCCGCATGTTCAGCTTTGAGCAAATGACGGCAGGGTTCTCCGAACTCGCCGACGCAAATTCTGAGCCGTACAATCAGCGCCGATCAGTAGTCCGCGCGCTCGCGATCGATTCGCATGCCGCCTTCGTGACGGTGATGCCCTTCTTCGCTCGGCCGTTCGCGCGCAATGCGCATGACGTCCGGGTTCGTGCGCACCCGGCGCATGACGTTGGCCAGATGGACGCGATCGCTGACCTGGATCACGAAGCGCAGGACCGTGGATTCCTGCGACAGGTCTTCGTCCATCGCGATGTGGACGATGTTCGCATCCGCTGACGTGATGTCGGCCGCCACGCGGGCAAACACGCCCTTGGTATTCTTGACCAGCACCTTGACCGCGACGTCGAACAGACGACCCGGCTGCGGCGCCCACGCGACGTCGATCCAGCGGCCCGGATCGCGGCGATGGATTCGCTGCGCGACGCGGCAATCGGTGGTGTGGATGGCCATGCCGAGGCCGATGCCGATATAGCCCATGATGTCGTCGCCCGGAATCGGACGGCAGCAGGCGGACAGTTGCACCGACATGCCTTCGGTGCCCGTGATGACCACCGGCGGCGCATGCGGCGTCGAACCGGACTCGGAGCGCGAGCCGTCGTCGTCGGCGTCGCGGCCGCTCATCAGCACTTCGATACGCTTGGCCATGACCGCCGCGACACGCCGGCCGAGGCCGATGTCCGCGAAAATTTCCTGACGGTTCTTGTTGCCCGTCCACTGCACGAGCTTTTCCCACGCTTCCGGCGTCACATCCGACAGCGCCAGTCCATAACCCTTCAACGCCTGGTCCACCAGCCGCTCGCCGAGCTGCACGGATTCGTTCAGACGCATCGTCTTCAGATAATGGCGGATCGCGGAACGCGCCTTGCCGCTGCGCACGAAACCCAGCCACGCCGGATTGGGCTTCGAGTACGGCGCAGTGATCACTTCGACGATATCGCCGCTCTTCAACTCGGTCCGCAGCGGCAGCAATTCATTGTTGATCTTCACGGCGACGCACTGATTGCCCAGGTCGCTGTGGATCGAGTACGCGAAGTCGAGGGCGGTGGCGCCGCGCGGCAGCGCCATGATCTTCGACTTCGGCGTAAAGACATAGACCGCATCCGGGAACAAATCGATCTTGACGTGTTCGAGGAACTCGCTCGAGTCGCCTGCTTCGCTCTGAATGTCGAGCAGCGACTTCAGCCACTGGTGCGCGCGCATTTGCACATCGTTCAGGTCCGCGCTGCCGTTCTTGTACAGCCAGTGCGCGGCCACGCCCGCTTCGGCGATCTCGTGCATCTTGCGCGTGCGGACCTGAAACTCGATCGGCGCACCGAACGGGCCGACTAGCGTGGTGTGCAGCGATTGATAGCCGTTCACCTTCGGGATTGCGATGTAGTCCTTGAACTTGCCCGGCACAGGCTTATACAACGCGTGCAGCGCGCCGATGCAGGTGTAGCACTCCAGCGCGCTCTCGACCACCACGCGAAAGCCATACACGTCGAGCACCTGCGAGAACGACAACTGCTTGTCGCGCATCTTCTTGTAGATGCTGAAGATGGTCTTTTCGCGGCCGGTGACTTCGGCGTCGATCTTCGCGTCGGCAATGCCGCGCTGCACCGACTCCAGAATCTTGCCGACGACTTCGCGCCGGTTGCCGCGCGCCGCCTTGACGGCTTTTTCGAGAGTGGCGTACCGGTGCGGATTGAAATTTGCGAAGCTCAGGTCCTGCAGCTCGCGATAGGTATTGTTCAGGCCGAGCCGGTGCGCGATGGGCGCATAGATATCCAGCGTCTCGCGCGCCACGCGACGGCGTTTTTCCGGGGGCACCGCGCCGAGCGTGCGCATGTTGTGCAGCCGGTCGGCGAGCTTGACCAGAATCACGCGGACGTCGCGCGCCATCGCGAGCAGCATCTTGCGGAAGTTTTCCGCCTGCGCCTCTTCGCGATTGCGGAATTCCATCTTGTCCAACTTCGACAAACCATCGACCAGTTCCGCGACCTTCGCGCCGAAACGCTCGGCGAGTTCGGCCTTGGTCACGCCTTGGTCTTCCATCACGTCATGCAGCAGCGCCGCCATAATGGCCTGGGCGTCGAGATTCCAGCCTGCGCAGATTTCCGCGACGGCGACCGGATGCGTAATGTAAGGCTCGCCACTCTGGCGGTACTGGCCAAGGTGGGCTTCGTCGCTGAAATGGAAGGCGGCCTTGATGTCCTTGATCTCGTCCGGCTGCAGATAGCCGGACAAGACGGACGTCAATTTGGCGATGGAGACTACGTCGTGCCGGCGCGGCTGCTCCGGCGTGGCGGTCGGTCCGAACAGATGGCGGAACGACTGTTCGAGGACCGCGTCGATGTACTTCCGTGCAGACGAGGGCGAGTCGGCGTCGTGGTCCACTTCCGTGGCGGTGGGCGGGGTAGCACTCATGGTCGCCTCCGTAGCGGTTCAGGGTTGGACGCCGGTCTACACGTTGATGCAATCAGGTGTGGCAAATACGTGGCAAATCACGTGGCAAATCGAAAACGGAACAGTGCGCCTTAAACCGGCACCTTCTTCAGCATTTCGACGCCGACCTGGCCGGCTGCGATTTCGCGCAGTGCGACGACGGTAGGCTTATCGCGGCTTTCGATCTTCGGCGTGTGGCCTTGAGCGAGCTGACGCGCGCGATAGGTTGCGGCAAGCGCGAGTTCGAAACGGTTCGGGATCTGTTTGAGGCAGTCTTCGACGGTAATGCGGGCCATGTTGGGTTCCTTCTCAGTATGTTGCTTATTCTACCTTATGTGCTCGGCACAACGCCGCGCTCACGCGTGCGGTAGGTGAATGCCGAGCTGCACGAAAAGCTGCGTGTGACGGGCGTACTGCGACGCGAAGCGCGAGCGCGTGGCGGCGACGAGGCACTGCAGTTCGCTGAGCGCGCGATCGAAGTTCTCGTTGATCACGACGTACTCCGCTTCGGCCGCGTGCGCCATCTCGCTGCCGGCCGCCAGCAGGCGGCGCGTGATCACGTTCGGCTCGTCCTGGCCGCGCTTTTTCAGACGCTCTTCGAGCGCTTCGAGCGAAGGCGGCAAGATGAAAATCTCGACCGCGTTGTCAAACTGCTTCTTCACCTGCTGCGCGCCCTGCCAATCGATTTCGAGCAGCACGTCATGGCCGCTCTTCATCTGCTCCTCGATCCACACGCGCGACGTGCCGTAGTAGTTGCCATGCACTTCCGCGCTTTCCAGAAACTCGCCCTGGTCGTGACGCTGCATGAAGTCGTCGACGCTGGTGAAGTGATAGTGCTCGCCGTCCTGTTCCTTCGGGCGCGGCGGGCGCGTCGTGTACGAGATCGACAGACGGATCGCGTCATCGCCAGCGAGCAGCGCGTTCACGAGCGTCGACTTGCCCGCCCCCGAAGGCGCGACGACCATGAACAGATTGCCGGGATAAGCACCGGCGTAAGGGTTGCGCGGTGCGCCGGTTTCGCGTTTGTGATCGATCATGTTGAGGGTGCTCCCGCCTTATTCCAGATTCTGCACTTGCTCGCGCATCTGTTCGATGAGCAGTTTCAGGGTCATCGACGAATCCGCCAGTTCCTTCGCGGCCGCCTTCGAGCCGAGCGTGTTCGCTTCGCGGTTCAGTTCCTGCATCATGAAGTCGAGCCGCTTGCCGACCTTGCCGCCCTTCTCGATCACGTGACGCGTTTCGTTCAGGTGAGCCGTGAGGCGCGACAGTTCTTCGGCGATGTCGATACGGATGCCGTACATCGTCACTTCCTGGCGAATCCGTTCGTTGATCTCTTCGCGCGAGACGATGGTCGCGGCCGTATCCGGCGCGGCGATGCCGAGCGCTTCCTGCAAACGTTCGACGATCTTCTGTTGATGTTTGGCAATCAGTTCCGGCACGAGCGGCGTGATCTTCGTGACGATCGCTTCCATCTCGGTGACGTTGGCGAGCAGCATCGTGGCGAGTTGCGCGCCTTCGCGGGCACGCACGTCGATCAGGTCGGCGATCGCCTGCTTGCCGCACGCGAGCACCGCGTCACGCAGTGCTTCCGGCGCCACGCCGCTTTCGGCCAGCACGCCCGGCCAGCGCAAAATTTCGCCGGTGCGCAGACGCCCCGCTTCCGGGAACGTGGACAGCACCGTGCGCTCGAGCAGCGCGAGCTGGGTCAGCGCGTCGCGACTGATCGCGCCCGCATTGGCGGACTGCTCGCTGCGCTGCAGGTTGATGCGGATATCCACCTTGCCGCGCGACAGCTTGTTCACCAGCATTTCGCGCAGCGTCGGTTCGCAGACGCGCACGTCTTCCGGCATACGGAAGTTCAGATCGAGAAAGCGCGAGTTCACCGTGCGCAGTTCCACCGACACACTCACACCACCGGTGCCTGATGCCGCCACGAGTTCGCGCGTGGCGCTCGCATAGCCAGTCATGCTGTAGATCATCGTATTTCTCGCGATTGCGGCCATGCGTTGGACGCTGGCCTGAGAGGCAGATCGCCCGGCGTGTACGAGACGCGGGGCGGGGAACCGGCATTATCCCATTTTTGGCGGCGACATCCGCCGGCAGCGAGCGTGGATGCGGGCAAGCGCGCAGTTGCCCAGTATCGCGGATCGTCATTCAGCGCGAAGCGTCCGCGTTGCATTGCCACTCGTGGTCGACCCGGCCGTTCAATGGCAAGGCGTGCGAGTGACCGCCCTACCCGATCGGCGGTAAAATCGCGCTTTCCCTCCGCATTTCTTCCACACCAACCCCAAATGATCAACGACACCCAACGCCCCAGCGGCCGCCAGGCCAATCAGCTGCGCGACGTGCGCATCACGCGCCACTATACGAAGCACGCGGAGGGCTCGGTGCTGGTCGAATTCGGCGACACCAAAGTCATCTGCACCGCGAGCATCGCCGAGAGCGTGCCGTCGTTTCTGCGCGACCGCGGTCAGGGCTGGCTCACCGCCGAATACGGGATGCTGCCGCGCGCCACGCATACCCGCAGCGACCGCGAAGCGGCGCGCGGCAAGCAGACCGGCCGCACCCAGGAAATCCAGCGGCTGATCGGCCGCGCGCTGCGCTCGGTGTTCGATCTCGAGAAGCTCGGCGCGCGCACGCTGCACATCGATTGCGACGTGATCCAGGCCGACGGCGGCACGCGCACGGCCAGCATCACCGGCGCGTTCGTGGCCGCGCACGACGCGGTGGCGAAGCTGCTCGCCACCGGCCGCATCGAAACCTCGCCGATCAACGACTACGTCGCCGCGATCTCGGTCGGCGTGTACGACGGCCTGCCGGTGCTCGACCTCGACTACGACGAGGACTCGCAATGCGACACCGACATGAACGTGGTCATGACGGGCGCGGGCGGCTTCGTCGAAGTCCAGGGCACCGCCGAGGGCGTGCCCTTCTCGCGCGACGAAATGAACGCGCTGCTCGATCTGGCAAGCGACGGCATCAACACGCTGATCGCGAAACAGAAAGCAGCGCTGGAGCAAAAAAGTGAATGAGGTTCGTGAAGGCAACGGCGCAAGCGCGCCGTTGAATGCATCGTTGAAGACGCCGTTGACAAAAGTGGTGCTGGCGTCGAACAACGCGGGCAAGCTGCGCGAGTTCGCGGCGCTGCTCGGCGCCGCCGGCATCGAGCTGATTGCGCAAGGCGAGCTGAACGTGCCCGAGGCGCAAGAGCCGCATCCGACTTTCGTCGAAAACGCGCTGACCAAGGCGCGCCATGCGGCAAAACTCACCGGCCTGCCCGCGCTCGCCGACGACTCCGGCCTGTGCGTGCGCGCGTTGCGCGGCGCGCCCGGCGTGTATTCGGCGCGCTACGCGCAACTCGCCGGCGGCGAGAAGAGCGACGCGGCGAATAACGCACGCCTCGTTGCCGCGCTGCAAGGCGAAAGCGATCGACGCGGCTATTACTACTGTGTGCTGGCCCTTGTGCGTCATGCGGACGATCCCGAACCGCTGATCGCCGAAGGCCGCTGGCATGGCGAAATCCTCGACGCGCCGCGTGGCGCACATGGATTCGGCTACGACCCGTACTTCTTTTTGCCGTCGCTGAACGCGAGCGCCGCGGAACTGGAGCCGGCGGTGAAAAACGCCAGCAGTCATCGTGCGATCGCGCTGCGGCAACTGCTCGCGCGCCTGACGGAGGAAGCGTGATTCCGATCAAGCCCGCGCCTGCCGAAATTGGCAGCGGCGTCATCAAGGCGTTCACGTCGCCGGGCAGCATTCGCCTGACGTCGCTGCCGCCTTTGGCGCTGTACGTGCATTTTCCGTGGTGCGTGCGCAAGTGTCCGTATTGCGACTTCAACTCGCACGAGTGGAAAGGCGACGCGTTCCCCGAGAACGACTATCTCGACGCATTGCGTGCCGATCTCGAGATGGCGTTGCCGTTGATCTGGGGCCGCCAGGTGCATACGGTGTTCATCGGCGGCGGCACGCCCAGCCTGTTGTCAGCGGCTGGACTCGACCGCATGCTGTCGGACATACGCGCGCTGCTGCCGCTCGACGCCGACGCCGAGATCACGCTCGAAGCCAACCCCGGCACGTTCGAAGCCGACAAGTTCGCGCAGTTTCGCGCGAGCGGCGTGAACCGGTTGTCGGTGGGCATCCAGAGTTTCAATGAAGCACATCTGCAGGCGCTCGGCCGGATTCACGACGCAGCGCAAGCGCGCCACGCGGTCGAAGTCGCCGCCACCACGTTCGGCAACTTCAACCTCGACCTGATGTTCGCGCTGCCGCGTCAGACGCTGGCCGAATGCCAGGCCGATGTGGAGACGGCGTTGTCGTTCACTCCGCCGCATCTGTCGCTGTATCACCTGACGCTCGAACCGAACACGCTGTTTGCGAAATTCCCGCCCGCGTTGCCCGACGACGATGCGTCCGCCGACATGCAGGACTGGATTCACGAGCGCACGACGGCGGCCGGCTACACGCGCTACGAGGTGTCGGCGTATGCGCAGCCGCATCGGCAGAGCAGGCACAATCTGAACTACTGGCGCTTCGGCGACTATCTCGGCATCGGCGCAGGCGCGCATACGAAGCTGTCGTTTCCAAATCGCGTGCTGCGCCAGGCGCGCTACAAACATCCGACTACCTTCATCGAGCGGGCATTGGCCGGCACGGCGGTGCAGGAAGAGCACGAAGTCGGACCGCGCGACCTGCCATTCGAATTCATGCTGAACGCGCTGCGACTGGTGGAAGGCTTTCCGGTGCATCGGTTCGTCGAGCGCACGGGGCTGTCGATGACTTCGATCGAACCGGCATTGCAGGAGGCCGAACGGCGCAAGCTGATTACGCGCGACCACGAAAAGATTGCGCCGACGCCGCTTGGCCAGGCGTTTCTTAACGATTTGCAAGCGCTGTTTCTTAAAGATCCGCAGTGATTGCCAATCGACTGAACGCCGCGGCGAAGATTTTTCGGGTTACAATTCGCGGCTTGGAGGTGTGGCCGAGTGGTTTAAGGCACCGGTCTTGAAAACCGGCGAAGGAGCAATCTTTCCGTGAGTTCGAATCTCACCGCCTCCGCCACATCCTCCCAGGACGTTGATTTTTCGTATAATCCTTTCCCTTCAACAGGTTAAGGATATCAGGTGTGCCGGTAATGTGTGCCACTCAACGAAAAAAAGACGCCTCCGTGTCGGTCACTCTTATCCCCCATCCCGGCGGCCGCAGCCGCAACTGGTACGTCGACATTTTTGTCCCGGCCTCATTGCAGGACGTCGCCGGCACCGACCGTGTCCGACGCAGCACGCGCACCGCCGACCGCGTGAAAGCGCTCGCTGAGGGCGCTCGCATCGAGGCTGAACTGCGGGCCAGCTGGCTGCAACTGTCCGACGCGCGGCAACGTTACGAGACGGACGCCGAAGAACTCATCCTGACGACCGACGCCGTCAGGCGGCTGGCCGCCGCCCGTCTCGCGGCATGGAAACTGACGGAGCGGTTCGAGCGCGAAGACTCGGGCATGGATGACGCTCTTCTGGAAGAGGTCGAAGCATTCTGCCAGTTCTCGGACCGGGAAATGCGCAGCGTGCTGGCGCAAGGGCAAGCCGGAAGCGCATGGGAGAACGCGGTCAACGGGCTTCTGGACTTCGTGGAAACGGTCGGTTTCATCGTTCGGCCGGACGACCCGCTATTTCCCGAGCTGGTCCGGCAACTCGCCAAGGCGGACAAAACAGCACAGGCGGTCATCGCACTTCGCAACCAGGGCGAAGACGCCCCGTTTCCGCAGCCCGACCTGCCCGGCGCGACGCTGTCCGAGATGATTCTCCCGTACGAAGCACATCGCAAGGGTGTCGTCGTCCCGAAGTCAGTCTCGAAAAGCGTGTCGGTCTGGAAACGCCTCATTCAGTTCATCGGCGATGTGCCGCTTGAGGAATTGAGCGCAAGCGATATCTATCGGTTTCTCGAAGACCGCCTTCACACCAAAGACCAACCCTGGTCACAAGGATATGTCGATGGCTTTGTGCAGCGAACCCTGCGCGAGATGTTCGCGCTCGCGCGCACACAGGGTCACATGCACGCGGACAATCCCATGAATCACCTCGAGACCACGCCGAAAATCTCGAAGCAGGAGGAGAAGGCGCGGAAGAAGCCCCGGAAGCCGTTCACGGTCGAGCAGGTCAACACGGTCTTTGCGTCGGACTGGTACGACCCGGATGCCACACACTGGACCGGAAAAATGTCATCGGACCTGGCCGGTCGCTACTGGGGCCCGCTCATTTCCACCTGCCACGGCGTGCGGGTGCGCGAGGTCGTCCAGCTCGTCGACTCGGATTTCACCTTTACAGGCGATGTCCTGCTCATGACGTTCCAGACCGCGCTGCCGGATAACGAGGTCACCCGAAAACTGCCGCCTCGAACGCTGAAAAACGCCGCCGTCGGTCGGACCCTTCCGGTCCATCCAAAGCTCCTCGAACTGGGTCTCGGCGATTTCATCCGCGAGATGCAGGCACGGCATCTGCCGGGCACGCCCCTTTTTCCCTCCGCAGTGCCGGAACCTGGCGGCAAGGCCCCGCTGTGGGGGCGCTCATATGAAGAAGCGTTCCTGCGACATGTCCGCGACCGCCTCGGCTTTGGAAGCGGGTTTGGAAACCACAGTTTTCGCCATCAGCACGAGGACCGTGTGCGGGATGCGCAGGTCAACAATGGGACGTGGCCTGCGGGCCTGGGTGAGTTCATCAGCGGCCGGCGACTGCCGCGCGACGCCGACCGCGACATCTTTCGTCAGCTGAGCAGCGCCATTGACTATGGCGACGGCTTCATTGCAGCGCACGTCCAGCGCTTTGTTGCGCAGATTGACTTCGAAGGCGTCGTTTTTCCCCCGCCTTACGCGCAATGGCTTGCCCGCAGGACGCAAAGACCGCGCCTATGGTTCTCGACAGACCGCGTTTTGCCGACCGAACCTTGAATCATGGAGCAGACCTTCAGGTCACGAAGTCGCTGGGCGTTGGCCGGGAATGCGTGACGGCGTTTGCCAGTGCGAATGGGATGTCATGCGGTAACTGCAGTTTCCAGTGACGACTGGCAAGAAAAGCTATCCCCCCCAGGTTGAACCGAAACGCCTCGAAATCGCCCAGTAGAAGCATGTCGCCGGTATGTCCGGGCAGCACAGACGGCAGGTCGCTCATCGAGTCCGGAAGATGAATCGATGCACCAAACCCGCTTTGCGCCAGCCGCTCCGGCGAGTCCAGCAGACTTTCGTAATCCTTGTCGGCGAACCACACGTTCAGCGTTGTACCGTTAAAGCGCGGAAGCGCCTGCTCCCGAAGCACTTTGTACTCCTCCACGCAATCAAGCTCGTAACACCAGAAGGCGAGCGTCGGTACCAGCGTGGTGATGTGTAACAGGTCATCACGCATTGCCAGCTGACCATGCCTGATTGCCACAAGGTCGTCGAAAGAATCGCTGCTGAGCGGCGCGTATATGCGACTCTGCAGCGCGTTCACCAGCCTGTGTACGAGCCCATGTAGCCACTCCCTGGCCAATTCCGCTCGCCGGGTCATAACCAGCGCAGCCATGCCGCAGGAGATGTCAATCGCGTTGCGGTCGTAGCACGGAACAGTGGCGACCGTGTGCGTTTGCAGAAGTGCCACAAGCTTGCTGGCCAGGTCATCTCCAGCCATTGACAGCAGCGTGCCGTTCGGTACGTCGGCCATCAGCGTTAGCATCACACTCGACGCTCCCAGCCGGCCGATTTCCTCGAAGACGCGCTCCGCAACCAGGGAACTGTCTCGTAGCGCGATGCCAAATGCGCCCTGCGTCCGGTAGTAAGGCTCGAGCTTCGCGTGATACGCAGACACCACGACGAGGTAATGTGCGAGGAACTGCGTGAACAGCGGTCGAATCCACGCTTTATCTTTCCATTCATCCTGGTGGACAAAGGCCCATGCAGCAAGAAGTGTAAATTCAGCAGTAACATACGCGCCCTCCAGGTTGTTCGCCTGGCGTGCCCAACCAAACAGAATGGCATTAAACAGAGCAATTGCACGAAGATACCCCGTCACCTTCCTCTGTTGCGTCCTGTGGCTCCCGGTCGCAGTGCGCGCGGATTGCAGGAGGCGGCAAACAAGCTGTCGTGCGTGCTCAATCGAAGCTTCCGGTGTGTCTACATTTGAAAGCGCTCTTCGCATCAGACTGCGCAGCGCATCGGGAAGCACGCGCTCATCCAGCATGTGTTTGCCTGTCCAGTCCGCAAGCATCGCGCCGTTGACTTCCCCGGTCTCAACCAGATTCCGTTGCTGATATGCACGCAGGTATCCGGTGATTTCCTGCTGAACGGTTTGCCTGAATTCTCCGTTGGTAACAATGCAGACCTTCTTGGGCAAGTGCTGTCTGGAAGGGCTCAGGTTCGCCGAAAGATAGACGTCGACAACACTATCCAGGGTAGGACGAACTGACTGCTCACCCGAATTCCAGGCCGCGCGGTCGATATCGCCGCACTTGATTACCCAGACAAAGACCTTTTTCACCCCGCCGTCATCGTCCCGGCCGACGGTAACCAGGTCCCCTCCGCTCTGACGCGCGCCCTTCTGCGGTGAAGACAGCACGACATGTCCCATCGCAGTCAACAGAATCGGCAGGAACTTGTCGAGCTCGCCATCCTCTTTCATCGTGCTGAGGTATTCCTCAACCAGAATATCCAAACTCATTTGCTTCCACCTGAGACGTATGCGGTACGCGAAAGAAGCGCTTCCAGGGGATTGAGAACTTCCGAGCTGGGCAGTTCGAATTCGACAGACACCGTCTTCATTTCTGTCACGGTGGTACTGCCGTCAGGCATGCGAACAGCGAATCGTCGACCCTGCTTGATATACGCGCGCGATACCAGCTGCGCCATCACCGACTTCTCCTCGACCCTCCTGGAGATTTCGGCGTCGCGTCTCTGTCCCGCGAGGCGCAGTGTCATCCAGCGCTCGCGCGTCGGCGTGAGTTCTGGTAACACTGGAAGGCGCTGCAGGACTTCTCCCCAGTCGAGTACGTTCTTGAGCACCTCTTTTGTCGCGGTTCGAAATTTGCCTCGCGGCAAGCGCTGCGTGGCTACCTTCAGGAAATCGCGTATCTCGCCTGGATATTCGGCGCTGAGGTAGTTGCCGACAATCTCCAGAAAGGCTTCGTGCGCCCATGACTGGTTACCGTCATCGAGTGCAAGCTCAAGCAGGTAACCGGCGACCAGCGTCCCACTGTTCGATACCCCAAGAAGCCGGTGAACGGCGCGACGTCGTGCAGCCGGCGAAGCATTCCGGAATGCAGCAACATCAGCCCTTACTGTCTGACCGTGCGGAACTCCAAGCGTGAGTAAAGACTGCAGGGCCTCCTTCAGGAATACATCCTGAAGGAGCCATTTCGCTGCGACTGTCGACAGGACCTGCTCGTCGGCAACGATAGCGTACGATGGACCAGACCGTGCGTGACCGAAATCCCAGCCAATGTGGCCCGCAACGATGTTCAGCATCTCATATGCGATGGGACGGTGCCCGGCGCTGTACAGGTACGTTGCAAGATTGCTCTGGACTTCGCTGAGGTATTCCGCGTTCCGGACGGAAAAGTGCGTCAGCTCCAACAGCAATTCAACGATATCCGGTGTGAACGTGTCCGAACTCTTGAAACGTAACCAGCGAATGGCGGCGTGAAAAGCTTGTACGTTGCCGGCCTGAACGCATGCGCGGAGTTCCCCCAATGAGCTCGAGTCAAAGGATGCAAGGCGACAGAGAAAATTGAATCCCACCTCTGACCAGCGCTCTTCATTCTTCGCAACCTCGAACAGCGCCCGCAGGCCCGCCAGACAACCAGATTGCGCGAGGTACTTGCCGTCGAGCGAGGCCAGTGCGTACAAAGCGGCCGTAAAACAGTGTTCCCTGTCCTTTTGGGCGAGTGCAAGAAAATACGGGACGCACCGTTGCTTTTCCACCTGGGCGATGGCGATGGCAAGTACGGTAGCTGTACCTGTCTGAACGTCAGACCCGTTGAGCACGCGTTCCAGGCAGGTATAACCCAGCTTGACGTCGTGCGACAGTATCGACTGAACTTCACCACCGAGAAGCATGGGATGTCTGGAATCGTTAGCGCCGACGATGTTGAGCAACCGAATCAATGTGTCAGGCGCAACGCGTTGGCAGTGGCGGAGCACCGGAATCGCAAACGTTGCGATTTCCCCGAATGGCTGACCATCAGAAAACATCTGGGCGATGAGCTCGATGACAGGCAGACCATCGTCCTGCAGGGCAGCGGCGCTAGAGAACACCGCCGGCTTCGGGATATTCCTGTCCGCCATGTACTGCTGTCTCAGTTCGTCGAGAAAAGCTACAGAGCTATGCATCGCATCGCGTAATGCATTTTCTACCTCAACCTTTCGTGCCGGCATATCAGTCCCCGTATCAGCAGTGTTCCTAGAC
>NZ_JAQQEU010000098.1:0-21239 GCF_046026895.1 Paraburkholderia sediminicola
CCAGCCGGCTTCACGCCCGGCACGTTGACGACCGGCACCACGCCGCCGACCACTGTCGGGAACTGGAACAGGCCGTTCTTGGCGAGTTCGTCGTCCTTCAGCGGAGCATCGGAGCCCGCGAAATCGACGGTCTTCGCGATGATCTGCTTCACGCCACCCGACGAACCGATACCCTGGTAGTTCACCTTGCCGCCGCCGGACTTCTGATAGGCGTCGGCCCATTTCGTGTAGATCGGTGCTGCGAACGTGCTGCCCGCGCCGGTGATATCGGCGGCCTGGGCGGCGGTCACACATAGCGCGCTAAGAGCCAGCGCGAATTGGGTGAGCTTCATAGTCAGACTCCTACTGTATTTAATTGGCCTCCATGCGCTGCAACTTAAGGCCGCCATGTGACGCTCTTGTGACTGTCCAACTTTAACGAACCGGCAGTCCGAACTTAAGGCTCCGATAAGCCGCCGCAGGAAATACTAGTGGGTTACCCTGCTTTTGATTGGCCGCGATATGCTCAGGCATTTCATTCCAATCCGGTCTGTGCGTCTCCGAAGCCCGGAGCCGCGGTGGCTGTCGTCAGGATTCCATCTTCGCTAGGTAAATTGCTAACGACCACGATCCGGCACCGGAAGCAAACGCTGAATTGAGTATGAATCCGATCCGCTATTGCAAACCTACGGCGCCGATTCGTCTGGCATGGTATGCGGCTTCGTCTT
This sequence comes from Paraburkholderia sediminicola, assembly GCF_046026895.1. Classification (GTDB taxonomy): domain Bacteria; phylum Pseudomonadota; class Gammaproteobacteria; order Burkholderiales; family Burkholderiaceae; genus Paraburkholderia; species Paraburkholderia sediminicola_C. Next base: position 708 of record NZ_JAQQEU010000098.1, read on the forward strand.
TTCCTCGACCCGCGCGGGGCGGCCTGTCGATGCGGAAGAGATCGTCGAATGGCTTCATGAGCACCAAGCGAACGGCGAGTCGAAGCAGGCCGGCGAATTTCTCTGGCTTCATTTCAATCTAGCGCATAGCGCGAGCGAACGCTGGCTTAGATCGCAACTCAATCTGCCGGAAACGTTTTTCGACGCACTCCGCGAAGGCTCGCATGCGACGCGCATCGAGCATGCGGACGGCGCGCTACGCGCAGTCGTGAACGACGTGATGTTCAACCCCGAGTTCATCCCGTCCGAAATTGCGACGCTGTGGATCTACGCGAATCAGCGGAACATCGTCAATGCGCGTCTCAAGCCGCTGCGTTCTGTCGACCGGTTGCGCGCGTCGGTCCGCGAAGGGGAAATATTCAGGTCGCCCGCGGAATTGCTGGTCCACCTGATGCACGACCAGGCCGACTTGCTGGGGCAGATCGTCCGGCGTACCAGTGCCGACGTCGATCGCATCGACGACCGGTTTCTTTCGCAACGGCCGACGCAGAACCGGCTGGACCTGGGCGCCATGCGTCGGACGCTGACCCGCTTGCAACGCATGCTCGCACCCGAGCCCGGCGCGATTTTCCGTTTGCTGGCACGGCCGCCGCGCTGGCTCCAGCAGGAAGATGTACGGGATCTGCGTGAATCGACGGAAGAGTTCTCGGTCGTCCTCTCCGATATGGCTGGTTTGATCGAGCGGATCAGGCTGCTGCAGGAGGAAATCATTTCACGCCTCGAGGAGCAGAACAACCGTACGCTGTTCACGCTGACGCTGGTCACGGTTCTGGCCATGCCGATCAATATCGGCGCGGGCTTCTTTGGCATGAACGTCGGAGGTATACCGTTCGCCGAAAATCGGCACGGCTTCTGGGTGATGGTATTGCTGGTAGCCGGCTTCACGGGACTGGCCGGATGGTGGGCGTTTCGCCGGCGCAAGGAGCGGTAGTGAAGGCGAGGATCGCGCGAAGCGCGCGATCCCCGGTGCAGTGGCAGAGCTCGAGGCCGTTCGGCAACACGCGCGCTTATCGCCACTACTTCCCTGCGAAGCAGTGGCGTGTCAACCGCCTTATTCCAGCGCGTGAGCCGGTCCAAAGAACTCATAGCGGCTTTGCGACTCCGGCACGCCAGTCGCCTTGAGATGCTTCTTCACCGCTTTCATGAAAGCGACGGGCCCGAGGAAATAAACGTCGACATCACGCGATTCCGGCAGCCATTTGGCGAGGTGCCTCTCGTCGAGATAGCCGGTGCCGTGCGCGTCGGCACCGCCGGCACGTTTTTGTCGTAGCAATAGAAGCGCTTCAATTGCGGATAACGCGGCGCCAATGCTTCGATCGCATCGCGGAACGCGTGCACGCCACCATGACGAGCCGAATGAACGAAGTGCACCGGACGATCGATAGTCAGGGCTGCTTGCAGCATGCGTGATGCCCACGCCGCCGCTGATGAGCACGAGCGGCTTGTCGCTCTGTGCGAGCTTGAAATCGCCGGCCGGCGCGAACAGGTCCACCGTATCGTTTTCGCTGACCCGCGTGTGCAGATAGTTCGACCGCCATTCGGCTCGCGCTTCACGCTGATACAGTATTCACGGCCGTTCGCCATTGCCGATAGCGAATAGCTGCGACGCACTTGTTCGCCGTCGATCGTCAGACTCACGCCGATGTATTGGCCGGGATGAAACGCGAGCAACTCGCCATTGTCGTCGGGGCGCAAATAGAACGACGTGATTTCATCGCTCTCGCGCTCCTTGCGCGCGACGCGGAACACACGCGTGCCGCGCCATCCACCCGGCGCCGCTTCGCGCTGCGCGTAGATCTGTTCTTCGAGCCCGATCAGCAGGTCGGCGAGTTGTTGATAGGCGGCGGCCCATGCCTCGAGCACGGCATCGGTGGCGATTCGCGCGCCGAGCACTTCGCGGATGGCGCGCAGCAAGCACTGTCCGACGATCGGATAGTGCTCCGGCAGGAAATTCAGCGAGACGTGCTTGTTGATGATCTGCGCGACCAGACCACCCAATTGTTCGCTTTGATCGATATGGCGCGCGTACATCAGCACGCCGTTGGCCAACGCACGCGGCTGCTCGCCGCTTGCCTGATTAGCCTGATTGAACATCGGGCGCACTTCCGGGTGTTCGCTCAGGAGCAGGTTGTAAAAGTGCGTGGTCAACGCTTCGCCTCCGCTTTCGAGCAGGGGGACGGTTGCGTTGACGATGGCGCGGTGTTCGGAGGAAAGCATAATGAGGTTCCTGATGATCAGTGGTTGTAGAGCTGACTTGCGCAAGTCGACACATTGCATCCATGATTCGTGCCAGGTATAAATTGCAGTGGAATCAATGATATGGATGTGCAAATGGTCCATTCGACTTCAGTCAGAAAGACTACCAATGGAGTCAATCCGACTGCGGATGCGGTACTCGACGTCCTGACGCCGCTGATCCTCGACCTGTCGCGCGACCTATCCGATCGGGAACGCTATCGTCGCCTGCTTCGCAGTCTGCTCACGTTGTTTCCGGGCGACGCGGCCGCTTTGTTGCGCCTCGAAGGGGATACGCTGGTGCCGCTGGCAATCGACGGCTTGAGCAGCGATACGCTGGGGCGGCGCTTTCGGGTCGGCGATCACCCGCGCTTCGAGCAGCTTCTGTCACGGCCCGAGCCGACCCGCTTCGCGGCCGATTCCGATTTGCCCGACCCCTACGACGGCCTCGTCCAAGGCATGGCGGGGCACCTCGAAGTCCACGACTGCCTCGGTTGTCCCCTGTTCATTCGCGGCCAGCCCAGGGGACCGCTCACGCTCGACGCACTCGACCCCGCACGCTTCGACGCATCGACATGGCGTCGTTGCGGGCGTTCGTCGGCCTTGCCGCCGCGACCGTGAGCGTGGTCGAGCGCATCGACACGCTGGCGCGCAGCGGCGAAGAGGCGCGCCTGCGCGCCGAAGCTTATCGGCAGGCGAGCAGCCAGAGCCGGCGCGAGCTGATCGGCAGCAGCGACGCTCATCACCGCATGCTCAAGGAAATCGAGGTGGTCGCCGCGAGTGACCTGACCGTGCTGATCACCGGCGAGACCGGCGTCGGCAAGGAGATGGTGGCGAATCCGATTCATGCGCTGTCGCCACGCGCGAACAAGCCGCTGGTGAGTCTGAATTGTGCGGCGCTGCCGGACACGGTGGTCGGGAGCGAACTCTTCGGGCATGGGCGCGGCGCGTTCTCAGGTGCGTCGTCGGACCGGCGCGGCAAATTCGAACTGGCGGACGGCGGCACGATTTTCCTCGAGGCAGTCGGGGAGTTGCCGCTCGCCGTGCAGGCAAAACTGTCGCGGGTTCTTCAGAACGGCCAGGTGCAGGGAATTGGTTCGGACCACGAACATAAGGTCGACGTGCGACTGATCACCGCCACCCATCGTGACCTCGCCGAGGAAGTGCGAGCGGGCCGGTTCCGCGCGGACTTCTACCATCGTCTCAGCGTCTACCCGCTGCGTGTGCCGCCATTGCGCGAGCGAGGCCGCGACGTGCTGCTGCTGGCGGGCTTCTTTCTCGAAGAGAATCGCTCGCGGCTTGGGCTGCTGAGCCTGCGTCTTGCGGCGGACGAGCAGGCCGCGTTGTTGCGCTACCATGGCCGGGCAACGTGCGCGAGCTCGAACATCTGATTGGGCGCAGTGCGCTCAAGGCGCTGGCGGCCAATCGTGAGCGTCGTCGCATTCTGACGTTAAGCGCCGCGGACTTTGCGTTGTCGGAGGTGCCGCACGAAGAAATCAGCCAGCCGTCCGCACCGGCGCACGGGGAACGGATCGAAGGATTTTCGCAGTGCGGTGACGGAGTTCGAGCGAAGCATCGTCCTCGACGCGCTCGCACGCCACAAGCAGAACTGGGCGGCGGTTGCGCGCGAACTCGGTCTCGATCGCGCCAACCTGAATCGTCTCGCTAAACGGCTTGGCCTCAAGTAGCAGACCGCGATCGAAATCTGCCAGCGGATCGAGGACGAAGCGTCCGCGCAGATGCGCGGCGAGGGCTGACGGGCCGGGCGCACCGCCAAGGCCACGTTCGCCGCCCACGCCGCGCGCCTTAATCAAAACCAAAGGCCTGATTCAAAAATGCAAACTTCGCGCAACGCAACGCGTCGTTCATAGTAGGGCCTTACAAAGCTCAACGTGTGTATCTGGAGCCTTCTCCTATGTCCTCCTCAGCAGAGAAACTCGACGACTGGCTCAACAAGGAGGCGGTGGCCAAAGACGATATCACCGCCTTTCCGCTGACGGCGCTGGCCGCCACGCTCGATCGCGAGGAAAGCGGCGATACGGTGCCGCCCCTTTGGCACTGGCTGTACTTTCTGCCAGTGGCGCCGATGGCCGAGGTCGGCGCCGACGGTCATCCGAAGCGCGGCGGTTTCCTGCCGCCGGTGCCGTTGCCGCGCCGCATGTGGGCCGGAGGCCGGCTGACCTTTCATGCGCCGCTCAAAGTGGGCGAGCACGCCACGCGCACGTCGACCATCGCCAATATCGAGGACAAGACCGGCCGTTCGGGCCGTCTCGTGTTCGTCACGGTGCAGCATACGATAGAGGCGGACGGCGAACTGAAGCTCGAAGAAGAGCACGACATCGTCTATCGCGACGCGCCGCAGGAAGGCGCGCGGCCGCAGCAGCCGCAGCGCGCGCCCGAAGGCGAAACGTGGCGCCGCACCGTCGACGCCGACGCCGTGATGCTGTTCCGCTATTCTGCGCTGACCTTCAACGGCCATCGCATTCACTACGATTACCCGTACGTCACGCAGGTCGAAGGCTATCCCGGCCTGGTCGTCCACGGTCCCTTGATCGCGACGCTGCTGGTCGACCTGGTGCGCCGCGAGCAGCCCGACGCGACGCTGCAGAGCTTCGCGTTCAGAGCGCTGCGGCCCACTTTCGCGGGCCAGCCTTTTACAGTGTGCGGAAAGCCTTCCGCCGAAGGCAAGACCATCGACCTGTGGGCCAAAGACCGCGAAGGCTATCTGACCATGCGCGCGACGGCCGCGCTGGCCTGAACGTCAACCGAGCCGTCGACGAGTGCCACCCGAGCGTCATTGAGCGTCACCTGAACTCCAAAAGATTCGACTATGCAAACCACGCAACAGGATTCTTTCCAGGACATTCGCGAAGCAGTGCGCGATCTGTGCCAGCAGTTTTCCGGCGAGTACTTCCGCAAGATCGACGAAGCACGCGGTTACCCGGAAGCGTTTGTCGATGCGCTCACCAAGGCAGGCTGGCTGGCCGCGCTGATTCCGCAAGACTTCGGCGGCTCGGGTCTGGGGCTCACGGAAGCGTCGGTGATCATGGAAGAGATCAATCGCGCCGGCGGCAATTCGGGCGCGTGCCACGGGCAGATGTACAACATGGGCACGCTGCTGCGCCACGGCTCCGAAGAGCAGAAGCGCAGGTATCTGCCGAAGATCGCGAACGGTGATTTGCGTTTGCAGTCGATGGGCGTGACCGAGCCGACCACCGGCACGGACACCACGAAGATCAAGACCACCGCGGAGCGACGCGGCGACCGTTATGTGATCAACGGCCAGAAGGTGTGGATCTCGCGCGTGCAGCACTCGGACCTGATGATCCTGCTCGCGCGCACCACGCCGCTCGCCGACGTGAAGAAAAAATCGGAAGGCATGTCGATCTTTATCGTCGACTTGCGCGAAGTGATCGGGCACGGTCTGACCGTGCAGCCGATCCTGAACATGGTCAATCATGAGACCAACGAACTGTTCTTCGACAACCTCGAAATCCCCGCCGAGAATCTGATCGGCGAGGAAGGGCAGGGCTTCAGATACATCCTCGACGGTTTGAACGCGGAGCGCACGCTGATCGCGGCGGAGTGTATCGGCGACGGCTACTGGTTCGTCGACAAGGTGACGGAGTACGCGAAAGAGCGCGTCGTGTTCGGCCGTCCGATCGGACAGAACCAGGGCGTGCAGTTCCCGATCGCGCGTTCGTTCATCAATGTGGAAGCGGCCAGCCTGATGCGCATCGAAGCGGCGCGCCGTTTCGATGCGCATCAACCGTGCGGCGCGCAGGCGAACATGGCGAAGCTGCTTGCGGCGGACGCATCGTGGGAAGCCGCCAACGCCTGTCTGCAATTTCACGGCGGCTTCGGCTTTGCATGCGAGTACGACGTGGAGCGCAAGTTCCGCGAAACGCGTTTGTACCAGGTCGCGCCGATTTCGACCAATCTGATTCTCTCGTACGTGGCCGAGCATATTCTCGGACTGCCGCGTTCGTTCTGACCTTTCAGGCTGACACACACATGAGGCCACTCGACGGTATCAAGGTCGTCACGCTCGAACATGCGATTGCCGCGCCGTTCTGCACGCGTCAGCTCGCCGATCTCGGCGCGCGGGTCATCAAGATCGAACGCCCTGGCGTCGGCGATTTCGCGCGCGGTTACGACGAACGCGTGCATGGACTGTCGTCGCATTTCGTCTGGACCAATCGCTCGAAGGAAAGTCTCGCGCTCGATCTGAAGCAGCCCGCGGCGGCGCAGATTCTCGACGCACTGGTCGCCGACGCCGACGTGCTGGTGCAGAATCTCGCCCCCGGCGCGGCGGAGCGGCTCGGTCTCGGCTACGACGCGTTGAGCAAGAAGTACCCGAGGCTGATCGTCTGCGATATCTCCGGCTATGGCGCCGACGGTCCCTATCGCGACAAGAAAGCCTACGACCTGCTGATCCAGAGCGAATCCGGTTTCCTGTCGATCACCGGTTCGCCGGGCGCGCCCGCCAAGGCCGGCTGCTCGATCGCGGATATCGCCGCCGGCATGTACGCGTATTCGAATATTCTGAGCGCGCTGCTGTTGCGCGACCGGACCGGGCGCGGCTGCCGCATCGACGTATCGATGCTGGAGAGCATGGTCGAGTGGATGGGATACCCGCTCTACTATGCGATCGACGGTCAGTCGCCGCCCGCGCTGTCGGGCGCGGCGCACGCCACGATCTACCCGTACGGGCCGTTCCCCGCCGCCGACGGCAAGACTGTGATGCTCGGTCTGCAAAACGAACGCGAGTGGAAGCTCTTCTGCGAGCGCGTGCTCGAACAGCCGGAGCTCGCCATCGACGAGCGCTTCGCGTCGAACTGGAAACGCACGTCCGCGCGGCAAGCGTTGCGCGAAGTGATCGTCGCGGCCTTTGCGAAGCTGAGTGCCGCGCAGGTCATCGAGCGGCTCGACGATGCCGGCATCGCCAACGCGCAGATGAACACGCTCGACGACGTGTGGGCGCATCCGCAACTAAGAGCGCGCGAGCGTTGGCAGGAAGTCGGCACGGCGGCGGGCGCGGTGCCCGCGCTGCTGCCCCCGGGTCTGCCCACCGACTTCGCGCCACGCATGGATCCGGTCCCCGCGCTAGGTGAACATACCGAAGCGATCCTGCGCGAACTCGGCTACGACAGCGCGCGCATCGACGCGCTGCGTGCGGCCGGCACGATCTGAACCACCCCTCCGTGCCGGCGTGCGTACGATGCCACGTCGGTAATCCAAACGAACCCGACGCGAACTCCTCATGAACGATCATCCCAGTCTCACGCTCGCCACCTTCGCCGCGCAACTCGACTTCGACAGCATCCCGCACGCGGTGGTCGAGCGTACGGTGAACCTGTACGTCGATTGGCTCGGCTCGGCATTGGCCGGCAAGGGTGCGCGGCCGGTCGAAACGATCGCGCGCTTCGCGCGTCAGGCGAGTGGCGCGGCGCAGCACGGCCCGTGCGAAGTGTTGATCGACCGCAGCCGCACCACACCCTATTTCGCGGCGATGGTCAACGGCGCGGCGTCGCACTTCGCCGAGCAGGACGACGTGCACAACGGCTCGGTGTTTCATCCGGCGACCGTGGTGTTTCCGGTGGCGCTTGCATTGGCACAGGCCCGGCGTGCATCGGGGCGCGACTTCATCGTGGCGGCGGTCGCGGGTTACGAAGTCGGCATTCGCATCGGCGAATTTCTCGGCCGCTCGCACTACAAGGTGTTTCACACCACCGGCACGGTAGGCACGGTCGCGGCGGCTGCTACCGCTGGCAAACTGCTCGGTTTGTCGCCCATGCAGATGCTCGACGCGTTCGGCTCCGCGGGCACGCAGGCGAGTGGCTTGTGGGAGTTCCTGCGCGACGCCGCCGACTCGAAGCAATTGCACACGGCGATGGCCGCCGCGAACGGACTGATGGCAGCGCAACTCGCCGCCGAGGGCTTCAGGGGCGCGACCCGCATTCTCGAAGGCGCGCAAGGCATGGCGGCGGGCATGTCGAGCGACGCCGATCCGGCGCGCCTCGTCGACCGGCTGGGCAGCCGTTGGGCGACGGCGGAGACATCGTTCAAATATCACGCGGCGTGCCGGCATACGCATCCCGCCGCCGACGCGTTGCTTGCGGTGGTGCAGGAGCACCGTCTCGCGCCGCGCGATATAGCGAAGGTCGTTGCGCACGTTCATCAAGGCGCGCTCGACGTGCTCGGTGCAGTCGTCACGCCGCGCACTGTGCACCAGGCGAAGTTCAACATGGGCACGGTGCTCGCGCTCGTCGCACATCACGGCTGTGCGGGCGTGATCGAATTCCAGCAGGGCTTCGACGCGGATGCGATCGCCGCTTTCCGCGACAACGTGACGATGGCCTACGACGCCGAGGTCGATGCCGCGTACCCCGCGCGCTGGATCGGCAAGGTGACGGTGACGACCACCGACGGCCGCGTGTTGCACGGCCGCGTCGACGAACCGAAGGGCGACCCGGGTAATACGCTGTCGCGCGATGAGATCGCGACCAAGCTGCATCGGCTGGCGGCATTTTCAGGCGCGGCCACCGAAGGCGAGGCCGCGCGTTTGCTCGGCAACGCATGGCATATCGCGGAGCACGAGCAAATCGGCTCGGTATTCGAGGCAAGCTCGCACGCGGCGGTCCCCGCATGAGCACCACGCTGCCTCGCTCGTACCTGTTCGTGCCGGGCAACCGGCCCGAGCGTTTCGAGAAAGCGCTCGCAGCCGGCGCGGACGCGGTGATTCTCGATCTCGAAGACGCCGTGCAGCCCGATGAAAAACCCGTAGCGCGCGCGGCTGTGCTGGCCGCTGTATCTGGGCATGCATCACGGGCGGCATGGGTACGCGTCAACGGCTCGGATACGCCGTGGTTTGCCGACGACATTGCCGCGTTGTCCGCGCAGCCTGGTGTCGCTGGAATCGTATTGCCGAAGGCCGAGACGCGCGAGCAGATCGAGGTCGTGCTGGCGTGCGCGCATCCCGAGTTGAGCGTGTTGCCGATCGTCGAGACCGCGCACGGTTTTGCGAATCTCGCGGTGTTGTGCGCGGCGCCGCGCGTGCAGCGCATCGTGTTCGGCACGCTGGATTTTCAAATCGATCTCGGCATCGACGGCGATGGCGAGGAACTGCATCTGTTCCGCTCGCAGATCGTGCTGGCGTCGCGACTCGCGGGCATCGGCGCGCCAGTGGATGGCGTGTCCACCACCATTACCGATACCCACGTAATCGAAGCCGACGCGCGGCGCGGCCGGCGCTTTGGCTTCGGCGGCAAGCTGTGCATTCATCCGAAGCAGATCGATGCGGTGCATCGCGCGTATGCATGGAGCGACGCCGAGCGGGACTGGGCGCGGCGCGTGCTGTCGGCGGTGGACGCCAGCAACGGCGCTGCGGCGGCGGTGGACGGCAAGATGGTCGATATGCCGGTCATTCTGAAGGCCCGCAGGATCGTAACGGGCTGACAAGTGTCGTCCACACGGCGCGTGATTTGATTGACGAACCGGCGATGCGCAAAACGGCGCAATGCATTTTCATGCATTGCGCCGTTTTTCTTGCCGCCCGCACGCGTGATGATGCCGCCGTTAACCGCAACGAAACATCGGCTTCCAATAATGCCAATTCCCTCGCCAGAGCGGCTGTCGCACTCTTGTCGTCATACGGCATGACATGACACGACATGACTTGACAAGCCTCGGCGCGGCGGCACCCAGCCGTGTCGTTCGGACGCTTGCATCCGAGCCGCGTCTTCGAGAAAGCGGCCATGCAGAACTGCATTGCGTTAGCGGCCCTGCCGCGCGCACCTTATCAGGAGACAAAGTTGGCAACATTAACCGTCAATTCCGGCGCGCGGCTCGACCGCTTGCCGATTAGCCGCTTCCATTGGAATATTCTCGGTCTGATTGGCGCGGGCGCTTTCCTCGACGCATTCGATATTTATCTGGCCAACGGCGCGCTCGCGGCGATGGTCAAAAGCGGCTTCACCGATTTGCGGCTCGGCTCGTTTTTCATCTCCGCGACCTTCATGGGCATGATGATCGGCGCGGGCCTGTCCGGCTATCTAGGCGACCGTTTCGGCAGGCGTTATTCGTATCAGGCGAACCTGGCGATTTTCGGTATTGCGTCGATCGCCGCGTGCTTTGCGCCCGACATCTACTGGCTGATCCTGCTGCGCTTCATCATGGGGGTGGGGCTGGGCGCCGAACTGGTGGTGGCGGCCGGCACCTTGTGCGAGTTCGTGCCGCCGGCCACGCGCGGACGCTGGACCGCGCTGCTCGCGCTGATCATCAATTCCGGTTTGCTCGGCGCGACGGCGATCGGCTACCGGGTTATTCCGCATCTCGGCTGGCGCTACATGTTCGCGATTGCGGGTATTGGTGCGCTGGTGGTGTGGTTCCTGCGGCATCGGATGCCGGAATCGCCGCGCTGGCTCGAAACGGTTGGACGGCTCGAAGAGGCAGAGGCCACGGTGTCGGCGATCGAGCGGCAAGTCGAGGCGCGCGTCGGGAAGCTGCCGCCGGTCGCGCGAGTGGTGAGTCACGAGGTGCCGGCTGCACCGTTCTCGGCGTTGTTCGCGCGCGGCATGATCGGCCGCACCCTGGTGGCGGCGTTGACTTGCATGGCGATCAATATGTCGCTGTATGGGTTCGTCGCGTGGCTGCCGACATTCTTCGTCAAGGAAGGGCTGACGATCGTGCAGTCGCTTGGATTCGTGCTGCTGATGTCGTTCGGTGCGCCGGCCGGCGCGGTGGTCGGCTACCTGGTGGCCGACCGGTTGGGGCGTCGCAATGGGATCGTGCTGTTTTCGCTCGTGACGATTCTGCTCGGCTTCGTGTACGTGCAGATGCGTGCGCCGACGGCGATTTCAGTGGTGGGTTTCGCGTTGGTGACGGCGATCTATACCGTGTGCACGCTGGGCTTGTTCGGCTATATCCCGGAGCTGTTTCCGACCGCGTATCGGCTGCGCGGAACGGGTGTGGCCGGCACTTGTGGGCGCGCGGCTTCGATGTCCACGCCTTATGTCGCGCTGTTGCTATATACGCAATTTGGCGTGACCGGAGTGCTTGCGATGGTTGGCGGCGTGCTGCTTTTGCTGAGCGTTGCTATTCTGGCGCTGCGGATCGAGACAAGTCAGCAGACGCTAGAGGATATCTCGCCGGATGCCGATCGGGCGCCCCATGGCGAATTGGTGGAGAAGTCGGCGTAAATGAAGGAGGGCGTGAGCGCGGCCCGTTGATTCGGGCCGTCGATTGCAAGTGTGTTGCGCGGCCTTGAACTCGCCACGCGGGTTGCCTGCGTCAGGTGATTTTCGCCTGCCAGTTCCGGCACGACCGTGTACAGATCGCCGACCAGACTTATAATCGGCGACACTGAAGATCGGAACTTCGGGGTCCTTGTTAATCGCGACGTTCACCTTCGAGTCCTTCATCCCGGCAAGGTGCCGGATCGCGCCCGAGACGCCGACTACCAGTGCAACTGCGGCTGTTCCTTGTCAACGAGCGCCTTCGGCAGCTTCGCGACCGCGACCGGCCGCAACTCTTCATTCGACCCGATCAACACAGCACGATCAGCACCGATCGCGAGCGCCGTACGCAGCGTTTCCTGCGCCTGCGCAACGCCTGCTGACACGGCGATCACTTCGGTCGCCATGCCGGCTTCCTTTGGACGCACCGCCTTTTCAACCGCGGTTTCATCGAACGGACTCATCGAGATCTGCACGTTCGCGAGGTCGACACCCGAACCTTCACGTTGTAATCGGCCACTCTTTTGACTGGCACCAGAATCTTTTCCACGTCTGCCCAAAAATAAAACGCTCGCATCGACACCAGGCGCGGACCGCCTCACTCTGACAGAGAGCACCGGCACGGAAATTCGGTTGTTTCGACCGAGTGCTTCGCGCCCGGTTAAGATTGGCATTTGTCTTGCAGACGCCGATTGGCATTTCATCTCTGGCTTTCAACATGCATTTCGATTTCGTGGATTTGCGTTTGCTCCTCCATATCGCCGACACGCAGAATCTCGCGCGCGCCGCGGAGCGCTCGCATCTGTCGGCGCCGGCCGCCAGCAACCGGGTCAAGAATCTCGAGGAGCAACTGGGTTTCAAACTGCTGTATCGCACCAGCCAGGGCGTGACGCTGACGCCCGCGGGCGAAGCGTTCGTGCATCATGCGCGGCTCGTGCTCGAGCGCGTCGAGCATCTGGCGGGCGATATGCAGGAGTACGGCGAAGGCATCAAGGGCCACGTGCGCATCTGGGCCAACACCACTGCTATCAGCGAGTTCATGCCTGCCGTGCTGAGCCACTTTCTGCGCGACCATCCGGACGTCAACATCGATCTGCGTGAAGTGCTGAGCGGCGAAATCGTCAAAGGCGTGGCGGATAGCGCGACGGATATCGGCATCGTGGCGGGCAACGTGCATGCGGAACATCTGGAAATGCTGCCGTACCGCGACGATCGTTTGATTCTGGTGACATCATGCGATCATCCGCTCGCCAAACAATCGTCGGTCGATTTCGCGCAAGTGCTCGACGCGAACTTCGTGAGCCTGCCCACGTCCAGCGCGATTCATGCGTTTATCATGAGCGCCGCCGATGCGCTCGGCGCGCGTCTGAAGCTGCGCATCCAGGTCGGCAACTTTGAAGCTGCGTGCCGGATGATCGAAGCAGGCGTGGGCATCGGCATCGTGCCGGAGTCGGTCGCGCTGCGACACCGGAAGACGATGCAGATCGCCCTCGTCGGCTTGAACGACCCGTGGGCCGAACGCAAGCTCAAGATCTGCGTGCGCAGTCTGAAGGACTTGCCGCCGTTCGCGCGGGTGCTGGTCGACCGGTTGATGGCGGGGGTTTGAACGCGGCGCAAGAGTCAGTTCGAACAAACCGAATGGGATGCGCGGAGCGGCTTGCTCCGGCAACGGCACGGTCGCCCTCGGCCGTCGCGCGCACCCGGGATGGGTCTGTCAAGTTTCCTTATGGAAACATCGGGCCGTTCGTCAACCAGCATTTATCTTGCGTTCAACCCTGCTTGCGGCCAGAAAAACCCGCGTGTATAGTTTCCGAACTTACTCTTGTTTCGCATCGGAAATTAAAGGGGTTTTCATGGACGCTTCCACTATCCTCGCCGATCTCGGCATCGCCCACGCGGCACAAGCCGGCGATCTCGCGGTTCATTCGCCCATTACCGGCAACCTCATCGGCCGCGTGGCCGTCAACACGGTGGCGGAAGTCGACACGGCCCTCGCTCTGGCGAAACAGGCGTACACCACCTGGCGCAACGTGCCTGCGCCGCGCCGCGGCGAACTGGTGCGGCTGCTCGGCAATCGTCTGCGTGACAAGAAGCAGGCGCTCGGCAGCCTCATCACGCTGGAAACCGGCAAGATCCTGCAGGAAGGCATGGGCGAAGTGCAGGAAATGATCGACATCTGCGATTTCGCGGTCGGCCTGTCGCGCCAGCTGTACGGCCTGACGATCGCGTCGGAGCGTCCGGGTCACCGGATGGCGGAGACGTGGCACCCGATGGGCACCTGTGTCGTGATCTCGGCGTTCAACTTTCCGGCGGCGGTGTGGTCATGGAACGCGGCGCTCGCGCTGGTGTGCGGCAACGCGGTGATCTGGAAGCCGTCGGAAAAGACGCCGCTTACCGCGCTCGCCGTCAATCAGATTCTCAGCGACGCACTGAAGGAATTCGGCGACGCGCCGGCCGGCCTGACCGCGTTGATCAATGGCGGACGCGACGTGGGCGCGAAGCTGGTCGCCGATCCGCGCGCGTCGATTGTCAGCGCGACGGGCAGTACGGAAATGGGCCGCACGGTCGGCGTCGAAGTGGCGAAGCGCTTCGGGCGCTCGCTGCTCGAACTCGGCGGCAACAATGCGGGCATCGTCACGCAAACCGCCGACCATGAACTCGCGATGCGCGGCATCCTGTTCTCGGCCGTGGGCACGGCGGGGCAGCGTTGCACGTCGCTGCGGCGTCTGTTCGTGCACGAGAGTGTGTATGACAAAACCGTCGAACGTCTGAAGCAGCTCTACAGCAAGGTGCCGATCGGCAACCCGCTCGAACAGGGCACCCTGATGGGGCCGCTGATCGACAGGCAATCGTATGCACGCATGCAGGAAGCGTTGCAGCAGGCCACGGCGGAAGGCGGCAAGGTGTTCGGCGGCGAGCGCGTCGAGGTGAAGGGCTATGAGAATGGGTACTACGTGCGCCCGGCGATCGTCGAAATGCCGTCGCAAACGACCGTCGTGCTGAAGGAAACTTTCGCGCCGATTCTCTACGTGTTGCGCTATATGGATTTCGCCGACGCGGTCGAAGCGAACAACGCGGCCGTTCACGGTCTGTCGTCGTGCGTGTTCACCACCGATTTGCGCGAGGCGGAACGCTTCCTGTCCGACTCGGGCAGCGACTGCGGGATTGCCAACGTCAACATTGGACCGAGCGGCGCGGAAATCGGCGGCGCGTTCGGCGGCGAGAAGGAGACCGGCGGCGGCCGCGAGTCCGGGTCGGATGCGTGGAAGGCCTACATGCGCCGCGCCACCAACACGGTCAATTACTCGTCGGCATTGCCGCTCGCGCAGGGCATCGACTTCAACATCGACTAAGCGCGCCGGCGCGATCCGTGCAGTGGCAGCGGCGCATTCATGCGCGGCGCCACTGCGGTTGCCTTTGCCGTTGTGGTTGCGCACCCGTGCTCGCTTCAACCATCCGTTTGCGCCGCCCGGCGTTGCAGAGCGGCCATGTTACTCGTGGAGTCAGACGTGAGTTCCAAAGTCGTGATCGTCGGCGGTGGGGTGATCGGCAGCTCGATTGCGTATTTCTTGCGGCTGTCCGATCCGACAGTCAGCGTCACGGTGATCGAACGCGATCCGACCTATGCGCGTTCGTCGTCGGCATTGTCGGCGGCGTCGATCCGTCAGCAATTTTCCACGCCGTTGTCGATTCAGATGTCGCTGTTCGGCATCGAGTTCTTGCGCTCGATCGGCGAGCGGCTCGAAATCGACGGCACGCGGCCGTCGATCGATCTTCACGAAGGCGGCTATCTGTTTCTCGCGACGCCCGCCGGCGAGTCCACGCTGCGCGAGAATCACGCATTGCAGAAAAGTCTGGGCGCCGATATCAGTCTGCTCGACACGAGCGCACTGCAAGTGCGCTTCCCCTGGCTCAATACCGAGGACCTCGCCGCCGGCGCGTATGGCGAAAGCGGTGAGGGGTGGTTCGACGGTTACGGTCTGGTGCAGGCGCTACGCAAGAAAGCCCAGGCCCTCGGCGCGCGCTATGTCGCCGCCGATGTCACCGCGCTGCAACGCGACGGCCGGCGCGTCACGCAGGTCCAGACCGCTGATGGCGAGACCTATGCTTGCGACATGGTAGTAAACGCGGCCGGCGCATGGGCCCGCAGGGTCGCCCAGATGGTCGGCATCGACCTGCCTGTCTACGCGCGGCGGCGCAGCATTTTCAACGTCACGTCGCCGTCGCGGCTGCAACGGTGTCCGCTGCTGATCGATCCGAGCGGCGTGTACTTTCGCCCCGAGGGCAACTCGTTTCTTTGCGGCACCTCTCCGGCCGCGGATCACGACCCCGACGATCTACCACTCGATGAAGTCGACCACGCGCTCTTCGACGACGTGATCTGGCCGACGCTCGCGCATCGCGTGCCGCAATTCGAAGCGTTGCGCGTGCAGAATTGCTGGTCCGGCTACTACGAATACAACGTGCTCGATCAGAACGCGATCATCGGTTCTCACCCTGACGTGGACAACTGTCTTTTCGCCAATGGCTTCAGTGGGCACGGTTTGCAACAGGGGCCGGCAACGGGACGCGGCATCAGCGAACTGATTCTGCATGGCCGCTATACGACGCTCGATCTCGGCTCGCTGAGCTTCGCGCGCGTGCTCGAAAACCGGCCGATCGTCGAGAAGAACGTCGTGTAGCCACCCGTGGGGTGATGCGGAAAACCCAATACGTAGTGCGCGTGGTGACGCTGCCCGTCGAGCCGCATGGGCTCGACGTCGCGGCGCGCGCCGCGCTGCTCGAAGCCGGCACGCTGCGCGCCGCGCCGGAGCTTTTGTACACGGTGCCGACTTTCGCCAATCCGACCGGCGCGACCTTGTCGCTCGAACGTCGCATGGCGTTGCTGGAACTGGCGGCGCGGTATCGCTTTCTGATCGCCGAGGACGATCCTTATGGCGATCTACGCTTTGACGGCGCGGCATTGCCTTCGCTGCTCACGTTGAGTGATCAGGTGCCGGAGTCGCGCGATTGGGTGGTCCACTTTTCAAGTCTGCCGAAGATCGGGAGCGGTGCTCACGCGGCTTGATTTCAGGGAAGGAAATACGGCGTTCGCGATCGCGTCTCGCTTGCGCAGCGACCGGATGACCGACGTTGCTCCTGCGGCGACGTATTCATAAAAAGTCGTCGTCACATCAAGAGGTTGCCACGCGATCGCTGGGCTTATCCACAGGCTTTCGCACAGATTCTGTGGACAACCAGCCCGCAAGCGCGCCCCTTTAATCCGGCGGTCTGGGCGCGGTTTATGCCCGGTCGACGCGAGCGCTGTGAGAGAGCTTCATAACCCTCATAGGTTGGAGTCCCATCCTCCCTCGTCCTTCTCAGTGCCGCGCGTCGCAGACCAATACGGCGACCGGTTGTAGTACTCGTACACGGATGTGCTCCATTGCATATCCGCCATCGATGGCCAGTTGTCCTTGTCGAAGCCGGGCGCGTTTTTGATCCGCTCGGCAGGGACGTCGAGTACGAAGCATCTGTCGTCCGTATCGGGCGTCAAAGCGCTCCACGGAATCGCGTGGAGCGTGTCGCCCACGCCGAGAAATCCGCCGCTGGATAACACGGCATAAGCGATCCGCCCGCCGCGCACGTCGAGCATGATGGCGGAGATCTTGCCGACGTGTTCACCGTCGGATGACATCACCGTGTTGCCGTCGAGCGTGGAGGCGGCCATCACATCTGGGCCAGGGCCGTCGCCCACACCCATTCCAACGATGTTTGCGTATTGTTTGCCAACGGCTGCCGGCTCTTGGGGATCGAGCGTGGTCATGACTTGCTCCTCGTAAAAATCGCAAACGGAGAGCGCGCAACGACTATGCCCAGCCGGTGAAGCGGCCACGCGGGTGGAGTGAAGATGGTCGCGTGCCTGCGTTTGCGCGGCCGATATGCGGCGCGGCGAAACATCGGTTTGCGCTTACCGCGCCTTACGGAGGCTCCAGTTCTGGCTGCGTCGCGTCGATAGGTCTGTAACCGGCGATGCGCCGAACCGCCGTGTACGGCACCTATTGGCGCGGTCGCGCAGCGCATGTGTTGAGCGAATCGAACGGGGGTATCCATGCAGATTGACCACACGTTGTCGCAAGTGCCGTCGTTGGCGGATCGCGTGACGATGAACAGCCAGCCCGCGGCGAACGATGCCAGCGCTCTGCAACCCATATTGCCCGCTACGGCATCCATGCAGGACGCCGCGGTCCAGATCTCCGTCTTGGGCGCAGCAGCGGCGGCGCAGGAGGGAAATGCAGCTCAGGAAGAGGGGCAACGCGCTTTAACGGCACAGACCGCGCCGGAATCGGGTGCCTCGGCAGTGCAGTCGTTTGCATATGGCACGCTTGGTCTCGAGCGGCCCGATCATCCTCAGGACGAGAGCAATGCGTTCTACACGGCGGGGCGGTGGCTGGCAGCGGGGATCACCGTGGGCGGGATCGTGTCGCTGCTTGTTTGATGGGGCGTTGCGGAGGCAGTTGCGCTTGCCGTGCATGGTACACGGCAAGCGCTGTCGCTAACTTTTTAGCGGTCGAGGAACGACTTCAGTCGATCGGCGCGGCTCGGATGCATCAGTTTACGCATCGCCTTGCTTTCGATCTGACGAATCCGCTCGCGCGTGACGTCGAACTGCTTGCCGACTTCTTCGAGCGTATGGTCCGACTTCGTGTTGATGCCATAGCGCATGCGCAGCACCTTCGCTTCGCGCGGGGACAGCGAGTCGAGTGCGTCGTCGATGGCGGCGCGCAAGTCGGCTTGCATCGCGGCATCGGCCGGCGACGAAGCGGCCGAATCTTCGATCATGTCGCCGAGGGTGGCGTCGCCGTCGTCGCCGACCGGCGTTTCCATCGACACCGGCTGCTTGGCGATCTTCAGAATGCCGCGCACCTTCTCTTCCGACAGCTCCATGCGCTCGGCGAGCACCGACGGATGCGCTTCCTGGCCGGTCTGCTGCAGGATCTCGCGCGAAATGCGGTTGAGCTTGTTGATCGTTTCGATCATGTGCACCGGCACGCGAATCGTGCGCGCCTGATCGGCCAGCGAACGCGTTACGGCCTGGCGGACCCACCACGTTGCGTACGTCGAAAACTTCCAGCCGCGCCGGTATTCGAACTTGTCCACGGCCTTCATCAAGCCGATATTGCCTTCCTGGATCAGGTCGAGGAACAGCATGCCGCGGTTCACGTATTTCTTCGCGATCGAGATCACGAGACGCAGATTCGCCTCGATCATCTCGCTCTTGGCCTTGCGCATCTTCGATTCGGCCGCGACCATCTGGCGGTTGATCTCTTTGAGATGCTTCAGCGGCAGCGAAACCGTCGCTTCGATTTCAATCAGCTTCTGCTGTTCGGACTGAATCGCCGGCAGATGACGCTCCAGCGCCGCACCGTAAGTGGTGTTGCCGCGCCCTGCGCGTTCCGTCCAGCCGAGGTCGGCTTCGTGGCCGGCAAACGACTCGATGAACTTCTCGCGCGGCATGCCGCTCTTCGAGACGACGATTTGCAGAATGTTGCGCTCGATCGCACGCACTTGCGCGACCTGGTGCTGAACGTCGCCGCACAAGCGATCGATCGTGCGCGCGGTGAAGCGGATCTTCGCGAGGTGCTGCTGGATCTCTTCACGGGCGCGCAGATACGCTTTCGACGTGACGTCGCCGCGCGTGTGCGATGCGTTCATCTGGTCGGACAGCATGCCGACCTGCGCGAAGATTTCGAGGCAGTCGCTCGTGAGCTGCTTCAGGCGCGCTTCGTCCGCCGCCGACGAATCGGCCGGGCCGACGTCGTCGTCGCTATCGCCGTCGTCGTCTTCTTCTGCGTCCGCATCGACATCGGCTACCGCGTCGGTGCTCGCGTCTTCTTCCGCCGCGACCGTTTCTTCATTCAGTCCGTCGACCAGTTCGTCGATGCGCAGTTCGCCGTCGGCGACCTGCTGGGCGCTGGCCAGAATCGCGGAGATCGCGAGCGGGCAAGCGGCAATGGCCTGCACCATTTCGTGAAGGCCGTCTTCGATACGCTTTGCAATCGCGATTTCGCCCGCGCGCGTCAGCAGTTCGGTCGCGCCCATTTCGCGCATGTACATGCGCACCGGGTCGGTCGTGCGCCCAAATTCGGAGTCGACGGTCGACAATGCGACTTCGGTTTCCTCGTCCGCCTGATCGTCCGACACCACCGCGGGGGCGTTCGAGTTGAGCAGCAGCGTTTCCGCGTCGGGGGCCTGTTCGTAGACCTGCACGCCCATGTCGCCGAACGCGCTGACGATGCTGTCGATCGCTGCTGTCTGCGCGAAGTTGTCGGGCAGGTGGTCGTTGATCTGCGCGTGGGTCAGGTAGCCTTGCTCCTTACCCAGCTGGATCAGCGCGCGCATCTGGCGCTGGCGTTCTTCGGCCTGTTGCGGCGGCAGTTCGGCCGCAACAGGGATCGCTTTGCTGGCGCCCTTGCCCTTGGCCGCGCGGCCGGAGGGGGCTTTGCCGCTATAGCCGGCGGTTTCGTGTTGCGAATCTTCGCGATCGAAAGGGTTCACGTATTCTCCTCTAGAGGCTTCGCTATGAGACGCAAGACGCTACCGTCAGGCGTTTCGAGCATGGCTCAACATCACCTGAGTGACTCAACGCGGTTGTTTGGCTGTGCTCTTGGGGAGCAAAAAAGATGAGCCCGCTCGAAGCGGGCCGATAGAAATTTGCGAAATTCGCGCGGCTCGCATTATATACGAGCTTGCGCCTTCGCGCTCATGGGGGCACACCAATAAATCGTGCGTGTGTGTTGCAGTTACGTTCGCTGCCCGCTGGTGGCCGGCTCGCGGGCGCGTCAAGGTGCTGTTTGGCTGGCTTCACATTCGTCACTATACAGAGGAACTCCTTCGTCCTCACGCGACCGGATCAGTTCCTTCATTCTCGTGCACCCCTCCATATAAAGGGTGCACATCTTCCGGGGTGGTTTCACGCTGGCCCCGCAAGAAAATTCACAGAAGGGGGTTGACGGGTTGCTGGCCGTTCTCCATAATCTCC
>NZ_JAQQEU010000099.1:0-20517 GCF_046026895.1 Paraburkholderia sediminicola
CTGCACGTGCTGCCAGGTGGGTTTCATCGCATCCGTCACTATGGGCTGCTTGCCAATCCGGTGCGACGGCAGAACTTGGCGAGCATACGTGCGTTGCTGCACGCCCCAGCAGTCACTGACGCCAGCGATGACACCTCTGCGGATACCAGAGCGCCGACCTTTGTCTGCAAACACTGCGGCGCCCCGATGATCATCATCGAGATCTTCCCGCGCACCCATCCGATTCGCGCGCCGCCGGCATTCCGAGGCAGCGTATGAGCGTAAATGACCAGGATCTTCATTCCGACCGTCGGCTCTTCGGCAACGAGCGCCAGCAGGAGACACTCGCGTCTGCCGCTCCAGGCAGCCCCTGGCGCCGCTCGCGGCGTCGTCACATCATTTCGGGCGACACCTTCGAAACCGCCTTCGACACCATCCCGACCCAGGTTCGCTTCAGCATCCGGTGGCAAGGCTGACGGTGAGCTTGCTTTATTCCCCATAGCCGCTCAAGGTTCCGGCCGCATCGGTTCACTCCGCGGTTTCCTCCCTCGAGCCTTGTCCAACGCCTGCCCGCATGCGTCGCCGTGCACTCATGGGCTGCGGACAAGGGCAGGCATCGAACAACGCTTAACGAAAGCCGCCGTTCGTGGGAGCGTCCCCCCCCGCGTTGTCGCGAACAGCCGCTACCGACAAATCCGCTACCTGCATTCCAACTATGCTTGCCGTTGTGTTTTTCAATCACACCGCCATGCCTCTTGCGGGCGCGACAGACGTGGAAAGCCGAATCATATGTGCAAAAAGGCAGCGATAGACACGCCGATGCCCACAGCTCCTGAGCAGGCCGCCAGGACGAAGAGCTTTCGACTGCCTGTCAACGACGTAACCGCAGCTAGCGAAATAGCCACATTGATTAGCGCGAGCGCCTGACCAAACATGTGCTGCGGATGCTCCTTGTACCCCGATTGCAGGTTTGCTTCGGCTACCTGCTGTTCCATCTCATGCGCCTTCGCTGAAATATCTTTCTTTCGGTTCTCGTACTTGCTGATCTGATCGCGATAGTACCCCTGCTTTTCGGGCCCGGATAACCCGGCAGCGATCTCCATCATGTGACCTTTACTGGATTCGGCCTGGTAAAGATTCCATTCATCGCTGGTCTTGCTTTGCAGCAGCACGGCCTCGTTCTTGAATAATAAGGCCTGCGTCTGCAGCACCCCCTCTTCATAATGCAAAAGACCCGCGATGGCAGCAAGAATCGCAGTGAAAACGGCTACCCAACGTGATAGAGGATCGCCTGCACGCGCTGCGTGTTCGATGGTTTCTTCATGGGGGGCATGTTCGTGCGACACGTTTTACTCTCCGTTTTGAAATAAAAAAAGGCCCGCCTGAGCTGGCGGGCCGAATCCATATGCCGAGGAAGTACATGGAGGAGACGGGATAAGCATAGATCCTGGCCGTCCCATACGCACTGCGGCGCAACGTCTCACCTGACCTGTTTCCCGTTGCCCCGGTTGGCCATCGACAGGTGTCGAGTGCAACGCCAAGGTATGGCCGATCCTCTGCCGGCCGACGCGAGACTGACGAACGTCATTAGATGCGGTCGAGGTAGGTCCGATGCGTCCGGCAACACACGGCCAGACTGGGCCGTTCGCCCGCGCAATTGGACACGCATTCGAACGTCGGTCTATCGGCGAAGCGGCCCTTCATTCGCCACGCTGGCTGTCGCCTCGTCGGCCATCCCGGAAGTTCGGATTAAGCCGAGGCCGGTCATTCTGCGCCAGTCACAAGCCTGGGCCCCGCTGGGCAGAAGCCATTGTCATAGGGGGCTGGGTTCGGTCCGTTGGCGTGCTGCATCCGTGCGAACGGTTGCCGTCGATGCAGGTTGGCGCACTGGACCCGGAGGGTCGTTCGCCGTGTACTCGACAAAGCCGTCTTGCCGGCAGAAGCTCAAGAGACGCATGCGGGCACGTTGAGCGATGGCGATCGCGAGCGAGGTCGGCGCCGATATCGTGGCAAGCAATGCAATGTTCATTCGTGCCGTCTTGCGCACCAGCTCGTAGCTCGCCCGGCTCGACAGAAAGACGAAGCCGTCCTCCATGTCTTCCTGGCGGAGAGCGAGACCGCCGATCAGCTTGTCGAGCGCGTTGTGGCGACCCACGTCCTCGAACACTTCGACGATGGAGCCGTCGGGCTTGCACCATGCCGCAGCGTGGATTCCTCCTGTCTCGCGCATGAGGATCTGCCGGTCCGGTAGTTCGCGTGCGGCTGATTCGATCGCCGAAGGCGATACGTCGGCGGCACCGTTTCGACGTGCGATCTTCTGCGGTTGCAGATCCAGCAATTCGATGCTTTCGATCCCGCATACGCCGCAGCCGGTACGGCCGGCGAGGGCGCGCCGCTTGCCCTTTAATTGCTGGAACGCCGGTTGTGCAATCGTCAGCTGCACCTCTGCGCTGTCGGCGTGCATGAAGACTTCGAGATCGTAGATGTCGGCGGCGCGCTCGACGATGCCTTCGGTCAGCGCAAAGCCCACCGCGAACGCTTCGAGATCGAGCGGGGTCGCCATCATGACCGCGTGCGAAATGCCGTTGAAGACAAGCGCAACCGGGAATTCCTCGACGACTCGATCCGTCACAACCGTCGACACGCCTCGCCGGCGGCGAACGATCGGGCGCGAAACGCTTCCTGTATGTTCGTTGGCTAGATCGCAGGACATCTTTTCTCCTTCGGGGCAGTGGAGTGCGGGGCGTCGCGCTTGAGCCGGCCCGCGTTCCGTATGAAGCATCGTAGGCAAGCGGTGAGCGACCGGAGGCTACGAAGCGGGCCGCATCGGCAAGCTACAGAATGGCGGCCGCACGATGCAGCCCGCACTTACGTCAGTCGGTAGCGCCGGTCCGGCTTCGCTTCGGCAGGAAGCGCTTCGTCGCAAAGTTCGAGCAGCGAGCGCTCGATATTGCGGGTCATCGCGTCGAGCGCCAGGTTGTTCGGCGCAAGGCCGAAGGGTTCGGATACTTCGCTTGCGATCGCCTCGAGCGCAATCAGCGTGTACGACACGAACACGGAGATGAGCGGGGTTGCGGTGCCGATCGAATCGACCAGGCCGAACGGCAGCAGCAGGCAGTAGGCGTACACGGTGCGATGAAGTAGCACGCCGTACGGGTAGGGGATCGGCGTCGACGCGATTCGCTCGCAGCCGCCGACCATCGTTCCCAGTTCGTTTAGCTGGTTGTCGAACATCCACCCCTGCGTGTCGGAGATCGCCCCGCGCCGCTGCAACCTGCTCACCGTATGCCGGACCTCGTTCAGGAGCGCCGTGGGACGATAGTGTTTTGCCCGCAGCACACGGGCTCCCTCGGCGCCGATGTAACGCAGAAGATCGGGCGTCGGATCGGTCTTGCGCAGTTGATGCTTGAGTGCATAGACGAAGCCGATGAGCCCGCGCACGAACTCGGTCCGGCCGATTTCCCGCGCATCGTCCGGAACGTAGCAAAGCGCTTGCGACGTCAAATTGCGCGCCGAGATGAGGATATTCCCCCACAGGCGCCGGGCCTCCCAGAAACGGTCGTAGCTCGCGTTGTTCCGAAATGCGAGGAAGATCGTGAGCGCCACACCGCACAGCGTGAACGGCGTGGTGTTGAGCGGAATATTCGCACCGAACCTGTACCCGTGGGCGATGACCGCCAGTACCCCCACCAGCGCGAGGACGGCCAGTTGCGGAATGATCGATTGAAGTACCGATCCGTTCCACACGAACAGCATGCGGAACCAGTTATGCGGGGGCCGGACGATCACTTCGCGCTCCAGTGTCTGGCGGTGTAAGGCTATCGATCAATGGTGGACCGGAATGACCTTGCCGCGGAACAGGTGGTACTGGTACAGGTTGTAGCCGATCATGATCGGCATCACGGTGCCGATGCCGATCAGCATGAAGATCAGCGTCGTGCTGTTCGACGCGGCAGACGCGATGCTCAACTGTCCCGGCACGATATCCGGGAAGAGGCTGACAGCGAGGCCGGCGAACGATGCGACGAACAGGACCATCGACGCATTGAACGGCCCGTGCTCGCCGCTCATATACACCGAATAGAGCACGTAGCAGAACGCCAGCGCCGCGACGATCGCGAGAGCGATCAGCACATGGAGCACGCCGGCTTGCGCCCAACGCTCGGCGCCGATCGGGCTCACTATCAGCGTGCCGATCGAGATCACGATGGCGGCGGCAACGGTTGTGACGACCGCGATCATCGAGTAGCGCCGTGCGGCCGCTTGCAGCCGGCCATTGGTCTTCTTCACGAGCCACGTTGCGCCTAGCAGCGCATAGCCTGAGACGACGCCGATTGCGGTCATCGCGACGAATCCCGCGTGAAGGCCGCCCGGCAACATGCCGGTGATGACCTTGCCGAGAATTACACCCTGGCACCCCGCGGTAAGCAGGCTGCCGACGCCGAACACGCGGTCCCATATGGGTCGCGTGCCGGTCGCGGCGTGACGGAATTCGATCGCGGCGCCGCGCATGATCAGGCTCGCGATCAGCACCATCACAGGCACGTACAGGTCAGACAGCAACATCGCGTACGCAGCCGGGAATGCGCCGAAGAGGGCGCCCCCGAGCACGACGAGCCACGTTTCGTTGGCGTCCCAGACGTGCCCGATCGACTGGATCATCAGGTTTCGGTCGGATTCCTTCGAACGGAAGAGACTCAGGATGCCGACACCGAGGTCGAAGCCGTCGGTGATCACATAGAGCACGAGCATCAGCCCGATCAGGCCAAACCACGTATGGCTTAGCAAACTTTCAGTAGTGACTGGATTCATGTTCGGTAACCTTTCTCGATGAACTTGAACGGAGGCGTTGTCGGCTTAGTGTTCGACCGTGGCGTGCGCGACGGACTGATGCGACAGCTCAGCCGCGGGCTGCAGCGTGACGTCGGGTCCGTTCTTCAGCCAGCGGCGCGCGAAGTAGAAGAACGACGAGAGCAGAATCACGTAGAAGACGGCGAACATCACCATGCTGCCGGTAATCGCAATGGGAGAGATGGCGGAGGCCGCGTGTTCGGTGCGGAGCAATCCGTACACAACCCATGGCTGGCGACCGACTTCGCGCACGATCCAGCCGCATTCGACCGCGATATACGGCAGCGGAATGGCCAGCACCCATGCGAGCAGCAGCTTGCGTTGCGCGAGCAGCGCATCGAGGCGGCCGCGCGCCTTGCGCAATGCAAATGCCGTCCAGAAAGCAAGGACCATGAAGAGGAAGCCGATGCCCGCCATCGCGCGGAACGTGTAATAGAGGAGCGGCAGCAGCGGCGGCTGGTCGGCGACCGGAATGTCCGCGAGGCCCTTAACCTGACCATGCAGGCTGTGCGTACCGAGGACGCTCAGGAGGCCGGGGACTTCGATCGACCAGTCGTTGCGTTGTTTCGCCTTATCGGGCCATGCGAGCAGCGACCAGGAAGCGCCAGTGCCGGGGGCGTTGGTTTCCCAGTGACCTTCGATCGCCGCGCCCTTGGCGGGCTGGGTTGCGAAGACGTCGACGCCGCTCGAGTCCCCGAGCCAGATTTGCACCGGCGCGATGAACACGAGCAACACCAGCGCGAGCTTGAACGAACGCACGAAGAACTCGGGGTTGCGGCGCTTCAGCAGGTAGTAGGCTGAAAGGCCGGCGACCACCACGAGGCCGGTTTCGAGCGCGGCGAACCACATGTGCGACACGCCCCAGACCATGTCCGGGTTGAAGATGGCCTTCACATAGTCGGTCACGACGACTTTGCCGTCGACGACCGCGACGCCGGCCGGCGTCTGCATCCACGAGTTGGTGACCATGATCCAGAACGCGGAGATCGACGATCCGAGGGCGACCATCGAGGTGGCGAACAGATGCACGCCCTTCGGCACGCGCCCCCAGCCGAGCATCATGATGCCGACGAAGCCCGCCTCGAGCATGAAGGCCATCGCGCCCTCGAAGCCGAGGATGTTGCCGACGAACTGGCCAGTGAATTGCGAAAACGGCCCCCAGTTGGTGCCGAACTGAAATTCCATCGGAATGCCGCTCACGACGCCGACGGCAAAATTCAGAACAAGCAGCTTGCTCCAGAAGCGCGCATGGCGATACCACACGACCTCACTCGTGCGCACCCAAAGAATTTCGACGACGAGCAGAAAGGCCGACAGACTGATCGTGAGAATCGGCCACAGGATGTGGAAGATGGCGGTCATTGCGAACTGGCCGCGCGCGAGATGTAAG
Source organism: Paraburkholderia sediminicola (assembly GCF_046026895.1). Lineage (GTDB taxonomy): Bacteria > Pseudomonadota > Gammaproteobacteria > Burkholderiales > Burkholderiaceae > Paraburkholderia > Paraburkholderia sediminicola_C. The sequence goes on from NZ_JAQQEU010000099.1 coordinate 6,221, forward strand.
GCTTCGAGTGGCATGTCGGTCACCAGGGGTAAAGTGGAAATCAGGTGAGCGCGCCGGCCGGCGCGCTGCTTAATTCATGGGGCGGTGGCCTCACGCTGCGGCGCTTACGGCCGGCGGCGTGGACCGGTGCAGCAGCACCGGGACCGACTTCGAGGTCGGCGTGTTGCACACGTCGCCGACGCTCGAGAGCGGGACGAGCGGGTTCGTCTCCGGGTAGTACGACCCGATGCAGCCACGCGGAATGTCGTACTCGACGAGCAGGAACGAGTCGGCCCGCCGTTCGATGCCGTCGTCCCACACGGTCGTCATGTCGACCCAATCGCCTGCTTTGAAGCCGAGCATTTCCAGGTCCCTGGGGTTCACGAACACGACACGGCGTTGCCCGAACACGCCGCGGTAGCGGTCGTCGAGCGCGTAGATCGTGGTGTTGTACTGGTCGTGCGAACGGGTCGTCATCAGCGTCATCACGCGTTCGCCGTGCAGCTTCTTCGCGCGGCGGATCGGGGTGTCCTCCTCGATCTGATGGACGACGAAGTTTGCCTTGCCGGTAGGGGTCTGCCAGTCGCGCTCGCGGGAGGCGACGCGCAGGCGAAAGCCGCCCGGATGGGCGATCCGTTCGTTGTAGCGTTCGAAGTCGTCGAGAACGCTCTCGATCGCGTCCCGCACGCGCGCATAATCTTTTGCGTAGCCGAGCCAGTCGACTTTCGAGCTTCCGAGCGTCGCGTTCGCAATGTGCGCGACGATCGCGGGTTCCGACATCAGGTTCTTCGATGCCGGGATGTTCATGCCGTAGGAGACGTGGACCATGCTCATCGAGTCTTCGACAGTCACGCCTTGCGACACGCCGCCCTGGATGTCGATTTCGGTGCGACCGAGGGTCGGCAGGATGAGCGCGTCCTTGCCGTGCACGAGATGGCTGCGGTTGAGCTTGGTGGTGATATGGACGGTCAGGTCGCAGGCGCGCAGCGCATCCCATGTGCGCGGCGTGTCCGGCGTCGCGATCGAGAAGTTGCCGCCGAGGCCGAGGAACACCTTCACATGGCCTTCGAGCATCGCTTCGATCGTTTCGACGACGTCGTAGCCGTGCTCGCGCGGCGGCTCGAAATCGAACACCTTGCCGAGGCGGTCGAGGAATGCCTGCGACGGCTGCTCTTCGATGCCGACCGTGCGGTTGCCCTGCACGTTCGAGTGGCCGCGAACCGGGCACAGGCCCGCGCCTTCACGACCGATGTTGCCGCGCATCATCATCAGGTTCGACAGCATGTGCACGGTCGCAACCGAGTTCTTGTGCTGCGTGAGGCCCATGCCCCAGGTTGCGATCACGCGCTTGCCGTTGACGTAGATGCACGCGAGGCCTTCGATGTCTTCGCGGGGCACACCCGATTCGGCTTCGAGTGCGGTCCAGCTGGCGGCGCGCAGATCGGTTGCGAAGGCTTCGAAGCCGGACGTGTGCTGCTCGATGAACGGCACGTCGAGAACGCGCTCGGTGCCCTGCGCGCGCGCCTCGTCATCGAGTTCGAGCACGCGCTTCGCGACGCCTTTGAGTAGAGCGAAATCGCCGGCAAGTTTCGGCTGGATGAAGGTCGAGGCGATTTTCGTGCTCGACATCGTCAGCATTTCCACGGGGTGCTGGGGACTTGAGAAACGCTCGAGCCCGCGTTCGCGCAACGGATTGATCGACACGATGGTGGCACCGCGTCTGGCGCATTCGCGCAGCTCGCCGAGCATGCGCGGGTGGTTCGTCGCGGGATTCTGGCCGAAGATCAGCAGCGTATCGGCGAGTTCGAAATCGTCAAGCGTGACCGTGCCCTTGCCGATGCCCACCGTGGTGGGCAGGCCGCGGCTCGTCGCCTCGTGACACATGTTCGAGCAATCCGGGAAATTGTTGGTGCCGTACATGCGCACAAACAGCTGATACAGGAACGCGGCTTCGTTGCTCGCGCGGCCCGACGTGTAGAACGCTGCCTGGTCCGGGTTGCCGAGCGAATTCAGGTGCTTCGCGATGAGCCGGAACGCGCCGTCCCAGGAGATCGGCTGGTACTTGTCGGAGAGCGCGTTATAGACCATCGGGTCGCTCAACCGGCCATGCTGTTCGAGTTCGTAATCGGTCTGCTTCATCAGCGTTCCGACCGTGTACTCGTCGAAGAACGCGGGCGTCGCGCGCTTGCTGGTTGCCTCAGCGGCAACCGCTTTCACACCGTTCTCGCAGAACTCGAAGGTCGAAGTATGTTGGCGGTCGGGCCACGCACAGCCGGGACAATCGAAACCGTCAGGCTGATTCTGCTTGAAAAGGGTCTTGTAGTTGCCGCCTGCAACCTTCTCCTTGATCAGGTTGATGGCAACGTACTTCAGTGCGCCCCAGCCGGCGGCCGGGTGATGATAGGGCTCGATGCGACCCTGCGGCTTGGATTTTTCCATGACGTCACTCCGTAGACTTTACGCTTTGCTTGCGTCCTGGAGTCGGGCGTATCGCGTGGCGCGTGCAGTGACTGAAGGTTAAGAGTCTTCGACCATGCGCAGAGCGCACAAATTTGTGGTGATGAAAAGAGTACAGTTCAGGTACGACGCCGTGCCCCGGAAACTGTGCCCTGGAAGAGTACAGTTGACCGCTAAACGGGAGGTCGCGACGCAGCCCGCGCTGGAATGGAACGTCGGGCCAACTGGAGAGAGTCGGTGAAGTTATACGAGAGGTTGGCGAAGGACATCGAAGGCCAGGTCCGGCGCGGCGTGTTTCGCCACGGCGATCGCATCCCGTCGGTCAGGCAGACGAGCCAGCATCACAAGCTCAGCATGACGACGGTGATCCACGCGTATTTGCTGCTCGAAAGCAAGGGCATCATCGAAAGCCGCCCGCAATCCGGGTATTTCGTTCGTCTCACGCCGGCCAGCGCAGGCAACGAGGCTGCGAATGAGCTGCTCACTTCGAAGCCGATCGCGGTGTCCGCGCAGGTGGACGTGAGCCGGCTCGTGCTGTCGACGCTGCGCTCGATCGGCGCCGAGTCGGCAACGCCGCTGGGCTCGCCTTACCCCGACCCGAAGCTGTTCCCGTTCGACAGGATCAACCGCTACGCGTACAACATTGCGCGCCGCAAGACGCAATGGGGCGTGACCGACGAACTGCCGCCGGGCAACCCGCAATTGATCCGACAAATCGCGCGCCGGTACCTTGAGAACGGCCTGTCGGTGGATCCCAACGAGATTGTGGTGACGCTCGGCGCAACCGAGGCCATCAACCTCTGCTTACAGGCGGTCGGGAAACCGGGTGATACGGTGGCCGTCGAGTCGCCGACGTTCTACGCGATGCTGCACGCGATCGAGCGGATGGGGATGCGCGCGATCGAAGTCGCGACGCATCCTCATGAAGGAATCGATATTGGCGCGCTGTCCCGGCTTCTCGACACGCGCCGGATCGCCGCGTGCATGGTCATGCCGAATTTCCAGAATCCCCTCGGGTTCCAGATGCCGGACGAGAGAAAGCGCGAGCTGGTCGATCTGCTGGAGCGGCACGACGTGCCGGCTATCGAAAACGACGTCTACAACGAACTGTACTTCGGCAACGCGCATCCCACTCCCCTCAAGTTGTACGATACGAAAGGGCTGGTACTGCACTGCGCATCGTTTACAAAGAGCCTGACGTCCGCGTACCGGATTGGTTGGGCGATCCCGGGTCGTTACCGGGACCAGGTCGAAAAGCTCAAGTTCCTCAACACACTGACGACGCCGTCAATCCAGCAGCTCGCGATCGCCGAATACCTGGAGAAGGACGGCTACGAGCATCACTTGCGCCGCGTACGCAAGGTGTATGCGCAGCAAGCGAACCTCATGGCCGCGACCGTCAGGCGGTTTTTCCCCGAAGGCACGCGCACGTCGCACCCAATGGGTGGGTACGTGCTGTGGGTCGAGCTGCCGCCAGACGTGGACTCGATGAAGCTCTACCAGCTCGCGCTGGAACAAGGCATTACGATCGGGCCGGGCTATATGTTCTCCACGACGAACAGCTATCGCAATTTCATCCGGCTCAATTACAGCTATACGTGGTCGCCGGAAATCGAAAAGGCGCTGATCACAGTCGGCAAGCTCGTCGGCGTGTGCATGCGCTAAGCGTCGACATGTGCGCGCGGCCTTATGCCGGCGCTGTCAAGTCGACGCGGCTGGCCTGAGCGTCGGTGCAGCTCCAGATGAGGTCCGGTCGTGCCTGATCCGCTGCGCGATCGTATCGGGGATCATGTGCCGTCATTCTGTTTGGCGCGCGATAGGAGGTATGCGCCGAGGACAAGGGTCGCGGCACTGTTCACGAACCCGAGCGTGCGTTAGGCGCTAACGGATACTTCGATCGGTACCCGCGTATGAGGCGAGTCGATATCAGCCGCCCGTCACCGGCGGAAAGAATGCCACTTCACAACCGTCCGCCAGTTCGAAACTTCCCGCGCGCATCACATGATCGACCGCCGCTCGAACGGGACGCCCCGTTGCGAGCGCTTCGCGAAGCCCCGAACTGCGTTGCGCCAGCAGCGTGCGCAAGCTGTCCACGGTCGGGGTAGCGCTCGCGCCCGCGTTTAGCGTGACCATTTCGTGCGTCTGTCCGGTTGCTTCGCGGATGCTTGCGAAATACTTGACTTCAATCTTCATGTTCGACGCCTAAGCAATGTGTCTGGATGCCGCCTAGCCCCCCACGAGGGACATGCGCACGGTCGGATAGACCTTCTTTGAACCGACTCGCGCGCACACGCCGCGCAGTTCCGAATATCGGTCGTCACGGTCTCGCCAGCGGGCGAGGATTTCGCGCGCAAGGGCTTCAGGCGCAAGGGCTTCGCCGAGCCACGGCTTGACATCGAGCGATCCCGTTGCGAACAGGCACGTGAACATCTTGCCGTCGGAGGAGACGCGCGCGCGCGTGCAGTCTCCACAAAACGGCTGTGACACGCTGGAGATGAATCCGACGCTTCCGGCACCGTCCGCATACTCGAAGTTGCGTGCGGTGTCGTTCGCCCGTTGCGTGAGCAGAGGTTGAAGTGCGAACTCGCTTTCTATCAGGCGCCGTGCATCGTCGGAGGTGAAAACGTTTTTTCTTGCCCACGACGCGGCACCGCCAACGTCCATGAACTCGATAAAGCGGACGACGACGCCCGTGTTTCGAAAGTACCGGGCGATCGGCAAGATCTGGCTCTCGTTCACGCCCCTCTCGACAACGGTGTTGACTTTTACCGGTGACAGGCCTGCCGCCGCTGCCGCGTGAATGCCTTCCAGGACCCGCGCAACCGGGAAGCGGACGTCGTTCATCCTTTGAAATATGGCATCGTCGAGACTGTCGAGACTGACGGTCACGCGCCGCAGACCGGCATCGCGCAGCGAGCGGGCCTTTGCTGCAAGCAACGAACCATTCGTCGTGAGCGCGATTTCGACGTCCTTGCCTTCGGGCGTACGAAGGCAAGCAAGTCTGTCGATCAGCAATTCGAGATTCTTGCGCAGCAGCGGTTCGCCACCCGTAATGCGGATTTTATCGACGCCGAGCCTGACGAACGCCTTGGCCAGGAATGTCATCTGGTCGAACGAAAGACGCGATGCCGAACGAAGGAACGGATAGTCCTTCGTGAACACTTCCTTCGGCATGCAATACGTGCAGCGGAAGTTGCACTGATCGATGACCGACAGCCGCAAGTCTTTTAGGGGTCGCCCCAGTTTGTCCGTGCATTCGGACAGCAGTGGCGTCGATTCGGCTTCTCCCGACGCGATGGGATGTGCTCCATGGGCGCTGCGTAATGCGTAGTGGATGTTGCTCACGTCGACCTCTGTGTGCTTCATGGCAAAGCGTGGTTGTTTCCGCATGCGCGGCATGCGGTGCGGCGCCGAATTCCGGCCGCTCGACCGATTCATGCGGCAAAGGATAGGGCGAAACCAGCGCACCGAACGAGTACAGTCGTTCGCCCATTGCAGGAGCACAACACGACATCACCGCGGAGACGACGCCGCCCGGCGCGAACATATGCATGTTTTATTGCCGCGAATCGCGCCTGCAAGTCGCTCGAACGCAGTCCATGCGTTATGCAGCAACTCCTTGGCGCTGATCGGTTTTACCAGCTTGATACATTCGTTCGATGGCCGCTTTCCGTAACGTCGGCCGTCTCTTTGGGGGGTGTTCACTGCGGTTATTTGAGGTCAAAGCAGCGGTTCGCTCGACTACTCGTCGGTTGCCGGCCGAGAAGTTGCGGACTGGCTAGAAGCCATGAACGGCCGTTGTACCTTGGAAGCTGCCGTTGATTAGGTACATGCTTGAAGGGCGGTTTAGGGTCGACAAGAGGCGTTCGTGGTTCGGGTCGAGACAAATTACCGGCCATTGCGTTGCCGCCTGCATCAACTGGCGCACTCGGTCAACTTGCCTGTCAATTCGACGGCAGCATCGCTGCATGACGAGGCGAGAAATACCGGAGCGTTTGCGCCGGTTGCCTCCGGCTCACAGACAGCGAAGGCGCCGTGGAAACGGTCAGCCGGTGCCGACAGCCCGCGGCAGTCAGCGGCGGGCGAAGTCGTCAGGTGTCAACTCGATGTGCGGTGCCGGGTGCGCAAGCAGCTTCCGTTCCGCCATCGCCCGAATGCGGGCGTACCCATCCCGGAAGCACTTCACGATCCGGGCCTCGCTGGCCCCCGGTTCAGGCCAGAAATGGACTTCGAGTGTCGCGATCGAGATCACGCATTCTGCCGCGCTGCTCTGGCGTGAGATGTCGAACGCCACGCCGCGGCGGTTTGCGAGCACTTGGGTTTGACTTCAACGGCTTCCATGGCGGTCAGGGACAAAGCTATCGGCAGTCTGGACAGGATTTTTGCATACGTGACGCAGGTCTGGGTACCGGAGTACCGGGCTGTCCGCGGGCGCCCGCGGCGAGGCGCGGGTCGACACACAGGTGTGCCCCGTCGTCACCCGTCGATGCGGTGCTTTTCTTCCGTCTCGCGATGGCGTTGGTCGTCAGATGTGTGCAGGTAGGGATTGGTGCTCGTCAGCGACGCATGACGCAGGTTGTCGCGCACGGTCCGCAGATCGGTGCCGCCGTCGGCCATATGCGATCCGGCGGTGTGGCGCAGCCAGTGCGCGGAGGCCTGTTCGAGCACATCCGCCTGCCCCGCGAACCCGTCGCCGCGCAGCCGGAGTCGCCCGGCGGCACCTGCAAAAATATCCTTGACAATGGCGTGTAGCGCCGCGCGCGTCAGCGGCTTCATGGATTTGCCCAGCGGCAGCACGAGTGGGGTGTCCTCGTGCCTGGCGGGCAGGACGGACAGGCCGCGCTCGCGCCGGTAACGGCCAAGCTCCACCATCATTTCCGCTGAGGCGGGCACGAGCCCCTCCTTGTCGCCCTTGCCCAGCACTTCGAGCCACCAGCGCTCGTGACCGTCGGCATCGCGCCGGCAGAAGAAGCCGCCCATCGTGTTGCCGCCCGCCTCCGAGATGCGCAGGCCACCGAGATAGAGCAGCGTGAACAGCCACCGCGCGCGCAGGTAGCGCTCCCGCTCGCGCGGCGAATCTTTCGGCAGGCTGTCGATATGGAGCTTCACTTCCTGCCACAACTCACGGTCGAGATAGCGTGTGATGCGTGGCTTTGAACGGCGCGCGCGCTGGCGCGACAGCGATAGCGGGTTGCCGGCCAGATAGCCGGCTTCGACCAGCCATGCGAACAGTGCGTTGATGATCACCATGGCCTGGTACTGGCTGCTCGGCCGCAGCGTCCTGTAGAACGGTCGCCAGCGCGGGTCATGGCGCGGATATTTGCGTCCGTCGTCGGCGACCCAGCGCGCGTGCGGCTGTGGGTCTTTCAGGAATTGCCGGAATAGCTGCAGGTCCTCGTGCGTGAGCGACGACAGCGGCTTGCCCAGTTGCACGATCGCCCACAGCAGCAGCCGTTCAGCTTCCTTGCGGTAATTCTCGAAGGTCGTTTTCCTGTCGGCGACCCGCGCGAGCCATGCGCGCACCGCAGCCAGGTCGTCGCGAGCAGCGATCTGCGCGTGTCCGCGCGCGCGGTTCGTGCCGTCGCGGCCGTCGAGACCGGGGGGCAGCTGAAGCACGTCGAGGGGGCGCGGTGCAATCAGGGCGGTTTTCATGGGCCTTGGGACAGGTGCGGGCGGGATCCGGGTGTCACGCGATATGGTCGCACTCCCGCTGTTGAATTTCAACATTATAGGATTAATGTCAAAATTATGGCTTAGTTGAATAAGGTATTAGATGGTTTACGTTGTACTATTCATTGAATATATTAAAACCGGCCTCGATGCCCGACATTCAACCCGATGAAGTCCGCCTTGCCGCCGAAATCGACCGGCTGAAGGCCGAATTTCCGAAGACGCGCGAGCTCTACCGCGAGGTCTGCGCGCTGCTGTTCTTCCGTCACGGCATCACGCCGACCGCCAACCGGCTGTACCAGCTGGTCAAGCGGGGGAGCATGAGCACGCCCACGCAGGTGCTGGGGGAGTTCTGGACCGAACTGCGCGACAAGAGCCGGGTGCGCATCGAGCATCCTGATCTGCCGGCCGATCTCGGCGCGGCCGCCGGCGAACTGGTCGCCACCCTCTGGACCCGCGCGACCGCATCAGCCGGGACCGCGCTCGACGCGCTGCGCGACGAGGTCGGGGCGCAGCGCGCGCAGGCGCAGCAGGCGGTCGTCGCCGCCCGCGACGAACTGGCTCGCGTCGAGACGGCGCTCGAGCAGCGCACCGCCGCGCTACTCGCTGCGCAGGTCGAAGTCCGCGAATTGGACAGGGCGCAGGCGGAAGGGCATGCGCAGCGCCAGGCGCTCGAGGGAGAGCTGGCCCGCGTCAGTGCGGCGCTGGCTGCGCGCGATCGCGAACTTGAGGCGGTGAGGGAAGGGTTTTCGCGCGACCTGGAAAAGCAGCGTGAAGCGGCTGAACGCGCGGCAGATCGGCTCCGTGCGACCGAGAAGCGCGCCCTGCTGGAGATTGACCGCGAGCGAAATACCGCAACGAAGCTGCAGAAGGAGCTCGACGACGCCACACGCCGGGCGGACCGGAAGGACGACGACCACCGCCGTGCATCTGAAACCATGCAGGCGCAACTGGGCGACGTACGTCATCAGGCGGGCGTGCTGCAGGGGCGGCTGGATGCCGTTCAGGCGGAGAACCGGCGGCTGCAGGCGGAGATGATGGCGCTGCGGGAAGCGGAAACGCGTGCGCGGGAAGCCATGCAGTCGGGCGCCCCTGCTGCAGTCCGGAAGACATCACGATCTATCCGTTCGTCCCGCGCCGTGCCGACCGCCAAACCAGCAACGCGTCGCAAAAAAGCGGTATAAACGCTAAGGTACTTGCCACCAGGGAAATGGGCTGCATGGCTGATATCTACCTGCTCGCCGGACTGACGCTTCCACAGGGCGCCGCGCATGAGTCCCTGCCTGGGACCGTGACGCGCTTCATGTCGGATTGCTGGCACGGCATGAGTCGCACGCAGATGATTGCCCGCGCGAAACGACGGGGGCTGCGCCTGTCGTTCCGTGCAACGGCGCCATGTCCGTGCGGCCAAACCGGCGTGTTCGAGCTGCGCTTCAGCGATGGCGCAGGCGAATGCCTCATGCTCGCGCGGCTACAGCGGGTTGGTGGTGGGAATCGGCGTGCCCGCCGGACCGATGTATCCCGACCACCGGCGCGCGATCCCCGACAGACCAAGTTGTTCTGACGGGACGGCCCCGGTTGCCGCGCAGCGCGCCGCTCGCTATGTTCCCACCCTCAACGGATCAGGAGTGACGAAGTGCGGCGCGTGACGGTCAGAAAATCATCGGTTCATGGGCGGGGCGTGTTCGCGCTACAGGCGATTCCAGCCGGCCAGCGGATCCTCGAATACCGCGGGGAGGTGACGTCGTGGCGGCGGGCCTCTGCCCGGCACCGGCGGTCCGGAATGCACGGCCACACGTTCATTTTCGGACTGGCTGACGGGCGTGTGATCGACGGCAGCGTTGGGGGCAACAGCGCCCGCTGGTTGAACCATTCCTGCAAGCCGAACTGTGAGGCGATCGAGGACGGGGGGGGACGGGGGGGGACGGGTTTTCATCGAGACGCTCAAAGACGTGATGCCGGGCGACGAGCTTTGTATCGCCTATGGACTTACTATCGATGACGCGATTACGCCCGAACTGATCGCTGACTATGCCTGTCGCTGTGGGGCGAAGAGGTGTAGCGGATCGATGCTGGCCCCGGCGAGCGGATAACAAGCGCGCCCCTGACAGACGCATCCAGCTTTTCCTTCGAAATGGTTCGCCGAAGGAAGATCCGTCAAGCTGTGCGTCGTCCCGTCCCGTCCCGTCCCGTCCCGTCGCGCGCAGCTGCTATCGTCATCTGTGCAAGGCCGGCACGCCTTGCCAGCCCCCCGTCGACGGAGTAGGATTAAATCCTGTCAGCCCTTGAGAGCGCCATGCGTACCACACAGCAGTTCAGCATTACCCTGCCCAACGAGATGGCCGAGCTCATCCGCACCAAGGTCGCCAGCGGCGAATATGCTTCTGAAAGCGAGGTGATCCGCGACGGGCTACGCACCCTCGCGGCTCGCGACAGGGCCATCGAGGCCTGGCTGCGCGACGAGGTGGTGCCTGCGGCCGAAGCGTTGCGCGCGGAGCCCGCGCGCGCGCTCACGCCCGAGCAGGTGCGCGCTCACCTGGCGAAGAAGCGCTCGGGCGCCGCATGAACTACCGGGTGCAGTTTGCCCCGGAAGCGCTGAACCAGCTTGAAGACATAGAACGGTTCATCAGTGAAGCGGGTTCTCCCGTCACGGCGGCCCAATATGTCGACGCCATCATGAGTTTCTGCCTGCGCCTGCAGACGTTCCCTGAGCGCGGCGTCCCGCGCGACGATCTGTTGCCTGGCCTGCGCGTGACCCACTACCGGCAGCGTGCCGTGATTGCTTACCTTGTGGATCCTGAGGTGGTGTCAATCGTTGGCGTGTTCTACGGCGGACAGGCCTGGGAACCGTCTTTCGCGGACCCGACGGAACACGACCACTGATGACGTCCCCCCACCGTGGTCACCGACGCGAACGGTTCGGCGCGCAATGGTCGAGTCAGTCGATGAGCACGACAGGAAATTGAGAAGCACGGTCAAATGGATTAATCTCGTCAGCCTGACTGAACAACTGTTCTGGATCCGACGGATGCAGCTCGACATTTTCAACGACAGCCGCGACGTGATGCTGCGCAATGACGTCCTGTCAGCGTTGCAGCGGTACGATGCCGCGGGCGCGCGGCGCGCGCTGCAGGCCCTTGCGAACGAGTATCCGGACGATGTCGCCCAGGTGTATTTCGGTTCGATCGTCAATGCTCTCGAGGGTCGATCGACGGTACCGTTTGACCGTCACGAAGCCGCCCTGCAGGCTCGCCAGGCGCTATCTCATGAAGTCCAGCCCGCAGTCGCGCATGTGTTCCCGAGGCAGGGCGGGGCGACCTGGCTCGCACCGCTCTGGGCAGAACTGGCCGGGCGCGCCGCTGCGCTGCCTTTCCGTGCGGACCACGCGGATGCGCACGCGGCGCCGCTCTTCCTGCTTGCTGCGCGGTGGGCCGGGGCCTCCGATGCGACATCGCGCATCGCGTCCTGGCGACGGATTCCAGCGCCGCTTTGCTGGATGACGGAGGCACGTTACCGGCTCGATGGCCTGGAGGCGGCCTGGCCATTGGTGGTGGAGCTTGCGTGGCTTTCGCCATCCCGGTTTGACCAGCTTTTGAGCCGGCTTGGCGATGCGTGCGTCAATACGTTGCGGCGCAACTTCGATACGTCGTTCGACGGCGCCGGCGACACTGACGATCTCGCATGGTTTCCGGCGTGGGTTACTCTCGGAAAAGGCTGGCCTCGCGCCGCTGTTCAAACAGGCAGAGCCTTCGCGACCCAATGCGCCCGAGCGGGCGGCGAAGGTGATGCTCGAGTTACTCGGTCTGGAGCGTCAGGGCCGGCACCACGAACTGCTGGAAACCCGGCGCGAACTGCAGGCGCTCAACACGGCGCTGTACGCCGCCTATATGAAGACGCGCTGAGCTGGCACCCCGGAGCATGACACGCACAACCTCTCACAAATGGGCGTTCGCCACGCGGTTCAGGCGTGGCGCCTTCGGCTGGAAATCCGCGTTGCCGATCCAGCGTCTGAAAGAAGCGCTGGCGGAGATCCGGCAGATCGCCCGTGCCGATCCTGTTCTCGCCGCGGACGGTGCGGTCGCTTTGCTCGAAAAGCTTTCGCCCGCGCTTGAACACGTAGACAGCTCGTCGGGCGCAATTGGCACCGCCGTGAATCGCGCAATCGACTCGCTTGTGCCGGTCATTGCCGGGGTGGACGTGCCCGCTCCGGTCCGGATGCGTTGGCTGGAACGCCTGTTTGACGCGCTCCAGGATGACCCGATGCCGTATATCGAACAGCTGGGCGATCGCTGGGGTGACCTGTGTACGTCGCCCGACATCGCGTCCTTATGGGCAGACAGGTTGTTGCCGGTGACAGCGCGCGTGATGGGCGCTGAAGGTCCGGGCGAGCATTTCGCGGGTACCACCGCCTGCCTCAGCGCTCTGAATGCCGCCCGCCGCCATGAGGAACTACTTGCTCTCGTGAATGGCGCGCGCCTGAACTGGTGGGGGTATCGCCAGTACGGGGTGGATGCACTGATCGCATTAAATCGTTCGGCTGAAGCACTGCGTTACGCGGAAGCGTCGAGGGGGCTGAACGCGCCCACTGCCGCCATCGCCTGCAAATGCGAAGCGATCCTTCTGTCGTCGGGCATGATGGACGAGGCCTATCGGCGCTACGCGATCGAGGCCAATCAGGCCACCACGCATCTCGCGACATTCCGTGCCATCGCGAAAAAATATCCGGACCGGAGCCCGGACATCATCCTCCACGATCTGATGGCGAGCAGTCCCGGCGCCGAGGGGAAATGGTTCGTCGCCGCGAAGGACGCCGGCCTGCTCGATCTGGCGGCGTCGCTCGCGATGCGCGGCCCCACCGACCCGCGAACCCTGACGCGAGCCGCACGCGATTTCGTGCAGCGCAAGCCTGAATTCGCGGTGGCCTGTGGCACGGCAGCGCTGCACTGGATGGCCGCAGGCTTCGGTTACGAAATCACGGGGAGCGATGTGCTGGATGCCTACGGCGCGCTGGCGGATGCGGCCCTTGCTTCCGGCATGGAACGTGACCAGCTCAACAGACGTCTGCGGGAGCAGTTTGCGGCCATTCCGGGGCATTCGTTCGTCGCTACGGTGCTGGCGCATCATTGGGTCGCATAACGTCTCGATGCATCCCGGTCACGGGATGGACGGTTTTTGCACGGCCCGAGCCCCGGCGTGTTGTCATCAACGGGTCCCTCCCGGTCGCGTGGGACGGGCGCCCGTTTTGCCGCCGATGACTGAACCGAAGCGCAACGCGGCTGGAAATGGCAGTTTTACGACAGGCAGAAGTCAGCACAGGACTTGCATCATGGATGAGTACAACCCCGGGTGTGCGCCCGAACCTGAATCATGGCTCGAACTCGACGAACAGGGGCGAATTGCTCTCATCGAAACGTATCACCGGGTCGCCCGGATCAAGCTTCCCAACGTCAGGGCACACGCTGCACTACACGCGATCGTCGAAAACCAGATCGCGCTGAACCTTGAGCCCGTGGTCCGCGCGATGCATCGCCTCGGGAAAGAAGGGCTTACGCGACACGATGCTATTCACGCGATCGGCTCAGTCGTCGCGGAGCATCTGCTGGATATTTTGAAGACGGATCAGAACGACGATGCTGCGACTTCGCAGGCGCGTTATTACGCGGCGGCGGAGCGGTTGACCGCCGCAAGCTGGCGCAGAGGTGAACACTGATGCCGATATCATCGAAACTTCAGCCGTGGTTTGAAGCGAGGCAGCGTTTCAGATTGAGCCATGCTCATATCCAGATGGCGCGCGAACTGGGATTGAATCCCCGAAAATTCGGGTCACTGGCTAACGGGCAGGAACCGTGGAAGCGCCCCCTGCCGGAATTTATCGCGCATTGTTATCACAAGCGCTTTGGTCGTACTACGCCAGTACACGTGCAATCTCTGGAGGACGTCGTGACGCGTGCGGAAGGGCGGCGCAGCGAGCGGCGGGCAAGAAAAACGAACTGAGCGGTTCCGCCGAGAGGGCCGCAACTGTAGCGATGACGGATCGCGCGAAAAGTTGCCGGGCCTCTGCACACGTGGCGGTGAATAGGGTACGAACGAATGGACATGACGACCGTCTGGGTGGGCGACGTCTGGGCGGCGACAATGACTACGTCCGGTGTAGCGACATTCATCTTGTCCGGCGTGTTGCCTCACGGAAA
>NZ_JAQQEU010000100.1:0-20402 GCF_046026895.1 Paraburkholderia sediminicola
ACGAATTGTCAATTTTAGCAACATTCCGCCGTTTTATAGATTAAAGCTGAAGCCGCGCATGCGTACTGAATATTCACTTGTAACACGTGATCTCGTCTCCTAGCATTAACTCCGATGTTGCTGAAACGAAAAAATATAAAAAATAAATCAATCGTCAGGCGAAACCGAGGCGCTCGCGCCGCTGAAGCAACGTGTCTAAGTTGAAACGGCGTGCAGATCCCACTTTGAAAGCGTAATTAAGTCGCCTCGACCGAGATCAGTTAATTCATGAGTTAACCGTAGTGTTTCAACGACCAGGCGATTTGCATCTGATTAGGGGCCCGGTCGAGAACGTAAGGGTGGAACATTTCCGGTTGTCGCCCGGTCGACGATGGCGCATCAATCGATGATCGTGCGCCCGATTGCATCGGAGCAGCGTAACCCCGCGTGAGACCTTCGACGGCGCTTCCATTGATCGCATCGCACACGTCACATGGAATTCTACAGTCCTGTACCCGGAAACGAAGGCGGATCGCGATCGACGGACGCCTATGCCGATCGCGACACTGCCGCATCCTCGTCGGGTCCTCCGTCGCCCTTCACGGCGCCCGCGATCAATCTTCCCAAGGGTGGCGGCGCGATCCGCGGGATCGACGAGAAATTCACCACCAATCCCGCCACCGGCACCGGTGCGATTTCGATCCCGCTTGCGCTGAGCGCCGGACGCAACGCATTCGGTCCGCAGATCGCGCTGACGTACGACTCGGGCAGCGGCAACGGTCATTTCGGCATCGGCTGGTCCCTATCGGCGCCGCGCATCGCAATCCGCACCGACAAAGGGCTGCCTCGCTATCGAAGCGCCGAGGAATCGGACATCTTCGTGCTGTCCGGCGCCGAAGACCTGGTGCCCGAATTGAGCTCCGAAGAGTGCGGCGAAATGCGATTCGTCGAGTGCGAGCGCGAGGGGTATTGCGTCCGGCGATATCGTCCGCGCGTCGAGGGATTGTTCGCGCGGATCGAGCGCTGGACATGCCTGGAGACCGGCATCTCGCATTGGCGCTCGATCTCGCGCGCCAACGTTCTCACGGTCTACGGCTTCGATGCCGACTCGCGCATCGCCGATCCGGATGATCCGGCGCACGTCTTCAGCTGGCTGATCTGCCGTTCCTATGACGATCGCGGTAATGCGATCGTCTACGAGTATCGCGCCGAGGACGATTGCGGCGTCGATACCGGTCGTCCGAGCGAGCGTTCGCGCAGCCGCACGGCCAATCGATACCTGAAGCGGATCCGGTACGGCAATCGCGTGCCGCTGCTGATTGATCCGGCAAAGCCCCGCTGGCGCGCTTCGCACATCGAGCCCAACGACCTCGACGACGCCGGGTGGATGTTCGAGGCGGTGTTCGATTACGGCGAAGATCATCGCACCGACTGCGCGCCGGACGAAAACGGGCGCGTGTTCTGCCGCGCGAGCACGGAGCCGCAATCGGCATGGACGGTGCGCAGGGATTCGTTCTCGAGCTATCGCTCTGGATTCGAGATCCGCACGCATCGCTTGTGCCAGGGCGTGCTGATGTTTCATCGGTTCGAGCGCGAGCTCGGGATCCCGGCCGCACTGGTCCGATCGATGCGCTTCCACTATCGCGAGAAAGCGATCGGCTCGTTCCTCGAGCGGGTGACCGCCTTCGGGCACCGTCTCCTCCACGATGGCCGCTACCTCACGCGATCGCTCGCGCCCGCCGACTTCTTCTACACCGAAAGCCCACTCGAAGACGCGGCGTTCGACGCCTACGCACTGAACGAAGTGCAGCCGGACGGTCTGCAGAACCTGCCCGCCGCGATCGGCGCCGGCGATTACCGATTCGTCGACCTCGACGGTGAAGGCATTGTCGGGATTCTCGCCGAGCAGGATGACACGTGGTTCTACAAGCCTAATCGCGGCGACGGGCAACTGGGCGCGGTGGAGACCGTGTCGCTGCGGCCGTCGACTGCGAACCTCGGATCCGGACAGCAACTGATGGATCTCGCGGGCGACGGGACGCTGGACGTGGTCGAACTCTCGAACGCCGGCGGATTCTACGAGCGTACCGACGACCAGGCGTGGGAAGGATTCAGGCCCTTCGACTCGCTGCCCGTGCAGGACTGGAACGATCCCAATCTTCGCTTCGTCGACCTGACCGGCGATGGCATCGCCGACGTGCTGATCACCGAGGACGACGCGTTCACCTGGCACCGATCGCTGGGCGAGCATGGATTCGCGAAGGGCATTCGCGTCGCGGTGCCGCTCGACGAAGAGCGCGGTCCGCGCGTCATCTTCGGCGACGGCACGCAGTCGGTGTATCTCGCCGACATGACCGGCGACGGACTGTCCGATCTCGTCCGTATCCGCAACGGCGAGATCTGCTATTGGCCCAATCTCGGACACGGCCGCTTCGGCGCAAAGGTCGCGATGGAGAACGCGCCGTGGTTCGACGACGCGGACCTGTTCGATCAGAAGCGCCTCCGGCTGGCCGACACCGACGGCTCGGGCACGACCGATGTCGTCTATTTCGGTCATCGGCAAGTGCAGGTCTACCTGAACGAAACCGGCGACCGCTGGACCGATGTGCGCAAGGTGAGGGCATTCCCACGCATTGACGACCTGGCGTCCGTCACGGTCACCGACTTCCTCGGCCGCGGCACCGCATGCCTTCTCTGGTCGTCATCGCTGCCGGGCGACTTCGGACGTCACATCCGCTACGTCGACCTGATGTGCGGGCTGAAGCCGCACCTGCTTGCGCGCACGGTCAACAACCTCGGCGCGGAAACGCGGATCGGGTACGCATCGTCGACCCGGTTCTATCTCGCCGACAAGGCTGCTGGCGCGCCGTGGATCACGCGGTTGCCATTCCCCGTCCACGTGGTCGATCGTGTCGAGACGCTCGATCATGTGAGCCGCAACCGATTCATCTCGCGCTTCAGCTATCACCACGGCTTCTACGACGGCGAGGAACGCGAGTTCCGCGGCTTCGGGCGCGTCGATCAGCTCGACACCGAGGAGATCGGCACGTTTGAGGACGGCCCGGACTCGCCGCAAAACCTGGATCCGGCGTCGAGCATTCCACCGGTGCTGACGCGCACTTGGTTCCATACCGGAGTGTTCGTCAAGGGCGGCCGTGTCTCACGCCATCTCGCGCGCGAGTACTACCGCGAGTCCGCCGCCGAAACGCTGCTCGATGACACCGTGTTGCCCCCGGAGCTCGAGCCGGAGCAGGCGCGCGAAGCGTGCCGTGCGCTGAAGGGCTCGATGCTCCGGCAGGAGATCTACGCGCTGGACGGCAAGCCGGAGTCCTGCCGGCCGTACTCGGCGACCGAGAGCAACCTCACGGTGCGGCTGATCCAGCCGCGCGGACCCAATCGCCACGCCGTCGTGTACTCGCATCCGCGCGAGCAGTTGAGCCTGGCATACGAGCGCAAGCTGTACGAGGTTGAAGGATGCCTGCACGCGGATCCGCGGGTGTCGCACAACGTGACGCTCGAAGTCGACGCCTACGGAAATGTGCTGAAATCCGTGGCGATCGCTTATCCGCGGCGGCTCGCTGCGGACAGCCGCGACTTCCAGCGGCGTACGCTCGTTACGCTCGCGGAGAACAGGTACACCAACGCCGTCCATGATGCGGATGCCTATCGCACGCCATTGCCGGCGGAGCAGCGGTCGTTCGAGGTGCGCGGCCTGACGCCAGAGAACTGCGATCGTGGCGCGACAAGGCCGTTTCGATTCGGCGAGCTCTCCGTCGAAATCGCGCTGCTCGAGGACGCCTGCTACGACATTCCGTTCGACGACTGGCGCTACGATGGCCGCATCGGCCGGCGGTTGCTCGCGAAATCACGGACGCTGTATCGATCCGACGCCCTCGGCGAGTTGTTGCCACTCGGCCTCCTCGAGTCGATGGCGCTTCCGGGCGAGAGCTATCGGCTCGCGATGCCGCCGCGCTGTCTCGGCGAAAAGCTCGGCGCCGACGTAGCGGCGCTGGCGAGAGAAGGCGGCTATGTCGACCTCGGGCGCGAAGGCGAGTGGTGGGCGCCCTCGGGCCGCGTTTACTATGTGGACGAGTCGGGACCGGATCCTGCGCACGAACTGCGCTACGCGGCGGCTCACTTCTTCACGCCGCGTCGCTATGTTGATCCGTTCGGCAACGCGACGCGCGTGAGGCTCGACGCGCACGACCTCATGCCGGTCGAAACGATCGATGCGGTTGGCAACGTCACGCGGGCCGAGATCGACTACCGCGTGCTGGCGCCGAGGCTGCAGATCGAAGTCAACGGAAACCGGTCCGAAGCGGCGTTCGATGCGCTCGGGCTGGTCGCCGGAACGGCTGTCGCCGGCAAGGACGGCGAGGGCGATTCGCTCGACGGATTCGATCCGGACCTCGATCCGCAGACGTTGCGCGAATTCCTCGACGATCCACGACGCGCGTCGCATCGTGTGCTCGGGCACGCGACTACCCGGGTACTGTATGAGGCCGATCGCTATCGGCATTCGGGAAAGCCGGCGTTCGGCGCGACGATCCTGCGTGAAACGCACGTCAGCGACCTGGCCGAGGGCGAGCGCACGCGCACGCAGGTGCACGTCGCGTTCTCTGACGGCTTCGGCCGCGAGATCCAGAAGAAGCTGCAGGCGGAGCCGGGACCGGTGCGGCCCGGCGGCACAACTGTTGCGCAGCGCTGGATCGGCAGCGGCTGGACGATCTACAACAACAAGGGCAAGCCGGTTCGCAAGTACGAGCCGTTCTTCAGCGCCGTCCCGGAATTCGAGTTCGCCGCGATCCAGGGCGTGAGCCCGATCCTGCTGTACGACCCGCTTGCCCGCGTCGTCGCCACGCTGCGTCCGGACCACACGTTCGAGAAGGTGGTGTTCGATGCGTGGCAGCAGGTCAAGTGGGACGCCAACGACGCCGTTCGACTCAATCCCAAAACCGACCCGGACATCGGCGCGTCCGCATCGCGCCTGCCCGATGAGGATTACCTGCCGACGTGGTACGCGATGCGCGTCGCCGGCACACTCGGCGATGCGGAGAAGAACGCGGCACTGTCCGCCGCTCGCGACGCCGACACGCCGACGGTGATCCATCTCGATCCGCTCGGACGTCCGGTGCTGTCGGTGGTCGACAACGGGCTCGACGACGAACGAAGGCCGCGCAAGTACGCGTCGCTGACCGTCCTGGATATCCAGGGCAACACGCGCGACACGATCGACGCGCTCGGACGCAGCGTGATGCGGTACGACTATGACCTGATCGGGCGGCGGGTGCATCAGTCCAGCATGGAAGCGGGCGAGCGCTGGACGCTGAACGATGCCGAGGGAAAGCCGATCCGGGGCTGGAGCAGCCGTCTCTTTGCGTTCCGCACCGAGTACGACGCGTTGCGTCGACCGGTCCGGCAATACGTCGACGGCGGCGATCAATACGAGCGCAATGCCGGCGCGCATCCATGCAATCTGCTGTACGAGAAGACGATCTATGGCGACAGCGCCGACACCGGGATGACGGAGCATCGCCAGCGCGCGGCCAACCTGCGCGGGCGGGTCTTCCGGCATTTCGACACCTCGGGCGTGACGACCACCGAGCGGTACGACTTCAAGGGCAATCCGGTCGAGACTGCGCGCCAGTTTGCCCGCGAGTATCGGAGCGCACCGGACTGGTCGAAGACGCCGGCGTTCGAATCGGCACGGTTCACCGGGCGCACCGCCTACGATGCGCTGAACCGCGTGGTGACCAACACCGGCCCGGACGGCAGCATCTACCGGCCGGCCTACAACGATGCCGCGATGATCGAGCGGATCGACGTCGCGCTGCGCGCCAGGCATTGCAAGGGATCGCCGCCGTGGACGCCCTTCGTCCGCAACATCGACTACAACGCGCGCGGCCAGCGCATCTGCATCGACTACGGCAACGGTGCGAGTTCCACGTCCGATTACGACCCGTTGACGTTCCGGCTCCGACGGCTTCGAACCACTCGCGTGACCGATCGCGAGCCGCTTGCCAACGCGATATTCGCGGACCCTGCATGCATCCAGGACTTGAGGTATCACTACGATCCCGTCGGCAACATCGCCGAGATTCTCGACCGCGCATTGCAGACGGTCTTCCATGGGAACCAACGGGTCGATGCCACCTGTCGATATGCGTATGACCCGCTCTACCGATTGACTGCGGCGACGGGTCGGGAGCACGTGCTGCAATCGGCGTTCCAATTCGCGCCCGCGGATGGCGACTACCGCGACTATCCGTTCGCCGGCGCCGCTTCATCGGGTGATCTGCAATCGCTCGAGACCTACGCGGAGCGCTACGAATACGATCCGGTGGGGAATATCGTGTGCACCGCCCATCGCTCCGCGCACAACGACTGGACCCGACGCTACGCGTACGATGAAGCGAGCCTTATCGAGCCCGATCGCTGCAGCAATCGGCTGAGCCGCACGCACCTCGGCGCAAAGGCCGGGGCGCCGATCGAAATCTACCTTTACGACGCGAGCGGCAACATCGTCCAGATGCCGCATCTGCCGACGATGCGCTGGGACTTCCTCGACCGGATGACAGCCAGTGCACGACAGGTCGTCGATTGCGGGACGCCGGAGACAACGTATTACGTCTACGACTCGAGCGGCGCGCGCACCCGGAAAGTGACCGAACGCGCCAACGGGTCGCGCAAGAGCGAGCGGCTGTATATCGGAGGGTTCGAGCTCTTTCGCGAATATGCAGCCGACGGCGAAGAGCTCGCGCTGGAGCGCGAGACGCTCCACGTGATGGACGATCCGCAGCGCGTGGCCATCGTCGAAACGCTCACCTTCGACCGCGGCGATCCATTGCTTTCGAGCATGCCGCGGCAGCGCTTCCAGCTCGCCCATCATCTCGGCTCCGCGAGCATCGAGCTCGACGAAGCGGCCGGCCTAATCTCGTACGAGGAGTACTCGCCGTACGGCACGACGGTGTTCCAGACAGGGCGCAACGCGAGCGAGGTCAAGCTGAAGCGCTATCGGTACACGAGCAAGGAGCGCGATGAGGAGAACGGGTTCAACTACCACGGTGCGCGGTATTACGCGCCGTGGCTGGGGAGGTGGATCAGCGTCGATCCGTCGGGCGTTGACGACGGGCCTTGCGTCTACGCATACGTGTCCGGAAATCCGGTGCGCCTCGTCGATCCTTCCGGCTCGGCGGGCGCGCCACCCGGAGCGCTCGGTTACGTCGCACCGTGGTACCAGCAGATCAACCCGCGGCGATTGTTCGGCCAGATCGTCACCGAGGCGGAGCACGTCATCCCGCGCGGGGTCTTGAAGCAACTGCTCTACAACCCGGCGACCAAGGAGTCAGAGTACACCCTTGCGCGGTACCTGAAGGATCCGACGGTCATCGTCGAGCGTGCCACTGCACTGATGAAGACTCATCCGAGCCGTGGGATTGCCGCGGCCGACAACGCACGCACCGCAGCCGCGAAAGCGCTCGTCGCCAGCGGGAAAGGGGTCGACCTGGGGAGGGAAATTGAAGCCGCCGTCGATACCACGAAGGCTGCGATTTCGGGGACGGGATCGATCGTGAGCGAGGGACAGGTCGGCGAGGCAATACTGGGCCAGGTCGGCAATCTGTTCGCCATGCAGCGGCTGGGCGACACGGCGGTGAAGCTCAAGGAATTCGAGGACGCAACGCGGCTTGCGAAGAGCGCGGAAACCCTTGGCACCGGTCTCAAATCCGTCCC
Organism: Paraburkholderia sediminicola; assembly: GCF_046026895.1. GTDB lineage: Bacteria > Pseudomonadota > Gammaproteobacteria > Burkholderiales > Burkholderiaceae > Paraburkholderia > Paraburkholderia sediminicola_C. Next base: position 7,711 of record NZ_JAQQEU010000100.1, read on the forward strand.
GAAAGTCGGCCCGATCGGCACCGGACTCGCCGTTCTCGGCCTCGTGCTGACCGTCGGCGTCTCATCGGCGCAGGCGGCAACGCGGCCCACAGCGACCACTACGCTGGACAAGATCGAGCACACCACCGAGAACGTCCGCAGCGCCGTCGACATCGGCGGAGCGGTGATGTCGCTGCATCCGACAGGCGGATTGATCGTCCTGGGAGCGACTTCGACCACGCTCGTCGCCGAGAAAGGCATCGAGGTCACCGGCGGCGACAAGCGCATCGTCGAGAACGCCCAGGCGGTGGAATCGTTCGCGAAGAGCCACGGTGCAACCGATGACCAGGCACAGATTGCAGGCGCCGTCACCGCCGGCGCATCGGGCATCGCCGAAGGCGTCACGGTGATCGGCGACCTGGCGATGGGCCCAATCGGTTGGGCCCACCTGGGATACCGGGCCTACACCAACCGCAAGTGATGCCATAGCAGAGGACAATGCCATGCCGCCCAATCTTGCCCGCTATCTCAACAAGATCCTGTTCGTCTCGATCCCGGCTCTGTTCGACGACGGCACCGCACGTCCGTACACGCTGATCGGTGCGGAGATGAACGGCCTGTGGTTGCAGTCCGAAGCGCTGACCGATCGCTTGCTGCGGGAAGACGGACGCGATCTCGCCCGGATGAACCCGGCCGTGTTCGTGCCGTTCGCGCAGATCGCCGGCGTGCTCGTCGCGACCAGCGTGCCGTCGCCTGCGGACGAATGCACGCCTCGAACACTGCCCGCGACTGCGACCGCCGCCACGAGCGCGCGGCCGCCATCTAAAGGGGAACCTGCGAAGCTGGCTTCCCCGCCCAAGCCGCCGAAGCGCAAGAGAGGGCACTGACCTGAAACACAGAACACTGAACGCAGTACGCCCGGCGCGACCGGACCTAGGAGAAGCCAGATGTCGAGCCTGATCGTCATTCGAATCGTTCCCCCGCAACCGCTGGACCCGGCGAAGTTCACCGACTACCTGAACCCGGCGGGACTTGGGCCGTTGCAGATCACCGCGTTCGAGTTGTCGTTCAGCGATCCGAGCGTCGGGCGCAACCTGGGCACTGCGAAGTACGTCGCGGCGTCGACCGGCCCCTCTCCCACGGCTCCGCTCGTGATGCCGCCGACCCCGGTGCTCAAGGTGCCAGGCTATGGCGGGTCATCGCCGACGTCGGGCATCATCCAGCACTACGACGTCGATGCCGCAGCTCCGCCGTTGTCCGCCCATTTCCAGCTCGACGCGGCCGCGACGGCGATCATCGAAATCCCGACGGCGGCGAAGATCGAGAACCTGCGACTGGTCGCGCAATGGGGCTCGGGCGCTGGCGCGGCACCGGTGCCGGTGGGGCAGCTCTACTACGACGTCCAATTGAGCGCGGGGCCCGCGCCCGATCTCGAACTATGGGCGCCCTCGAGCCTCGTCCTCGTCCCGCAGGTCGATCCGTGGATGGCGCTGTCGCCGAGCGCGTACCTGCATCTTCCGGCGCCGCCGAGCTCGTCGAAGCCGTTCTCGTTCTCGCTGCCGACCGACGGGACTCCACCGCCGTTCGACGCTCTGCTCTCCGCCGTGCAGACGATCCTCAAGCAGGATCCCGGCGCGTCGCCGGTCGTGGCGACGACTTCCGCCTCGGCGGGCGGCGACACGACGGTCAAGATCCCCGCAACTACGACCGGAATCGCCGCTGGCATGAGCGTTTCCGGTACTGGCATCGCCGCGCACACGACCGTGCGCTCGATCGATGCCGGCGGACTCGTCACGCTGAGCCAGGAAATCGTGCCTCCTGGCGTCGCATCGGGCACGAGCCTCACGTTCGCGCCGAATCTCGGCGCGTTGTCGATCGAGCAGTGTCGCAACATCGCGTACGAAATCGTATGGAGCCAGCAACCGCCGCCGCCACAGCCACCAGACTCTGTCGGCCAGATGTACAGCAATCCGCCGAATGCGGGACCGATGCTGAGCGGAACGACCCCGAACCAGCTCGAAGCCGATCGACAGCAGTTCGAAGCGTCGCTGTTGAGCTATTACACGCTTGCCGACACCGCAGCGGATCGGCTCACCGGGTTTGTCGATTCGCTCTCGATCGCGATCGCCTGCGAGGAGCGTTCGCTAGCGTCCACGCAGGCGATGCTCGATCTGCCCGCCAACTCCGCGGCGGCCGGAGGCGGGCCGGTCAGCGGGCACCAGATCATCCTCACCGGCGTCGACTCGGTCGATCCGCCGTCGAACTTCGGTATTCCGGCGGCCTATTTCTTCGGCCTCGGCGCGTTGCTACCCATGCAGATAGGCGTCGACCAGCGCTTCCAGCTCGCAACCGGCGAGTCGGTCGAGCGGCTGTTGTCGGAACTGACCTCGGCGATCGACGCCGGCACGATCACCGATGCCGAAGCCTTCGTGGCGCTTGCGCCGACGAAGATCAATGCAGCGCAAGCCGCGCGGCGCATCGCTGCGATGAACATCCCGCCGTCGTCGACCGCGCCTCTCGCGCCGCTCGGCACGCGGAGCCTCCAGACACTGGGCAATGCGCTATCGGGCACCAAGCTGTCGTTCGCCGCGACCGGCGGCTTGACCGCCGGAATGCTGGTCAGCGGCATCAACATTCCGCTCAACGCAACCATCGCATCGTTGACGGCGACCGACGTCACGCTCAGCGCGCCGCTACTCGGCGACGTGCCCGCGGGCAGCGCGATCCGCTTTGCCCCGCCGTATTCGGCGGGCATGTCCGCGCTCGTCAAGTCCTGGCTCGCGTTTCCGCCCGATACGTCGGGATCTCTGAGCACGCAGGTCTACCTGGCGTCGGACGACACGGCGAAGTTCTGGCCGGCGGCAAGGAGCGCGCAGCCCGGCGCCTGTCTCGACCTCGTGCTGTCCGCGCTGACCGAAGGCTACATCGTTCCCGCGCCGTTCAACACGGCGCTCGGAAATCTGATCATCACCAACCTTCTGCCCACGGCGACGATCGATGCGCTGGCGGCGGTCACGCGCGCGCAATGGATCGACTTCTTCCAGAAGAATCCGACCTGGCTGCCGCCGGGAACCGGCAACATCCAGGCGCGCATCGAAGCGTTCATCCGGCGCGCGCAGTCGTTCCTGGTCATCGATGCCGGCGGTCCGATCGCTGCGTTCGTTCTCGCCACCAGCTCGCTCACCGGCTCAGGGAGCACGACGCTCCAGTTCGCCGAGAGCCCCCAGATCGTCGTCGGCATGCTCGCGAGCGGAACCGGCATCCCGCCGGGAACGACCGTCGCGGGCGTGGCCACTGCGGGTGGCATCACGACGGTCACGCTGAGCGCGCCGACAACGGCGCCGATCCCGGCCAATTCGAACATCACGTTCAGCATGAACGTGGCGAGCGCCAGCGCGCCGGACCTGCCGCAGCTCGGCGCCCCGACGCAGGATTGGCTGTCGATGTGCCTCGCCGCGTACGGCCCGTTCACGCTCGGCACCGGATTCGATCCGGCGAAGCTGCGCGCTGCCGCGGCGAGCGTCTTCACCGACGATGAACACGCGCAACAATGGGCATTCGATGCGCTGACGACGCTCGACGCGCTGTACCAGGTCATGAAGTCCGTGGCGCCGCCGCCGCCGGGCACGCCGGCGTTCGAGTTCTCTGTCATCGAAGCGCTCTATGCGCGCGGCTTCACGTCCGCGCAAGCGATCACGGTGCTCAGCGGCGATCGCTTCGAGCAAGCGCTGACCGGCACCATCGCGTTCGAGCTCGCTGCGGCAATCTATGCGTCCGCATCGGCGATCGCGCCTCCGTCGCCGGCCACGGGAGCGCCGGGCGGTTTCGTCCCGGTGAATCCCGACGACACGCTGACCAACTGCATCCCGCCGTCGTGCACGTCGCCGCTCGGCCCCATCGCCTATCTGGCCGAGCTGCTGCAGCTGTCCGCGCTCTCGACCTGCGACTCGCCCGTCGCCGAGAGCGTCTACCTGCCGACGAGCAGCGACACGCCCGACGGCGATACGCTGCCGTTCGTAACCACCGCTGGGTTGGTCGCCGGAATGGCGGTCAGCGGATCCGGTATTCCGGACGATACGGTGGTCGCGAGCGTCGCGGCGACATCCGTCACGCTGAGCCAGCCGATGTCCGCCGATGTGCCGGCCAATTCGATCATCGCCTTCGCTCCCGCGGCGCTGCAGACCGTCCTTGGCAAGCGCCGAGGCCCCTTAAGCGACCTCACGGCGAGCTGCGCGAATCTCGAGACGCCGCTGCCGCTGATCGACATCGTCAACGAGAACCTTGAGTACCTGGGCGCCGCGGCTGAGTCAACCCACGGCGTGATCTACGACACTTCGCAGGACAAGCTCGCCGGGCACCTTCTGTGCCGCGAGGATCCATGCCCACGCGACGAATGCGCGCCGTTCTGTCACGAGCCTGCGCGGATCTTCGGAGGGCTGCCGGAATTTTCGACGCCGGCCACGCCGGTCGCCGCCAACAGCAGCGTCGAGCCGGCCGTATTCGACATTCTGCAGAAGGATTTCTCCGCGTGTCGACTGCCGTACTCGCAGGCGCTCGACGTTGCGCGCACGTATCTGCGGCACTTCGGAAGCTGTCGCGTCGAGGAGATGCGCACGTTTCGCAAGTGCATCACCGAGTTCGTGCTCGATCCAGCGAACGAGCCCACGGGGTTTGCGGACCACCTGTGGCGCCTTCCGGTGCGTATCGACATTGCGATCGAATACCTGGGCATCACGCCCGAGGAATATGCGACGCTGTTTCAGGGGACCGAGGTATCGCCGTGCGGCGAGCATCCCAACCCAGTTCCCGATCCGAACGATCCGCACCGTCGGGATGACCCGAACAATCCCGACAATGGGAACAACCCCAACAACCCACCAGCCAATCCGGACGCGCTCGCCATCCGCAACCTCAGGCTCGGCTCACCCATCCGCGGACTCTATGGCTTCGGCGGACGCGACGATAACGACAACTGGATCGACGTCGTCACCGACGTCCCCGAATTCCTCGCCCGAACCTGCCTCGCCTATTGCGATTTCTACGAGCTATGGAAGTCCGGTTTCGTCGAGTTTTCCAACCGCGCGCGACAGGACGGCGCATTTCCGGAATGCGAGCCGTGTTGCTCCGACGGCATGGTCATCCAGTTTCCGGAGCGGCGCGGCGGCCGCGCCGGCACGCTGGCGCGATTGATCGTGTTCATCCGCCTGTGGCGTAAACTGAACGAATCGTGCTGCTTCTGCTATTCGTTCGCGCAGCTCCGCGACATCTGCAACGTGCTGCGTCTGTTCGATGCGAGCGGCGCGATCAATCCCGAGTTCATTCGCCAGCTGGCCGCGTTCCAGATGCTGCGTGACCGGTTCTGCATCGACCTCGTCGACAAATCGGAAAAGCACGCGGCGGCCGCGGTCGACGCCGAGCGTACGCAGTTGCTCGCGCTCTGGGTCGGCCCGTCGGCGACGAAGTGGGGGTGGGCCGTCCGGCAGCTGTGCGAGAAGGTGCTGCATCACGCGAAGATCCATTACCGTTGCGAGCAGCATCGACCCGACATGGTCGAATGGCTGCTGTCGAAGCTCGATGCGCTGTCGAGTCTCGCAGGATTCGATCCGGCATCGGCGACCGACAACTGGCACGGGTTGCCGACGCACACGCTGCGCTTCGCCGAGTTGCTCGCAAAGCTCGCGGCGTCCCGCTTCACGCTCGCCGAAGTGCTGTACCTGTTCACGGTCGACGACCAGCATTGCGGCGCCATCTTTCCGTTGCAGGACGAGTGCGAGGCATCGGAGCTGCCGCTGGCGCTGCCCGCGGACGAGTGCGGCTTCTCGTTGTGGCACTTGCGACACAAGCTGCTTGGCACACCCGCGCCCGAGATGGCGCCGGACGCGGGGTGGCGCGTGTCGGTCGCGGTCGACGGCACGGTTGCGGGCGATGGCTGTGCGCCGTGCGACGAGCCGAGGAAAGCCGTTCGCGTCGAGACCACGATCACCGAGGAATGCGTCGACGACTGGGACTGGTCACGCGTTTCGAAGATCCTGACCGACGAGCTCGGCTTCGCGCTCGACGACGTGCTCGATTTCGGCCGGCACCTGTTCCCGCAGCTCCTGAGGAAATGCGGCTTCGTCGTCGATGTTCCCGCCACGTGTTTCGTCACGGCGCTGCTGGCCGCGAAGACCAATGCAGCGATGTGGAGCGCGAACGCCGATGGGCCGCTCCAGTACGATCCGGCGACCGAAAAGCTCTGGACGCACGTTCCGCTCGCGGACGATTCGCTGATCTCACAGCTGGTCCGTCTCGACGCATTGAATGCGGACGAGCAGGCGGCGGTCCAGGACCTCTACTTCCAGCCGCGCGCGTCGCTGGCGCTGTTCGCCGTGCTGTTCCCCGACTTCGCGCATGCCGAGCGGCACTTGGTCGAAGCGCGCGACGAGTGCGATCGGTGGGACTACTTCCGTCGCCATGTCGCGCAGTGCCACCAGCGCTGCAGGATCATCGCGTGCCACCTGGCCGCTCACATGGCGGCGGTCACGCGGCAGCCGTGTCCCGAAGGCGAATCGGTCGCGATGTTGATCCTGCGCCAGCTTTTCGGCGACGAGAACGCGGCGACGTCGGATTGGGAACGGGACGACGGCACCGAGCCCTTGGTGACGTGGATGCCGCACCCCAACGGCAGCGGCTTCGCCGCGCTGCTCGGTCTCGTGGGCACGGGCCTCGTCACCGAGTACAAGGTCGACGGCGGCGGACTGGTCTGGCGCAACCTCACCGGCGCGCTGGACGGCTTCGGTCCGCTGCACGATCAAGACAACGCTCCGGTTCCCGTCGTGCTGCCTTCGCTGGGGGCGACGATCACGCCGGCGCAGGGCAAGTATGTCAGCGTGCGCAATGGCTTCCTCGTCCGAAACGCCGGCGGCGCGATGCTGGGCGGCGCTCAGGGCTTCGAGGCGAAGTGGTCCGGCGCATTGCTGGTTGACGAGGACGGCGAGTACGAATTCTGGGCAGGGGCGCCGACGCCCCATCATCAAAAGCCCGACTGTGAGGCGGTCGATCGCTTCAAGTGGCGCGTGACGCTGAAGCGGGGCTCGCGCACATGGGTGCTCCTCAGTCATCGATGGGCCGCCGAGGACGAGCGCCTTGCGGCGTGCCGGCACTTGCGGCGCGGCGCATACGAGATCACGGTTGAGTTGATTCGCCCGCCGTTCGAGTTCGCGACGGAGGATCAGGTTCACGCGCTGCACGCCGGACTCGAAGTCAAGTACGCCGGACCGGACAGTTACGGCGAGTGCATCCCGATTCCCCGGCGGCAGCTCTTCTCGATGTGGAAGGACGCACCGCTCGGGCAAGGCATCGCCACGCAGAGCACGAGCGCGACGCTGTTCCTCCAGCGCCTCTACACGAGCACTTTCCGCGACATCCGGCGCACCTACCAGCGTGGATTCAAGGCACTGCTGTTCGCACACCGGTTCGCGCTCGCCGCCGAACGCAATTGCCACGGCGTGTCGGAGCTTGGTTACATGCTCGAGGAGAAGGAGCGTTTCGCCGGCGCCGCGTATTTCCGCTCCGGATCGTCGTTCCTGCGCCACGCGGCAAACTTCGATTTCAACTTCCTGCCGATCCTCGATGACTACCAGCCGCCGGCCGCCGACTCGCGCACCAAGCCGTCGCCGAAGCGCACGCAGGCGATGTTCGACTGGTGGGAACGAACGTTCGATTACGCAGTGGCCCGCGACGACGTGGAGGCTCGCCATCATCGTGAGCTCTGGCACCTGTTTGCCGAGGCACGCGCGACGAATCCGACGGACCCCGTTCCGCTGCTGGCTCATCTGGGCTCGGACCCGCGCATGCACAAGCTCGAGCTTCGCTACTTCCAGGACCAGCTCGCGGCGATCTATGCTGTGTCGAGCGACGACCTGAAGGACGATCGCTGGACGGTCCGCGCATGGCACGCCGATCATTGGCTCGTTGCGCTCGACGCCCATTTCGCCGCCAAGGACAGCACCGTCGCGCGTCCGGACCTGTGGGCCGCGGACGATCCGAGCGTGCTGCTACCCGGAGAAACGCAGACGGGTAACGCGAACCTGTCCGCGTTCCTTTGCGACGGCCTGCTCGGGCACGGCGACCCGCGTCGCTACGACGAGTTGCGCCGTCTCAACGACGGGCTCCGGCAGCGCGGGCGCGACGCACTCGTCGCCTATCTGTGCAACGCCGATCGCGTGGCGCTGCCGTGGATGCCGGGAAAGTTCGCCACGCACGCGCGGGAACTGAGCGAACTGCTGCTCCTCGACGTGGAAGCCGGCGTCTGCGAGCGGGCGACTCGGGTCGAGGAAGCCATTACAGCGGTACAGTGCTTCGTGCGCCGGGCGCGACTGTTGCTCGAGCCGGGCTGGAGCATGACCCGCGAGTTCGCCGAGCTGTGGGACCGCCGGTTCGCAACGCTGGATATCTGGCAGGCGTGCAAGCGTCGCACGCTCTACAAGGAAGACTGGGTCGACTGGGCCGATCTCGCGAAGGCCAAGGGCGTCGAGGCGTTCCGCTTCCTCGAGGACAAATTGCGGAGCGCGAAACTCACGGCCGCCGTGCCGGGCGGGACCGAGTGGTGGCCGGATTCCCGACTGCCGGCACCCGAGCCGCCGCCGCTCCAACGGCCGGAGCCGTCGTCGATCCGCATGCTCGCCAAGGAACGCGAGGGATTGATCGTGCTGGGCACACCGGAGCGCGACGCTCGTCCTTCGTGGCTCGCCGCCGTGCATTCGGAAGTGCGCAGGAACCCGGCGCTGGCCAATGCCGGCTCGAAGCCGCTGCCGCTGTGGATCGAGGCGGCCATCGAGGTGGGCGCCACGTTCGTGCGCATCGCCGCGGCTGGCGTCCCGCCGGCGTCGTCGGCGTTCCAGCCGCACACGCGCAGCGCGACCGAGACGTGCGTGACTTGCTGCAGCGAATGCGGTTGCTCGCATCCGGCGCTCGTCGACGAGTATTTCTTCTGGCTCGTCCCGGCCGAGATCTACGATCCGGCGGTACCCGCGACGCTCAGCGGAGCCGCGGGCAGCGGCAGCACGACCGACTGTCAGAACGGTTTCCAGGACGACTACTACGATCCGGTCCAGCAGCAGTCGGCGGTCTGGAACGACGCCGACAAGGTCCCGCAATTGCTCGATTGGCCGAGTAAGCCCGCGGTGCGCCTCGCATGGTGCCGGATCCACAACGGCGAATTCCAGCAGTCGCGGCGATCGATCGATGCCCTTGCGGTCGACCCGGGTGCCGATGCCGATCTGGTGTTCCTCGGTCGCACCGCCGATTCGCTGGTGTTCTCGGTGACCAACGGCATCGCGCCGCCGGACCGTCTCGATCCGGCGGATCCCGGCTACCGGTTCGACCTCGCACGCGACGATGCGGTGCGGCTACCGCAACTGCTGGTCCCCAAGCCGACTTCGCCCGCGTTTCTCGGGTCGGCCAAGCTTCCCGCATATCCGTGGATGCTGTTCGTCACGCCGGGTGAATCGCTGTTCCCGTTGTCTCCGTTCGCGCCCGCGCTCGCCGTTGCGCAGGCGTTGCGATCGCATTGCCGGTTCGAGGCCGCGCTGGCGTGGTATCGCAGCGCGTTCAACCCATTGGCGTCCGACTGCACCTGGATCGACTGTCACGCGGAGGACCGCGGACGGAACGGCGGGCTCGACGGCAACGACCGCCGTCTGGCGGTGATCCGGAGTCGCGTGCCGAGGGAAGCCTGCTGCGACAGCACCGACATCTCGTGCGATCAGGCGCGCACCCGCTCGGTCCTGCTTCACTACCTGGAAACGCTCGTCGAGTGGGGCGACGCGGTGCGGCGCCATCGACATTCGGCGGAAGCGGAACAGGACGCGCTGACCATCTACGAGTCGGCGGCCAAGATCCTCGGTTGCATGCCGCGCACCGTCGTGCTGCCCGATCCGACGTCAGTACCCAAGGTCTCGGCGTTCGTCCCACAGTTCCCGCCGCTCAACCCGCGACTCATCAACGTCTACGAAGTCGTCCGCGACCGGCTGGAGAGTATTCGCGCCTGCTCCAACGATCGCCGCCTCCGCGATGGCCGGCGAATGATCGAAACCGACTACTTCGGCGATGCGTCGGTCCGCGAAGGATGGCGAAACAGCGTCGTCCCCTGCGACGAGGAGACCGAGTGGTGCTTCCTGCGGAGCCCCTATCGCTTTTCGTTCCTCATCCAGAAGGCACTGGAGTACGCGTCGCGCGCGCAGGAGCTGGGCACTGCGCTCCTCTCGGCGTTCGAGAAAGGAGACGCCGAATTTCTAGCGTCGCTGCATGCCGGCCAGGAGCGCGAGTTGCTGACGCTCGGCCTCGAGAGCCGCAAGGACGCGTGGCGCGACGCCGACTGGCAGATCGAGTCGCTGCAGAAGACCAAGGCAATGAACCAGACCAACCTCCAGTACTACTCGGACCTGAAGGCGCACGGCCTGATCTCCGGGGAGATCGCGTACCAGTCGCTGACGATCGCCTCGACGTTCCTGCGCGGCAGCGGCAACGCGATCGAGGCGATCGCAGGCGCAATGAGCAGTGCCGGCAACTATTTCACCGGCGTCGCGGGCTTCGGCGGCACGCCGCTCATCTACTACCAGCTTCCGATCGGTCAACCGCTTTCCGGCGGCTTCGCCGCGGCCGCGCGAGTCCTGGTGGGACTGTCCGAGATCGCAGGCAGCACGGCGGGGCTCGAGCTGACCGAGAGCGGCTGGGATCGGCGGCTCGCCGAGTGGACGCACCAGATCGACGTGCTCACCATCGAGATCCAGCAGATCGAGCGCCAGATCCTCGGCGCGCAGCGTCGTCGCGACCAGATGCTCAACGACCTGAACATCCAGCAGCGTCAGATCGAGCATTCACGCGAGGTGCAGGATTTCCTCCGCGACAAGTTCACCGCGCACGACCTGTACCTCTACCTGCAGAAGGAAACCGCCGCTCTCCACGGCAGGACATACGAGCTCGCCGTCGCTGCAGCCCGCCAGGCGCAGCATGCATTCAACGTCGAGCGCGGACAGACGGCGAGGCGGTTCGTTCCGGCATGCGACTGGGACTCGCTGCACGAGGGGCTGATGGCGGGTGAGCGCCTCTCGACTGCGCTGCGCCAGATGGAGAAGGCGTATCTCGACGAAAACCTCCGCGAGTACGAGCTCACCAAGCAGATTTCGCTGCGGTTGCATTTCCCCGCCGAATTCCTGCGGCTGCGCACGACCGGGTGCTGCGAGATTGAGATCCCGGAGTGGATGTTCGACATGGATTTCCCGGGCCACTACATGCGCCGCATCAAGAGCGTGTCGCTGACGATTCCCTGTGTTACCGGGCCTTACACCGGCGTCCATTGCCGGCTGACGCTGCTCGGCAGCGCCACCCGTGTCGACCCGCGCCTGTCGACTCCGCCGCACGAGTGCTGCTGCCTGAAGGAGTGCTGCGACGCCTGTGATGACGATGCTCGCCTTGCGAGCGAATACGAGGCGTGTCCTGACGATCCGCGGATCGTCCGTCAGTTCGGCGCGCGCGAGGCAGTCGCGACGTCCAATGGCCAGAACGACTCCGGGCTGTTCACGCTGGACTTCAACGATCCGCGTTACCTGCCCTTCGAATACCGCGGCGCAGTGAGTCGATGGCGCATCGAGCTGGCGGCGTCGAACAATTATTTCGACACGCGCACGCTGACCGACTGCATGATGCGGCTCGGGCTCATGGCGCGCGAAGGCGGCCCGCTGCTGCGGCGAGCGGCGCAGGCGGCTGCCCGCGATCGCCTGCCGGGAGACGGCTGGAGGCTGATCGACGTGCGCCACGAGATGCCCGATGCATGGCAACGGTACCGGGACCTCGCCGGGCGCGACGCCTGCGAGCGTCAAATCGATCTGCGCATCGAGCGCCGGATGTTTCCGTTCGTGCCGGAAGGACGGCAGATCGTGGTCGGCGGCATGGCGATCCTGCTGGGCAAGCCGGAGCACGTGCACCATCATCGATGCGGCTGCACCTGCGATTGCGCCTGCTCGGAGACGCACGAATGCCCATGCCCCGAGCATCGCGACCTTGCGCGCGCGGTCGTCGAGTTTCGCCACGGCGATGTGGTATGCGGCGAAGCAATCCGCTTCGAATGCCTCGCCAACGAAGCTTGGCCGCAGTTCTACTTCGGCACCGTGAAGTCGCCGATCGGACCGATCGGCGACAAGCATCGTGGCACCCACGTCAGGCTGCGGTTCCTGCAGGCTCCGGAAGAGCTGGACCAGCTTTTCCTGCTCTGCCGCTATGCGCGAACCGCTCCGCATTGCTGCTGATGCAGGCGTCCCGATGCCCGTCGATGCAGAGTTCATTGAGTGATCGACCCAATGTTGTCGTTTTTGCGGTTCTCAAGAGCTTGCTTCATGTGCTTCATGCACGCCATTTTGGTGCTAATTGAAGTTTGTGAGATCGCGTTGCCAAGTTGTTTTTGAAATACCCTTCGCATTGGCTTAGCCCCGGAAGGTACCAAGGGAAAATAGGTATCCTGAGGCGACGGACCTTCGCGCGTCGAATCGATTCGCCCAAGTTCGATTTTGAGTATGTGCCGTACGTCGGCATGTTCCAGACGCTGACTTTGGAGCGCGGCGACGGGTTCATTCAGCGCATGGCAAACGGCGGCCAAGACACCGGTACGACGCGGTATTACGCGGAGATGATCCAGCGCTGATCGGGTTGTAGCAGCACACAGGGCCGGAGCCGCT
>NZ_JAQQEU010000101.1:0-20313 GCF_046026895.1 Paraburkholderia sediminicola
CAATATAGAAACTGGATCCTCACGATTCCCGGATCCTCTGCCCTCTCCCCTTCGCCCGAAATAGTCGTCTGACGTAACACACATCAGTTCCCGAGCGGCTCTGCAAGCTCGGTTGCATGGTGCTCGCCGAAGGCGTGGAAAGAGAAAATCAGCATGCCGCATTGCAGGGTTGTGGTATCGAACTCGCCCAAGGCTGGCTTTATGGCAAGCCGGAGGCCGTCGAGTCTGTCCTACGCTGAAGCGTCTGATCGCGTGGCACCGAAAGACAATCTGGAACGACCGGCCCGACGACCAGCCGGACGCCGTATAAAAAGACGCTCGTTGTACCTCGAATGATGCGTTTGCCCGTTGAGAGGGCGAGCGGCTGAAAGGGGGCGCCGGCATGAACGATCCGACAAAGATCCACGATTTTTGTTCGAGTGACGACGCAAGCGGAAAGCCGCCGTACATCTCGTTCGATAGGCAAATCAAATTAAATTGTTTATTTAGATACAAATACTGTATCGCGCAGATTTTTCTTGTTACTATTGGCGCAAGAAGTAGAAACGGCGCGTCGCGTTGCTGGCCCGCAAAGGTCCACGCAAGTCAAGGCTACGTCAGCACACGGGGAACCCATGAACACAAACAAGAAGACATTCAGCATTCGGGCGCGGTTGATCGCAGGGTTCGGCGTGGTGCTCATCGCGCTCGTCGCGCTGACGATAATCGCGATCAGCCAGGTCGAGATGGTTCGAGCGCGGCTCGACGACATCATCGACGAAACGGCGTAAAGGAACGTTACGCGATCAACTTTCGCGGAAGTGTCCACGACCGCTCCATCGCGGTGCGTGACGTGACGCTTGTATCCGCAGCAGAACTTCCTTCGGTCATCGATCACATTCATGCGCTCGCGAGCCAGTACGAAGAATCGGCTGGCCCGCTTGCCAGGATCTATGCCGAACGTACCGATATCACAGCCGAGGAACTGGCGATCTATGCACGGGTCAACGCCGCGCGCGAGCACAGCCTGCCGCTGATCCAGCAGGTGATCAGCTTGCAGCAGGCGGGCGACGTCGAGGGCGCGCGCAAGATCCTGCTCGATGATGCCCGTCCCGCGCTTGTGGAATGGCTTGCCGGGGTCAACGCACTAATCGACTATCAGGAGCACCTCAACCGGCAGGAAAGCGCCGAGGCGCGCAAGATCAGCACTGATTTTCGCTGGTTGATGAGCGTGCTGACGCTGCTCGCGTGCGGGGTTGGCATCGCCATCGTCTACGCGACTGTGCGCAACATCACCCAGGCCCTCGGGGCCGAGCCTGGCGACGTGGTGGAACTGGCCGAGTCGATCCGCGCGGGCAACCTCGCGCGTCGAATCGAATTGCGGCGTGGCGATACGTCGAGCGTGATCGCCGCAATGGCACGCATGCAGCAAAGGCTCGCCGAAATCGTCACCCAGATGCGCGACGCCGCGCAAGGCGTCGCGGTTGCCACGGAGCAAATCGCGCTGGGTAACGCCGACCTGAGTACGCGCACCGAGCGGCAGGCAGCCGAACTCGAACAGGCGAGCAGCGCGCTCGAGGAATTTGACTCCAGCGTAGCAGCCAATGCCCAAAGCGCAGGCAACGCCGACGAACTGGCAAAGCATGCCTCGGCTACCTCGGCACAGGGTGGCACTGCGGTTGGTCAGGTTGTCAACACAATGCGAGCGATCAGCGAATCGTCAAACCGCATCGAAGACATCATCGCCGTCATCGACTCGATCGCATTCCAGACCAATTTGTTGTCCTTGAATGCCGCAGTAGAAGCCGCGCGTGCCGGTGCCGAGGGGCGAGGTTTCGCGGTCGTCGCCAGCGAGGTACGCATGCTCGCACAGCGCAGCGCAACTGCCGCGAAGGAAATCAAGGAACTTATCGGCGCGAGCAGCGCGCGGATCAGTGAGGGAGAGCGGCAGGTCGGTGCGGCCGGCACGACGATCTCCAACATCGTCGAAGCATCGCAGCGCGTCACGCACATCATGGAAGCGATGCACCAGGCCTGCCGTGCGCAGACGCAGCAGATCGGCGATGTACGTGGCGTGATCGGGAACCTTGAGCAAAACACGCAGCAGAACGTGACACTAGTACAGCAGTCGGCCGCTGCGGCGAAGACGCTGAAGGAACAGGCGCAGGGTTTGCTGGACTCGGCGCAGGTATTCACGCTCCCGTTCCAGACGCATTGAAAGAGCCGGTCGTTGCTATCTGGCTATAGGCACAGTTGTACTGGGCGCGGCTTCATCGATGTTGGCGCCGATCCATGGATTAAAACACGCCTTAACAGCTTGTCTTCTGATCGTCGTCTAGCACCCGCATCGGCGCCGCATGATCGAATCGACCGCCGCGCAAGCCGACAATCAGCGTTTCGAACTGGAAGCGGCCTATCTGACCTTGAGCAGCAATCTCGCGCTTGCAGCGTTCAACGTTGCGGCGCTGCGCGGGCAGATCGCTGCGCAGCAGGCTGCGGACACGCAACAACAATCTAATATTCAAACTGCATCGCGCATGCAAGAATTCTTTCGACGCAATCTGTAGCGCTGCCTTCAACGCTTATGGAAACCCTTGAACTCGAACCGTAGCTGCTCAGGCAGCGTTGACGACGTCCCTGAACGGCTTGCCGACCATGAACTTCACTGTCTTTGCCGCCGGGGATGGTGATCTGTCGCCCGTCGACGAGTTACGGCCATTACGCCCGGCACGCGCACACGTCGACAACAATCCGGGAGCCAATCAGCTGGACCGTCTCTCCACGCATCACGGCCGCGTTTACGGCCTCGATGATGGCATCAATGGCTTCGCCCGTGCTGGCCCTGGTTCGCCCGTGCCGGCTGCGACAGCATTGATGAACTCCTGTCTGTGGACTCCCTTTGATAAACGCGCGCGTATCAAAGACAGAACCTTCACCCTGATGCAGGTGTACCGTGCCAGGCAACCTTCAAGGCATTGAGAAAAGCATCGCCGCGGCAAACACGCCGTTATCAGGCGGACCCTATGCCGTGGCGACCCAACCTTCTGCTGACGGGGTTTTGGCGAATCTGGACAGGTGCGTAGGAGCGTTTGACGGTTAGTTGCGTACAAGACAATATGACACGTTGAATACGAACCACTGCAGCGATATGCTTCGCATCTAAACTTGAATGACGAAAAGACATACGGCGGGGAACGACACAATGCGACTGCGACGCATCACTGCACGCCGCTCATCGGTGCATGGCAAGGGACTCTTTGCGCTTCAGGCCATCGCCGCAGGCGAGCGCCTCATCGAGTACAGGGGTGAAGTAACAAGCTGGCGACTCGCCGCTGCCCGTCAACGGTCCGATGTCGGGCATACATTCGTGTTTGGTCTGTCCGACGGCCGGGTGATCGACGGCAGCCGCGGCGGCAACAGCGCGCGCTTCCTGAACCACGCCTGTACGCCCAATTGCGAGGCAATCGAAGTGGGTGATCGTGTCTTCATTCATGCCATCGCCACCATCAAGCCTGGCGAAGAGCTGTTTATTGATTACGGTCTTGAGGTTGACGGTGAGCTCACAGACGACATCCGGACCCAGTACCTTTGTCATTGCGGCGCTTCCGCTTGCCGTCAATCAATGCTTGGCGGCAGTACGGCGGCACCGTGACGGAAGCGCACATCAGATACAAGTCGGCGCCGAACGACCGCTTTGCTCCCTCATCGCCTGACCCATCTATCGCGGCTCGTGGAATGGGCGAGCCGCTGTTCAATGCCTGATGCCGGCCAACTGCCACCGGTCGTGCTCTCAGGCGTTCAACGGCGGGCAAATGAGGCGTCCGGTCATCCAGGCTGACTTGTCAGGGACAGCCGTTCGGCAAATGCCGACTGGGGCGCGCTGCGTTCTACCGTTGCAGGCGGCTTGCGTGCGGTGAAATAAGCGCACATGGTTTCCTGAGGCTTGATCGCGCAGCATATGTCCACCTCATTGACAGGTGGACATATGACGCAGAATTCCTCAGATCCGTTGAAGCTTGAGCCCGTCGGGGTGAGCAGTGATGGCCGACGGCGCTACTTGACGAAGAGGCCAAACAGAAGCTGGTCGAGGCCTGCCTGCAGCCGGGCGTGTCTTTGGCTGGCATGGCGCTCAAGGCTGGTGTGAACGCGAACCTGCTGCGCCGGTGGGTCAGCAAGCACCAGGAGAAACGCAACGGCACTGCCGCGACGGACGTAATCGAAGGTACGCCGTCGGCGTTCGTGCCGGTCGTCGAGATCGGCCGCACCGACGCGCAGTCGAGGCGATCCGGACCGCAATCGGAACTCCAGCCGGCGCACGGCGAATCCGTGCGCAGCTCGCTGCGCCCACCGGCACCGTCACGGCTGACGGTGGAAATGCCCAATGGCCTTACGCTCAAGCTCGAATGTAGCGGGCAGGACACGACGTTGGTGTCGGCGATGTGCGGGTCTGTCTGCACCGCGACGCCGTCGATTTTAGGAACGGGATTAACGGTCTCGTTATCCTGGTCGATCAGTCCATGCAGCTTGACCCATTTGCCCGTGCGGTCTTCGCCTTCCGTAACACGCGTGCGAACCGCATCAAACTGCTGTTTTACGAGCGCTCGGGTTTCTCGCTGACGATGAAACGGTTAGAGGTTGACCGTTGCAACATGTGCGCTTCAAATACGCGTGCAGCCACTGCGAGCGCCACGCCGGTTCTGCCTGAGAGCCTGTTGGGCAAGGCGATCAGTTACACGAGAAACCAATGGCAATATCTAAGCCGCTACGTGATCGATGGGCGTGCGCCCGTGGATAACAACATTCTGGAAAGAGACATCAGGCCATTTGCAACAGCGAGACATTCGTGGCTCTTCTCTGACACAGTTGCGGGCGCGAAGGCGAGTGCCATGGTCTACAGCCTCGTGCTGACGTGCCGGGCCTGCAATGTCGAGCCCTATTCGTATCTGCATCATGTGCTGACCGAAATGCCACAACGGGCATCGGACGCTGACATCAGCGACCTGCTGCCGTTTAACTTCGCCAAACGAGTGCAGCTCGCTACAACCCACCCATGAAGCGCCCGGTCCGGGGTCCAGTCCGCGTTCTCCACGAGCTCCGGCATAGGTCGATCATCGGTCGGCAACGTGCGCGTGTTCGCTCTCGCACCGCGGGCGCCAGCGCGTTGCAACCGCGACCTCGGCTAAAATAGCGGGGTGCTCACTCTTGCATCAGCCAGCGGAAATCATCCCATGACCAAGACAACTCTCAGGTCCATCAGCCTTGCTCCCGACCATAACAAGTCTCATCTCTCGAAGGGGCAAAAGGCGTTCAACACGCTGATCAAGCAGATCGAAAAGCGGCGCGCCCGGCTGAGTGCCTGGGAGGCTGCAATGCCTGCCTTCCATCGGAAATATCTAAGCGAGTTCGCTCCTCTTGAGCAAACTTCCATCGATTTGCGCGCCAAGCTCGTGCATCGCCTGGACCAGGCGTACGGTCAGAAGGGGCTGACCAAATCCGAGCGGCGCACGATTGCAGACCTGATCAGCGACCTGGCAGGTGAGCTGGTTGCGCAGAGTGATGATCTGGAGCTTAAAACGATTTACAACCGATATAGCGAATCTGACTTCGACAGTGAAGCCGCCGCCGAGTTGGACGACATGAAATCGGCGCTCGAGGCCATGCTCGGGGTCGAGCTGGGCGACGACGTTGATATGAGTTCTCCCGAGGATGTACTGCAGCGCGCCCATGCGCAAATGGAGCAGCTGCAAGCACAAGATGCACTCGAAACCCAGGCTCGGGAAGCGCGCCGCGCCAAACGAAAAAAGACGCCCAGGCAACTCGCAGCAGAGGCACGAGAAAAAGTCGAGCAGGCCGAACTGAGCTTATCCATCCGCGAGGTCTATCGCAAACTGGCCAGCGCCTTGCATCCCGACCGCGAAACCGATCCGCAGGAGCGTGATCGGAAGACCGCTCTGATGCAAAGGGCCAACCAGGCATATAGCAAAAACAGCCTGTTGCAATTACTTGAGTTGCAGTTGGAGCTGGAACATATCGACCAAAGCGCCATCAACAACATCGGCGAAGACCGGTTGAAACACTACAACAAGATTCTGAAGGAACAGGTCGGTGAACTCGACCACGAAATCCTGCATGTCGAGAACGGATTCAAGCACAGCTACGGAATTCCGTCCTTCATCGATGTGTCGCCCAGCACCATCATGCGCAATCTAGCCGCCGATATCTTCTCGCTGCAGGAGAGCCTCCACGCCCTTGAACGTGACCTGCTCGTATTCGACGACGTCAAGGAACTTAAGGGCTGGCTAAAGTTCGTGAAACGGTCATTAGCCACGCCGCGTTTCGACGATATGCCGTTCTAGGGGAGCGCCGCTCCTCATGCTTCTTCCGTAGTGTGGAGAAAACACCGCTTACGCAGATAGACATTGCCGCCCAGGCTGATATGTCCGAGCCGCGTCCTGCTGGTCGGTGACGAGCAAGCGGAAAGGCCTGGAGGCGTTGTTTGATGGGCGACATTTTGA
This sequence comes from Paraburkholderia sediminicola, assembly GCF_046026895.1. Classification (GTDB taxonomy): domain Bacteria; phylum Pseudomonadota; class Gammaproteobacteria; order Burkholderiales; family Burkholderiaceae; genus Paraburkholderia; species Paraburkholderia sediminicola_C. The sequence continues at coordinate 6,495 of NZ_JAQQEU010000101.1, forward strand.
TCGGGAGATCATCATTCTCTGCGTGCGCTGGTACCTTCGCTACAAGCTCAGCCTGCGCGATCTGGTCGAGATGATGGCCGAGCGCGGTTTGTCGCTGGTGCACACCACGATTATGCGTTGGGTGAAGCGCTTTACGCCGGAGTCCGTCAAGCGCTGGAACCGGTTTGGCATATCCACTGGCCGGTCATGGCGTGTTGACAAGACCTATCTGAATTTTCGTGGCAAGTGGGTCTGTCTCTACCGGGCGGTAGATCGGGTCGGCCAGACAGTGGACTTCATGCTCAGGGCAAAGCGCGATGTGAGCGCGGCCAAAGCCTTTTTCAGCAAGTCCATCAAACATCAGGGCCAGCCACCGGAGACGATCACGCTCGATGGGTATGCCGCCTCGCACCGGGCCGTGCGCCAGATGATCGCTGACGCTCTGCTGCCTGAGGGGGCGCATGTGCGCTCCTCGAAGTATCTGAATAACGTGATCGAACAGAATCATCGAAACACCAAGTCCCAAACGATTCAGGTGTGCGAAGACCATGATTTCACGCATCGAGTTGATGCACGGCATCCGCAAGGGTCAGTTCAATCTCCGCACTCTCGGACTCAAGGATACTATTGCCCCCGCCGTCTGGAGTGCTGTCCTATTCAATAAATCAGGCATCCTTATGTATTGGAGACGCTCCGGCTTCACCGGCTGTGTGCACCAGAACCGGTCAAGCCTGCAGTGGTTGATTTTCTGGTGGAACGCGGGTTAGTCCTCTCGCCAGAGAAGACCAGAATAACGCATATCAGAGAGGGGGTTTGACTTCCTCGGATGGAACATTCGCAAGTACAACGGCAAGCTGCTTATGAAGCCGTCCAAAGCGAACGTCAAAGCGCATCTTGACAAAATCCGTGAAGTCATCAAGGCCGACAAGACGACTAAACAGGCAAACCTGATAAGGGTGCTCAATCCGGTATTACGTGGATCGGCGAATTACCACGGCCATGTAGTCGTCAAGGAAACCACGCCAATCCATCGGCATATCAAGATCAGAGCCAACGCCAATCCGCACGACCCAGAAGGGGAGCATTACTTCGAGTCCCGATGGGCCACGAAAAGGCAGAACTCGTGAAAAGGCCGTGCGAAGTTTTACCGTGTCTGGCGAAGGCAGGATGTCATGTGTTCGACCTGCCAGGAACCAATCACAAATGGCACCCCTTGGGGTGTTCGTCCCATTGTGACAAGAGCCGAGGGCGGGTCGGATGCAGCCGGCAACCTTCGGATGCACCATCTCAATTGCCTTAGAAATCATGAGTCTGCCGGAATTACAGTTGTGAAACCGGGTGTCGAAAGATGCCTTTTCAGAGGCTTGAGCCGTGTGGATCGAAAGACCGATGCCCCGTTCCGAGGGGGCTGGACGCGGGTAACCGCCCCCAGCTACCCGACAGTACACAATCCGCTGCCCGCATCCGTCAATACTCAGCACTGCCGGATACGCAGGCCCGAACTCTGGTCGAAGAAATAAACACGCTCGCGGCTCGCCCGCAGGCCGACCTCCGCGCCGATCTCTCCAGTAAACATGTTCGACACCTTGACGACCATCTGCTGCTGTCCGACGTTCAGCGTGACGAGCGAGTGATCGCCGATCAATTCGACCGAATAGATGCGTCCCCGGAACTCACCATCAGCCGCGGTGACGAGCATGCAGTCTTCGGGACGCACGCCAAGCACCGCTTCCCCATGATAATTTACGTCCGCAACCAGTGCCATGCCTTCCGACTCGAAGCGGTTGTTCGTCAGCGTGCCGCGCAGAAAATTCATTGGTGGCGAACCAATGAAGCCCGCGACGAACAGATTGGCGGGGTCCGAATAAATGCGCGCTGGGGCGTCGAGTTGTTGCAGCACGCCTTTGTCGATCAGCGCAACACGATGCGCGAGGGTCATTGCCTCGATCTGGTCATGTGTGACGTAGATCGTAGTGACACCGAGTTCATGCTGCATGTGCTTGAGTTCGGCACGCATATGGCCGCGCAGCTTCGCATCGAGGTTCGACAGCGGTTCGTCCATCAGAAACGCCGCGGGGCGGCGAACAATGGCGCGGGCGAGCGCGACGCGCTGCCGCTGGCCGCCCGATAACTGACGCGGATACCGGTCGAGCTGCGGTTCAAGATGAACGCTCACCGCCACCTCGCGCACCGCCGCATCGATCTCGGCCTTCGGGCGCTTTCTCACGATCAGCGGGTAAGCAATGTTCTCGAACACCGTCTTATGCGGATACAGCGCGTAGGACTGAAATACCATCGCAACATCACGATCGCGCGGCAGTTGCTGTGTCACGTCGTTGTCGCCGACGTAGATGCTCCCCTCACTCGCCGATTCGAGTCCCGCGATGATGCGCAACGCGGTCGTCTTGCCGCAACCAGACTCGCCAAGAAGGACAAGAAACTCGCCCGCACGTACGTCCAGTGACAGGTCGTGCAGTACGCGCGTGTCTCCGAATGTCTTGCTGACGTTGCGCAGCGAGACGCTCTTCGAATGCGGCAACGTCGAGCTCGCGAAATGCGACGGGCGTGGCGCCTTCGTCCCCATGTCGTTCATCCTTTGACCGCTCCCACCAGAATGCCTTTGACGATGAAGCGCTGTAGCGTGAGCGTGAGCAGCATCACCGGCAGAATCATGATCAGAATCAGCACCGACATGTTCCACCACTGCGGCCCCCGCGTGGCGTTCTGCGCGGCGACGAGAAGTGGCAGGGTTTGCGCGTTGGCCGTCGACAGAAAGAGCGCGAACAGATACTCGTTCCAGGAGAGGATGAGCACGAGCAGGCCTGTCGCCACGATACCCGGCGCGACGAGCGGGACCACGATGCCAAACAGGATGGCAAAGCGTGTCGCGCCATCGATCTGTGCGCTCTCCTCGATTTCTTTCGGCACGCTGGCGAAAAAATCGAACATCAGCCAGACGACAATCGGCACATTCGCTGTCGCATAGGTGATGATCAGCGCGGTCCGGGTGTCGAGCAGCCCGATGCTCTTGAAGGTCAGGTAGATCGGGATCACCGTGACGACCGGCGGCAAGATGCGTTGAGAAATAATCCAGAAGAGAATGTCGTCGTTGGCGAAATGGCGCCTTGCGCGTCGGATGATCGCGCGCAGCAGCAGGAAAAAGAGCGCGCCACACACGGCCACTGCGATCCGCAGGTCCACACCGCCCCAGCCGACGGCGGCCACCACCACGGCCAGCGTCAGGACGCCGAGACCCACCGCCGCGACGGGCGGCCTGTACTCGATGCGCGCGAGGGCGTAAGCCGCTATCGAGCCCAGGAACACGGCAGCAGCCGTTGAGCACGTGGCAATGATCAGCGAATTCACGTAGGGACGAAACGTGTCCGGCCCGAGGTCGACGAAGATGTAATGCCAAGCGTCGAGACTCGGCTTGAAGTCGATGAATGGCACGTAGACCGGCCCGTTCGATACGTCGATAGGCAGCTTGAACGACGTGATCGCCATCCAGTACAACGGAAACAATACGACCAGCGTCCATAGGCCAAGCAGCCCGTAGGCAATCACCCGGGTGCCGATGGGGATCTCACCGACCCGTGCGGGAACAAAGAGGCGCCGGATCATGATTGCCCCCCTCTCGCGCGCCGCACGACGAGTTGAAAAAATGACACACACGCGATCGTCGATACGAAGAACAACATGTAGGCGAGGGCCGATGCGCCGCCGAGATTCAGCGTGCGCCACTCGATGAACGCGTGCAGTGTCATTGATTCTGTCGCAATGCCGGGGCCGCCATTGGTCAGCACGTTCGGCAGGTCGACCACTTTGAACGCTTCGATCAGGCGAATCAGCACCGCGCTCGCGGCGACCGGCGCGATCGACGGCCAGGTCACGTCGCGAAAGATCCGCCAGCTCGACGCGCCATCGAGTTGCGCGGCCTCGATCTGGTCACGCGAGGTGCCTTCCAGCGCGGCCAGCAAGACGAGAAACATGAAAGGCACCCACTGCCAGGTATCCCCAATGATGACCACGATGCGCGCAAGCCATGGGTCCGCCGCCCACGAGATCTGCCCCAGCCCAAGCCACGCCCAAACCGGCGCAAGCGGGCCAACTGCGGTATCCGCCATCATGCGGAACATGTACGCGATGCCAACGGGTGTCACCATCAGCGGCAGAAAGAACAGAATCCGGAAACATCGGCCGCCCTTGAGCGGCAACGTGCACAGGTAGGCGAGCCCGAGACCCAGCAGGAACTGCAGCGCCACCCCGAACACCACGTAAAAGAGCGTCACCATCAGGCTGCCCAGCTCGCCGCCGTGACCGACCGTATTGGCGGCAAGCCACACGAGCGCCAGCAAGCACGCAGCGGCGATCAGCCGGCCGATGCCGCCGACGACAGAGCGATGCTTGCTGCGCAGGTAACTGAGGAGCCACCAGCCTGTAGCGAGCGCGGCACCGACCATCACCGAGAGGCTAATAATGCCCGGCGGCCGGAATACACCGACAAAGTGAAATTGCTGGCTGCCGCTAAAAAGCCTTGCGTAGTTGCGCATGCCGACGAACTTCAGTTCGTAGCCTCCCTCGCCGAGCGAGAACCGCATCAACGACAGATAGGCGGACGTGACTAGCGGAAAGATCGAAAAGGCGAGAATGAGCAGCACGGCCGGCAGCACGAACACGTAGGGAGCCTGACGATCCAGCCAGTTGGCAACAGATGACCTGCGCGACGCGCGTCGCTGTGAAGCAGGTGACGAAACGTGCGACGAAGATTGCATGAGCCAGTCTCGTGTCATCGTTACGGCAGACGAACGACGCTCGGACGCCGTTCGTCATCGCCTCTCCGGAAGCGGCGCCGGTTGGCGCAGACCGGCGCGGCATGCGGCTATTTGGCGCCGATCGACTCCCTGTAGGCCTTCAACTGGCCGTCCTTTCCGAGGTCATCGGTAATTTCATTCCAGCCTGTCTGGATCGCCTTCATGGTGGCGTCGGCATCAAGTTCCCCCGCGAGAAACCGCGCCACCGCGGTATCCAGTACGACTTGCTCGTAGCGCTGGTTCTGCGGGATACGCAGATCGATGATCATATTCGGGCTTTGCAGACTGGCCTTGATGGCGCCGAGGTAGGAGGCCGCGGCCGCGTCGCTCATCCCGGACTTCTTCCAGATCGACATGTCCGTGAACTGCGATCGGCGATACGGATTGAAACCGGTCGCACCGATCGTCACGTCAACATTCGATTGAGCAGGCTGGCTCATGTACGAGAGAAACGCGTAGGCTGCATCCTTCACCTTGGGGTTGGCCTTGGCATTGATCCCGCCGGACCAACCGCCGAATGCTGCAAAAGGCGCATGGTTCGCGCCCTCCACCGCATACGGGCAGGTACTCTTGTCGCACGCCACCAGCTTGCCGGTGTCACGGTTCAACACCTTCGTCGAGCCCGGCAGGATGACCGCGCCGACCTTGTCGATCACGTTCGAATGCTTCGGGTCGATCGCCAGCACGCCGACGTCACCCCAGTCGAGCGTCAGCGCGCAGTGTCCTGAAATGAAGGCGCTGCGCGTATCGCCGACGTCGAGATTGATTTCGTTCGGCGGCCCGTATTGGGTCGATTCCTTGTAGACGTTCAGCGCGGCCTTGAACGCATCATTGTTGACGAGCGGCCTGAAGTTGACCGGATCGAAGAAGGCTCCTTGCGCCGTCCCTTTCGACTGGATGTAGCCACCCGCAATCGAGATGATCGCCCAGTACGCCTGCGCGTTGCGCTTCTTCGAAATACAGGAACCCGCAACCGGTTTGCCGTCGCCGCCGAATACCTTGCCGTTCGCTGCCTTCGCGATGTCCAGGTAGTCGTCCCAGGTTCTCGGCGGCTGCTTGCCGAGCTGTTTCAGAATGTCGGTCCGGTAGTAGACCATCTGGAAGTCGCCGTCGAGCGCAACCAGATAGGTCTTGCCATTGAAACGCTGCGAAAAATCGCGGAAGAACGGCATGACGTCATCTTCCTTCAGCGCCGGATCACGGGCGACGCGCGCCGACAGGTCCTCGAGGAAGCCGCCCTTCGTATAGTCGACCATCCATTGCGGAGCGAACACCGCGGCGTCGACCGAGTTCGTACCGGAGGCCCAATCGGTCAGCAGCTTCTGGTACAAGTCGGAGAACGGCACGGTCAGAATGTTGACTTTGGCACCCGTGAGCTTTTCGAAGTCAGGTGCACGGCGCTGCAGCGGCTCCGCGATTTGCGGACCCACGAACGTCATCACATTGATGGTAACGCCATGGAAATCTTCTGCAGCGAGCGCATGCCCCGCTGCCATGAACCACGCAGCCGCCAGGGCGACGGCCACGCTTGCATGTTTGACGAGTTTCATTTCTTGTCTCCTCCATACCGAGTTGACTACGCAGCGCTCGGCGGCTGGCGAGCAGCCCACCCGATGCGCCCGGACTGCGGCGGTCCGGAGACTCTTATGAAGACTCGTGCGAAGGCCGGGTCTACTCCTCGAACAAATCGGGCCGTTCGCTGGCAAAGCGCCGCAACTCTGCAACGACTTCATCCAGATGACAGTGCATCGCGTGGGCCGCAGCTTCGGCGTCACGCTCCGCGATCGCCTCGAAGATGCGCACATGCTCCTCGAGTGTATGAATATGACGTTCCGGACTCCCCAGCAACTGGCGCGCACGATCAAGCGCGCTGCGCGACGTGGCGACGATTTCCTTTACGCGGGGCAAGTCGATAGCGTCGAGCAAGATCTCGTGGAAGGCGAGATCGAGCAGGTGAAATTCATGGCGCAATCCTTTGGCCACGGCCTCGCGTTGCTTGTCGAGGTTGGCGGCGAGCGCATCCAGAGTCGCATCAGAACGCGTCGACGACAGGCCGCGCACGGTCTCGACTTCGAGCGCGCTGCGGATAAACAGATGCTGGCGGATGTCGTGAATCACGATCGGCTTCACACGCGTGCCGCGTTGCGGCAACACCTCGACGAGCCCAGCGGTTGCAAGCTTGGCAAGCGCCGCGGACACCGGAAAACGCGACACGCCCATCCGTTCGCAGACCGCCTGCTTGTCGATCATCATTCCCGGCTCCAGCGCCAGCGTGACGATAGCCTCGCGCAACGCCTCTGCCACGGCGTCGGTCAAACTACTCCGTTCCCCGCCCTGCAGTTTCTGCAATGCGGCATACGGGTCGATGGCCACTGACTTCATGGAGCAGGAGGCTCACGGAGAGCTTGATTTACAACTAACATGCTAGCATGCTAGGTGGTGAAATCAATGCTGTCAACGCGTGCTAACGCTTGGAGTGTGGCCTCGTGTGTGCTTGCCAGTGGCGCCTAGTGCACCATGCACGCGTACCATCCTGGCTGCCGCACCGGTCACCCTTGGGGGCGTCCGGATGACCACGATCACAAACCTGTCCGTTCGGGACATTCGCTGCCCGACTTCCCGCTCACTCGATGGCTCCGATGCGATGAATGCGGCGCCGGATTATTCGGCCACCTACGTCGTGCTCGAAACAGACTCACCGGAACAGATGACGGGACACGGACTCACCTTCACTATCGGCCGGGGTAACGAAATTTGCGTGACCGCGGTGAACTCGCTGGCGCCGCTCATCGTCGGCAAGACCCTTGAAGACATCGTTGCCGACATGGGTTCGTTCTGGCGCGCCGTCACGTCAGTGAATTTTTTCCAGGCATTCCCTGAATACCGGGCGACCGTCCGAGAACGTACACTCGTCGTTATTCCCTGTGCTGAGAAAAACTGTGCCTGCCATCACCTGCATCGAAGATTTACGCGTGCTTGCTCAACGGCGCGTACCGCGCATGTTCTACGACTACGCCGATAGTGGCTCGTGGACCGAGAGTACCTACCGCGCCAATGAACGTGACTTCCAGCGCATCAAGCTGCGCCAACGAGTAGCGGTCAACATGGCGGCCCGCAGCACGCGCACGCAAATGGTCGGTCAGGAGGCCGCCATGCCCGTGGCGCTCGCGCCGACGGGGTTGACCGGCATGCAACATGCCGACGGCGAAATCCTCGCTGCACGCGCGGCGGAGAAGTTCGGCGTCCCGTTCACCTTGTCCACGATGAGCATCTGCTCGATCGAGGACGTTGCCGCCGAGACCAGCAAGCCGTTCTGGTTCCAACTTTATATGATGCGCGACCGCGATTTCATCGTGCGGTTAATTGAGCGGGCTCGCGCGGCACGGTGCAGCGCCCTGATGCTAACGCTGGACCTGCAGATCCTCGGCCAACGCCACAAGGACATCAAGAACGGGCTGTCAGCGCCGCCCAAAATGACCCCAGCGAACCTCATTAATCTGGCGACCAGGCCGCGCTGGTGCCTCGGCATGCTCGGCACCCGGCGGCGCACCTTCGGCAACATCGTCGGTCATGCAAAGGGTGTAGGCGATCTATCGTCCCTGAGTTCGTGGACCGCCGAACAGTTCGATCCGGCGCTGAGTTGGGCGGACGTCGAGTGGGTCAAGAAGCTATGGGGTGGCAAACTCATTCTGAAAGGCATCATGGATGTCGAAGATGCGCGCCTTGCCGCCAACAGCGGTGCCGACGCGCTGATCGTCTCCAACCATGGCGGCCGCCAACTCGACGGTGCACCCTCTTCGATCTCGGCCCTCCCCGAGATCGCGCGTGAGGTCGGCTCGCGCATCGAGGTGTGGATGGACGGCGGCATCCGCAGCGGACAGGACGTGTTGAAAGCCGTTGCGCTCGGCGCCAGGGGCACGCTGATCGGCCGCAGCTTCCTCTACGGCCTGGGTGCGATGGGAGAGGCTGGTGTCACACAGTGCCTGCAGATCATCCAGAAGGAGCTGGACATCACCATGGCCTTTTGCGGCCACACTGACATCCGTCAGGTGGACGCGCGGATCCTGCTGCCTGACAGGCGTTGAAGACCTGCGCCAAGCGCGACAACAGGCGGTGGACGGTGTTCAGCCAGATGTTCGGCGTATTCCGTTCGCCGCCTCTTCTTTCGGGCGGCAATCTTCCGATGCTTGCAGAAACGTCGAACTCCACCAGTGCGGATCGAACTTGCGGATCCGGTGAAGCAGTGCTTCATGCCGGTTGATCCGCTCGTCGAGCGACACCGTCAGCGCCCGCTGAATGTGACAGTCCAACCATGCCATGTGGCGAAGCGTTCCCGGGCGACCCAACGTTGTTTGCGGACGTCAACACGTTAGAGGACCTGAAAACGGTGCGACTCGCACAGGAGCAGGACTGGCCGGATACCCAGATTTTCAGCGCCAACGGCATCAATGTGGTCGCCGCTCCGAGTTACCACGATAGGAATATTTCTATGACCGTTGGCGATGCGGCAGTCAAAAATACTCGCGCTCTTGACCGTGCGACATTTCGTTCGCCTCGTCCAAAATGCAAAAGGCGCCATGCGAAAGCAAAGCACCGTGGCATGCGTGAGCTGAAGACGCTGGGCAATTGCGCTGTGGGCTCCCCGGCTGCGGCAGCCAGCACGATGCGCGCACGCGTCACCAGCGCCGACGAAATCGCGCGCGAACGCGCGATCGAAGTCGGTTGCGAGCGCTCATCTTCACTCAACACCAGTTCGGCCTTCGGTCGTCCCATGGGCATGCTGGTCTCTCCCGTTTCGTTGATACCGGCATGCCACGTAAACATAGATTGCTAACAACAGAACATTAGCTTGATGGTTGAGAGAGATCGTGTTTTGACTGCCTTTTGGCCACCGCAGCCGCAGGCAGTCGAGCTCGGAGCTTTTGAGGTGAGACTGAGCACTTCTGCTTTTTTCACCCGCGGCAAAGCACCCTTCTACATCGCGAGGGAGCACAGCCTCCCGATAGATTACGTCGGGATGTCGCGCCAATGTGGGGCTACCTAACGAGCTACGTCCCAAGTTTCCGCGCCTCCGTCGAAAAACTCTGCGGTGTGGTCAATGAACGCCCTCACCTTCGCGGGCAGCAGCGTGCGTCCGACGTAGGCCAGGCGAACCTCCGCAGCAGTATCTGCAATTTCAAATCCTTCCAGCAGACGAACGAGCCGCCCCGCCTTGATGTCCTGCTGAACAAGAGTTACTGGCAGTACGCCCACACCAAATCCTTCGAGTACAACGTCGCGGTTGAAAATGGGGTTATTCGACGTGATCTCGTAGTTGATCGGGAATGCGACGTTTTCCTGCTCCATTCGAAAGGTGACGAATGGCTTGTGCATCGAAGGAGGAACAGTGACGAACACATGGTCCGCCAGGTCAGCAGGATGTCGAGGCCGAGAACGCCCGTTCAGATAAGTTTCGGTTGTGACGATGACCAGCGGTAAACGCTGGAGAAGCCGCGTCACGGCCAGATCCGTCGCCAGCATGAAAGGCAGGATGATACCGAGATCGTAACCGTCAGCCGTCAGGTCGACGGGCCGCTCGGTTAGAGTAACATCCAGGGCGATTTTCGGATGCTTACGTTTGAAAGACAAAATCAGCGGCGCGAGCCACGTCAGCGTGGTGGTCGTGTGCGCGACCAGTCGCAGCATTCCCGTAGGCAGTCGCCCATGGCTCGCCGCGCTGGCTTCGAGGCAGTCGAGATCGTCGAGGATGCGGCAGCAACCGTCGTAAAAGCGCTCCGCCGCTTCCGTCAGCGAAAACTGTCGGGTCGAGCGATGGAAAAGTCGCGCGCCCAGGCGCTCCTCCAAGGAGGCGATCGCCCGCGAAACGACTGATGGCGACAGGTCCATCATTTCCCCGGCGCGCCTGAAGTGTTTGACTTCGACGATAGTCCGGAAGAGGCGCAAGCTTTCGATATATTCCATGGTTCACGTCCCGTTTGCTATCTGACGTTATGGCGGCGGGCTCCAGACGTCACAACACGCAGATCCATACCTGGTCGCGCTCCGTATCGCAGTTCCGCAACCGCGAATGGGGCGCGAAAAATAGCAAGTCAATGTCTGCGCCGCACACTAGCCAGCAGTGAACTTCTCTGTCCCGTTACACCGTATTTTCCTCCGCCAACCAGCGAGCCTTACGGTGCTCTGCCTGCTGGACAGCCACAAATCGGCGTGCGCCGCTTGAAGGACGTAAGCGCGTGACCCTCCGGTCGCGCGGCCCAACTGCTTCGGCCCATCGAAACCACGGTCGCCCATCCGCGGCAGCAGGCTCTTGCCCTTGCACAGAGCCCATCTATGGTGGCATTATACTCATCTCTGATACTTATGTCATGTATGAATATTCGCTCAACTCTCAGACGTGAGGGTTGCGCGCGGATTTTCGCCCGACCACAACCCCGGTGCAACACTTCACATTGGTGTCTTGCGCACGAGCCAGACCTTTCAAACGCGCGTCCCTCACCGCCTTTTCGTTATGCGACAAGTACTTTTGATCATTTTTCGCCTTATGGCGCTGACAGTGCCCAGCCTGACTCCGGCTGCCTTATGCGCAGCGACGCTGCCGCCCCCGGGCATACACGCGCCTGCTCCGCACTCCACGGCTGCGGGACCCGATGCGTTGAAAATGCTGAACGCACTTCAGGATAAGCAGGACGAAATCAGGCAGCGAGCTTCGAGCGCGACAAGCGATGCGCAGCTGCTCGAGTTGGATGCACTGAGCCGGCGCGTTGCCGAAGACGTCGATAGACTGATAACCACGTCACTGCAGCCCGATCGCGCGAAAGCGCATGCACAACTCGACGTACTCGGAACGGCACCCCCGCCGGAATCGAATGCGGAAACTCCCGCAATCGCCCAACAGCGCAGCACGCTCGCTGAACAGCAGGCACAACTCGATACCGAACTCAGGCAGGCGGGAATCATCAAGGAGAACCTTGCCAACGTAAGCGCACAGATTGGGCGGCTGCTGCACGACCACCTGAAAGACCAACTGGCACTTCGCTCCGGAAGCATTCTCAGTGCTGCATTCTGGGCACCTGTGCTCCGTCCGGAAGCGTCAGACCATGAACGTCTGCGTGGCTTCAATGAGGAGGTCAGCAAGCAAATTCAATCGATATGGCAACCGGGCCACCGGCTCGTGACCACACTGATTATGCTGATGGCGCTGGCCGTCACGACAATCGGAGCTCGCGTTCTGGAGGTAATGTTAGGGACGTTTTGTCTGCGCCGCCTTCCCGAAGGCCGGCTGCGACGCAGCGCCATTGCGATATCGACCATGTTTGCGAGCATGATGGCCGCCGTATGTGCCGTTCAACTGGTTCTTTACGTCGTTACCCGTCAGCAGACCTTGGATCCTATCCTCCAGAGCTTCACCGATGGACTTGTCAAACATGTTCTGACCTGTGCTCTGGTCGCTGCACTCGGTCGTGCGTGGCTCTCTACACGACATCCTTCCTGGCGCCTGCCGGCCATCGCGGACCCCGTCGCTCGCGCGCTGAGCCCCTTTCCGCGGATATTGGCCACACTGCTGCTGTTTTCCGGAGCCATCGAACTGATCAACATGGCCGTCGACACCAGCCTGCAACTTACGCTCTTTACTCGCGGCCTGGTGGCGCTGGCCGTCGTCCTGACTATTGGGGCATCGCTGCTGCGGGCAAACCGGGTACGTACTGCGCTCGCCGCTGCCGGAGAGCCCCCCGAAGCGCGTTCTACCCTTGCGGGCATGATTCACGCCGCCGTCACTCTCGCCGTCGGGGTTTCTCTGATCGCACTACTCAGCGGTTACGTTTCGGTCGCGCGATTCCTCACTTATGAACTCGTCTGGTTCGATCTCGTGCTGTGCAGCCTTTATCTCCTGATGAAGCTCACGCATGATGTCTGCGAAAGTGTCTTTTCGCCACGTCACGCGAGCGGCAAAACAATCAAGCATCTGTTCGGGCTGGCAGACGTCCAGCTCGAACAGGTGGCAACGGTGCTTTCTGGGATCGGTCGCAGCGCATTGGTGCTTGCCGCAGTCATCGCGCTGCTCACGGGTGGCTTGGGAACAACCCCCGCAGACCTGATAAAAAGCATACTCGAGGTACTCGGAGGGGAGCGGCTGCCCGCTCTGAATATCGTTCCCGCCCATATCCTCACCGCCCTCCTTACGTGCGGAGTGGGCCTCTATCTGCTTGGATCGGTGCGCAAATGGCTGGACACCGAGTTTCTGCCCAAGACGCAAATGAGTTCGGGTATGCGTGCCTCGCTAATGACGGTGTTTGCCAACGTCGGCTATGTCCTTGTCGCGCTGCAAACCCTGTCCATGCTTGGCGTGAAATGGCAAAACCTGGCGTGGATCGTCAGCGCATTATCAGTAGGTATCGGATTTGGTCTGCAGGAGATTGTAAAGAACTTCATCTCCGGGCTGATACTGCTTGGCGAGCGGCCGGTCAAAGTAGGCGACATGATCAGCATCAATGGCATCGAAGGAGATATTCGGCGCATCAGTGTACGCGCGACCGAAATACAGCTCGGGGACAGGTCAACGGTGATCGTTCCCAATTCGCACCTTATTTCGCAGAATGTGCGTAACGTGACGATGGGAAGCAATACACAGGGAGTCGTCGCGCTCGAGCTCACCTTCGCGCTGGACATCGATCCCGAGCAGGTGCGGGAAATTCTTCTGGATGCCTACGGGGATCATCTATCGGTTCTCGATCATCCCGCGCCTTCGGTCATGTTCAGCCATCTGACGCCCGACGGCATCACGTTAAGCGTCACGGGATATGTCCGCAGCCCGAGGATCGCCGCCGATACCAGGAGCGAACTGCTATTTGCAATCCTCAAACGACTGCGTGCCGCCGAGATCCCGCTGTCGAGCCCTCGAACCGTAGTGCTGCAGCGGATGCGTCATACGCTCGCGGGCCAGGAAGTCAGTCATTTCGTTTCAGAACCCATTGCCGCTGGTGCTCTATCGGTAGCGGCCGGGAATAAGGAATCATCGGAAGGGTTGCTAG
>NZ_JAQQEU010000102.1:0-19888 GCF_046026895.1 Paraburkholderia sediminicola
CGGGGGGGGGAGGGGGGGGGGGGGGGGGGGGCGCCCCCCCCCCCCCCCCCCCCCCGCCCCCCCGGCGGGCCACCGCGCCCAGCAGATTGCGCTCACGTTCGCCGAGCGCGCGTTCCATCACGGCATCCACCACCGCGAGCCGGGCCAGCGCCGGCGTCCGCGCCGCCAGCATGCCGCGCAGCCGGCCGCGCAGATTGGCAATGGCCGTTTCCATCGACTGCTGGATCGCCTGGTAGCGTTGGCGGAATACCGCGTAATCGACCGGCGCGTCCACGGCGCCTTGCATTTGCGCGTGCATCTGCCTGTGCATGTGCATGTGCAGCGGCGCGCGTCGATCCCGCCGCGCGGTGGCGAGCACGCTGTCGCCGACGACGGCCTTGGTCAGCGAACTGCGCAGACGCACGCACTCGGCTTCTTCGGCGCCGCCGAAAACGCGCGCCCCGGCGGGCGGACTGCCGTTTAGCGCCGACGACAACGCAATCGCGTCGGTCCAGCCGAGCCATTGGCTCAGCCGGTCCGACAGCGATTGCCTGGATTCGGGAACTTCGACATCCGCCAGACGCGCCAGTAAGCGAACGAGCGCGGGGCCGCTGAGCGTTGTGCGCTGGGGGGCTTGCAACATACCACCGGAGACAAAAAGTCAGCAGTTTACACGCTGACGAGCCGGGCGCCGATGTCGATGGCTCTGCGGGTGGTCCTGAAGCGTGTTCGAACGTGGCTGACGCGTGCTTGCGCGGGTCCTTCAGAGGGCCGGTCGTTGGCCGCACAGGCGGGCTCGTGCGCTCTTACAGCGTGCCTACCTTGACCCTTCAGCAGCTTCCCGCTTTCGACGCGCTGCACGATCGTTCCGCTTGCCGCCGATGCCGCTCACCAAGCCGGTGGAAGCTGGAATCGCGAACGGATCACTGTAAGATGAAACCCCGCTGCGGACCGCCCGCCGACTGCGCGCCGCACGAGCCCAACCGACACCCCGCTCGTGAAACGAAACGGCCGTCACACGAGTGAGGCGACGCGCGCGCAACGCACGTACAGCGCACGTTCATCGACTGGCTCGCGGCGATCTTTGAACCCACCGACTTCAAGCGAGGCAAACCGGCAGCATGAAATTCGATACCGTCGTGCTCGGCGCGGGCATTGTGGGCGTATCCGTCGCCGTGCATCTGCAAAAACGCGGCCGTCAGGTTGCGCTGCTCGACCGCAAACTGCCCGGCAACGAAACGTCGTTCGGCAATGCCGGGCTGATTCAGCGCGAGGGCGTTTATCCCTACGCGTTTCCGCGCGACCTCGGGACCTTGCTGCGCTACGCGCGCAACCAGTCGCCGGACGTTCGCTACCATGCCGACGCGATGCTCAAGACCGCGCCGTTCCTCTGGCAGTACTGGCGCAACTCCCACCCGGCAAGGCACGCCGAAATCGCGAAGTCGTACTCGACGCTGATCGAACATTGCGTGAGCGAACACCGCGCGCTCGCCGACGCCGCCGGCGCGAGTGCGCTATTGCGCCCGATCGGCTGGATCAAGGTGTTTCGCAGCGGCGCCGCCCAGGATGCGGAGAACCGGCTCGCCGAACAATGGCATCGCGAGTACGGCGTCGCGTTCGAAACGCTCGACACGGCACGCCTGCAGCAGATGGAGCCCGACCTCGACAAGCGCCTGCTTGGCGGCCTGCGCTACCCCGATTCCGACTCTGTGAGCGATCCAAATGCGCTCGTGACCGCCTACGCGAAGTATTTCGAGGCACTGGGCGGACGGTTTTTCATCGGCGACGCGGACACGCTTCGTGAAGGCTGGGAAGTTGATACGGATACCGAAACGATCAAGGCCGAGTCGGTGGTGCTCGCGTTGGGACCGTGGTCGGATCGCGTGAGTTCTCGGCTCGGCTATCGCGTGCCGTTGGCCGTGAAGCGCGGCTACCACATGCACTACGCGCCGCAACAATCCGCGCGGCTGAATCATCCGGTGCTGGATGTCGAGAACGGCTATCTGCTCGCGCCGATGGCGCGCGGCATCCGCCTCACCACCGGCGCGGAAATCGCGCGGCGCGACGCGGCGAAAACGCCGACGCAACTCGAAGCGGTCGAGCCAATCGCGCGCACGCTGTTCCCCTTGCGCGAGCGCCTCGACACCGAACCGTGGATGGGTGGCCGCCCGTGCACGCCGGACATGATGCCGGTCATCGGGGCCGCGAAAAATCACCGGGGATTGTGGTTCGCATTCGGCCACGCGCATCACGGACTGACGCTAGGGCCGGTGACGGGCCGGCTGATCGCCGAGATGATGACCGGCGAGGCGACCATCGTGGACCCGCAGCCGTTTCGGGTGGAGCGGTTCTAGCGTTCCAGCGGCTCGCGTTCGGCTTGCGATGATGCATCGCCCGCCGAACGCGTGCTGAAGAAGGTCCGGCCGCACACCGATTTCCGAGTCGCGAAGCACCGGCGACTTGTTATTCGCTTGAAAGAAAATGGTTGAGCCGAGCTCCCAAACCGGCTCGTCGAGCGGTTGATTTTCGTCGTTTCCGCGCTTCGACCCGCGCACTGCCGCTCGCCCACTCCGCTGTTCCGCGCAGATGCGCCGGTGTTACGCCCCTCATACAATCGCGCATCACCATCAAAAACCCGCCTAAATCATCCAATTTCACGCATCTCCGTTTAACCTAACAGACCCACTCCGACCAGAATTAAACGTTCCTTAAAAATTTTGTTGAGAACGCTTCTCAATTACACTTCAATTGCATAGAATGCACGCCGACAACACTCTGTAATAAATATGGAATCCCGGAGTAAGAATCGCCACGCCTGCTCCGGCTCAGAAACTTGACGACGGGGATGAAAATGAAGTTCCGGTCCGACGAACCAAAGCTCGGCAAAATCAGCACGACGCTGTGCAGCATGTTGGCTGCCGCCCCTGCCCTCTCACAGGCCACCACGGGCACGGCACCGCCTGACAAGGAAGCGCAGCTCGCGCCGATCGCCGTGCAAGGCCAGACGGACGACGGCTTCAAGACGGATCATTCCGCGTCGGTCAAATTCACCGCGCCGCTGCTCGATACCCCGAGGTCGGTGACCGTCATTCCGCAGGAACTGATCCAGAGCACCGGCGCTTCCACGCTGACCGAGGCGCTGCGCACCGTGCCCGGCATCACCTTCGGCGCGGGCGAAGGCGGCAACCCGCTCGGCGACCGGCCGTTCATCCGCGGCTATGACGCGCAAGGCAGCACTTTCGTCGACGGCATGCGCGACGTCGGCGCGACCACCCGCGAAGTGTTCACCATCCAAAGCGTCGAAGTGACCAAAGGGGCGGACGGCGCGTTCGGCGGCCGCGGCGGCGCGGGCGGCAGCATCAACCTGATCACCAAGACCCCGCATCTGGGCACGTCCGCCGACGGCAGCGTGGGTCTGGGCACCGACCGCTACCGTCGCTTCACCGCCGACGGCAACTGGCAAGTGGCCGATCACGCGGCGTTCCGCCTGAACCTGATGAGCCACAACAACGACGTGTCCGGCCGCGACGCCGTCAACAACGAACGCTGGGGCGTGGCGCCGTCGTTCACCTATGGCCTCGGCACGCCGACCCGGGTGACGGCGAGCTACTACCACCTCACGACCGACGACCTGCCCGACAGCGGTATTCCGTACTTCTACACGACCACCAACAAGCCGGCGAACGTCAGCACGATCTATCCGGCTCCCGTTGACCGCCACAACTTCTACGGCCTGATCGACCGCGATTTCCGCAAGACCTCTTCGGATATCGGCACGGTGCGCGTCGAGCACGACATCAACAGCAACCTGACGATCCGCAACACGACGCGCTACACGAAGTCGAGCCAGGACTACATCTGGACCCAGCCGGACGACAGCCAGGGCAACGTCGTGAACGGCATGGTGTGGCGCCGCGCGAACACGCGTGCGAGCAACGTCTACAGCCTCGCGAACCAGACCGAACTGTTCGGCGAGTTCAAGACGGGCTTCCTGAAGCACAGCTTCACCACCGGCCTCGAAGTGTCGCGCGAAACCAGCGTGAACGACTCGTACACGGTAGCCGCCGCTTCCGGCGCGATCTGCAAGACCAACGGCATTGGCGGCGCGTCGGGGAATAACTGCACGAGCCTGTGGTCGCCGAATCCGAACGACCCGTGGGCCGGTTCGGTCAAGCAGACCAACGACCCGAGCGAGCAGCGCACCACCACTCAATCGCTCTACGCGTTCGACACGATCGAGCTGACCAAACGCTGGCAAGCCAACGTCGGCCTCCGCGTGGACGACTATTCGACCGACTTCCGCAACACCGTCGCCAACGGCGCCGGCCGCGTGTCGCGTGACGATACGTTGTTCAACTATCAGTTCGGTCTCGTCTTCAAACCGGCGTCGAACGGCAGCATCTACACGTCGATCTCCACCTCGTCGACGCCGGCGGGCGCGCTGCTCGGCCAGGGCAGCGAAACGCAGTCGCTGACGCCGGGCCGCGGTGGCATCGGCAGCAACGCCGCTCAGCTCGCGCCGGAAAAGAACCGCAGCGTCGAAGTCGGCACCAAGTGGAACGTGCTGAACAACAAGCTCTCGCTGACCAGCGCGATCTTCCAGATCGACACGACCAATGCGCGCGTCACGCTGCCGGACAACACCTACGCGATGGTCGGCAACAAGCGCGTACAGGGTTTCGAATTCGGCGTGGCCGGCCAGTTGACGAACAAGTGGCAAGTATTCGGCGGCTACACGTACCTGAAAAGCGAGTTGCGCAACAACGGCAAGACCACGTCGGATAACGGGCATCAATTCCCGAACACGCCGAAGAACAGCATCAGCCTGTGGACCACCTACGACGTGCTGCCGAAGTTCACGATCGGCGGCGGCGCGTTCTACATGTCGCAGGTCTACGGCGACACGGCGAATCTGCGCGCGGTGCCCTCTTACTGGCGCTTCGACGGCGTGGCGACGTACCGGATCAACAAGAAGGTCGATTTGCAACTGAACGTGCAGAACATCTTCAACCGCACGTACTACGACCAGGCCTATGCGGCTCACTATGCGTCGATCGCGCCGGGACGCTCCGCGTTCCTGACACTCAACGCGCACTACTAAGCGCCAGCCCGATGGAACAGGTGACGCTGCAGGCGTTGGCGAACGTGTCGCACGACCAGTTCGCCGCGATTCTCGCGGGACCAGCCGACCAGGCCGCCGCGTGGGTGGCGGCGGCCGCGCAAAACGGCATCGTCGAAGCGCAGGCCGTGTACGGGCAGTATCTGCTCGACGGCCACGGCGTCGAGCGCAATGTCGAAGAAGCGTTCACCTGGTTCCGGCACGCGGCGCGGCGCGATCATCCGATGGCGATGAACATGCTCGGCCGCTGCTATGAACACGGCTGGGGCGCGGCGGCGTGCGCGCCGGTCGCGGTGTACTGGTACCGGCTCGCGGCGCGCGCCGGACTCGACTGGGGCATGTACAACTATGCGTCGGCATTGGCGCTAGGGAATGGCATCGGATGCGATCGCGTGGAGGCGTTGCAGTGGTTCCAGCGCGCCGCCGATCTTGGGCATGCGAAATCGCTGAACTTCGTCGGCAGCTTTTACGAAGACGGCTGGGAAGTCGAAGCCGACGCCAACATCGCACTCGACTATTACCGGCGCGCCGCGCAAGGCGGCGATTTTCGCGGCCAATTCAACTACGCGAGGCTGCTGGCCGAACGCGGCGACATCGACGGCGCACTGCACTGGTTGCAGAGCGTGCCGCACACGGCCACCGCGGCGTTCATCACGAAGATGCAGCGCTGGCTGGCCGCGTCCCCTATCGGCGCGGTTCGCGCGCTGGGTGAGAACATCACTGTGAACACAAGCTCGAACCTCGGCGCCACGAGGCATCCCACGCAGGAGTCGCGCGCATGATGCTGCATCTGCAAGGCGTACTCAGCAAACAGCAGGTCGCGCAATGCCGCGAAGTGCTCGACGCGGCGCAATGGATCGACGGCAATGCGACTTCCGGCATGCAGTCGGCGCAAGCCAAGCGCAACCAGCAGTTGCCTGAAGGCTCACGCGCCGCGCGCGCGGTCGGCGATGCGATTCAGGACGCGCTCGGCGTCAATTCCCGTTTCTTTTCCGCGGCACTGCCGCTGAAAGTGTTCCCGCCGCTGTTTAACCGCTACTCAGGCGGCGACGGTTTCGGCACGCACGTGGACAACGCGATCCGCCTGCTGCGCGGCACGGATTTCCGCGTTCGCAGCGATCTGTCGGCCACGCTCTTTCTGGCCGACCCGGACACCTACGACGGCGGCGAACTCTGCGTCGAGGACACCTATGGCGTGCATCGCGCGAAACTGCCTGCCGGCGACATGGTGCTGTACCCGGCTTCGAGTCTGCATCACGTGAGCCCGGTCATGCGTGGCGTACGGGTCGCGTCGTTCTTCTGGATTCAGAGCATGGTGCGCGACGACGGCGAGCGCACCATGCTGTTTCAACTCGACAACGACGTGCAGCGTCTTGCCGCCGAGAAAGGCGCGAACGATCCCACCGTAGTCAGCCTCACCGGCATCTATCACAATCTGCTACGCCGCTGGGCCGACGCCTGAGACGAATCTACCGGCCGCGCAATAAAAAACGCCGCGAAACAACTGCTCCGCGGCGTTCTATTCAGACAAACACGACGATCAGGCCGTGACCGCCGCTCTGCGCGGCGACACCACCGACACGCCAAAGCTCACGACGATATTGACCGCCAACGCAATCAGGCCGATATACAGCGGATAAGCCGTATCGCCGAGATGCAGCGCGTACACCGGCTTGAGGCCTTGCGAGATCGCGAGCGCGGTGCCGAGCACAATGCCCGCCAGCCAGCCGAGGAACAGACCCGGCGTGTTCAGGCGGCGCGTGTACAGCGAGAACACGATAGCCGGGAAAATCTGCAGGATCCACACGCCGCCGAGCAATTGCAGGTCGATCGCATACTGCGTCGGCAGGAACACGATGAACAGCAGCGCGCCGAACTTCACGACCAGCGAAACGATCTTCGCGGTGGAAGCCTCGCCCGCCGGCGAGATATTCGGCGACACCAAGGGACGCCACAGATTGCGCGTGAACAGATTCGCTGCGCCGATCGACATGATCGCGGCAGGCACCAGCGCGCTGATCGCAATCGCCGCGGCCGCGAAACCGACGAACCACGCCGGGAAGATCGTGCCGAACAACGCCGGCACCACGTCCGAGGCCGACTTGACGTTCACGTCGGCGGCAATCGCCATGTAGCCCAGCAATGCGATCAGACCCAGCAGCAATGTGTACGCCGGCAGGAAGATCGCATTCTTGCGCACCGTCTTCGCCGACGCGGACGACAACACCGCCGTCATCGTATGCGGATACATGAACGCCGCCAACGCGGAACCCAGCGCGAGCGAGGCGAACGCGGTGAATTGCGTCGGCTTCAGAATGATCCCGGTCGCGCCGCCCTTGGCCTTGAAGTGCGCATCGGCCACGTCGAACACGTGCGCGTAGCCGCCCAGCTTCGCCGGAATCAGCCACACCGCCGCGATCACCACGATATAGATCATGATGTCCTTCACGAACGCGATCATTGCCGGCGCGCGCAGGCCACTTGCATACGTGTAGAGCGCGAGAATCACGAAGGCGACGATCAACGGCATTTCCCCGCCCACGCCGAGTCCCTTGATCACCACCTGCATGCCCACCAGTTGCAGCGCGATATACGGCATCGTCGCGACGATGCCGGTCAGCGCGACCGCCGCCGGGAACCACTTGCCGCCGTATTCGCCCTGCACGTAGTCGGCCGCCGTGATGTGGTTCTTCGCGTGCGCGACCTTCCACAGCTTCGGCATCACCGCGAACACGAACGGATAGACGATAATCGTGTACGGCAACGCGAAGAAGCCATATGCGCCCACCGAATACACCAGCGCGGGCACCGCGATCACCGTGTAGGCGGTATAGAAGTCGCCGCCCACGAGGAACCACGAAACGATCGTGCCGAACTGGCGGCCGCCCAGACCCCATTCGTGCAATTGCGTCAGATCGCCCCGCTTCCAGCGCGCGGCGAAAAAGCCGATCACGGTGACGAGCACGAAGAACGCGATGAAGACGGTCATCGCAACCGGGTTGACGGGATTCAGATCATTCATTTGACACCTCGATACACGATGTAAATCAGCAGCGAGGTCAACGGCACCCACAGAAACTGATACCAGTAGAAGAACGGAAAGCCGAACAACGGCGGATGCGTGTCGTTATAGAACGGCAGCCACAACAGCGCGACATACGGGATCAGCAGAATGAGCCAGAGCCATGAACGGCCGGCGGATGGGGAGGTCTCCACGAACTTCTCCTAAGTCTATTATCGACACCGCGCGCCTGGCTCGTGGCCCGGCGCGCGGAAAACCGGTCAATTGATTTCAGGCAATCAACCGTGTACAGGCGTCTCCCGCCTGCTTGAAAGCACCGGGGCGGCCCGGCACCCTGCGGCGGCGCGAGCCGTTACGCGCAACGAGCCGCCGCGCGCGGTATTCCGCGGGGATGTAGTATTCGCCTTCGTGAGCGTCCTCACAAGCGCGCAACTACGTAAGCCGGTTACGTAATACTACGTAGCCTGTCGTCAGTTTTTCCAACGATGAAACTCAAAGCCAAGATTGTCCTGCTGGCGATCGTGCCCTTTCTGGCGGCCATCGCGAGTATCGAAACCGGCGTGCGCCGGGAAGCCACGGCGCTCGCCGAAACGCAGCACGCGACCACCCAGGCCGCGTACATGGCGAGCAAGGAAATCGAACTCAAGCACTACGTCGAGCTTGCCACCACGGCAATCGCGCCGCTCTACGAGACCAGCCGGGACAATGCGCGCGACGACGCGCTGCTGCGCACCCGCGCGCTCGACGTGCTGGAGAAGATGGATTTCGGCAAGGACGGCTACTTCTTCGTCTACGACATGCACGGCCGCTCGCTGATGCATCCGCGCGAACCCGATCTGGTCGGCCGCGATCTGTGGGCGCTGCGCGACAGTCAGGGCGTCCCGACGATCCAGCAACTGATCGCCGCGGCCGCGCACGGAGGCGGCTATGTGCGCTATTTGTGGCATCGTCCGTCGACCGGCAAGATCGCGTCGAAACTCGGCTACGTGGTGCCGCTCGAACGCTGGGGCTGGATGATCGGCACCGGGATCTATCTCGACGATGTCGACACCACGCTCGCGCATATCGACGCGGGCGCGGCGGCCAACATCGATCGCACGATGAAGTGGATCGATGCGATCGCGGTGGCCGGGCTCGCGGTGATCGCGCTGTGCGCACTGGTGCTCAACGTCACCGAGTACCGCAGCGCCGACGCGAAACTGAAGCGGCTCGCGCAGCAGGTGGTCGAGTCGCAGGAAAACGAACGGGCTCGCCTGTCGCGTGAATTGCACGACGGCATCAGCCAGATGATGGTCTCCGTGAAGCTGCTGCTCGAATCCGCGCTGGCGCGCTTCGAGCGCAGCGAAGCGCGGGTGCCCGCCGCCGAAGCCGCGCTCGCCACCAGTCTCGCGCGGCTCGGCGATACCTTGCGCGAAGTGCGGCGCATATCTCATGCGCTGCGGCCGTCGATGCTCGACGATCTCGGCGTAGCCGCCGCGCTGGAACAACTGACGCGCGAACTCAGCGAGGAGTCCGGCATCGTGATCGGCTTCACGCAGGTCACGCACACGCATGGGGCGACGCTGCCCGATGCGGTCAACACCGTGCTGTTTCGTATCGCCCAGGAAGCGCTGACCAATATCGTGCGTCACGCGCAAGCATCGAGCGCGGCACTGGCGCTCGAAATCTCACACGACGCGGTCACGCTGACAATTGCGGACAATGGCCGCGGTTTCGAGGTGACGCACGCTTTCGTCGGCAGGCGCTCGGGCGTGGGTCTGCGCAATATGCGCGAGCGGCTCGAAGCGCTCGGCGGCACGTTGTCGCTCGCTTCACAAACGGGCCATACCGTTGTCACCGCGCGCGTGCCGCTTCAAACATCCGACGCGCCGCTGTCGCCCTTGCAGGACATCCGACCATGAACGACGCCTCTCACGCCATCGCGCGCCTGCTTCTCGTCGACGATCACCCGCTCGTGCGCGACGGTTTGCGCGCGCGTCTCGAAGCGGTGCGGCACTTCGAAGTCGTCGGCGAAGCGGGCAATGCGCAGGAAGCGCTCGCGCTCGCGGCGAGCGAAACGCCCCACCTGGTGCTGATGGATGTCGGCATGAACGGGATGAACGGCATTGCGCTGGCGGGCCTCTTTCATGAACGCTTTCCCGCGATTCGCGTGCTGATGCTGTCGATGCACGACAACCTCGAATACGTGATGCAGGCGGTTCGTGCGGGCGCGAGCGGCTACGTGCTGAAGGACTCGCCCGCCACGGAAATCATTCAGGCGATCGGCGCGGTGCTCGACGGCAAGACGTTTTTCAGTGCGGGACTGGGCGCGCGGCTGATTCAGGCGTCGGCGACGCAATCACCCGTCGAACGTCTGACGCCGCGTGAGCGCGACATTCTCGATGCGCTGGCCGAAGGCTTGTCGAGCAAACAGATCGCTCAACGCAACGATCTGTCGGTGCGCACGGTGGAAACGCATCGGCTGAATCTGAAGCGCAAGCTCGAGATTGAAGGACAGGCGGAGTTGATCAAGTTCGCGGTGGAGAACCGGCGCGCGAAACGCTGACCGGCGGCTGTTCCAGTCATGGAGTCTCTGCGCGAAGTGCAAGAATACGGTTGCTGTTCCATTCTCCCGTTTGAGCGCCCAACAACCGGAGCGTTTGACCGATGAATCGCCTGATCAAACTGCGGCTCGGCAGTCTGCTGATCGCCGTCGGCATCACCCACGTTTACGCCGAACAGACGCGCATCAATCGCGGCCACGACCCGTTCTTCCAGATCTCCAAAGCAATCGCCGCATGCCCCGCGCCGCTCGGTCCGCTCGAAACGGAGAAGGAATGGCTCGACGACAGCCATTACCGGATCGAACGCGGCAATAGTTGCTGGATCGAGGGCCGCTGCCGTCTGCCGAACGCGTATCTGTACGACGCGGAAATCGCCGATTCAGTCCAGCGTCGTCTCGCCAATCTGAACGTCGCCACGCACTGGCGAGAACAGTCGACGCTGTGGCTCACGCTGCAACGCCGCTTCATCTATGTGGAAGGCTGCGTCGCGCCCGGCTTCGACAAGCACACCTTTCTCACCGAGCTGGCAAAAACGGCGGACGTCGAACGCGTGATCGACGACACGACGACCGATCCGCACGCCGCGCGGCTGCCCTATCGGACGCTTGCGGACCCCGACAAGCCGGTGCTCGATCCGGGCAACTAGCGCGTGCAACTAGCGCGTGCAGCTAGCGGCGCAAAACAGCACGCGGCGACTCCGCGATCAAGCCGCCACGGCTATATCGGCAATCGTCCATAGCTACGCAGAAATCGATCTTTAGGCCCGAGCGACGTCATTGCTAACATCTGCCACCCGACACATCCGGTCAGCACAACAATGACAACACAGAGATCGCCTCGCTCCGCATTTCGCCTCGGCCTCATCGGCGCCGCCGTCGCCAGCCTCGTCACGCTCGCCTCGTGCGGCGACGACAACCTACCGAGCAGCGCGGCGCCGGCACCCGTCGTCGCGCAGAAGCGGCCCAACATTCTGTACATCATGGCCGACGACCTCGGCTATTCCGACATCCACGCGTTCGGCGGCGAAATCAACACGCCCAACCTCGACGCGCTGGTGCAATCGGGCCGCATCCTGACGAATCACCATACCGGCACGGTCTGCGCGATCACGCGCTCGATGCTGATCTCCGGCACCGACCACCACCTGGTCGGCGAAGGCACGATGGGCGTGCCGACCGACGAACGCAAAGGCCTGCCCGGCTACGAAGGATACCTGAACGACCGCGCGCTATCGGTCGCGCAATTGCTGAAGGACGGCGGCTATCACACGTACATGGCCGGCAAATGGCATATCGGCTCGGGCATCGTCGGCAGCACGACGGGCGGCGGGCAGACGCCGGACCAGTGGGGCTTCGAGCACAGCTACGCGCTGCTCGGCGGCGCCGCGACCAATCACTTCGCGCACGAACTGGCGGGCTCGCAGAACTACACCGAAGACGGCAAGTACGTGCAGCCCGGCCAGCCGGGACAACCCGGCGGCACCGGCGGCAGCCCCGCCGTGTTCTACTCGACCGACTTCTACACGCAGCGGTTGATCTCGTACATCGATTCGAACAAGGGCGACGGCAAGCCGTTTTTCGCCTACGCCGCGTACACGTCGCCGCACTGGCCGCTGCAGGTGCCGGAACCCTATCTGCACAACTACGCCGGCAAATACGACGCCGGCTACGACGCGATCCGCAATGCGCGCATCGCGCGGCAAAAAGCGCTCGGCACCATTCCGAACGACTTCGTGCCATACGGCGGCGCATCGGAGACGCTCGTCGCGAGTCCCGCTATCGCGAACAACGGCACGGCGAACGCCAAGTATGTGAGCGCCGTTCATAGCGCGGTGCAGGGCTACACCGACTACGGCCCGGGCACGGTGAACAAGACGTGGGACAGCCTCTCGCCCGCGGAGAAGAAAGCGCAGGCGCGCTACATCGAAATCTACGCCGGTATGGTCGAAAATCTCGATCACAACATCGGCCTGCTGATCCAGCATCTGAAGGACATCGGCGAATACGACAACACGTTCATCATGTTCCAGTCGGACAACGGCGCGGAAGGCTGGCCGATCGACTCGGGCGCCGACCCGACCGCGACCGACACCGCCAATGCGGCCGACCCGGTCTACTCGACGCTCGGCACGGACAACGGCAAGCAGAACGCGCAACGCCTGCAATACGGTTTGCGCTGGGCCGAAGTGAGCGCGACGCCGTTCCGTTTGACCAAGGGTTATTCGGGCGAAGGCGGCGTGTCCACGCCGTTGATCGTGCACCTGCCGGGTCAGACCTCGCAGAAGCCGACGCTGCGCGACTTCACGCACGTGACCGACAACACCGCCACGTTCCTCGCCGTCGCGCAAATCTCGCCGCCTACGCAGGCCGCGCCCGCATTGATCAACACGCTCACCGGCGTCGATCAGAACAAGGGCAAGGTGGTCTACAACAATCGCTATGTGTATCCGATCACCGGGCAGTCGCTGCTGCCGTTGTTCAACGATCAGGCCACGACCACGGTGCACACCGCATCGTTCGGCGACGAAGCCTACGGCCGCGGCTATCTGCGCAGCGCCGACGGCCGCTGGAAAGCGTTGTGGACGGAACCGCCGCTCGGTCCCGTGGATGGTCACTGGCAACTGTTCGACATGAGTTCGGATCGCGGCGAAACGCAGGACGTGTCGACGCAAAATCCGTCGGTGATCGATGGTCTGGTGCAACAGTGGAACAACTATATGAGCAGCGTCGGCGGTGTCGAGCCGTTGCGCCCACGCGGTTACTACTGAGCACGCAATGACGCTTCGATTCAGGCTCAAGAGCGGCGCGGCGCTGTATGGCGTCTACGCCGCGATCGCGGCGGCCGCGTTCGGGGCCGCGACGGCCGCTTCGGCGGCATTCAGCGGCGGCAAACAAGGCGCGTTCGACGATCTGAACCGCTCGCGCCCGCTGGCGGCACTCGGCTCCGAGCAGCAATGCGAGCGCTACAGCGGATTGCCCGCGCGCTGGCGCGACGATCCGCAAGCGGGCATGGTGCACCTGCATGGCGGTGACTTCGTGTTCGGCAGCAAGCTCGGCTACGAGGACGAGCGCCCGGCCGGCGACGGCAGGACGCACATCGCCAGCTTCTGGATCGATCAGACCGACGTGACGAATGCGCAGTTCGCGGCCTTCGTCAAAGCGACCGGTTATGTCAGCGATTCGGAACGCCAAGGCGGCGCCGTGGTGTTCCACTCGCCGACGCGCGACGAGATGAACGCGCGCGATCTGGCGTGGTGGAGCTGGGTGAAGGGCGCCGGGTGGAATCATCCGACCGGTCCGGGCAGCAACCTCGACGGCCGCATGAATCAACCGGTGACGATGGTCACGCAAGCCGACGCGCTCGCGTACGCGCGCTGGCTCGGCCGCGATCTGCCGACCGAAGCCGAGTGGGAATACGCGGGCAAGGCCGGCCACGAGGGCGCGGACCTCGACGCCGCCCCGCGCGACGAACACGGCAAGCCGAGCGCGAACTACTGGCAAGGCGTGTTTCCCGTGTTGAACACCGGCGAGGACGGTCACGTCGGGCTCGCACCGGTCGGTTGCTATGCCGCCAACGACTTCCGGCTGTACGACATGATCGGCAATGCCTGGGAATGGACCAAAGATGTGTACAGCGGTCCGCATCAATCGCACACCAATGGGGATACGGCGGCGGTCGCGCCACTCAGCCGCCGGCACGACACGCCGATGGTCATCAAGGGCGGCTCGTTTCTCTGCTCGCGCGACTATTGCGTGCGTTATCGCGCGGCATCGCGCGAACAGCAGGAAGCGGATTTGCCGGCCGCGCATATCGGCTTTCGCACCGTGTTGAGGGACGCGTCATGAAGCCACGTGCCGTCACGGCGGCGGCGCTGCTGGTTGTAGCCGCGCTGCTTCAACCCGCACTGGCCACCGCCGTCGCTGCAAGCCAGGTCATCAAGGTCGGCGTGAGCGCGGGCGCGCACGCCGAGATCATGGACCAGGTGCGCCGCGTCGCGGCCGCGCGGGGCCTCGCGCTCGATGTCGTCGTATTCGACAAGCCCACGGCCATCGACGCCGCACTCGCAGCGAGACAGATCGACGCCGCAAGTTTCGAGGACGAGCCGAGCTTCGACGCTCGGCGCAAACAGCACGGCTACGCGTTGACGAGCGTCGCCACGACGGTGACGTTTCCGATCGCACTGTACTCGCGCAAGCTGAAAAACCTCGGCGAGCTGCAACGCGGCGCGACGATCGCGATTCCCGCCGATCGCGACGGCGCCGCGCGCGCGCTGATCCTGCTGCAGAACTTCACGCTGCTGACGTTCAAGGACAGCGCGGGCTTGCACGCAACGCCCGCCGACATCACGAGTAACCGGCTGAATCTGAAGATCCGCCAGGTGCCGCGCGCGCGCCTGTTCGACTCGTTGAACAGCGTGGCCTTCGCAGTAATCGAAAGTGGCGACGCGGCGCGCGCGGGCCTCTACCCCGCGCGCGACAGTCTCGGTCTCGAAGACGCGCGCTCGCCCTACGCCAACGTGCTGACCGTACGCGACAGCGACCGCACTCAGGCGTGGGTCGCGCAACTGGTCGCCGCTTATCGGTCGGACGACGTTTCGCATTTCATCCTCACGCGCTATCAGGATTCGGTGCGCCGGCCATGGTGAACGCGTTTTCGTTTGCGTGCTCGGCTTGCGGCAAATGCTGCAACAGTCCGCCGGCGATGACATTGGCGGAGCTATTCCGGCACCCTGATCTGTTCATCGGCTGCATCGCGATTGGCCGCATGCCGCGCAAGCGCATAGGCGAGCGGCTACGCGCCGGGCAATATGAAAGCGTGCTCGACGCAGCGGACGTCGCCGCGTTCGATACGCTCGCCGACACGTTGCTGTATCGCACCGGCGACACCTTCAGCATCACGGCGCAAGGCTACGATTACCCTTCCGTCGCGCGCTGCCCCGCACTGGAAGACGACGGACGCTGCGCGATTCATCTGCGCGGCAAGCCGCTCACCTGCGAAGTGGTCCCGCTCGATCCGCTGGTACCGGACACGCTGCAATACCTGGTACTGGCCGCGCGCAATCAGAGCGCCACCTACCTCGGCGCCGACTGCATTCACGAAGGCGAACGTGACGGCGCCGCGTTGCTCGTCAGCCAGGGGCACATCGTCGATGCGAACGCGAAGGACACGCTCGCGCGCCGCCGCAAAGCACTCGCAAAAGAGCGCGAGGTATGGGGACAAGCCGTATTCGAAGCGCTGCGCAAAGAGTTGTTCGACTCGCCCGCCGCGTTGGCGCGCATTCCTGCCGGCGGCTTTCTGACGATCTCGATCGTGCCCGCGCTCCTGACCCTGGCGGCGGCTTCCGCGCGCTGCCGTCAGTTGTGTGTCGACTATATCGATAGCCAGCTTGCGTTGATCGACCGTTGCATCGCGCAGGCGCTATTGAGGCGCCGGCTGGACGACCGGCCGATCACCCACGAGTTGCGCGGCTTCGGCGACGCGTGTCGGCGTGCCAAAACAGTGCTTGCGGTCCCCTTGGCCGCTGCGACCGGTAGCGCGGCTGGTTCGGCGCGTTGCGCCGTCGAAGCCTATCTGAGTGGCCTGATCTGCTAGTGAGCCACACCCCGGCGCGCTATCTGAAGCCCGCTTCTTCATGGCGTCGCCGTGCTTCTTTCAAAGCTGCGTATCCAGCATCCAAACGAACTTTTCGATCAGCTTCTCCTTGAAAGGGCGATGCAGCCATGCGTCGAGTGTGATGCGCTGTGACTTCCCGATATCGTCCGCAAAGGTGGCGGTTTGCTGCTTCGCAAAATCGCGGTCGTAGATATTCAGGTTCGCTTCATCGTTCAGCTTGAATGAACGGCTATCGAAATTGGTCGATCCAACCGAAACCAGGTACTCGTCCACGATCAGCAATTTGCAATGGAACATGGTCGGCTGGTACTCGTATATTTCGACCCCGGCTTTGAGCAAATCGCCCCAGCAAGCGCGCGACGCCTCACGCACCGTGTGCGTATCGATGCGTTTGCCCGGCGTGATGATCCGCACTTTCACGCCGCGTTTCGCGGCCTCGACGATGGCGTTGATGGTCAGCTTGTCAGGCACGAAGTACGCGCTCGCGAGATGAATGCTGTGCGTGGCCGCCGTAATCGCCATCAGGTACATCAACTGCATGTCGTCGCTGCCACCCGACGGCGAGCTGCTGAACATATGCGCGAGACCGTCGCCTGCCGCTTCGACGCGCGGAAAATAGTCCGGGCCGTGCAGTACGTTGCCGGTCGCCTTGACCCAATTGTCCATGAACACGGCTTGCATGTGACCGACCACCGGACCGGCCACACGAAAATGCGTATCGCGCCAATGCTTCTCGTCCTGCGCGTGCCCCGTCCACTCCGGCGCAATACCCACGCCGCCGGTAAAGCCGATATGGCCGTCGATCACCAGCAGCTTGCGGTGCGTGCGATCGTTCATGCGGCCAAGGCCGGTCCAGTGCGGCTTGTGATACTGGATCACTTCCGCACCGGCTTCGCGCAGCAACTCCAGATAGCGCTTATCCATTTTGGACGAGCCGAGCCAGTCGAGCAGTACATGCACTGCGACGCCTTCACGCGCCTTATCCGCGAGCGCATGGGCGATCTGTTCACCGATCGCGCCGGACCAGTAAATGAACGTTTCAAATGTGATGGTCTTACGCGCTGAACGAATCCCGTCGAGCATCGACGGAAAAATGCGGTCACCGTTCAGCAGCATTTCGAAGCGATTGCCCGAGATGACTGGCGGCCCGAGCAGCAATCCCATCGAGTGCAGGAATTGCGGATCCTCGCTTGCATATAGCCGCTCGATCTTGTGTTCGATCTTCTTCTCGCCGCTCGACAGATTGGCGATCACCAATATGATCACGAGCGTAACGAACGCGGTAATGGCAATAGTCAGCATGCGTGGCCTCGAGCTAATCGGCGGGACGCCACGTGCGCGTCCCGCGGTTTGACGGAGAGTACCGGACCGGGATCCGGCTTTAACCACGATCGCAGGACGCATTGCGCATGCCCATTGCGGGACCGCGCTTTGCTACTTCCGCTTTTATCAGGTCTTAAAACCTATCTGACCAGCGAGAATGCTTCCCGGCTGGCAATTTCACCCGCGCCATAAACGCCGACTACCGTATAGTCCGACGCCACGCATTCAAACGTGGAGTCTTGAAACGTAATCACGAAATGGCGCTGCGCCACCCCTGCCGATCCGACCGCCGCAATTTCCGCGGCCAGCGACGAATTCTCGATTTCATGCGCCGAATAGCCGACCAAACCTTGTGCGGCCAATGGATGAATGCCGAGATCGCCTTCGCCCGGCGGACCCAGCCGATGAAACACGGTGTCGGGAAATAGCACCGCGCAGAAGGGATCGTCATCGGGATCGAATGGTCCGAACCGTTCAAAGTCGGCTTCCGCAATCGGGTAAGCGAGAATCACGCGGCGGTCGCTCGCGACAATGAAGGGTTCGGCGGCATCGGCTGCCGGATGAGGCACGGAGTCCAGCAGGACGACCAGGTCTTCCTGCCGGGGTGATTCAATCGTGCTAGTCATCTACTTCAGCACTCCATTGCGCTCATGCGCTGGCTTCAACCGGGGCGGCTTGCGGCGCTGCCGGGGCGCTGTTCGCGACCGTTTTGGCTGCAGCTTTGCGAGCCGGCGCTTTTCTGGGGGCTTTCCCTGCCGGGTTCTTCGCAGTGATCTTTTTAGCGGCGGGTTTCGCTGCGCCTTTTCTTGCCGCTACTTTCCTGGTCGCCGCCGTTGCCTTCTTCGCGGCCGTCTTTTTAGCAGCGGCTGCCTTTTTCGCCACGACTTTCTTTGCCGCGGCTTTCTTGCTCACCGCGCCGCTGGTTGCCGCCGATTTTGCTTTGCCCGCTTTGCTTGCAGCTTTGCTGGCGACCTTCGAGGCGGCGGTGGCGCCGTCGATCAGGAATTTGGTGCGGTCTTTGACCGTCGCTAGCCATGCAGGCGCCGGACCGCGGCCACTCCAGGTAGCGCCCGTTTTCGGATTGAGGTACTTGGGCGGCTGTGCGCCTTTCGGCTGACCTTTAGCGCGCTTTACACGCGTCAGCACAGCCTTTGCCTCAGACTTCAATTCGCTTGCGCCGTGGATCAGGAATTGAGTGCGGTCTTTCACGCCGGCAATCCAACCCGGCGCGCGGCCATGGCCCGTCCAGGTTGCGCCGGTTTTATG
Source organism: Paraburkholderia sediminicola (assembly GCF_046026895.1). GTDB lineage: Bacteria > Pseudomonadota > Gammaproteobacteria > Burkholderiales > Burkholderiaceae > Paraburkholderia > Paraburkholderia sediminicola_C. The sequence continues at coordinate 18,866 of NZ_JAQQEU010000102.1, forward strand.
GTCGCGGTATTTAGCCACTTTAGCGGGGCCGATGCTTTTCGACTTACCGGCGCCGGCATGGCCATTCAGGCCACGCGCCACCCGCGACGCTTTTGCCTTGGCTTCGATATCCTCAGTAGTCAGGCCATGTTTGAGCATCAATTCACGAATCTGGTCGACCGCGACTTGTGCTTTTCTGGCAATAAGGGCGTCGGCTTGCGCCTGGAGTTTCTTAAGCTTTGCTTGGATTTGCTCTAACGTAGACATTTGATTCCTCCCGATGTGGTAATCGTCAAACTATGCCATGAATGGCGGAAGAAAGGCAGATCAATGTGGCCTTTAAGACACCGCTCGACCTAATCACGTATCGTCCTGGTCACAAACTTTCAGGTTCACTACTCAATTACCCAATCTCTCTTCCTTTTGCTTTCCTTCATACTCTTCTGTTTGGCTTCCAACTTCAGTGCCGAAGTTCAGGTTGGTGTAAAAACGACGGCCTGGCGATCGGCTATGTACCGCACACTACGTACAAAACGGTATTGTTGGCCGTCCGCCGTTATCCGGTTGAGCCCGAGGCGGGTCAATGTCAGCATCTCGTCCGCCTGAAACGCGTCGACCACACCCGAGTCCGTCATATCCTCCAACGCACGGGACGGATTGCCGACATAAACACTGCGCACCTGAGCGCCGATCCGCATCAAAACCACGCTTTCTCCTTCGTCGAGCGCCAACTCGAGATAGCCGGCAAGCGTGCGTAGCGACGCCGGCGTGCAAGTCTGGGACTGATAGATCGCGGCATTCGATGGTGTCATTTGTGTTTCCCCGTCACCCGCATCGACGAAAAGGCGCTAGCTGTGCTTCTCCGCAATGGCCGCTTTTACTATAGGCAAGCATCCGGATATTCAAAGGACAGTGGTTCATTTTTCATTCGAAAGGGAGTGTTCAGACAGCCAGGTTTAGAAATCGGCACTATTGGCAATGACCAAAACCCCTTCATCAGCGGCAAAAAACCCGCGCGCGAGGACACCCGTAACTCGGCGTTAC
>NZ_JAQQEU010000103.1:0-19820 GCF_046026895.1 Paraburkholderia sediminicola
GCGGGGGGGGCGCCCCGCCCGCGGGGGGGGGGGGGCCCCCCCCCCCGGGGGGGCCGCCCCCCCCCCCGACCGCCCCCTGAGGCGGCGGCCCACCGTTCTGCGGCCCATGCCGGCCACCGTTGTCGCCGTGGTCGTCATGGCCCCGGTCGTTGCCGTTGTTCGGCCGGCCATGGTCGGGGTAGCCCCGATAACCGGGCCCCGGCCCGTAATAGCGTCCCGGGCCGCCGTAATAGCCCGGACCGGAATAATTGCTGTAACCCATATAGACGTTGGTTTGCGGCACGACCGGCCCGCCGGCGGCGTAGCCGTCGTAACCTTCATAGGTGCCGTAACCGTTGCCGTACATAGATGTGCTGTCCGGATAGACCGCGCAGCCGCCGAGCAGGCCAGCGACGACGAGGCCGGCGAGTGGTGCGAAACGTTTCATGTGAACGACCAGTGCGTGAGGATTACTTTTGTAAGACCGCTATTATCCCCATCCGTTAGCCTGGCTTTGTATGTGTTTGTAAGGAATTCTTTTTCATGCCAGCCCGCTTGCCCGTGACGCAGCGAAACCAGCTGTCGACTGTTCCACCTGAAGCAACGCTGTATCTCGTGGTAGTGGGTTTTTCCTGATTGCGAATTCCTATAGGATTTCGACTGGGCATAGTGGGCCACAAACTCCTGCGCCCCTAATTGGAAAACGACATCATGAAAAAGACAATATCGGTGTATTGGCCCCTCGCCATTGTTGTACCGCTCGCAGCGCTCGCTTATTTGCACATTGGCAATGGGGTCTCGCGCGCGTCGCAGGCGCCCCTCGATGCAGCTCAACTGACTGCGGAACTGGCGCGCGCGGTGTCGTACGGCATGATCGATGCCGCGGCGGCGCTGCCGGCTAAACCAATCCGCGCGGCCACCGCGATACCACCGGAAGCATCCTAAGGGGGCAAGCGCGGCGCGAATATGGCGAAGCGGCCCGCACGCGCCACCTGCGCATCAAACGCACGCCGGCTTCATCATCGCGCTTGAGCGCGCCGGAGCGGACTCGGACGAAATTCTGCCTCGCTTTGTATAATCGCGGCACCGTTTGCTAACCGTCGGTCTTACCCTCGCGCGAAAGCGCCCGAACTCCAGATGAAAACCGTGTCAGTCTGTTTCGTGTGCCTCGGGAACATCTGCCGTTCACCTACTGCGGAGGGTGTGATGCGTTATCTGGTCGAAGAAGCGAAGCTCGCGGAGCGCATTCTGATCGACTCCGCCGGCACGGGTGACTGGCACATCGGCTGCGCGCCCGACGAACGCGCGCAGCATGCGGCCGGACAGCGGGGCTACCAGCTGGCCGCGTTGCGCGGCCGGCAGATCGGCGCAGCTGACTTCGAGCGCTTCGACCTGCTGATCGCGATGGACGACAAGAACGTCGCCGCGCTCCGGCAGATCTGCCCGCCCCGGATGCGCGACAAGATCCGCCTGCTGATGGAGTTCGTGCCGGAAGCGGACAGCCGTTGGGGCGGAACCCGCGAAGTCGCCGATCCTTACTTCGGCGGCGCGGAAGGTTTCGAGCAGGTGCTGGATCAGTGCGAAGCCGCCTGCCGCGGGCTGATCGCCGCCTTGCGTCCGCAATTGCTAACGGTTTCAGCCGGCAACGCACCAGGCGGCGCCAGCAATTAAGCAAATGACACAAAATTGAGAGGGGTATACTTGACTAAATTGCTCATGTATTTATACTTGACCAAACTTGTCGAGAATAGCGGTTCCCACATCATATGAGACTCACCACGAAAGGCCGTTTCGCCGTCACGGCGATGATTGACCTGGCGCTGCGCCAGGAGCAGGGCCCGGTGACGCTTGCGGGTATCAGCCAGCGCCAACATATCTCCCTGTCCTATCTCGAGCAGCTGTTTGGCAAGCTGCGTCGTCACGAAATCGTCGAGTCCGTGCGCGGGCCGGGCGGCGGCTACAATCTGGCCCGCCGCGCCGAAGACGTCACGGTGGCCGACATCATCATCGCGGTCGACGAGCCGCTCGACGCCACCCAGTGCGGCGGCAAGGGCTCGTGCGAGGGCACCAAGCAGCACGACGGCCACTGTATGACGCATGAACTTTGGTCGACGCTGAACCAGAAAATGGTCGAGTACCTCGATTCGGTGTCCCTGAAGGATCTGGTCGATCAGCAGCGTTCGCGCGAAGGCGCGCCGACGGTGCTGCGCGACAGGCGCAACGAAGCGCCGCCGGTCGAACCGGTCCGCGTCGCGCCGAAAGGGCCCAATTCCGTTTTCAACATGGCCGGATCCTGAGGCGCGGCATCGAGCGGTTTTCACTGCTCGCCGCAGCCTGACAAAGAACCCAGAAGCCAGAGCATATGACGTCCCCGGAGCAATTGATGAACAACGACTCTCTCCATCTGCCCATCTACATGGACTACAGCGCCACGACCCCCGTCGATCCGCGCGTGGTGGACAAGATGATTCCGTATCTGCGCGAGCAGTTCGGCAACCCCGCATCGCGCAGCCACTCCTATGGCTGGGACGCGGAGCGCGCAGTAGAACAGGCGCGTGAGGACGTCGCCGCGCTGGTGAACGCCGACCCGCGCGAAATCATCTGGACCTCGGGCGCCACGGAGTCGGACAACCTCGCGATCAAGGGCGCGGCGCACTTCTACAAGAGCAAGGGCAAGCACATCGTCACGGTGAAGACCGAGCACAAGGCCGTGCTCGACACGTGTCGCGAACTCGAACGCGAAGGCTTCGAAGTCACGTATCTGGACGTCCAGGACGACGGTCTGATCGACCTCGAGAAGTTCAAGGCCGCATTGCGTCCGGACACGATCCTGGTGTCGGTGATGTCGGTGAACAACGAAATCGGCGTGATCCAGGACATCGAGGCGATCGGCGAAATCACCCGCGCGAAGGGCATCATTTTCCACGTCGACGCGGCGCAAGCCACCGGCAAGATCGAAATCGACCTGCAAAAGCTGAAGGTCGACCTGATGTCGTTCTCGGCGCACAAGACCTACGGTCCGAAGGGTATCGGTGCGCTGTATGTGCGTCGCAAGCCGCGTATCCGCATCGAGGCGCAGATGCACGGCGGCGGTCACGAGCGCGGCATGCGCTCGGGCACGCTGGCCACGCACCAGATCGTGGGCATGGGCGAAGCCTTCCGTATCGCGCGCGAAGAAATGGCGACGGAAAACGAGCGTGTGCGCATGCTGCGCGACCGTCTGCTGGCTGGCCTGTCGGAAATGGAAGAAGTGTATGTGAACGGCGACATGGAAAAGCGGGTGCCGCACAACCTGAACATCAGCTTCAACTTCGTCGAAGGCGAGTCACTGATCATGGCGGTGAAGGACGTGGCGGTGTCGTCGGGCTCGGCCTGTACGTCGGCGTCGCTGGAGCCGTCGTACGTGCTGCGCGCGCTGGGCCGCAACGACGAGCTCGCGCACAGCTCGATCCGCTTCACGGTGGGCCGCTTCACGACCGAGCAGGATGTCGACTACGTGATCAACCTGCTGAAGAGCAAGATTTCCAAGCTGCGCGACCTGTCGCCGCTGTGGGAAATGCACCAGGACGGGATCGATATTTCGACCATCCAGTGGGCAGCGCACTGACGCGCCGTATGGACGACGTCGAATTCATCGAATTGCAGGTTGAAACGAATCAAGGAGTGTAATCATGGCTTATAGCGACAAGGTTCTGGATCACTACGAAAACCCGCGCAACGTCGGTTCCTTCGCGAAGGACGACGATGCGGTCGGCACCGGCATGGTCGGCGCGCCGGCCTGCGGCGACGTGATGAAGCTGCAGATCCGCGTGGGCGCGGACGGCATCATCCAAGACGCCAAATTCAAGACGTATGGCTGCGGTTCGGCGATTGCGTCGAGCTCGCTCGTCACCGAATGGGTGAAGGGCAAGACGCTCGATCAGGCGATGTCGATCAAGAACACGCAGATCGCAGAAGAACTGGCGCTGCCGCCGGTGAAGATCCACTGCTCGATCCTCGCGGAAGACGCGATCAAGGCAGCGGTCGCCGACTACAAGCAGCGTCACGGCGAAGCAGTGGTCGAAGGCGAGAAGCAGCACGCCTGAGCGGCAAGTGAATGGATGCGGACGGCGCGGATCCAAAGCGCCGCCCAGCATGAGCGATATTTGATGCAGGCAGGGTGGCAGCGCGCCAGCCGTCACATGGGTGATCGACATCCGGGTGACGGCCACGCGCCGCGCAATGAGAAACGCTATGGCAATTACGTTGACCGAAAAGGCAGCACAACACGTCCAGAAGTATCTGATCCGTCGCGGCAAAGGCGTCGGACTGCGTGTCGGCGTGCGCACCACCGGTTGCTCCGGTTTGGCCTACAAGCTCGAGTACGTGGATGAACTCGCGCCCGAAGACGAAGTGTTCGAATGCAATGGCGTGAAGATCATCGTCGACCCGAAGAGCCTCGCCTATATCGACGGCACCGAACTCGACTTCGCGCGTGAAGGGCTGAACGAAGGCTTCAAGTTCAACAACCCGAACGTGAAGGACGAATGCGGCTGCGGCGAATCGTTCCGCGTGTAGATTCGAAGCTTTCCGCGTGCAGCGGATCAAAGGCGGCGCGGGCCGCCTTTTTAGTTTGATCCGCGTTTTCGAGTTTCGCGCCGCGTTTTTAGACCAGCACTCCGGTGCGCTTTCCTGAACGGACTCCTTCTATCCGATGGCCTCGCTGAAAGACAGCCACTTCGATCTGTTCCATCTGCCGGCGCAATTCGCGCTCGACGAGGCAACGCTCGACCACGCCTACCGCACGGTCCAGGCGCAAGTGCATCCGGACCGCTTCGCGGCAGCCGGCGACGCGCAAAAGCGCATTGCGATGCAATGGGCGACGCGCGCCAACGAGGCGTATCAGACGCTGCGCGACCCGCTCAGGCGCGCGCGGTATCTGCTGTCGCTGCGCGGTATCGACGTCGGCGTGGAGAACAACACGGCGATGGAGCCGGCGTTCCTGATGCAGCAGATGGAGTGGCGCGAAAGCATCGAAGACGCCGCCGCGGCGAAGAACGTCGACGCGCTCGACGCGTTGCTCACCGAACTGCGCGACGAGGAGCGCATGCGTTTCGACAAGCTCGGCGCATCGCTCGACAGCGGCGCGAATCAGGCGGCGGGCGAGGCGGTGCGGCAATTGATGTTCATCGAACGGGTGGCGTCGGAAATCGACGCGCAGATCGAGCGGCTCGAGAACTAGTGTTTTAGCGCGGCGCGCGCCGTCGGCAGGAGCCCAGCAGCCGACTGCCCGCAGCCGTAGCATTACATCCAGCAACGCGAAAAAATTCAGGACGGGGCACAGCAGCCCCGAGAAGATCCAGATGGCCTTACTGCAAATCTCCGAACCCGGCATGGCGCCGGCGCCTCACCAGCGGCGTCTGGCGGTCGGCATAGATCTCGGCACCACCAACTCCCTCGTCGCCGCCGTGCGCAGCGGCGTGCCCGACGTGCTGCCCGACGCGGACGGCCACGTGCTGCTGCCGTCGGTGGTGCGCTACCTGGAAAAGGGCGGCCGCCGCATCGGCCGCAAGGCGAAGGCCGAGGCGGCGAGCGATCCGCGCAACACGATCGTCTCGGTCAAGCGCTTCATGGGCCGGGGCAAGGCGGAAGTGGAGGGCGCCGAAAACGCGCCGTACGATTTCATCGACGCGCCGGGCATGGTGCAGATCCGCACAGTCGACGGCGTGAAGAGCCCGGTCGAAGTGTCGGCGGAAATTCTCGCGACGCTGCGCCAGCGCGCCGAAGATACGCTCGGCGACGAACTGGTCGGCGCGGTCATCACGGTGCCGGCTTATTTCGACGAAGCGCAGCGCCAGGCGACCAAGGACGCCGCGCGTCTGGCCGGTCTGAACGTGCTGCGTCTCTTGAACGAGCCGACCGCGGCCGCGATCGCCTACGGCCTCGACAACGGCTCCGAGGGTCTGTACGCGGTGTACGACCTGGGTGGCGGCACCTTCGACCTGTCGATTCTCAAGCTCACCAAGGGCGTGTTCGAAGTGCTCGCGGCGGGCGGCGACTCCGCGCTAGGCGGGGACGATTTCGATCACGCGCTGTATCGCCACGTGCTGGAGCAGGCGGGCATCGCGCGGCAATCGCTCGCAGCCGAGGACGTGCGCCTTCTGCTCGACAGCGTGCGCGAGGCCAAGGAGGCGCTGTCCGCCGCGCCTGAGGCGACCCTTGCGGCGACGCTCTCGAACGGCACCAGGCTCGATCTGACGATCACTGAAGCCACTTTCGAGGCGATCAGTCAGGCGCTGGTCCAGCGCACGCTCGGCCCGACCAGGAAGGCGCTGCGCGACGCCAAAGTGACGACGAAGGAAATCAAGGGTGTGGTGCTGGTCGGCGGTGCGACCCGCATGCCGGTGATCCGGCGCGCGGTCGAGGCGTTCTTCGGCCAGCCGCCGCTCGTCAACCTCGACCCGGATCAGGTCGTCGCGCTCGGCGCCGCGATCCAGGCCGATCTGCTCGCGGGCAACCGCGGCGCCGATGGCGACGACTGGCTGCTGCTCGACGTGATTCCGCTGTCGCTCGGCGTCGAGACGATGGGCGGGCTCACCGAGAAGATCATCCCGCGCAACTCGACCATCCCGGTCGCCCGCGCGCAGGATTTCACGACCTTCAAGGACGGCCAGACCGCGATGGCGATCCACGTCGTGCAAGGCGAGCGCGAGCTCGTCAGCGACTGCCGTTCGCTCGCTCGTTTCGAACTGCGCGGCATTCCGCCGATGGCCGCCGGCGCGGCGCGCATCCGCGTGACCTATCAGGTGGACGCCGACGGTCTGCTGTCGGTGTTCGCGCGTGAGCAGGGCTCGGGCGTGGAAGCATCGGTGGTGGTCAAGCCGTCGTACGGTCTCGCCGACGACGACATCGCCCGCATGCTCGAAGACAGCTTCTCGACCGCCGAAGTCGACATGCGCGCGCGTGCGCTGCGCGAGGCGCAGGTCGAAGCGCGGCGTCTGGTGGAAGCCACCGACGCGGCGCTCGCCGCCGACGCCGAATTGCTCGACGACAGCGAGCGCGCCGCGCTCGACACGCTGCTCACCGCGCTGCGCGACATCGCGCAAAGCGACGACGCCGATGCGATCGAAGCCGCGACCAAAGCGCTCGCCGAAGGCACCGACGAATTCGCCGCCCGCCGCATGAACAAGGGCATTCGCCGCGCGCTCGCCGGCCGCAAGCTCGACGAGATCTGAGTGTGGCGGGCGGCCGGTGCGCCGTCCATAACCTCAAGCGCGCCGTGCGGACTTAAAAAGTCCCCATGGCGCCAGTAAAATGGTGCGGAGCCCGTTGACGGCCGCCGTGCCTCAGACCGAAACGGAAAATGTATGCCTCAAATCGTTGTGCTGCCCCACGTCGAACTGTGCCCGGAAGGCGCGGTGATCGACGCCGTGCCCGGCAAGAGCATCTGCGACAACCTGCTCGATAACGGCATCGAAATCGAGCATGCGTGCGAGAAGTCCTGCGCGTGCACGACCTGTCACGTGATCGTGCGTGAGGGTTTCGCCGCCTTGACGCCGTCCGAGGAAGACGAGGACGATCTGCTGGACAAGGCATGGGGGCTCGAACCGGCCTCGCGTCTGTCGTGCCAGGCGATAGCGCCGGCAGACCAGGATCTGGTCGTCGAAATTCCGCGTTATTCGATCAATCACGCGAAGGAAAACCACTAACAAGGAGGATGCAGCCATGAAGTGGACCGACACGCAAGACATTGCGATGGCTCTGACTGACAAGCATCAGGACATCGATCCGCAGCAGGTGCGCTTCACCGACCTGCACCGCTGGGTCACCCAGCTGGACGGATTCGACGACGATCCCGACCGTTCGAACGAAAAGATCCTCGAGGCGATTCAGGCTGCATGGATTGAAGACGCGGATTACTGAAACGCGTTCTCCAGTTCCCCGCTTGCCGGCTGTGTGGCGGCAAAGAAAAAGGCGATTCCATCGGAATCGCCTTTTTAACGCCCGCGCAAAGCCGGGCTGCCTCCCTGGGCCTTCGCGTTCGCGATGGCCTACCCCGCGACCAGCGTGCCGTTTTCGACTCGCACGTGCTGGCCTTGCTGGAACGGCGGCGCTTCGTGGTACGTGAAGTAGCGCATCTTGCCGTTTTCCATCCGCACCCGCACCGAATACGACGTCGAGCTGCGGATATGCTTTTCGACCGAGTTGCCGGCCAGACCGCCGCCGAGCGCGCCGAGCAGCGTCATCGCCGTGCGGCCGCCGCCGGAGCCGAACTGATTGCCGACCACGCCGCCGGCCACCGCGCCGCCGACCGCGCCGATCCCGGTGCCGTGACCTTCCTGATGCACTGCGGAGATAGCGACGACCGTGCCGCAAGTCGAGCAGTACGCCGGGTGAGGCGCTGGCTGTTGCGCGTACTGCGGGGCTGCCTGCGCTTGCTGCTGCTGGGCGAGTTGTTGCTGTGGCGGTGCCGGTGCCGGTGCTGGCTCGGGCGGCGCGGCTCGTTGAAGTTGCTGCGGCGCCGGCTGCGCCTGTTGTTGGGCGAACTGTGGCTGCTGTGCCGCGCCATTGACAGGCGCCGCCGAATCGACGACTGGTGGTTGGCCTTGTTGTTGGGCGGTCACTTGCGCGGCCTGGGTCTGATCGGTTTGCGCGCCGGTGCCCGACGCCTTCGAGAACAGACCTGTGACAGCCGCAGTCCCGGCGAGACTCGCGATGATCACGGCGGCCGCCGCAGCCGCGATCAGCGGATGAAGACGGCGCGGCTGTGTGGTTCGGTTATCGGGATTGTCCATGTTGACCTCCGTCTCTGGCAGAGTCGACTCTATTGAGACCGAGTGTCCCGAAATTCGATCCTGGCGGCGTTTCAATTTGTAACCGCTCGCGGCAGGCCGAGCCGGCCATGCGTTGGCAACGCGCGCACGATGGCTTGCTCTCCGCAAAGTTCACAACAGCTGCTCGATGCGGCAACGCAGCCGCCCTTGCGCAGCTTTTACCGGTGGTTACAAATGGTCCGTCACCACCGGCGTCATGCAGTTTTCCGGCGCCATCTTGCACGCGCCCAAAGAAAAACGCCCGGCAGCGAGCCGGGCGTTTGCTTCGAGGCGAACCGCGTAACGATCAGTCTTCGCGGCGCAGATGCGGGAACAGAATCACGTCGCGGATGCTCGGGCTGTCGGTCAGCATCATCACCAGACGGTCGATGCCGATCCCGCAACCGCCGGCCGGCGGCATACCGTATTCGAGCGCGCGGATGTAGTCGGCGTCGTAGAACATCGCTTCTTCGTCGCCGGCGTCTTTCTGGTCGACCTGCTTCTTGAAGCGGGCGGCCTGATCTTCCGGATCGTTCAGCTCGGAGAAGCCGTTGGCGATCTCACGGCCCGTGATGAACAGCTCGAAACGCTCGGTGATGCCATCGACCTTGTCCGACGCGCGCGCGAGCGGCGACACCTCGATCGGGTAGTCGATGATGTAGGTCGGTTCCCACAATTGCGACTCGGCGGTCTCTTCGAACAGCGCCAGTTGCAGCGAGCCCACGCCCGCATTCAGGAACTGCGGCTGCGACGCGTCGACGCCGAACTTCTTCAGCTCGGTGCGCAGGAACGCGCTGTCGGCGAGCTGTTCGGTCGTGTACTGCGGCGCGTACTTCTGGATCGCCTGGGTGATGGTCAGCCGATGGAACGGCTTGGCCAGATCCAGCTCGCGGCCCTGATAGGTGATCGTGGCCGTGCCCAATGCGTCGATCGCGGCCTGGCGAATCAGCTGTTCGGTGAAATCCATCAGCCATTTGTAATCGGTGTACGCAGCGTAGAACTCGATCATCGTGAATTCCGGATTGTGGCGCACGGACACGCCCTCATTGCGGAAGTTACGGTTGATCTCGAACACACGCTCGAAGCCGCCGACCACCAGCCGCTTCAGATACAGCTCCGGCGCGATGCGCAGGAACATCTGCATGTCGAGCGCGTTGTGATGCGTGGTGAACGGCTTGGCCGCCGCGCCGCCCGGAATCGGGTGCAGCATCGGCGTTTCGACTTCCATGAACTCGGCGTCGGCCATGAACTTGCGGATCGACGAGATGGCCTTCGTGCGCGCGACAAAGGTCTTGCGCGTCTCCGGCGTGACGATCAGATCGACGTAGCGCTGGCGATACTTCATCTCCTGGTCCGACAGACCATGGAACTTGTCCGGCAGCGGACGCAGCGACTTCGACAGCAGACGCAGTTCGGTGCAGCGCACCGACAGCTCGCCCTTGTTGGTGCGGAACAGCACGCCGCGCGCCGCGACGATGTCGCCCATGTCCCACTTCTTGAAGGCGTCGTACGTTTCCTGACCGACGTCGGCGGGCGTGATGAAGAACTGGATCTGACCCGAGCCGTCGCGCACGGTTGCAAAGCTCGCCTTGCCCATCACGCGCTTGAGCATCATGCGGCCGGCGATCGCGACTTCGAGCGGATTCGCTTCGAGCGCTTCCTTGTCGGCATGCTCGTACTGTTCCTGCAGATCTTCGGCGTGGTGCGTGGGGCGGAAGTCGTTCGGATAGGCGACGCCTTGTTCACGCAACTCGCGCAGCTTTTCGCGGCGCTCGGCGATGATCTTGTTGTCGTCCAGTTCGGGCACGACAGTAGGCTGGGCCGCATTAGGCCGGGTCGGTTCAGTCATGATGATTTGGTATTCGGTGGCCCGCCGCGGAGTGCTCCGCAAGCGGGAGGCCAGTCAGTGTAAAAACCTCAGGCGGTATAAAGAAACAGCGAAGAACCAGCGAAGACGCCGCGCGGCTAGGCTGGCCGCGCCGGCTGCGCTCAAACGCCCTGTTTCAGGCTGGCGCTGATGAACGGATCGAGGTCGCCGTCGAGCACGCTCTTCGTGTTGCTGATTTCGACGTTGGTGCGCAGATCCTTGATGCGGCTGTTGTCCAGCACGTACGAGCGGATCTGATGACCCCAGCCCACATCGGTCTTGCCGGCTTCGAGCTTGTCCTGCTCGGCCTGACGCTTGCGGATTTCCGCTTCGTACAGGCGCGATTTCAGCATCGCCATTGCTTCGGCGCGGTTACGGTGCTGCGAACGGTCGTTCTGGCACTGCACGACGATGCCCGACGGCATGTGCGTGATCCGCACCGCGGAGTCGGTCTTGTTGATGTGCTGACCGCCCGCGCCGGACGCGCGGTACGTGTCGATACGCAGATCGGCCGGGTTGATGTCCACTTCGATCGAGTCGTCGACCTCCGGGTACACGAACACCGACGAGAACGACGTATGACGGCCGCCCGACGAGTCGAACGGCGACTTGCGCACGAGCCGGTGCACGCCGGTTTCGGTGCGCAGGAAGCCGTACGCGTATTCGCCCTCGATCTTGATCGTGGCGTTCTTGATGCCCGCGACGTCGCCGTCGGTCTGCTCCAGCACTTCGGTCTTGAAGCCCTTGCGTTCGCAGTAGCGCAGATACTGGCGCAGCAGCATCGACGCCCAGTCGCACGCTTCGGTGCCGCCGGCGCCGGCCTGGATGTCGAGAAACGCATTGTTCGGGTCGGCCGGGTTCGCGAACATCCGGCGGAATTCCATGTCGGCCACGCGCGACTCGAGCGCTTGCGCATCGGCTTCGCAGGCGAGCAGCGTTTCGTCGTCGCCTTCTTCACGGGCCATGTCGAACAGATCCTGCGCGTCGCGCAGGTCGTTGTGCAGCGACGTGAGCTTGCCGACCGTGTCGTCGAGCAGCTTCTTTTCCCGGCCGAGGGCCTGGGCATGCTTCGAGTCGTTCCAGACGTCCGGGTCTTCGAGTTCCCGGTTGACTTCGATTAGACGCAGTGCTTTGTCGTCGTAGTCAAAGATACCCCCGTAGGTCGGCCGCGCGGGTGCGCAGGTCCGCCAGAGAGGCTTCGATCGCGTTGAGACGTTCCGCTTCCATGTCGATCTTTTATAGCTTCGTAAAAAGGGGAAATTATAGCCGATCGGGGCGCCGCGCCGCAGGCTCATGAGCGCTCGGGCGCGTGTTTGGACTTGATTTTGTGGAGATTTTCAGCGATTGGCCGGCGCGGCGCTGCGGCTCGCCGGCCGGCCGGATCAGCTCGCCGCATGCTCCACGATCAGCTGCACTCGCGACACCCCGTTCCACGTGTCGCTCGCCAGCCGGTAAGCGACGGTGGTGCGCGCGGGCAGCGTGTCGGTGTGATTGAACCAGATCGCGTTGAAGCGCTGGCGGCCGCGCACGAGTTGCAGCTTCAGATGCTTGTCCTTGACGAGCGCTTGCGACGCGATGTCGAATTCGCCCGAAAACACCGGCGCCGGAAAGCCCTGGCCCCATACGGCCGCATCGAGCATTTCGACGAATTGCGGGGTGAAGTACGCGTCCTCGAGTTCGCCGTCGGTTTCCACGGTGCGCGACAGCGCATTCGCGGACAGCCACTCGCGGCCGACCGCTTCGAACGCGGCGCTGAAACGCGGCACGTCGGCGGCGGCGAGCGTCAGGCCCGCGGCCATCGCGTGGCCGCCGAACTTGACGATCAGGTCCGGCTCGCGCTTCGAGATCAGGTCGAGCGCGTCGCGCAGATGGAAGCCCGCGATCGAGCGGCCCGAGCCTTTGACGGTCTGGCCGCTGTCGTCGGCGAGCGCGAAGGTGAACGAGGGCCGGTGGAATTTCTCCTTCAGCCGGCCCGCGACGATCCCGATCACGCCCTGATGCCAGCCCGGATTGAACAGCGTGATGGTGGTCGCGCCGACGGGGTCGATCGTCGAGAGGTCGTCGAGCGCCTGCTGCTGCATGCCGGCTTCGATCTCGCGGCGTTCGCGGTTCATCGTGTCGAGTTGCTGCGCGAGCTCCCACGCGCGGCCGACGTCGTCGGTGGTCAGGCATTCGATCCCGAGCGACATGTCCGACAGACGCCCCGCCGCGTTCAGCCGGGGCCCGAGCGCGAAGCCGAGGTCGAAGCCCGACGCGCTGCGGGCGTCGCGCGCGGCGGCGCGAAAGAGGGCGGCGATGCCTGGCTGCATCCTGCCTTTGCGGATGCGCTGCAAACCCTGCGCGACCAGCACGCGGTTATTGCCGTCGAGCTTGACCACGTCGGCGACCGTGCCGAGCGCGACCAGGTCGAGCAGGCCGTCCAGGCGCGGCTCGGGCAATGCATCGCTAAACGCGCCGCGGCGGCGCAATTCCGCGCGCAACGCGAGCAGCACATAAAACATCACGCCGACCCCCGCGATGCACTTGCTCGGAAACGTGCAGCCCGGCTGGTTCGGATTGACGATCGCGCGGGCGGCCGGCAATTCGTCGCCCGGCAGGTGGTGATCGGTCACCAGCACGTCGATGCCGAGCGCGTTGGCCGCCGCGACGCCGTCGACGCTGGCGATGCCGTTATCGACCGTGATCAGCAGGTCGGGCTGGCCGGATGCGCCGCGCGCGGCCAGCGCGACGATCTCCGGCGTGAGGCCGTAGCCGTACTCGAAGCGGTTCGGCACCAGATAGTCGATCTGGCCGCCGAACATGCGCAGCCCGCGCACCGCGACCGCGCAGGCGGTGGCGCCGTCGCAGTCGTAGTCGGCGACCACCAGCATGCGGCGCTTGTGCTGGATCGCGTCGGCGAGCAGCGCGGCGGCGTCTTCGCAGCCCCTCAGCGCGGCGGGCGGCACGAGCCGCGCGAGGCCGGTTTCGATTTCATCGGGCAGGCACACCCCGCGCGCCGCGTACAGACGCGCGAGCACCGGATGCAGACCGTGGCGGGTGAGGATTTCGGCGTCGACCGGGGAGCAGGTGCGCGTAACGATTCGAGTCATTCGGAAAGGCCGTGGATCAGGCGATGAGTCATTCGATCAGGAGCGAGGCCAGCACGCGCCGCCGCCAGAATTTGCGCAGGTCGCCGTGCGTGACGGCGAGCGTCACCGAGCCGGTATCGCCGCACAGGGTCAGGCCGAGTTCGTCGAGCCGGCCGGATTGCAGTGCCGCCAGCGCTGGTTCGAACCAGTCGGTTTGCACGGTGGCGAACGCGTGGTTCCAGCGTGCCCAGTCCTGTTCGATGTAGGGCGCGGAGAACGGGTCGAGTTCGACTAGCGTGCTGTTCGTGTCGGCGCTCGCGAGTGCAGCGGATGAATGTCCATTTGCACCGCCTGCGCCACCTGCACGGCTGGTAAATGCGGCCAGCCCGCCGAACGACGCCGGCGGCGCGCCGGTTTCGACGCCGGCGCTCAGCGCGAGGCCGCGCGTCGCGGCGGCGTCGGACAACACGCGTGCGAACGGGCTGCGCACCGCTTGCGCCGCGCCCTGCGCGTGAAACCAGATCGAGTTGACGGCCGGCAGCCCGCGCGCCTCGCGCGCTTCGTTGACCGGATGCTCGAACCACGCCATCTGCACTTCGTTCTGCAGCTTCATCCAGGCGCGCGAACGCTCGCCGGAATGCGCTTCGTGCGGCAGCCAGATTTCGATGTTGCGGCCACTC
Source organism: Paraburkholderia sediminicola (assembly GCF_046026895.1). Lineage (GTDB taxonomy): Bacteria > Pseudomonadota > Gammaproteobacteria > Burkholderiales > Burkholderiaceae > Paraburkholderia > Paraburkholderia sediminicola_C. The sequence goes on from NZ_JAQQEU010000103.1 coordinate 14,387, forward strand.
GCGCGCAACGGCGACGCGCCCGCCAGCGTGCCGAAGCCGTCGCCCGACAGATACCAGCGCGCGGGTTTCGGCGCCTCGATGCGCACGCCGAGTTCCTGGATCAGCGGGCGGGCGACCGCCAGCAGCGCGCGGGCCTCGTCGTCGGACAGGTCGAGCGACGCGGGATCGATCAGCACCAGGTGATCGTGCGCGATGCGCACATGCACCGGCTGCACGCAGCCCCACGTCGCGCTGCCGGGCTCGCCGCCGTCGGCGCGCAGCATGTACGGGGCGAGCGGCGCTTCGTCGGTGGCTGCGGCGTCGCCCGGCAGGGCGCCGAACTGGCGGGCCACCCAGCGTTCGTGTGGCAGCGTGCGCTGAAAATCCTCGCCGACCACCCGTTCGACCAGCGTCGCGCGCGCGATCAGCCGGTCGAGGGCCGGGCTCTGGATGTCGTGAAGGGCGGTGGAGGCGTCCGCTGCGGCGGGCAGCGCGAAGGGCAGGAGCAGATGGAGACGGTTGGCGGGCATGATGCTGCGCATTGTAGGGCAAAGAGTGCGAGTATTCCGACCACAAGCTTCCCTATCGACGGCGCGCGGCGCGCCCGGCCCACCGGGCGGCCTGCCGCGCGGGACGGCGCAGCAGCCGCGCGCGGCGGCACCGCGCACATCCCGATGGAGACCGGCATGCCGCGTGAACTCAAAACCGAGCGGGAACTGCTCGAACTGGTCGTGCAGGCGCTCGATGCGAACACGGTCACGGCCGGCTGGATTCCGACCGGTTTCCACGAGACCGTCGAGGCGGATCAGGCCCGACCGCGCACCACGGGCCCGCTTCTCCGGTCCTTTCCTGTACGGCCTTTGCGCGAGGCGGCGGCATTGTATGGCAAACTTCGCGCTTGATCGGCGGCGGCATCGGCGTTGGCTGAGGCGACAACCACGGCGGCGAGGCTGCCCCAGTGCACTGCGGATCGCAGCGGCGCGCATCTTGCTGCCACACAACGCTACCCAGCGCGGCGGCACCGGAACCATCGGCGCCACGGCGACACCAACGATCACGACGCTCGGGCCGCGCGACAGATATTTCACCTCTTTCGCGCGCAGCACAAAGGTGTAGCGCAGCCACATGGCTGGGCCGAACAACGCAGCCGAAGAACGCAGAAAAGGATTCGCTTGAAATTTCCCTACGAATGGCAGATAGGCTGGCGCTACACGCGCGCCGGCAAACGCACGACCGGCAACGGCTTCATTTCGTTCATCGCGCTGGTGTCGATGTCGGGCATCGCGCTCGGCGTCGCGGCGCTGATCGTCGTGTTGTCGGTGATGAACGGCTTTCAGAAAGAGGTGCGCGACCGGATGCTGTCGGTGCTCGCGCATGTCGAAATCTTTTCGCCGACCGGGTCGATGCCCGACTGGCAACTGACGGCCAAAGAAGCGCGCCAGAACAAGCAGGTGATCGGCGCGGCGCCGTACGTTGAAGCGCAGGCGCTGCTCACGCGCCAGGACGCCGTGAGCGGCGTCGCGCTGCGCGGCGTCGAGCCGACGCTCGAGCCGGAAGTGTCCGACATCGGCAAGGAAATGAGAGGTGGCAAGCTGACCGATCTCGTGGCGGGCGACTTCGGCATCGTGCTGGGCGCGGACCTCGCCACCAATCTCGGCGTGCAGCTGAACGACAAGATCACGCTGGTCGCGCCCGAAGGCACGATCACGCCGGCCGGCATGCTGCCGCGGCTGAAGCAGTTCACGGTGGTGGGCATCTTCGAGTCGGGGCATTACGAGTACGACAGCACGCTCGCGCTGATCAACATCAAGGACGCGCAGGCGCTGTTCCGCCTGCCCGCGCCGACCGGCGTGCGGCTGCGTCTGACCGACATGCAGCGCGCGCCGGAAGTCGCGCATGAGCTTGCGCGCAGCCTGTCGGGCGATCTGTACATCCGCGACTGGACGCAGCAGAACAAGACCTGGTTCTCGGCGGTGCAGATCGAAAAGCGCATGATGTTCATCATCCTCACGCTGATCATCGCGGTAGCCGCGTTCAATCTGGTCTCGTCGCTGGTGATGACGGTGACCAACAAGCAGGCCGACATCGCGATCCTGCGCACGCTCGGCGCGCAGCCCGGCTCGATCATGAAGATCTTCGTCGTGCAGGGCGTGACGATTGGCTTCATCGGCACGGCGACCGGCGTCGCGCTCGGCTGCCTGATTGCGTGGAGCATTCCCTGGCTCGTGCCGATGATCGAGCATCTGCTCGGCGTCCAGTTCCTGCCGCCGTCGGTGTACTTCATCAGCGAACTGCCGTCGGAGCTGATTCCGGCCGACGTCGCGCGCATCGGCATCATCGCGTTCCTGATGTCGGCGGTGGCGACCCTTTACCCGAGCTGGCGCGGCGCGAAAGTCCGTCCGGCGGAGGCGCTGCGCTATGAATGACCGTTTAGCCAACCTATCCATGCCCACTCAGGACACCGCGCAGCATCCGTACGTGCTCGAAGCCACCGGCATTTCCAAATCGTTCGTGCAGGGCGGTCTGAACGTGCAGGTGCTCAACAACACGCAACTGAACGTGCGGCGCGGCGAGAAGCTGGCGATCGTCGGCGCGTCGGGCTCCGGCAAGAGCACGCTGCTGCATGTGCTCGGCGGTCTGGATGATCCGAGCGCCGGTCATGTGTCGGTGATGGGCAAGCCGTTCACGCAGCTCTCCGAGCGCGAACGCAACGACTTGCGCAATCGCGCGCTCGGTTTCGTCTACCAGTTCCATCATCTGCTGCCGGAATTTTCCGCGCTCGACAACGTCGCGATGCCACTGCGGATTCGCCGCATGACGACCGAAGCCGCGCGTCGCGAAGCGCTCCAGGTGCTGGAGCGGGTCGGCATGGGACATCGCGCGAAACATCGTCCGGGCGAGCTTTCCGGTGGCGAGCGTCAGCGTGTGGCGATCGCGCGGGCGCTGGTCACGAGGCCCGCCTGCGTGCTCGCCGACGAACCCACCGGCAACCTCGACGGGGGCACCGCCGACACCGTGTTCAACCTGATGCTCGAACTGTCGCAAACGCTCGAAACGAGCTTCGTGATCGTCACGCACGACCCGGAACTGGCCGGCCGCTGCGACCGCATCATGCGGCTGCGCGACGGCGTGCTGCACGAAGAGCCGCCGGTGCCGGTCTGACGGCAGGCCGCCGCGGGTCGCTGCGCCACTGATTTCTCGAGATACTTCATGTGGATCGATACGCACTGCCATCTCGACGCTGCGGAATTCGACGCCGACCGCGACGTGGTCGCGGCGGCGGCGCGTAGCGCGGGCGTCGCCCGGATCGTGATTCCGGCGATCGGCCGGCAGAATTTTGCAGCGGTGCGCGAGCTTGCGCACCGGGTCGACGGCGGCGCGTATGCGCTCGGGATTCATCCGCTCTTCACGCCGGGCGCCGACGAGTGCGATCTCGACCTGCTGCGCATCGAGATCGAGGCGAGTCTGGACGATCCGCGGTTCGTCGGCATCGGCGAGATCGGGCTCGACTATTTCGTCGACGGTCTCGACGATGCGCGCCAGCAATTCTTCTACAACGGTCAACTGCAACTCGCGCGCGAATTCGGCCTGCCAGTGATCTGCCATGTGCGCAAATCGCAGGATCAGGTGATCAAAGGGCTGCGGCGGCATCAGATCCATGGTGGCATCGCGCACGCGTTCAACGGTAGTTTCCAGCAGGCTCAGGCCTACATCGATCAGGGCATGCATCTGGGCTTCGGCGGCAACCTGACGTTCGAGCGCGCACGGCAAATCCGTCGGCTTGCCGAGCAGTTGCCGTTCGACGCGCTGGTCGTCGAAACCGATGCGCCGGACATCGCCCCCTCGTGGATGTACAAGCAGCGCAACTCACCGGAGCAGATCCCGGGCATCGGCGCAGGCCTCGCACAACTGCGCGGCATGAGCACCGACCAAACCGCCCTAGGCACAACGGCTAACGCGCTCGCCGCGCTGCCGCGACTCGCACTTTCCTCTGCATAATCGAACTCGATGGTCTGAGTGGTTCGCGCCGTGCGACACCCATGCCCGGCGGGCTCGCTGACGCCTGTTCGCCGGGTGCTGTGTCGTCTGGCGTTGGCTGGACGGAGGGCGAATGCGGGCAGGGTGGTGCGGGTTTGCGTTAGGCGTGATCTGGCTGCAGCGGCAGGCCGCATTGCCGGATGGGGCGGCGTGGTGCGGATTGATTGTGCTGGGCGCGGTGGCGTTTGCCGTCGCGGTTTGGGGGTTGCGCGCCGATGCGGGGGGAGTCGCGCGCCGGGGGCCGGCGGTTGCAGGGGATGCGGCGGCGTGGCGCTGGCGGCGTGAGAGGCATGTGCGGTTGCTGATCGGCTGGGCTGCGATTTCGAGCGCGCTGGCGAGGTGCTTGCGATTCGATGCGTGTGTGCGGTCGTTCGCCGGGTGGACCGCGGTGTGGTGCGCCGCAGCGTGCGCGGGCTTCGGCTACGCTGCCGTGCGCGCGGAATTGCGGCTCGCGGCGAGCTTGCCTGTTGCATGGGAGGGGCGCGACATCGAGGTCGTCGGCAGCATCAAGGGCCTGCCGACACGCGACGACGACGGCGCGCGGTTTTTGTTCGAAGTCGAGACGGCCTCGGCGCCCGTTGCTACACCGGCGACTGCGTCCGCCGCTGCGTCGTCCGTCCGTTTTCCGCGCGTAATCCAGCTGTCGTGGATCGATGCCGACGTTCCCCCGCCACGGCTCGAACCGGGCGATCGCTGGCGTTTGACCGTGCGGCTCAAACGCCCGCATGGCAACGCGAACTTCGGCGTGCGCGATGCCGAAGCAAATCTGCTCGCGCGCAATGTACGGGCTACCGGTTACGTGAGCGGCCCGGCCCGCGCGCTGCGCTTGCCGGGCCGGGCGCGTGGCCTGAGCGTGCTCGTGGACCGCTGGCGCGCCGTGCTGCGTGCGCGGATCGACGAGGTGTTGCCGGACGCGCCACATCGGGGGATTGTCGTCGCGCTGGCGATTGGCGCTCAGGACGAAGTCAGCGCCGCCGACTGGCTGCTGATGCGCGCCACCGGCACGAGTCACCTGGTGGCGATTTCGGGCTTGCATATCGGCTTCGTCGCGGGTCTGGCCAGTTGGCTGGCGAGTGCGGTGTGGCGCCGTTCCGGATGGATCGGGCGCAACTGGCCGTTGCGGTTGCCCGCGCAAATCGTCGCGGTGACGACGGGCGCCGGCATCGCCGCGCTGCATGCCGCGCTGGCCGGCTTCAATGTGCCGGCGCAGCGCGCGCTGTGGATGGCGGGCATGGTCGCGCTGGCGTTCGTCAGCGGGCGCGATCTGGCGCGCTCGGTCGTGCTGGCATGGGCGCTGGGGCTCGTGCTGCTGATCGATCCGTGGGCGGTGATGGCGGCGGGATTCTGGCTGTCGTTCTGCGCGGTGGCAGCGATTCTGTTCGCGGTGTCGGGGCGGCCGCGGGTGCGGGGGCGCTGG
>NZ_JAQQEU010000104.1:0-19421 GCF_046026895.1 Paraburkholderia sediminicola
CACCAGGCCGATCACGAGCGTGATCATGGCGGTGGAAAGCAGCGCGTGCAGCAGTTCTTCGTCGAAATGGTCGAGCTCGCGCGTGTTCTGGCATTGCACTGCGATGCGGCTATCCGGCACGCGCGCGGCGATGCATCGGCCGGGCGGGTGGCCGGGCAGGTTCGCGAGCCGCATGGAAAACGGTTGGTCGAAGACCGGGATAGCCGGCTGATCGCCCGCGTAGCCGCCGGCAAGATGTTTGCCGTTCGCGTCGAACAGGCCGAACGGGCGCTGGTGGCGCGGATCGAACTGGTGTTGATGTTCGAATCGCGCCACCAGTTCGTCCGGTTCTTCGCGTTGCAACTGGGCGTGCTCGCGAATCAGCCAGTCGTCGATGCGCTCCTGTTCGAACCCGGTGATCTCGCGGTACAGGTAGCCGAATAGCAATATCGCGATCACGCCGAACAGCATCAGGAACAGGGTGGCGAGGCGAAAACCGGTGGTGCGGTGCAGGTCAGTCAGGCGCATGGAGCATGTATCCCGAACCGCGCACAGTATCGATCATCGGAGCCGTGCCTTCCGGGTCGAGCTTCTTTCTCAGACGGCTGATGTGCACATCGATCACATTGGTCCGCTCGTCCAGCCGGTAGTCCCATACCGCCTCGAACAGCATGGTGCGGCTCACCACCTGGCCCGCATGCTGCATCAGGTATTCGAGCAGCCTGTATTCCCGTGGCAACAGCGGCACCGGGCGGCCGGCGAAGCTCACTTCGCGCTTGAGCGGGTCAAGACGCAGCGGGCCGACCTGATACTCCTGCACGCCGGGCGCCGCTTCGCGCCGGCGCATCAGCGCGTCGAGCCGGGCGGTCAGTTCGATGAACTCGAACGGCTTGGTCAGATAATCGTCGCCGCCGGCGCGCAGACCGCGCACACGTTCGTCGACCGCGGAGAGCGCGCTCAGAATCAACACCGGCGTGAGCACGCCGGCGCTGCGCAACGCCGCCAGCATGCCGAGCCCTTCGAGTCCGCCCGGCAACATGCGATCGAGCACGATGGCGTCATAACTGTTGGCGACCGCGAGCATCAAACCGTCGCGGCCCGTGCGCGCGGTCTGCACCTTGCAGCCGTGATCGGTCAGCGCTTCGACGATCTCCGCGAGGGTTTGCTCGTCGTCTTCGACGACCAGTACGTTCGACATGCGTTTGTCCAGAAGTGAGCGCGCGGCGAACCTAAGCGAGGCGGCCGCGTACACTACGCTCGTATCCACAATGTCCCCAAGTATGCCGTGCGAAGTTGCACAGGCATTTCGCGCCAACATTAAATAATTTTAATGTTGGCCTCATCAACCTGTTTAGCGTATGCGAATTCTGCTGGTCGAAGACGATATGCGCGCCAGCCAGTTTCTGGCGCGTGGCTTGAGCGAAAGCGGTCTCATCGTCGACACCGTCGCCGATGGTGCGACCGGGCTCGCCTACGCGCGCGAGGGCATTTACGACGTGATTGTGACCGACCGGCTCCTGCCGGCGCTCGACGGCATCGCTCTCGTGCGGCAATTGCGCGCCGGCGGGGACACCACACCGGTACTGATGCTGTCCGCGGTTGGCGGGCTGAACGAACGCGTGGAGGGCATCCGCGCCGGTTGCGACGATTACCTCATGAAGCCGTATGCCTTCGTCGAAGTGCTGGCGAGAATCGAGGCGCTCGCGCGGCGCGCAGATCGCAGCCGGATGAGCGAGCGGCTCGAATGCGCGGATCTGGTGCTCCATACCCGGGCGCGAACCGCAACGCGTGGCGGCCGTGATCTGCGCCTGCAGCATCGCGAGTTTCTGTTGCTCGAATGCCTTGCGCGTCGCGAAGGCCAGGTCGTGACGCGCAGCATGCTGCTCGAGGCGGCATGGAATTACGATTTCGAACCGCGCGGCAATATCATCGATATGCACATGCATCGGCTGCGGGCGAAAGTGGACTGCGATTTTCCGGTGGCGCTGATTCATACCGTGGTGGGGGCGGGTTATGTGCTGAACCCCGTACCTTAGCAGGGGCTTTGCCGCGTCATGGACAGCCTCGTGGACGCACGCTGCGATGGCGCTTTGCGGCGCATTAAAATTTTTTCATTATTGGGCGAAAGCGCCGACAGGACCCGCTGACTAATCTGGCGATCTTCCCATGTTGCCGGAGCGTTCTCCAATGTCAGGGCTGTCCCACCCGGCGCCGTTCGCGCGTGTCGCCAGTCCTCGGGCGCATTATCCGACGATGCGCGCTGCCGTGTGCGCCGCGCTGTCCGCGCTTGGCGTCGCGATGCTGGCCGGCTGCTCGCTCGTGCCGGCCTATCAACGGCCGAGTGCGCCGCTTGCGGCAGGCTTCGACGGCGCGGCGGGCGCGTCGCTCGCCGATACGGTCCCCGTCAGGACCGGCTGGTGGCGCGAATATCACGACCCCGCGCTGGATGCGCTGGTCGATCGCAGTCTGCGCAACAACTTTACGCTGGCGTCGGCGATTGCGAGCGTCGAACAGGCGCGCGGCAACGCCGAGAAAGCCGGCGCGCCGCAGTATCCGACGCTGTCGCTAGGCGCGACCTTCGACCGCAGTCACCAGGGGCGTGGTTCGACCACCAAGACCCAGAGCCTGTTCGCCGAAGCCAGTTACGAGGTCGACTTCTGGGGCTTCAACGCCGCCAACGCCAGCGCGGCCGACCTGCTCGCGCGCGCGTCCGAGTTCGATCGCGATACGGTGGCGTTGACGCTAACCGCATCGGTGGCGGACACGTATTTCCAGGTGCAGAGCCTGCGCCGCCGTCTGGCGATCGCACGGTCCATTTCCGACGATGCCGCGCACATTCTGCAATTGTTGCTCGCGCAGCAGGAGGCGGGCGTCGCCACCGAGCTGCAGGTCCAGCAGCAGCGCAATGCGCTCGCCACCTTCCAGGCGGCGGTGCCGGCGTTGCAGCAACAGCTGGACACCAACATCCATGCGCTCGCCGTGCTGGTGGGCGCCGCGCCCGAGCAGTTCACGGTCAACGACACCGCGCTCGCCGGCATCGCCATTCCGCAACCGGGTCCGAATCTGCCGGCCAGCCTGTTGGAGACGCGCCCCGATATCCGCTCGAAGGAAGCACAGTTGCGGTCGGCCAACGAGAGCGTTGGCGCGGCGCGCGCGGCCTTCCTGCCGAACATCGTGCTGACCGCCGACGGCGGCCTCGGCAGCAAGTCGCTTTCGCATTTCCTGTCGAGTCCGTTTGCCAGCCTCGCCACATCGCTGGCCGCGCCGCTGTTCGACGGCGGCGCGCTGCGTGGTCAGTTGCACGCAAGCCAGGCCGCCGAAGCAAAAGGTGTCGCCGACTACCGACAGGCCGTCGTGACTGCGCTGCAGGACGTCGAGGATTCGCTCTCGGCGGCGCAACAGCAGCAGCTCGCGGAGGCCGCCGACCAGACCGCCGCCGACGCCGCCCGCAAAGCCGCCACGCTCGCGCAAGTCCAATACAAGCTCGGCACCGTCGACTTTCTGACCGTACTCGACGCCCAACGGACGCTCTATCAGGCCGAAGACACGCTGGTGCAGGCGCGGCTCGCGCGCCTGCAAGCTTCGGTGAGCCTGTTTCGCGCGTTCGGCGGCGGCTTCGGCGTGACCGATAGCGGCACCGCTTCCACTTCTTCGCCTTCCCGCTCATGAAACCTGCTGACCTTCCGAACCATGAGGCGCCCGGCGCGCGCCGTCGCGCGCCGCTCGTGGTGGCGTTTGTTCTTCTTGTCGTGATTCTTGTCGCGTGGCTATGGCCACGGCATCCAGCCGTGAAGCCGGCGGCCGCGGTGCCGGTCAACGCCGGCCATCCAGTGAACAGCGACTTTCCAATTCGCGTGGCCGCAGTGGGTACGGTGCAGGCGCTCAATACCGTGGACGTCAAGGTGCGTGTGGATGGCCAGTTACAGCGCGTGGCCTTCACGGAAGGGCAGGATGTGAAGGCAGGCCAGCTGCTCGCCCAACTCGACCAGGGCCCGCTCACCGCGCAATTGCATCAAGCGGAAGCGACGCAACGCAAGGATCAGGCCTCGCTCGATAACGCGAGGCTCGATCTCGCGCGTTACTCGAAACTGGTCGGCATCGGCGCGGCGACCACCCAGGCCGTGGATACCGCGAAGGCGCAGGTCGAAGCGCTCGCCGCCACTGTCGCGGCAGACGCGGCGCTGGTGCAGAGCGATCGCCTGCAAGTGAGCTTCACCACGCTCTTCGCACCGTTCACCGGCCGTGTGGGCGCGCGCGAGGCCGACCTCGGCGCGATCGTGCATCCTACCGACGCGACCGGCATCGTCACCGTCACGCAGATGGAGCCGATCACCGTGCTGTTCTCCGTACCGCAAGACGTGCTCCCCGATTTGCTCACGAATCAGGCGGCTGCGCCTTTGGCGGTGAACGTCACGACGCGTTCCGGCAGTACAGCGCTCGCCGACGGCACGCTCGTGTTCATCGACAGCACGGTCGATCCCACCACCGGTCAGATCAAACTCAAGGCCTCGTTCACCAACAGGGACCGCAAGCTGTGGCCGGGCGAGCTGGTGAATGCTCGCGTGCTGTTGCGCACCGATACGCAACGGCTCGCCGTGCCGAGCCGCGCGGTCGTGAACACGCAAAACGGCACGCAGTTATACGTGATCGACGCGAATGGCACGGCGCAGATGCGTGCGGTGCGAACCGGCGTGACGGTCGACGGTATGACGGAAATTCGCAGCGGCGTCGCGTCCGCAGACCTCGTTGTGTTCGATGGACAAAGCCGCTTGAACCCGGGCGTGCGCGTGGCGGCGATCACGCTGCCGACGGTCGCCCAGGCACCGGCCAACGCAAACCCGGCGGACAGCCAGGCTAACCAGGACAATGCGTTATGAGCCTGATGGAACTGTTCATCAAGCGGCGGATTGCGACCAGTTTTCTTGCCATCGCCGTCCTGCTGGCGGGCGCGGTAGCCTATTTTCTGCTGCCGGTCGCGCCCTTGCCGCAGGTCGATTTCCCGACCATTCAGGTCGTGGCGAAGTTGCCGGGTGCGAGTGCCGAGACCATGGCGACATCGGTAGCGACGCCACTCGAACGACAACTCTCGTTGATTGCGGGCATCACGCAGATGACGTCGTCGAGTTCGCTGGGGACCACCAACATCGCCGTGCAGTTCGATCTGTCGCGCGATATCAATGGCGCGGCGCAGGATGTGCAGACGGCGATCAACGCGGCCGGCGGCACCCTGCCGAAGAATCTGCCGAACCCGCCGACCTATGAAAAGGTCAACCCGGCCGACTTCACCTTGCTGTCACTCGCACTGACGTCGCCATCGCTCACGCTCACGCAGCTCGACAGCTACGCCGAAGACTATCTGGCGCAGCAGATTTCGCAGCTGCCAGGCGTGGGCCTCGTCGATTTCCACGGCGAGCAGCGGCCTGCCGTGCGTATCCAACTCGATCCGGACAAACTCACCGCGCGCGGCCTCACGCTGGAGGACGTGCGCTCGATCGTCGGCGTGCAGACGGTGAATGCGCCGAAGGGCAGCCTGAACGGCCCGGATCGTTCGGTGATTTTCAACGCGACCGACCAGATCACGACTGCCTCTGCGTATCGCGATCTGGTGGTCGCGTACAAGAACGGCGCGCCGATTCGCGTATCCGATCTCGGTATCGTTCTGAACGCTGCCGAAGACAACCAGCAGGCCGCATGGCTTCAGCACGAACGCGCGATCATCCTCGATATTCACAAGCAGCCTGGCTATAACGTCGTGCAGACGATTTCCAACATCAAGGCGAAGCTGCCTGCGCTGGAAGCGACGCTGCCCGCCGCCGCGCATCTGCATGTCGTGGGCGATCGTACGCAAACCATCAATGCGTCGGTGCACGACGTGCAGTTCACGCTGATGCTGACGGTCGCGCTAGTCGTCATGGTCATCTTCTCGTTTCTGCGCAACGTGTGGGCGACGATCATTCCGAGCCTGACGATTCCGTTGTCGCTGGTCGCTACGTTCGGCGTGATGTATCTGCTCGGCTATAGCCTCGACAATTTGTCGCTAATGGGGTTGACCATCGCGGTGGGCTTCGTGGTGGACGATGCGATTGTCGTGATCGAAAACGTAATGCGGCATGTCGAAGAAGGCGTGCCGCGCATGAAAGCCGCGCTGCTCGGCGCGATGGAAGTGCGCTTCACCATTATCTCGATGACGATCTCGCTGATCGCGGTGTTCATTCCGATCCTGTTGATGGGTGGCATCGTCGGCCGCCTGTTCCGCGAGTTCGCGGTGACGGTGAGCGCGGCGATCCTGACGTCGGCGCTGGTCTCGCTGACCGTCACGCCGATGCTATGCGGCTGGCTGATCCGACTGCCTGAGCCGGATGACACAGGGCGCATGCGCAAGCTTGAGGCCTGGCTCGAAAGACGCTTTGTCGCGGTCGAGCGGCGTTACGAGCGTGGTCTCGATTGGGTGTTGAATTGGCCGAGACTGATGCTTGGCGTGACGATTGCGACGATCGTCGCGACGATCGTGCTGTTCGTTGTGATCCCGAAGGGCTTCTTCCCGCAGGAAGACTCCGGGTTGATCATGGGTGTCGCGCAGGCCGCGCCGGATATTTCCCCGCGAGCGATGTCTTTGAAAATGCAGCAACTGGGCAATATCATAGAAGCCGATCCAGCCGTCGATAACGTCTACTTCTGGATGGGTGCGAATCCGACCGTGAGCCAGGGCCGCGTAATGATCAACCTGAAGGCGTTCGGTCAGCGCAAGGACAGCGCCGGGCAGGTGCTCGATCGCCTGAAGCCGCAGTTGGCGAAGGTGATGGGCATTTCATTGTCAATGCAGGTCCGCCAGGATATTCAGGTAGGTGGCCGCATCAGCGCCGCGCAGTATCAGTACACGCTGCAAGACCCGGATATCAACGAACTGAATCATTGGGCGGGTGTGCTGACCGACAAGCTGTCGAAATTGCCGCAACTGGCGGACGTCACCTCCGACCAGCAGGCGGCCGCTACCAGCGCGACGCTCGTGATCGACCGCAGTACGGCCTCGCGCTTCGGCATTACCGCGCAAGCCATCGACGACACGCTCTACGACGCGTTCGGCCAGCGGCAGATCGCAACACTGTTCACGCAGCTGAATCAGTACCACGTCGTCGAGGAAGTCGATCCGGGCTTCCAGTTGACTACCGACGCGCTCGCGCACCTCTACGTGCGTTCGCCGCTGACCAATGAACTGGTGCCGCTCAATACGCTCGCAAAGATCGAAAACAACGTGTCGCCGATTTCGGTGAATCACCAGGGGTTGTTCCCGGCTGTGACGATCTCGTTCAACCTGGCCCCGGGGCAATCGCTCGGCAATGCCGTGACGGCGATTCACCGGGCCGAAACCGCGGCAGGCAAACCCGACAGCTTGACGGGGTCGTTCCAGGGTACAGCGCAGGCGTTTCAGGCCTCCCTTTCGAGCGAACCGTATCTGATCGCGGCGGCGCTCGTCGTGGTGTATCTGATTCTCGGCGTCCTGTACGAAAGCGCGATTCATCCGTTCACCATCATTTCGACGCTGCCCTCGGCGGGGGTGGGGGCATTGCTTGCGTTGATGCTGTGCGGCCAGGATCTCTCGATCATGGGGATGATCGGCATCATCCTGCTGATCGGTATCGTGAAGAAAAACGCGATCATGATGATCGACTTCGCGCTCGTGGCCGAGCGTGAGCAAGGCTTGTCGCCGCATGAAGCGATCCGTCAGGCGTGCGTGCTGCGCTTCCGGCCGATCATGATGACGACGCTCGCCGCGCTGTTTGGCGCACTGCCGCTCGCGCTCGGTCATGGCGCGGGCGCGGAACTGCGTGTCCCGCTGGGCATCGCGATTGTCGGCGGCCTGATTCTTTCGCAAATGCTGACCCTCTTCACGACGCCGGTGGTGCACCTGTGGTTCGACCGTCTGTCGCATTGGCTGGCGAAACGGCGCGCGAAAGGCAGCATGCTCGAGCGTGAACCGGTAGGTTGAGCGCCGGTGGCGCTCAACCTACCGATGCGCTCGCCATGCTCAGCGTGTCATGTCGGCAAGCATTCCAATTCTGCGGGATCGGCGCCGATCGGGCGCGGCGGTCCCGGCAGTGTCGCAATAAGGCGTCGTGGGTAGAATTCGCGAACCGACTTGGTCGCCGACCGGTTCTATTCGCTGGTGATGTGAGCATTCCTATTGATCTGTAATTTGTTCGCCACGCCATCCTTATCGCGACACTACCTCGGCTGATGGAACCGCTCGGCTATATCCCGCCCGCAGAAGCTGAGGCAAACTACTACCGACAACTCAACAATACTGCTGCTGTGCCCGTATTAACTTAAACCAACCAGCCTCCACGATTCCCGGGGCGGTTCATTTGTGTATAAGGAGATGGGTTAAAGCTGCCTCGAAGATCAGGTAAAGTGTCGGGATGAAAATGCTGACCGCTAAAGACTTTTCTCAAATTGTGCCGGACTCGCAGGGGCGAACTCGATACTCCACGCATTACACTAATCTGATGACGGATTATGAGCGGACGAATCCACTCCCTCCCAGTGAGCAATACCGTATCTGTGGTGCTCGTGTGAATCCGATCGGCGGTCGCTGCAGTCAAAACGGCACCAGATTCGGAAGGGTGATCTTTACTACTGAATCGATTTATAAGACCTGCGCAGAGCTCAATCACCTATTAGGCAAAGAGCAAAAGCTTCAATTAGTTCGATCGATAGCGGAAGTCACCGACCAACAGAATAACGTGGTGGGCTATATACGAGGTGATCAGGAACGCGGCTTCTATGGCGAAATCGAATCGTGGACGGACTCGACCGGGCGCGTGAATCGCAACCAGAGTAAGAACGTGGTGACCGACCTCTTGGAAGGCGGAAACTTCAAACGCATTGCAGATGCCAAGCGCGAGATGCGCGGCGCGGTTACCTCGTGGTAGGTTGAAACTCCGATTCGCTTAAGCAGCCGTTGCGTGCAATGCGCAACGGCTTTTCTACACTCCCAAACGTCCCATAACCGCTGCCGTGCCGTTCGCTATCCCGTGCAGACTCAAGAAGGGGGACCACTCTGCCGGTGTACAGCGCCAAGACAGTGACACGGCAGGTCGAATCGAGAATAGCCAGATCGGTGTGTTCCTGTGCTACGCAGGCAACGGGGGTAGCGCATTCATTGACCGGGAACTGTATCTGCCTCAGTCGTGGATTGAAGATCGTCCACGTTGTCGGGCAGCGGGCGTCCCCGACAACGTGGAGTTCGCAACCAAGCCGCAGCTTGCGCGCCAGATGCTTGAACGGACGCTGGATTGGGGCGTACCCTGCGGCTGGGTCACCGGAGATGAGGTGTATGGTGGCGATCGTTTATAATCGGCGCCTACGAAGTTGCTGTGATTCGTTGATGGGCAGTCGTAACCGTGGGTCGTAATGGGCCTATAGTCAAAGGTAGAAAAAAGCCCGACAGCTTTACCGGCTGTCGGACTTTGTCATCAGATAGCGGAGCAGGACCCGCGAATAACCAACTCTGTCGGAAAGACAATTCGCCGTCTTTCTTCAACTTTCCCCATAATGCGATCCAAAATCAATTGAGCGCTAGCTCTTCCAACATCCTCATAATCCCACTTAACCACAGTTATTGGTGGGGTTGATAGCAGCGCAAGATCAGAGTCGCTGTTTCCTATCACCGATATGTCCTCGGGAATTCTTAAGCCCCGACCTCGTATGGCCTTTAGCACGCCAGTAAGCATGTCGATGCCGCCTGCCAGTACGGCAGTAGGCCGTACCGCTTCATCCAACGACGAGCTAGTCTCAAAGAAGGCGGTACTAGATTCGAAAGTGCTGAACCTTACCCAGTGAGGATCGACGGATAAGCCCGCATCTTTGAAAGCGCGATGATATCCCCGCACGCGGGAGCGGCCGGGGTACACATCAGTGCTACCCGTAATGAGGAGAATGCGCCGGTGCCCCAAACCGATCAGATAGGAGACAGCTTGATACGTACCAAACTCGTGATCGATAAGCGTGCAATCACAGTTCTCAGTCAGGTCACGATCTGACAGGAGGATCGGGAACGTGGCTTTCTCGCGAGCCCGCACAAGCTGTGCATCATCCTCACTCGCAGTTGTCATTATCAATCCGTCAATCCGGCGTCGACAGAATTGATCTAGCATCTGAAGTTCACGCCCGCGATTATTCTCTACGCTGTTTATAAGCATCGCGTAGCCATGTGCATCGAACACCGTTTGAGCCGCTTTGACGAATCCAGCCAGCACCGGGATGGTTATATCGCGAACAATGATGCCTATCTCATAGGAGTTTCCTCGCATGGCTTGCGCATTACGGTCTGGCACAAAACCCAACTTGGAGATCGCTTCCCGAACCCGTAATACATTGTCTGGGCCTACCGTCGAGGCGTTGTTAATAACGCGAGAAGCGGTGCCGACAGAGACACCCGCCATACGCGCAACATCCCGGATTGTTACTGATGCCATTGTGATCTCTGTCAGCAGATGGTAAAGGCTATTGCAGGATTAGGGCGCGCAGGCTTTTCAGGTCCGCCAGGCACCGCAGTTGAAGCCACAGCGCAGCAGCGTTATCCTCGCTAAGCTTGGTCGTCGCGCAGTCGATAAACTTATCTTTCAGTTCGATTTCATCAAGCGGAAGCTGATGACTGCCCTTGGCAAACTCCACGGTACGCTCAAGCACCTGTCCGTTCGAAAGAGTCAGTTTAACCTGTTCCTGCGGGGCGAAGGGAAGACCGGGCATCGAGCCACCCACGGTCGTGATAGACACGCGTGGGAAAATTGATTGAATGTCGTCACGGGTAACGAAGTCGTCTGACAGTTCCTTCAGCGAGCAACGGCGCACAGCTAGGGCGGATGCAATAGCGAACTGCATACTGAACTTCGCCTCAAGACCCGTAGTGGGGCGAGCATTGCGCAGCATAACCATTTGCATGTCGCCAGTCACAACATCAATCGAACTAATGTCCTCAGTTGTAAGGTCATGCTCAATTGCAAGTTCAGTAACCACGTCGATTACTCGATGTGCGCCATAACAAACGGGGTAGCGTTTAACGTTCAATACCCCTGCACCAGCCTTCCAATCGACGCTGGGTACGCCGGTGCGCAGCACGCGATCAAGAGCAGGATTACGACTCGGCGAGTGGGAAAGTAAGAAGCCGCTGTCGTGCTCGAACACATCAGGACTGCCAGTGAAACCCTTTGATGCGAGCCTAGCTGCAAGTAGACCGGCTTGGGCTGCGCGGCCCACATGGAGCGGTTTCGTCATTGTGCCGAAGCTGGCAACCAGGCCAGAAGCGAGAGACGACGCGATAGCAAGCGCGTTGGCGGTCTGCTCTGCTGTGAGGTTCAACAAGTACGCGCAACTGCCGGCAGCTGCAACAGTGCCAAAGATGGCGGTCGGGTGGAATCCCTGTTTGTAAAGGGGCAGGGGATCAAGTCCTTCGATCATGCCCCATGTCTCAAAGCCTACGAGGTACGCGCGAATAGCTCGTTCCCCGCTCGCATTGATAGCTGCGCCTAGAGCCAGTACAGCGGGAACAATGACTGCGCTAGGGTGCCCAGACAGGCCGACATCATCGTAGTCAAGCACATGGGCCGCGATACCGTTGATGAGTGCTGCGTCCTCCATTCGAACTTGCAAGCCGCGGCAAATAACCGGCACGCCGTCATTATCGGGAATCGACAATGATGCGGCAATCGACACTGCTTCTTCATCAGATCCGGCAATCAGAACTCCAACGCAGTCCGCGAAGGCATCAAGAGCCATCTTCTTAGCCGCTTCGGGAATAGGGTTTGCATCAAGTGTTGTGATGAACTGCGCAATCTGTTGAGTATAGGGGGCATTCATAAGCTCATCTCTATTAGAAAGGGTGTCGAAATTTCGACGCTTTCTGTTTTCATACACTAAATAAAATCGTTTAGCCTGCCGGTACCAAGAACAGCAGATCAAGCGACCACACGATCATCATGACGAAGAAGCTCATGATAGTGAACCCCATAACGCGACGAATGGACACACCGGTAATCGCAAGGATCGGAAGCATCCACATCGGTTGGATCATGTCGGCAGCACCTTCACCCGAGGCGACGCCGATAAGGGTCGCGGGGATCGAGGCGTGCAGAGCATGCGCGACCGGGATGATGAACGGGCCTTGAACTGCCCAGTGACCGCCAGCAGAGGGAACGAAGAGCGAGATCAAGGTCGAGCTGATAAGGCTCCAAAAGGGCAGCGTAGTCGTGGTCGAGAACGAACCAAACCACTCAGCGAGCACCGTTGCGAGACCCGTCGTGGTCATGATGCCCATGATGCCGCCGTAGAACGGGAATTGCAGCAGCAGCGAACCGGTCAGCCTCGCACCCTTGCTGATAGCCGCGGCATACGCATCAGGACGACCATGAAGAGCCATACCGGCAAGCATGAACCCAATGATCATCGACATCAGGTCGAACGTCAGGCCGCTTAAAATGAAGTGAGTAACGCCACCGATAACGACCAACGCATTAATCCACCACGCGCGACTGAGCTTAGCGCTGATCGTATTGGAGACATCTTCCTCAGTTTGCTCGATGGCTGCGGCGCTAGTGTCTTCAGCAATCAGTCGTTCCGAGTCGGCCGGGATGATGTTTGCACCACGCGGGCGCATAGCGATGAACAGCAGTGGCAGCACGATCATCAGAACGATAACCGGAATCACGTTATACGACGCGAGTTCGATTTCGCTCAGAGGGATGACGTGACCCGTCACCTTCTCAACGATGTTCAGCGGATTGCCTTTGGTTGCGCTGATAAGTTCAACGGAGCAGGAAAGGCCCTGAGTGAATAGTGCGAAACCCGAGAAGCAGGCAGCGACGATCCACGCATAGTCCTCCTTCGAGCGCTTGGCGATTTCGCGAGCAAACAGGCCGGTAGCGATAAGCGCGAATGCCCAATGGAGAATAGCGCACACCGCGATCGTCAATACCGTCACAGCAGCGACTGCGGCGGGGGTCTTCGGCAGCGATGCCAGTTTCTTCAACAGACGAGCTACCGGTTTTGCGACTGCCAACGCGTAACCAGTGACCAGCATCAGAGCGACGAGGAATGCATAGCTCGCGATGTCGAACATCCCCTTATACCAACCTTCGAGGATGATCTTCGGTGCGGACTTCGGCGCATAGAAGAACGCAAGAAGAGCAGTTACAAACGTCAGCAACAGTGCGATTGAAAACGAGTCAGGCATGTACCGCTCGAACAAGCGGACGAAAAACATTGAGACACGAGAGAGAGCAGGCTGCCCCGCTGTTGCCCGATCCTGTGCCGGCTGAGAGTGGACATATTGTTCTGATTCATTCATAGATGTCTCCGAGGGTTTCGTCTGTGATATTTCTATCAAGTCGGCAGGTGTTGAACCGTTACATTGAAACGGTTCACGCAAGTTTGTTGCAGACGATGAAAATGGGTCAACGTAGCGTTAACCACTAATCTCTAAAATGCCCTTAGAAATCAAGCCTGTATGTCGCTAAGTCCAATCATCGGTACTTACCCCACTCGGATTATTTGTGCTTGAGATGAAACGGTTCATTGACATCCGCGCAGATTTCTTTTTAAAGTTGTGGAAAGCGTTCGTTCGGTAGGGACCGGGGACGTAATCAAGGGAGATAGCGCTATGGAACAGAAGTTGCCGCTCGACGGTGTAACTGTTGTGGAGATCTGTCACAGCTTTGCAGGCCCCTACGCGGGGTCGATCTTGGCCCAGTTGGGTGCTAACGTAATCAAGGTTGAGAATCCGGGTCGCGGCGATGATGCTCGCGCTTGGGGGCCTCCGAACTGGGGCAACACGTCCACGTCGTACCACGCGATGAATCGGGACAAGTCGGGTATCGCTCTCGACATGAAGGATGAAACAGAGGCGGCAGCGCTTCGTCGATTCATTGTGGAAGAAGCGGACGTTGTAATCCAGAGTCTGCGTGCTGGCGCTATTGATCCTCTGGGCTTCGGGGCTGCGGAATTGCGCGCACTCAAGCCGAGCCTCATTTATTGCAATCTCAGCGCTTTCGGTAACGTGGGCCCCTTGAAGGGCAAGCCGGGATACGACCCACTGGTTCAGGCCCGCTCGGGTTTGATGAGCGTTACAGGCAACGGCGGCGATCCAGTACGTATCGGCACCTCCATTGTGGACATGGGAAGTGGCATGTGGTGCGCGATAGGTATCCTCGCAGCACTCAACAAACGCAATCAAACGGGTGAGGGTACTACTGTAGACGCATCACTGTTTGAGACAGGCCTCTCCTGGATGACAGTGCACATGGCGGGTTACAGTGCCTCGGGTATCGTGCGTAAGCCGATGGGATCGGGGCTCGTGGAGATCGTGCCACATCAGGCGTTTACCACGTGCGATGGTCACGTGATGATTGCCGCAGCGAACGATTCGCTGTTCTCAAAGTTGGCAACTGCTATCGGCCGCGCGGACCTCACGACGGATCCTTTGTACTCGACTAACAATGCACGCGTTATCAATCGCGAGACATTGATTCCCCTCCTGAATTCGATTCTCGCTACCAATACGGCATCGCATTGGGTTGATGTCTTGGATGCAGCAGGTGTTCCTATCGCGCCTTTGCAGACAATTGATCAGGTCGCTAAAGACCCGCAAGCAGAAGCGCTGGGGATCTTTCAGAAGCCGGAAGGCGTAAGTGATTTGGCCTTGACGGGCATTCCGTTGAATTTCGACGGTCAGCGTCCTGCGTTGCGACGTTTGGCTCCCGATCTTGGCCAACACAATGAACTGGTACTCGGCAAGGAAGAAAGCAAATGACGAAGTATGAAATGATCGAAGTGGAGGACGTGGGCAGCGTTAAGGTCGCCAAGCTCAATCGTCCGCAAGCGGCCAACGCGATCAACACGCAACTGGGCTGCGAGCTTCTGGATGTATTCGCAGACTTAGCGGTGCCTCGGGATACGCGTTGCGTGATTCTGAGTGCGGCGGGCGAGCGTCATTTCTGTGCTGGTGGCGATCTTAAAGAACGCAACGGCATGACCGACGATCAGTATCTGAAACAGCACGCTGTCTACGAACGCATGGTTCGCGCTATCGTCGAATGCCCGATCCCCGTCATTGCCGCAGTCAACGGCATTGCCTACGCGGGCGGAACGGAACTCGTGCTGGCCTGTGACTTCGCATACGCAGTCCCGCATGCACGATTTGCCCTGACTGAAACAAGCCTGGGCATCATGCCGGGATGCGGTGGTACCCAGAATCTTCCGCGAGCTATCGGTATGCGTCGGGCCAAGGAGTTGATTCTCTCGGCCACCCCATTCTCGGCAGAAGAAGCATTGCAATGGGGAATGCTGAACAAAATCGTTTCGGGTTCCGTGATGGATGAAGCGATGGCAACGGCAACGAAGATTGCATCGAACGGGCCGCTGGCAATCACGCAGGCGAAGCGGGCTATGAACTTCGGCGCTCAAATGGATCTTCGGTCTGCGATGGAATTCGAGATCGACGCGTATAACCGCCTTGCAACGTCGAACGATCGCAAGGAAGGCATTGCTGCGTTCAACGAGAACCGCGCTCCGCAGTGGACAGGTAATTAAAAGGATTAGAAATCATGGCAGAGAAAATTCAGATTCGAGAGGTTGGCCTCCGCGACGGATTGCAAATCGTTAAAACGGTTATGCCGATCGACGCGAAACTCGATTGGATCAAAACCGAGTACGAAGCGGGCGTTACGGAAATCGAGGTCTGCTCGTTCGTTCCGACGAAACTTATTCCCCAGTTCGGCGATCGGGAAGAAATCGTTCCCCAGGCATTGGCCTTCGACGGTCTGACCGTTACGGCATTGGTGCCGAATATCCGCGGTGCTGAAGACGGGATTCGTCTCGGTGTGCATAAGCTGAACTTCGTGATGAGCGTCAGCGAAGGTCACAATCTGTCGAATGTACGTCGCAGTACCGAAGATTCGTTCGCTGACTTTGCGGTCATGGCAAGGCGGGTTCACGAGATCACAGGCAACAGACCAAAGATCGTGGGTGGTCTCTCGACGTGCTTCGGATGTACTATCGAAGGCAAGGTATCGGAGCAGCGTGCGATCGAATTCGCACATCGTCTACTCGACCTAGGTGCTGATGAACTCACCATCTGTGACACCGTGGGCTACGCAAGTCCGGATCAGGTCCGGCGCGTCTTCGAAGGGATTCTGAAGTTCACGGGAAACACTCCGGTCGCGGCTCATTTCCACGATACGCGTGGTCTGGGCATCGCTAATGCGTTGGCTGCGGCAGACGTCGGCGTCCGCTACTTGGATTCGTCCTTGGCAGGATTGGGCGGCTGTCCTTATGCACCGGGGGCCACAGGCAACGTAGTCACTGAGGATTTGGCATTCCTCTTTGCGTCGATGGGGTTCGATACCGGTATCGACATCGAGAAGCTTTTGAAGGTACGGGATATTGTTGCTCGTGCTCTTCCCGATGAAAAGCTGCGTGGTGGTACGTATCAGGCAGGTCTCCCCAAGGATTTTACCTACGCAAAAGCACGATAAAGGAAAAGAAAATGAGCAACGATACTAAGACTCCTATCAATGGTCTCACCGTCGAACTGGGCGAGGATTACAGCGATCTGCGCGACGCGGTACGCAAGTTGTGTGAAGGTTTTCCCGGTGAGTACTGGCGTGGTCTCGAAAAGACGGATGAGTATCCGACTGAGTTCATCAAGGCTCTGACGGAAGCCGGGTTCTTGGCTGCATTGATTCCCGAAGAGTACGGCGGCTCGGGCCTGCCCCTTCGTGCGGCAGCGATTATTCTCGAAGAAATCAATGCCTCGGGTTGCGTGGCTTCGCAAGGCCATGCACAAATGTACATCATGGGCGCGCTTCTCCGTCACGGCAGCGAAGAGCAGAAGCAGAAATACCTGCCGGGTATCGCGAGCGGCGAGCTTCGTTTGCAAGCATTCGGCGTTACCGAACCCACCAGCGGTACTGACACTACAAGCCTGAAGACCACTGCTGTGCGTCAAGGCGACAAGTACATCGTCAACGGACAGAAGGTGTTCATCTCGCGTGCACTGCATTCGGATCTGATGCTTCTCCTGGCGCGCACGACGCCGCTCAAGGACGTTCAGAAAAAGACTGACGGTATGTCGATCTTCCTCGTGGATATTCACGAGAATCTTGGCAAGGGCATAGAGATTCGCCACATTGATTCAATGATTAATCACGGCGCAACGGAAATCTTCTTTGACAATCTCACAGTTCCGGCCGAGAACCTGATCGGTGTCGAAGGTCGCGGCTTTCATTACATTCTCGACGGCATGAATGCTGAACGCATTCTCGTCGGTACCGAAGCGGTGGGGGATGCCCGATACTGCCTGAAGAAAGCAGTCGATTACGCAAATGAGCGTAGGGTATTCGGGCGCACCATCGGCAAGAATCAGGGCGTGCAGTTCCCGTTGGCGCGTGTGCATATCGACATCGAGGTTGCGGATCAGATGTGCCGCAAAGCTGCGGCTCAGTTCACTGCGGGTGCGGAGTGTGGCGAGGCGGCAAACGTTGCCAAGCTCCTGGCATCCGAAGTCGCGTTCAAGGCCGCAGACGTGGCAATGCAAACTATGGGCGGCTTCTCGTTTGCTCGCGAGTACGACATCGAACGCAAGTGGCGTGAAACCCGTCTCTATCAAATCGCACCGATCTCGACCAACTTGATTCTGAGCTTCGTCGGCCAGCACGTCCTGGGCCTTGAGCGCTCGTTCTAACACAGGGGCAATTATGAAACTCATTCGTTATGGTGCAGTTGGCGCAGAAAAGCCGGGGCTGATCGCAGCAGACGGCACTATTCGCAGTCTGTCCCCGGTGATCGGCGACATCGGTCCCGATCAACTGGCGCCGGAATCGCTTCGTGCACTGGCCGGTCTGGATACGTCGGCTCTTCCCGTGGTCGAAGGCGATGTCCGCTACGGCGTACCGGTCGCGGGTATTCGCGAAGTCGTGGCCATCGGTCTCAATTACAAGCAGCACGCAATCGAAGCCGGAATGAAAATTCCGACTGAGCCGATGATCTTCAGCAAGGCCGTGGCGTCGCTCAGCGGTGCCAATGATGACATCCTGCTTTATCGCGGTTCTGAAACTACCGACTGGGAAGTCGAACTCGGTATCGTGATCGGTCGCGACTGTGATCACGTATCGCAAGAAGAGGCACTAAATTACGTCGCTGGTTACGTCAACGTGAATGATGTGTCCGAACGCACGTGGCAAATCGACCGCGGTGGACAGTTCTTCAAGGGCAAGAGCGCCAAATCATTTTGCCCGGTCGGCCCGTGGCTGGTGACTGCTGATGAAGTCGGCGATCCGCAGAAGCTCGGGCTTCGTCTAACCGTCAACGGCGAAACGATGCAGGATGGCAATACCTCGGACATGATTTTCCCGGTTGCGGAAATCATCTCCTGCGTATCGCATCATCTGCCGCTTCGTGCTGGCGATCTCATCATCACCGGTACCCCGGCCGGCGTCGGCATGGGTTTCAATCCGCGCAAGTACCTGAAGGCGGGAGACGTGGTAGAACAGGAAGTGGACGGTTTGGGCGTGCAACGACATCAAGTGGTGTCCCACAGTAAGTAATGCAGTAGAGGGATAGTAGTGGTTGGTCTGAGAGTAGAGAGTTTTGACCGAACTCTCTTTGGCTGATGGTTCTTTTCCAGAGACCATCAGCCTTTTTCGGCCTAGTTAGTCATCGAGAGCTATTTCAATAAACCGCGGGAGTTTGCTGTTCCTTCTGATTGTCAGCCAGTATGTTGTCGAGCAATTGAAACGACGCTAACCAGCAGGCCCGGCGCCAGATGAGTTCAAGACCGGTTCAGCCGATTTGCCAACGTTTTTGATCGTGACATCGACGACTGTCGTACCTGGGACCCCGCCATTGGCACTCGCTCAGGACAAAACGGTGCTCCAGTGGGGTCGATAACGGGCGTACACACACAGGCTGAGACTGGCGGGGCTACGCAGTCGGGTTGGGAAGAGCGACCCACCGCAGCGGCGCCCGCGTGAACTGCCGGCGCTTACGGCAAAGTCGCTGTACCGCCGATCATTGATTGACAGCACCGGGACGCGCCGCAATGACAGGCGTACTGCGCCCGAACGTCATCTGTAATCGCGCCGTCAACGACCAGGCCGTTGTCGATAAACAGCTCCTCGCCGGGATTGATCGCAATGAGCGCATGAATGAACACGCGATCGCCGATCTCGATCGCCTCGCAGTTTGGCTTGCACGCGGGGTTCAGAAATCGTGCGCTGTTGCCACCCCGGCTGCCATCAATGACCCGTCCGTCTGAAAGGCCGAACACGGAAGTGTGCCCGGCATCCGATCGCTGACGCGCGGCTGCGCGTCGCCAGCTGGTGAGTTCACCCTTGTATTCAATGAGGCGCTCGCCCGCCTCGAGAGGCTGCAGTGCAAACAGCCCGGTGCCG
>NZ_JAQQEU010000105.1:0-19301 GCF_046026895.1 Paraburkholderia sediminicola
GTTCACTCGTTCGAGCCCGACGTGGCATTCGTGGACTGGAAGCTTCCCGATATGAGCGGCGGACAGCTTCTCACGCAGTTCAAGCGCGACCCCCGAATGGCGAATACGCGTTTCATTCTGTTGTCCGGCTTCGTCGACCCCGACATGGCGGGCGATGCCAATGGAGCACGCTTCGACCAAAGCCTCACGAAACCTGTGCAGTTGGACGATCTCTTGTCCTGCATCGGTTAGGCCGTTTTAGCGGGGCGGCGCAACCCGGGAACAATATTTGCTGCTTCGGGGAGATGTCGAAAGACGCCGGAACGGCGGGCGTTCGTCATGCTCGCGTGCAATGCACGAAACTTCAATGCCTCGTTTGGAGCTGACTTCGCCATGCACTCAGCGGTTTCACTAAGGTTCGACGGTCCCTGCCCCGGATGGCAGGGCGAGATGGCCCGGCAAATTGCGGCCTTCGATTGGAGCAGCACGCCGCTCGGCCCATGCGAGGGCTGGTCCGCGAGTCTGGTGGCCGCCGTCAAGTTGCTGCTTGCGTCTCCGTCGCCCCTCGTGATGTTGTGGGGACAGGAAGGCACCATGCTTTATAACGATGCCTATGCCGTCTTTGCTGGCGGGCGTCACCCGTTTCTGCTGGGCAAGCCCGTCGAAGTGGGCTGGCCCGAGGTTGCATCCTTCAACCGCCACGTCGTCGATACCTGTCTTGCCGGCGGCACGCTCACGTACAAAGACAAGATCCTGGTTCTTTACCGCGAAGGAAGTCCGGAAGACGTCTGGCTGGACTTGAGCTACAGCCCGGTCGTCGATGACGACGGGCAACCGGCGGGGGTCATCGCGATCGTATTCGAAACGACGGCGATGAAACGGGCGGAAACGCAGCGCCAGAAGGCGGAAGAAGCGTTGCTGCAGCTTACGCAAACCCTCGAACATCGTGTCGCCGCCGAAGTCGCCGCGCGGGTGGCGATGGAAGAGCGTTTACGGCAGGCACAAAAGCTCGAGGCAATCGGAAGTCTGACGGGCGGTGTGGCTCACGACTTCAATAACGTCCTTCAGGTTATCTCGGCCAATCTCCAGCTCATCGAGCTTGCGACAAGCGGCAACGATGTGCTCCGGCGGCGCGTCACCGCGGTCAGCAATGCGGTGGTGCGCGGTGCAAAGCTGGCCGCACAACTGCTGGCCTTCGCACGCAGACAACCGCTTGCACCGGCCGTTCTCAATCCCAGCCGTCTGGTCGAAGGCATGAACGAGATGTTGCGCCGCACGCTGCCGGAGAACATCGAGTTCGGCATATCGGGCACCCGGAACGTTTGGAACATCTGCGCCGATCGCAATCAGCTGGAAAGCGCTCTGCTGAACCTGGTGATCAATTCACGTGACGCGATAGACGGGCCGGGCCGCATCGGCATCAGCATCGACAATGTGGACGCAAAGGCGGACGAGCGCGCCCGCAGCGCCGGGGTGCCCGCTGGTGATTTCGTCCGGTTGTCGGTAACCGATAGCGGCAGCGGCATGTCGGAGCATGTGAAGGCCCGCGTATTCGAGCCGTTCTTTACGACCAAAGCCGAGGGAAAGGGAACCGGCCTGGGATTGAGCATGGTGTTTGGTTTCGTGTCACAGAGTTCGGGTCACGTCGGCGTCAGGAGCGCCGAAGGCCAAGGCACCACCGTGGATCTGTATTTTCCGCGCAGCCTCGAAGCGGAACATACGTCGCCGAAGTCATCTCCGAGCCGACAGGAACGTGGCGGGGAAACCATTCTGATCGTCGAAGACGACCCTGATGTCCGCATAGCTGCAATCGAAATGCTTGCGCAGTTGGGATATAAAGTGCTTTCCGCGCAAGACGGCGATTCGGCGCTCGCACTCATCCAGAGTGGTCAACACATCGATCTGCTTTTCACCGACGTCGTCATGCCGGGTACGGTGAGGAGCAGCGAACTCGCGCGAATCGCCGGCGCTCCGCCGTACCATGCAAGGGTTCTGTTTGCATCAGGTTATACCCGGGACATCGTTTTCCACGACGGCAAACTGGACGAGGGTGTCGCGCTGATCAGCAAGCCCTACCGACTCGATGAACTGGCACGAGCCGTCCGGGCTGCACTCGACAACGCGCCTGATTTAGAAGCCGATTCGAACCAGCAAGCCAGACAGCGCTAACCCTTGGAAGCATTCACCCCCGCCACCTGCTCTTGCGCATCCCAGCCCCCACCGAGCGACCGGTACAACGCAACCGCTGCGAGCGCATGCTCGCGCCTGGCCTGATTCAACGATTCGGAGTCGCGTAGAAACGCTTCCTGCGCGGTAAGCACATCAAGGAAATCCGTCGCGCCGCCTTTATAGAGTTCGGTCGACAGCCGCAGCGCATGGTTCGATGCATCGAGCGCGCCGCCGAGCCGTTGCACCTGCACCGCGCCACTCACCAGATCACTGCGGTTATCCTCTATTTCCTTGAGCGCCTGCAGGATAGTCTGTTGCAAGCCGAGCTGCGATTCGCGCATGCGGCTCTCGCTCGCGTCGATATTCGCGGTGATGCGGCCCGCGTTGAAGATCGGGCTCGTCGCATTCAACGCGGCGCTAAAGAGGTTGTCGGTCAGCGTCGGCAGGCCGAGGTACGACGAAGCAAGCAGACCATCGGCGAGATTGATCCTGAACTGCGGATAGCGCTGTGCCTTCGACACCCCCACCTCGGCCGCGCGCTGTTCGACCGTCGCATAGGCGGTGCGCACATCGGGCCGTTGCAGCAGCGCGTCGGACGGCAGGACCTGCGGCGCGCTTTGCGCGGGCACCGGAATCTCACGGGCATCGGCGAGCACCAAACTGTCGACGCTCTCCGGCGTGCGCCCCGAATACACCGCGATCAGACTCAATTGATGCTGCACGGTGGATTGCATGCGGGGAATTTGCGCCTGCAAATCTTCCAGCTGATTGCGCGCGCGCGCGACGTCGAGCTGCGTCGACAGTCCGTAATGCAGACGCTCCTGCGTGAGCTTCAGCGCGCGCGCGCGAATCTGTTCGTTGTCGCTGAGTATCTGCAATTGCGTTTGCGCCCAACGCAAATCGATATATGCCGCAGCCGTGTTCGCGGCGAGCGCGAGCCGCACCTCATTCAAAGCCGCCGCGCGTCCCGACACCTGCGCCTGCGCAGCCAGCACCGCGAGACGTTCGCCGCCGAACACATCGGGCGTCCAGCTCGCCGCCAATCCGAAACCGGCCTGACGCACATAGCCGAGCGGCGGCGGGGTGTTCTGCCGCTCCGTCGAAGCCGTCGCAGTCGCATTTAGCTCGGGCAGCAGCGCCGCGCGATTTTGCGTCACCAGATCCTGCGCCTGCTTCACGCGTTCCACCGCGGCCTGCACGTCGAGATTGCCGGTCAGCACCGACTCGACCAGTTGATGCATCACAGGGTCGCCGAATTGCGCCCACCACGTGTCGGCGCTGACGCTGTCTTGCGGCGCGTCGACACTCCACGCGAGCGGCGCGACGGCCTTGACGGTTTGCGGCAAATCCGCGTGGGTCGAGGGTTGCACCGCGCACGCCGCGAGCGTCAGCAATGCCGCGCTCGCGAGTACCTTGATAACGATCGGCTTCATAGGGGATCCTCAATGGGCATCGGGCGGCGGTGCGGTGTTGCCGAACGGGCGCGAGAACAGCACGCTCAGCAAGCCGACCACGAAACAGAGCGACACGGCGAAAAATGCGTCGGAGAAAGTGAGCACGAGCGCTTCGCGCATCAGCAACGCGTGCAACTGGTCGAGTCCCGCGCTGGCCGCATTCAGCACGTCTCCGCCAATCGCCGCGAAATAGTCGGCCTGCTTCTGCAACAACGACTCGACCACCGGCCGGCCTGTGTTCAGGTGCTCGTCGAGCCGCTCGTAATGGAAGTTCAAACGATCGTTGAGCATCGTGCTGCTCACGGCGATGCCGATCGCGCCGCCGAGGTTGCGCATCAGATTGAAAAGGCCGCTCGCGGAACGAAGCCGCGACGGCGGCAACGCCCCCAGCGCCATCGTGACAATAGGCGGAATACAGAACTGCTGGCCGACGCCACGCAACGCCTGCGGAATCAGCAACTGCTGCCAGCCCCATTGACTCGTCAGCGGCACGTACAGATAGCAGCCGATACCGAACAGCGCGAGCCCGAACACCATCAGCAAACGCATATCGACAAAGCGCGCCAGCGTCGAATACGCAGCCAACGCAAGCAATTGAAAACAGCCGACCGACAGCAACGCCAGGCCGATCTGCAACGAATCGAAGCCACGTACGCGCGCCAGAAATACCGGCGTCAAAAATACCGTGCAGAAAATCCCGATCCCGGTGATGAACGACAGCAAGCTGCCGATACCGAAGTTGCGCACCGCCAGCGCGCGCAAATCGACAATCGGCTCTTTCGCCGTGAACGCGTGCACGATGAAAAGAAACCCGCAGATCGCCGCCACCCACGCGCACAGAACGATCACGTCGTCTCCGAACCAGTTCTTGCGCGGGCCCTCTTCGAGCACATATTCGAGGCAGCCGAGAAAGCCGGACATCAGCAGAATGCCGAGGTAGTCGCCCTTTTTAAGCAGCGAGAGATCGACTTTGTCGATGTGAACATACTTCGGCACCATCAGCGTGACGGCGACGCCGGGCACGAGATTCAGATAGAACAGCCAGTGCCACGACCATTGCGACGTGATCCAGCCGCCGATCACCGGACCGACGGTCGGGGCGAGCGACGCCAGCGCGCCGATCGCAGTGGACGCGATCAGCCGCTGTTTGCCGGGAAACAGCACGAACGCGGTGGTGAAGACCGTCGGAATCATTGCGGCGCCGAGCGCGCCTTGCAAACCGCGAAACAGGATCATCGAGTTGATGTCCCATGCGAGACCGCACAGCATGCTGGTGACCGTGAAGCCGAACGCGGAGAACGTGAATAGCCAGCGCGTCGAAAAGACGCGCGTGAGCCAGCCGGACATCGGGATCACGATGATTTCGGCAATCAGATAAGAGGTCTGCACCCACGAGAGTTCGTCCTGGCTCGCGGACAGGCCGCCGCCAATGTCCCGAAGCGAAGACGCCACGATCTGGATATCGAGCGTCGCCATGAAAAAGCCGACGCACATCAGCACGAACGCAAAGACCTTAGTGCGGGTCGGCTGGTCGGCGGGATTGTCGAGAACCTGAGTCATGATCGGCTCATCCGCGCTGCGGCGCGTCGTTGGCGTCGACATGCACCTTCACGGTTGCGGAGAGTCCCGGCCGCAGCATGCCTTGCAGGTCCTTCGGTACGTCGAGGTGCACGCGCACCGGCACGCGCTGCACGATCTTCGTGAAGTTGCCGGTGGCGTTTTCCGCGGGCAACACGCTGAAGGTTGCACCCGTGGCGGGCGCGAGACTCTCCACTGAGCCGCGAATCCGCCTGCTCGATGCATCGAGATCGACGTCGACTTCATCGCCGACGCGCATCTTCTTCAACTGGTCTTCCTTGAAGTTCGCGTCGATCCAGAGTCCGCTGGAAGGCACCACCGTCAGCAGCGACACGCCGGTGTTCGCCAGCAGTCCGACGCGCGCGGTGCGATTGCCGATATAGCCGTCGATGGGCGAACGAATCGTCGTGTACTCCACGTTCAATGCGGCGACGCGCTGCGCCGCCTGCGCGGTGGCGATGCGCGCCTGAGCGTCGCCGATCTGCGCGTCGAGCACGGCGATCTGGCGTTGCGCCGCGATCAGTGCCGCGCTGCTGCGATCGACCGCGGCGTGCGCCTTGGTCAGATCGGCATCGGCCCGCTCGACCACCTGATTCGATACGGCGTCGTCTTTGACCAGTTCGCGGTAGCGCGTCTGGTCCGCCGCGCTGCGCGTCAACTCGGCGCCGGAAGCCCGCACCTCGGCGGCCTGTTCGTTGATGGTCGCGAGTTGCAGCAACTTCTTCGCCTGCAACTCGGTGACCGCGGCTTGCGCGCTCTGCACTTCCGCGCTGGCTTGCGCGAGGCGCGCGTCGTAATCGCGCGCGTCGAGGCGGATCAGCACCTGGTCCGCGTGGACAAACTGGTTGTCGTGCACGAGCACGTCGGTGACAAAGCCGTTTACCTTCGGCGCCATCACGGTCACGTCGCCGCCCACGTACGCGTCATCGGTCGTTTCGACGAAGCGGCTGACGAAGAACCAGTACGAAGCGGCGAGCGCCAGCGCGACGAGTACCGTGAGGCTCGCGAGAAGCATCCACGGAATGCGCCGCGCCGGTTTGGCGGTATGCACCGCGCTCGGCGGGACGACGGTCGAAGGTGTAGTGGACATGGTGTCGATATGTGCGTATGCACTCTGTGCGTTGAAAAAAACGGCGCGTGGCGCCGGCCTTCGTTACTGCTACCCGCGGACCTTCAGTTTGAATCCCGCGTGATCGCCAACAGTTCGCCGCGCAATGCGGCCGCGCGCCGCGCGCCGAAGCGGTGCTCGAATTCGGCTTGCGCGGCGTACCAGTGCTCGCGTCCGGCCTGCAGCCGACCTTCACCGGCGGCCGTCAGCGCAATCGACAACGCTCGCACATCCGCACCCAGCGCCTCGCTCGACACGAGGCCATTGCGGCGCAACGGCTGAATCGTCCGGACCAGCGTAGTGCGCTCCATGCGCATGGTTTCGGCCATTTGCTTCATCGTCATCGGGCCAGTGCGTTTGAGCCGAACCAGCAGCGAAAACTGCGTAATGGTCAGGCCGACATTCGCCAGATGCCGGTCATAAATCTGCGACACATACCGTGCGGCCTGGCGGATCGCAAAGCAGTCGTCATCTGATAGCACTTCCATCGCTGCGCTTCCTCATTCTTAAGTGCGTATGCACACAAGCAGGCGTACTGACGCGCGCCGAAACGACTGCATACGCCCTGGGCTAGCCGGTGATGCTGAACAACTCGGCGCGCAGCGTTTTGGCGCGCGCCTGACCGAACTTCTTTTCAAACTCGTCCTGTGCGGCACGCCACGCAATGGCGGCCTGATCGAAGGTTTTTTCGCCCTTCTCCGTCAGACTGAACAGAAACGTCCGGCCGTCGTGCTCCGCCGATTCCGCCACCACCAGACCGTCGCGCTGCAACGGCTTCATTGCGCGGACCAGCGTGGTGCGTTCCATCACCATGGCGTCCGCGAGGTCCACCATCGGCAGGTTCGGCGTGCGCGCGAGTTTGGCGAGAATCGTGAATTGCGCAGCCGTCAGCCCGATCGCGCCGAGATGGCGTTCGTAGATTTGCGTGACGTGCCGCGCCGCCTGGCGCAGCGCGAAGCAATTGCATTCGTCGTAAGAGAGGGGACGGGTCATGTTGGGCAGCTTATATGTGCATACGCACAGAGTCAAGTTTTATTTCGACGCGAAGGGGTCACGTCGGGGCCGCAAGCCTTAAAGCGCAATAACCGTCACCCCCACCTCCACCCGATGCGCCCCGCCACCGAGAATGGTCCCGCGCAGTAGCGACACATCGCTGTAATCGCGGCCGATCGCCAGCGTTACATGGTCGTTATCGGCCAGCACGTCATTGGTCGGATCGAGATCGATCCAGCCGTCGCCGGGGCAATACACCGACACCCACGCATGGGACGCGTCCGCGCCGATCAAACGCGGCTGCCCCGGCGGCGGATCGTTGCGCAGATAACCACTGACATAGCGCGCCGGCAAACCGAGCGAACGCAAGCAGCCGATCATCACCTGCGCGAAGTCCTGACACACGCCGCTCTTCAATTCGAACGCGCGCTCGGCGGGCGTATCGAACATCGTTGCCGAAGGCTTGTACACAAAGTCGTCGTGGATCCGATGCATGAGATCGATCGCACCTGCGGCGACCGGGCGGCCCGGCGGAAAGCTCGGCAGCGCATAAGCGCGCAGCGACGGCCGCGGCACGATATTCGGCGACGCGAAACAGAACTCCACCTCCGGCCGGAACTGCCCGCCGACGTGAAACTGCAGCGCGTCGGCCACCTCTTCCCATGGGGGC
Organism: Paraburkholderia sediminicola; assembly: GCF_046026895.1. Lineage (GTDB taxonomy): Bacteria > Pseudomonadota > Gammaproteobacteria > Burkholderiales > Burkholderiaceae > Paraburkholderia > Paraburkholderia sediminicola_C. The sequence continues at coordinate 7,952 of NZ_JAQQEU010000105.1, forward strand.
GTGGCGTGGGGATCGAGGTCGGTCCAGCGCGGCGTGAGCGACACGGTCGTCTCGCTGACGAGTTGCAGGCGCTCGTGCTGGACATCCAGTGCAAAGTACAGCACGTCATTGCCGAACGCATCGATGCGGCTGTTCAGATATGACGGCTGCGGTTCGATCCGCTCGCTGTGCGAGACCACGCGCTGCCACGCACACGCGATCGGCCGGATCGTCGCGAGATGCTGCGCGGTCTCCACATAGGTCGAGTAGCGGTAAGTCGTGCGATGCGAAACGGACAGAACGGTCGGCTTCATGACCACACCTGTGAAGCAACCGTGCTCGCGTGGCTGAAATAGCGCGCGCTGATTTCGTGCGCGGCCGCGCCGACAAATCCGCCGATCTGATCGCAGACCGCGATCAGCTTGTCGTATGCGCCCTTGTCGTCGACCTCGCATAGCGACGCCAGCGACGGCAATGCGTTCGCATGCGGCATCAGCTCGGCGAACGGTCGATGCCGCACGCTGCCAGCCGCCACCGCGATTTCGTCGAGCTTGTTGCGCAGACGCTCGTACACGCCGTAGATGCCTCGCGGGTTGGTCGGCTCGATCACCAGCAGGTCGAGCAACGCGGGCACTTCGAAGCGGCCCGGATACAGCGAACGGTACGTCAGCGTGCTGTCGAACAGTTGCAGCAGCAGATCGAAACCGGCGGGCGTCGCGAGCTGGCCGTTGTCGGCGATGACGCGCAAGGACGAGGTCATTGCCGACACGCGTTCGATGTGACGCCCGACGAACAGCAGACGCCAGGCTTCGTCGCGCGTCATGCGGTCGCCTTGCGCGCCGCTGATCGCGGACAACTGCACCGACAGGCGTTCGAGCGCGTTGACGAGCGTTACGCGGTCGTAGCGTTCGCCACGGCCGTTGGCGCCTGCGCTGCCGTTGCCGCCGCCATTGCCATTGCCATTGCCATTGCCATTGCCTTGCGATGCCCCGTCGCCGAACTCGCCGACCGGCATCAGCGCCTGCAGCGCATCGCGGAAGTCGTTGCGCGCCGCGAGAATCGTGCGCCAGTGATCGTTCGACAGCCGCCCGCGCACTTCGCCGTTCGAGCGCGCCTGGCAATTCAGGTTCTGGCCGATGCCCGCGGGCCCGGTGCTCTCGCTCAGATTCGCGACCAACGCGCGTTCGAACGCTTGCGGCGAATAAGGCGAGTGCATGTCGCCGGATTGCACGAGGCCGCATTGCATGGCGAGTTCGACCAGGGTAGGAAACATCGCGTCGGCGTCGTTGCCTTCCAGCGAGCCGAGAATCAGCCGCAACAGCCGCACATTGTTCTCCGCGCGTTCGCCATAACGACCCGCCCAGAATAGATTCTCCGCCGCACGGCTCGACACGGTGCGATGCTTGCGCGCGAGGTCGCCGGGTTGCATCGGCGAGGGCAGCAGCGTGAACGTCGAAGTCGGCTGACTCGACAGCACCCACGTATCCACGCTGCTGCCGCCGTATTGCATCGACACCGTCGCCTGGCGTTCGGCGGCCATCCGCGTGAAGCCGCCCGGCATCACGTGCCAGCCGCCGTTGAAATCGGCGATCGCATAGACGCGCAGCACCGAAGGACGCCGGCCGATGGTGCCGTCTTCGTAACGCGGCGTGCAGGAAAAGTGCTGCACCTGCTGGATCGTGTAGGTGTCGGGCATCGTTTCGATGCGCTCGCGCCACGCCGCCAGCTTCTGCCTGCCCTGATCGACGCCGGGTGGCGCATCGCGGCCAGCCATCGGCCACGTCGGCACGATGAACGCTTCGTCGAGCCACTCGAATGCATGTTCGCGCGCCGCCTTTTCACCGCACCACCAGGTCGCGACGCTCGGCAGCACGAGGTCTTCGTCGAGCAGCACTTCGGCGATGCCCGGCAGAAAGCCGTGCAAGGCCGGCGACTCGACAAAGCCCGAGCCGGGCACGTTCGACACGATCACATTGCCCGCGCGCATCACCTGCAAGAGGCCGGGCACGCCGATGCTCGAATCGGCGCGCAGTTCGACGGGGTCGCAGAATGCGTCGTCCAGACGGCGCAGCACGACGTGCACGCGTTCGAGCCCGGCGAGCGTCTTCAGATAAAGCATGTCGTCGCGCACGGTCAGGTCCTTGCCTTCGACCAGCGTGACGCCGAGATAGCGCGCGAGAAACACGTGCTCGAAATAGGTCTCGCTGTACGGCCCCGGCGTGAGCAGCGCGATATGCGGCGACGACTCGGCAGCGCGGTCGTCGTCGGTGTGACGCATCGTCGATTGCGCCGATTGCGCGAGCGTCGCGATCAGTTGCGAATAGGTCGGCGCGAGGCGGCTCACGCGCATCGAACGGAACGGATCGGCGAACAGCGTCGCCACGATCAGGCGATTTTCCAGCGCATAACCGAGACCCGACGGCGCCTCGGTGCGATGCGCCATCACGGTCCACTCGCCGCCGGGCGTGCGCGCGAGATCGACCGCGACCACTTGCAGGAACTGGCCGCCCGGCGGCATGAACCCCTGCACCGGGCGCAGATAGCCGGGATGCCCGAACACCAGCGCGGGCGGCAATTGCCCGCGCGCGAGCAAGGTCTGCGGCCCGTAGATATCGGCGACGATCGCATTGAGCAGATGCGCGCGCTGCGTGACGCCGCGCTCGATGTGCGCCCACTCGTCCTCGCTGATCAGGAACGGCAGCAGGTCGAGTGCCCACGGGCGCGGCTCGCCCTTGTCCGCGTAGACGTTGTAGCTGATGTCGTTATCGCGGATCTGCTGCGCGACCGACGCGCAGTGATCCTCCAGCCGCGCGATGCCGTCCGCGCCCAGGCGCTCGAAGAATTGCCGCCACGCTTCACGCAGCGCGCCTGACTCGTCGCGCAACTCGTCCCAATGTCCGTCGTAGCCCGGCAACAGCCGCAACAAGGACGAAGCATCCGCGTGCGCCGCGGACGCCTCGAAGGGAAAAGTGGATTGAAAGGCCAAGGTCGTGTCGTTTCAGAAGTGTGCGGGTGTCACCAGTAGCGCAGATCGAGGGTGAACGGAAACTCCAGGCTGCGCTGCGGCATGCCGACCGTGAGCGGCCCCGGCGTATGACCCGACGCGAAGAAGCGTGCGCGCCGCCGGCTTTCCGCCTCGTAGGCGTTGACCGGGAAGGTCTGATAGTTGCGCCCGCCCGGATGTGCGACATGATACTGGCATCCGCCCACCGAGCGGCCAGTCCAGGTGTCGACCAGATCGAAAGTGAGCGGCGCGTCCACGCCGATGGTCGGATGCAGCGCCGACGGCTGCGACCATGCGCGATAGCGAACCCCGGCCACGTATTCGCTGACACGGCCGGTCGGCTGCAACGGCACCGGCACGCCGTTGACGCTCAGCACATGGCGGTTGCCGTTCAGACCCAGCGCGCGCACTTCGAGCCGCTCCACCGATGAATCCACGTAACGCACCGTGCCGCCCGCCGAGCCCTCTTCGCCCATCACGTGCCAGGGTTCGAGCGCGTTGCGGATCGTCAGCGAGACGCCGCTTACCGTGGTCTCGCCGACCAGCGGGAAGCGGAATTCGAAGTGCGGCGCGAACCAGCCGCTGTCGAATGCGAACCCGGCGCGGGTCAGGTCGTCGAGCACGTCGTCGAAATCCAGCTTCACGAAGGTGCCGAGCAGGAAGCGGTCATGCAGTTCGGTGCCCCAGCGCGTGAGCCGCTGCGTGTACGGCGTGCGCCAGAAGCGCGCCACCAGCGCGCGCAGCAGCAACTGCTGCACGAGACTCATGCGCGCGTGCGGCGGCATTTCGAAGCCGCGCAATTCGAGCAGGCCGAGGCGCCCGGTCGGACCGTCGGGCGAATAGAGCTTGTCGATGCAGAACTCGGCGCGGTGCGTGTTGCCGGTCACGTCGATCAGGATGTTGCGCAGCGAGCGGTCGATCATCCACGCGGGCAGGTTCGCGCTGTCACGGCCGCCGAGCAGATCGATCTGCCGCTGCAACTCGCGGAACGCGACTTCGAGTTCGTAGACCTGATCGTTGCGCGCTTCATCGATACGCGGCGCCTGGCTGGTCGGTCCGATGAAGAGGCCGGAGAACAGATACGACAGCGAAGGATGGTTGTGCCAGTACGCGATCAGACTCGCTAGCAGATCGGGCCGGCGCAGGAACGGGCTGTCGGCGGGCGTCGCGCCGCCGAGCACGAAGTGATTGCCGCCGCCGGTGCCGGTGTGCCGCCCGTCGGTCATGAACTTCTCGCTGCTCAGATAGCTGTGCGCCGCCGACTCATACAGGTACTCGGTGTGATCGACCAGTTCCTCCCAGTTCGCGGCCGGATGAATGTTCACCTCGATCACGCCCGGGTCCGGCGTCACCTGCAGCATTTTCAGGCGCGCGTCGCGCGGCGGCGGATAGCCTTCGAGCACGACCTGCATCTTCAACTCGGCCGCCGTTGCTTCGACGGCGGCAAGCAGGTCGAGATAATCGTCGAGTTCGGTGAGCGGCGGCATGAACACATGCAGCAGCGTGCGGCCGCTGCCGAACGCATCCGTTTCGGCTTTCGGACCGGCCGCGCGCTTGGGGTCGCGCGCCTCGACGCAGATCGCCGTGCGCAGCGTCTCCTGCGACGACTGCCCGTGCGCCGGAGCCCGTTCGTCGCCCGGCTCACGCGCATAGCCGCGCGCGCCGCGGCCCGGCATTCCGCTCAGCAGATCCCCCGCCGACAGCGACAACGCGGCCGTCCGCCGCTTCTCGGCAAGGGTCGGGGCCTGGTTTGCGGCGTGTTCGCCGCTGTCGTATTGCATGCGCAATTGCGCGGCCGAACGCAACGGCACCGGCGGGGCGAACGGATCGTGCGCGTGCTGATACGGATAGTCGGTCTTCGACACCCACGGCAGCGCGTCGAGCGGCAGCCGGTAACCCATCGGCGAGTCGCCGGGAATCAGGTACATGCGTTCGTCGCGGAAAAACCAGCGGCCGCTGACCCACTTCGGCGCTTCGTTCGGCACGTCGCGCTCGCGCGCGAGCGGCAGCACGTAGCCGGTCGCGCCGCTCAAGCCCGCATCGAACACGCGACGCAAGCGCACGCGCTCCAGTTCGTCGTCGAGGCGCGCGTCGAACGGATCGACGTTGACCGGCAAGCGGCGCTCGCGCCACAGGTAGTACCAGACGTCTTCGAAACCGGGCTGGATGCACGCCTCGTCGAGCGACAGCTTGCCCGCGAGATGCGCGAGGAAGCGTTGCGCGTCGCCGGCGGTGTAGCGACCCGGCTCGCGCTCGTCGGCGAACAGCGCCGGGTTTTGCCAGCACGGCTCGCCGTCGGCGCGCCAATAGAGCGACATCGCCCAGCGCGGCAACTGCTCGCCCGGATACCACTTGCCCTGGCCGATATGCAGGAAGCCGTTCGCGCCGTAGCGCGCGCGCAGCTTCTCCATCAGCGCGACCGCGTAGCCGCGTTTGGTCGGGCCGAGCGCGTCGGTGTTCCACTCGGCGGCGTCGCGATCGCGCACCGCTACGAAGGTCGGCTCGCCGCCCATCGTCAGGCGCACGTCCATGTTGGCGAGCTGCTGGTCGACCTGCTCGCCCATCTTCAGCACGTCGCGCCACACCGCCTCGCTATACGGCTTCGTGACGCGCGGCGTCTCCAGCACCCGCTCGATCGACATCGTGTGCTCGAACTCGACTTCGGATTCGTCGACCGCGCCGGAGATCGGCGCCGCGCTACCCGGCTCGGGCGTGCAGGCGACCGGGATGTGCCCTTCGCCCGCCAGCAGACCGGAGGTCGGATCGAAGCCGATCCAGCCCGCGCCCGGCAGGTACACCTCGCACCACGCGTGCAGGTCGGTGAAGTCGACTTCGGTGCCGATCGGTCCGTCGATGGATTTGACGTCGGGCGCGAGTTGCAGCAGGTAGCCGGACACGAAGCGCGCGGCCAGCCCCAGTTGCCGCAAAGTCTCCACCAGCAGCCAGCCCGAATCGCGGCACGAGCCCGCGGCGCTCACGAGCGTTTCCTCGGGCGTCTGCACGCCCGGCTCCATCCGGATCAGATAGCGGATCTCGCGTTGCAGCCGCTGGTTCAGCGCGACCAGAAAGTCGGCGGTGCCGCTCGGCGTGCGGTCGATGCTCGCGACGAACTCGGCGAAGCGCGGCGTCATCGGCCGCTTGACCAGATACGGCGCGAGTTCGAGCGCGAGGCCGGGCGCGTAGGCGAATGGAAACTGCTCGGCCGACGGTTCGAGGAAGAAGTCGAACGGGTTATAGACGGCCATCTCCGCGACCAGATCCACGGTCACCTTGAATTCGCGCGTCTTCTCGGGAAACACGAGGCGCGCCTGGTAATTGGCGAATGCGTCCTGCTGCCAGTTGATAAAGTGTTCGGCCGGCTCGACCCGCATCGAATAGGACAGGATCGGGGTCCGGCAATGCGGCGCAGGCTTAAGACGCACGACCTGGGGCGACAGCGAAACCAGCCTGTCGTAACGGTAATGTGTGACGTGATGCAATGCGACGCGTATGGACACACCGGACTCCTGGTCGAAGGATGGCAGCCCGCCAAAAAGCAAGCTTCATGCCGTTGAACGAAAAACCGCGTGACACGTGGGTACTGCCCGGATCACCGCTTGCCGCGAAGTTCGCCGTCGATGGGCGGCGCAGCCGCCAGCCTGACGAAGCGCTGCTTGCCTCGCTGGTCGCAACGCACTGCACCAAAGCGGCGCAGCACCGGTGCACGATCCTGCACGTACTGTGCGTTAAAGCAGGGACATCTGGCAAATGCGGCATGAAGATTGCGGCAGGTTTGCGCTCATAGCTGCCCCACCAACCAGGCTCGACCGATGAAAACCTTCCACTGCAATTGCTGCTCGCAGCTCGTCTTTTTTGAAAACGTTCGCTGCGAACGTTGCGAGTCGTTGCTCGGCTACATTCCGGAACTGGCGGAAATCAGCGCGTTCGAAGATGCCGGCGAGGGATGCTGGCGCAGCCTTCATCAACGGGCGGACGGCGCGCTGTTTCGCCAGTGCCACAACTACGCCGTCGAAAACGTCTGCAACTGGATGATCCCCGCCGACTCGCCCGACACCTTGTGCCCCGCCTGTCAGTTGACCCGCACGATTCCGAATCTGAGCGCCCCGGACAACCGGCTTTACTGGTATCGCCTGGAAGTGGCGAAGCGGCGCCTGCTCTACACCCTGGCCGAACTGGGCGTCCCCCTGAAGTCGCGCCAGACGGACCCCGAGCATGGCCTCGCATTCGAATTCCTCGAGGACGGCGGCGACGGTTCGCGTGTGATGACCGGTCACGACAACGGGCTGATCACGCTGAACATCGCGGAAGCCGACGACGCCCATCGCGAGAAGGTGCGCACCTCGATGGGCGAGCCGTATCGCACGCTGCTCGGCCACTTCCGCCACGAGAGCGGCCATTACTATTTCGACCAGCTGGTGCAAAACGATCCGCGCTGGCTCGAACCGTACCGCAAGCTGTTCGGCGACGAGCGCGCCGATTACGGCGAAGCGCTGAACGCGTACTATCGCAACGGCGCGCCGGCCGACTGGCAAGCGTCGTACATCAGCGCGTATGCGACCATGCATCCGTGGGAGGACTGGGCGGAGACGTGGGCGCACTACCTGTTGATCGTCGACGTGCTGGATACGTCGACTTCGTATGGTCTCGCGCTGCTGCCCGACGATCCGCGCGAGCCCACGCTCACCGACCGCACGCCGGTCGAGGACGCCAGCTTCGAGAATCTGATGAAGCGCTGGTTCCCGCTCACTTACGCATTGAACAGCTTGAACCGCAGTCTTGGAATGAAGGACGGTTATCCGTTCACGCTGGCCGCGGCGGTGGTGGACAAGCTGCGCTTCGTGCATCGGGTGATTGCGGCAGCCGGCGACAAGGCGGCGGGGCCGACCGCCGACGCACGGACGGCCGGGCAGACCGCCGCGACAGACACGAGGCAAGCCGCCGGTGCCGGAGCCGCCGCAGGCAACGCAGCGCCCGAGCAGCAGACCGCGCAACCTGGCTAGTTCGGCCGGGAGGCCCGCGCGACTTGAGCGCTCGTGGCGTCTCGTCACCGGCCCATGAAAGAGCCGACTGCCTGGTCCAGTGGCAGTGGACTTCATTCACCCATCCAGCAAACCAGCCAGAGCCATCCTTCGAAGTGAAACGCCCGTAACCCGCATTCCGGTCACGTGCGCAAGACCAGGGCCGCACACCTGACCGGCGGCGCCTGTTGCATTCACATCGGTCGGGCTGCGTCGATCATGTAAGAGGCGCTGGTTCCGCGCCTGTTTTCGGGTAGCGACGCATTTGGAACGAACAGTCGCAAGAGCATGACAGCGTGCGAGAAAATAACGTTCACGCGCGCTGTCCTTGCGCGACTCGATGTAAACGGTCGCTGCAAAAAAAACGTATGTCAGCACCACTTTCTTCTGACGAGAAACGCTAACGACAAGCTTTTCGTGTAAAGAGAAAGCGGCATCCCCAACGTCACTCCAGCCCTTGTGACGCCGCACAAAAAAATGCCGCGAACGACGTCGGTCGTTCACGGCATCGACTACTGGCAACGAAACGCGTCACGCTCCAAGCGAGCGATTCAACGTTCTCGCTACTTCTTCTGCTGCAGGAGCGACTTCAGCTCCTGCACGTTTTCTTCTACGCGTTTTGCGATCACCGCATACGACTCCGCTTGCGTCTGATACGCGGCTTGCGCGAGTTGCTGCATGTCGGCGAGCGACTTGTGCAGGCTCTGCTGGATCAGCTCGGCGGTTTTCGCCGAAGGCGCCGCGCCGCCGGCCGACAATTGCCCGGTCAACGACTGCAATTCGCTCAGCGTCGCGCGCAACATGTCCGCCTGCTTCTGCGCGAGCGACTGCATTCCCTGGAAGGCGGTCTGATTCGCTTGAACCAGTGCTTCCACATCCTTGCGTCGCGCTTCCATGATGGCGGGTACGTCGAAGCCGGGAAGCTTGAACTGCTCCAGCATTTTGGTGAAATCGCCAAACGGATTGGCGGCGTCAGGTCGGTCCATGCGAAATCCTCCTTAACGGTTGAATACCCGCCGGCGGTGCAGCGCCGCGACATGATTGCGTGACGGATGCAATGGCGGCTTCGTGCGCCGCACTCCCCGTCGAGGCTTGCTGCTTCTGGGGTCGGACGGCACATTGGTCCAATCATGCGCTATCCGCGAGCATTGCGCCACCGGTCCTCACCCTGGCTCGCCGCGCGGGCTTTCCACGGACCTCACGGGGCTTTGACGGCAGCGGCCGCTGCTCATGCAAGGTTTGGAAAGTTACGTGACGGCTTCAGTAACCCTACGAATCGCCATCTCGACTATCGTTGCTCATGTGCCGGTGCACTGTGGCGCCGGCGTTGTCTCGATGGGAGCTAGATCATGAAAAAAGCAATCTTCGGCGCGGCCCTGGCCGCCGTTCTGGGCGGCGCCGCAACGGCTGCATTCGCACAGGAAGCCTCGCCGCCGGCCGCCCAGATGCACGGCGAGCCGCAGCGCGGCGACGCAGCGCCGCCGCATGGCGCGATAGGTCCGATGATGGCTCCGAGGGGTCCGAACTTCGCGGTGATCAACGATCTGGAACAACTGCGCCGCCTGTATGCAATGAGCGGACATCCGGGCGACATCGTCGCGGTGTATCACGACGTGCTGAGCAAGACGCAGGAACCGATGCTGCGCCACTACATCTATGATTCGCTGGCTCGCGAGCAGTTGAAGCCCGCCAATCCGGAGCAGGCCATCGCGACGCTGCGCACCAGTCTCGCGGAAGACCTGGCTGCGGCGAACAAGGCGCCGCATGCTGCGCCGGGGCAGCCGCAATAAGTTCGTTCGCCACCCATCCCCGTTCGCTGCAAGCGCTTGCGCCGTCTCGCCGTTAAAAGCGACGCGGCGTTGTTCACCACCGTCGCTCAAGCCTGGAAGCGGTCCATCACCGAGTCGCGCAGACGTTCGGCCCGCTGCGTTGGCTGTCCCACACTATTGCGTCACTGCCCACTTTTTCATCTTCCGCGAGGTGGCTAGCATTACAGCACTGACATGCTAGTGCCTTGTGAAGAATGCGCTATCCGATGAATCTGCTGGTCGCCGCCGCGCTGCTCATCTTCGTCCTGAGCTGCATCGTCAAGCTTGCCTTGAACTGATACGCGATTGCGCGGCGCGCCGCGCGCGATGCCACGGCTTCACCCCGCTCGCCGACAAGGGTGAACTCCGCTCGCACGCCGCTTCTGGCACGTCACATCCGCTTCCTACTCGCGCCATACAACCACGCAAATCGCCGCGCACGCCGCCGCTTTTGCGCGTGACATCACTCGAAATAATTGCTGAATGGAGTTCGGCGAGCGAATTGCCCATACTTCGTTTCGCTGCCGGTGCGTACGAAACAAGGACGCATGAGATCAAGGGTGCTTCACGTGCGAATACGTTCGCCGATGATCAACGATCCCACGGTTGCCCGATCATCGGCTGATCGTTCGAACATTCCGGCACCGCGTGCCGACGATAGGATGAACATGTTGACTTCAGTGAATTTCCTCAAAAAGAACGCCACCCGTTTGGTCTGCACGGCGATGGTCTGCTGCACGGTGTTGCTGACCGGTTGCGCCGGCAGCGGCATCCGGAACACAAGCGAAGCGAGCGCGCAGCCGCAAGTGCGCCCGGACACCATCTATGTCTACACGTTCGACGCCAATCCCGATCAGGTCAAACTCGACGACGGCGGCATGCTGCACAAAATGAAAACGCGCATCGGCGGTTCGTCGGCCGAGCAAAAGCAGGTCGCCGATGCGGACCAGGTACGCGAGCAGGTCGCCGACGAAATCGTGCATCAACTGCAGACGATGGGTCTGCACGCGATTCGCGCGGATGTCCCCGCGCCCGCGAACCAGAACGTGCTGCTGGTGCAAGGCAGTTTCGATACGATCGACTCCGGCAATCGCCGCCGTCGGGTGCTGATCGGTCTCGGCGCGGGCAAGAGCCAGGTGAGCAGCTCAGTGGAGATTCTGTATAAGCCCGCCGGCGGCGCACCGCGTCTCGTGCAAAGCTTCACCGCCGACGCGGACAGCGGCAAGGCGCCGGGCATGGCCGAAACCGCCGGCGTGGGCGCGGCCGCAGGCGCCATCGCGACGACGGCGGCCGTTGGCGGCGGCTTGCATGCCGTAACCGAAACCAAACGGGCGGGCGTGTCATCGGACGCGAAGCGGCTGGGCGATGCGGTGGCGAAACAGATCGCGCAAATCGGCGTCAGCGGTGGTTGGTTGTCGACCGAGCATACGAAGATCTGATCGACTACGCCCGGTCAGGTCCGGGCGGTGAAAAACGGCGCGGCAGCGTGGAGCGAAACTCCACCCGGCGGTGGCTTATAACCATCTCCGCGCCCCCGGCTC
>NZ_JAQQEU010000106.1:0-19206 GCF_046026895.1 Paraburkholderia sediminicola
CACGCCGAGCGTGCGCTTTAGCGCCTGTTCGACGTCCGGACTCGGATAGCTGACAGGTTCCAGTCCCTGCCGCCGGCGAAGGTACGGATGGACCATGCCGCCCTGCACCGGGCCCGGACGCACGATCGCGACCTCGATCACGAGGTCGTAGAACTTCCGTGGCTTAAGACGCGGCAGCATGCTCATCTGTGCGCGTGACTCAATCTGGAACACGCCGACGGTGTCGGCCGCACAGATCATGTCGTACGTCGCCTCGTCCTCGGGCGGAATGTCCTGCATCTCGAACGGCTCGCCGCGCTGCTGCGACACCAGTTCGAGCGTGCGGCGGATCGCCGACAGCATGCCGAGCGCGAGCACGTCGATTTTCAGCAGGCCGAGCGCTTCCAGATCGTCCTTGTCCCACTGGATCACGGTGCGATCCTGCATCGACGCATTTTCGACCGGCACGAGCCGCGAGAGCTTGCCTCGCGCGATCACGAAGCCGCCCGTGTGCTGCGAGAGGTGACGCGGAAAGCCGAGCAGTGTCGCGGCGAGCGTCGCCCATTGCTGGATCATCGGCGTCTCGGGGTCGAGTCCGCTATCAACGAAGCGACGGACAAGATCGGCGCTGGAGTCGAACCAGTGATGCTCCTTTGCGACGCGATCGACGATCATCGGATCGATGCCCAGCGCCTTGCCGGAATCACGGATCGCAGAGCGAGGCCGATATGTCGTCACCGCGGCTGCGAGCGCCGCGCGGGTCCGCGTGTATTTACGGTAGATGTACTGGATGACCTCTTCCCGTCTCTGGTGCTCAAAATCGACGTCGATGTCCGGGGGTTCCCCGCGCTCTTTACTGATGAAGCGCTCGAAAAGCATGCTGCTTCTATCGGGAATCAACCTCTGTGACGCCCAGGCAAAAGCAGACTGCGGAATTGGCCGCCGATCCGCGCCCCTGACAAAGGATTCCCTCGTTGCGCGCAAAGCGCACGATGTCGTACACCGTCAGGAAGTACGGCTCGTATTTCAGGTCGGCGATCAGCGACAGTTCGTGCTCGATCTGCTTCTGAACGCTGTGCGGAATGCCGCGCGGATAGCGACGCTGTGCGCCCAGATAGGTTTCGCGTCGCAGGTAGGCGGTCGGCGTGGTGCCGGGTGGCACGAGTTCGTCGGGATATTCGTATCGAAGCTCGTCGAGCATGAACGTGCAGCGCGACGCGATGTTCAGCGTCTGGGCGAGCGCGTCCGGCGGATAGACGTTAGCCAGCCGCAACCGCGAGCGAAGATGCTGTTCGGCGTTCGGCGTCAGCTCAAACCCGCATTCGGTCACCGGCCGGTTCAGGCGGATCGCCGTCAGCGTGTCCTGCAACGGCTTGCGTGAGCGCACGTGCATCAGCACCTGGCCGGTGGCCACCACGTTCAATCCATGCCGCCCGGCGACGTCGTAGACGGTATTGCGATGCAGGTCATCGAGTGCGCGGGCGTGCAGCGTCAACCCCATCCAGCAGCGGTCGGCGCCGAACGTCTGTGCCGCCCATAGCGCCTGCGCGTCGAGGCGCACATCCTTCGCGGGATACTCGGGCGTCAGAATGATCAGGCAGTCGGGCAGCGCGCGCAGATGCGTGTAGGGCGAATCGGGATGATCGAGATCGTGCGGATAGACGACATACGTCCCCTTGGCCGTTCGGGTGCGCGCGAGCGTGATCAGTTCCGACAGGTTGCCGTAGCCGTCGCGGTTCTGGGCGATCGCGGTGAAGGCGAGGGCAGGTGAGCCGTCCGCGTTCGTGACGCGGAAGTGCGCCCCAACCAGCAGCTTGATGCCCGTTTCCTTCGCGGCGACGTGCGCGCGCACGATGCCCGCAAGCGAGCACTCGTCGGTGATCGCAATTGCCTCGTACGCAAGCTGCGCCGCGCGCGTGGCCAGTTCCTCGGCGTGCGACGCGCCCTGCAGGAACGTGAAGTTGGACGCGCACTGCAATTCGGCATAGCCGGGCAGGCCGAACGAAGCGGGCAGCATGGCTTATCCGAACAGCCCATGCAGGTACCAGCGCGGCTCGTCTTCGTCGACGGCGCCAATCCGCTCGCGGTAGATCCAGTAGCAGATGTGGTCGTCGGCCTCGGCAACGAAGTAGTCGCGCGTCACCGGCTCGCCCCGGAACCAGCCCGCTTCGACGCGTTCACCGGATGACACTGTGCGCAGTGGCGAGCCGTAAAATGGTCGCTCACCGCGCATCAGCAACTTGATCGGCGATTCCAGCAGCCAGGCGGGACGCGGCGTGTCCGGCGCCGGAGCTACATACTTCGTCTTGTCCGTGACGGACACCCAGCGGGCGGCGACTTCAGGGCGGTGATCGGCAACGGGCGCGGGCTTCAGCACGTTTTCGGCACCGAGGCGTGCGACCAGCAGTTCGAGCAGCCGCGCGTGATCGGCGGCCGTCCCGCCCGGCTCCGGAAACAGCGAGTCCGACGCGGGCTCCGCCTGCTTCACTTCCTGCACGACGAGCTGCAGCGCGATGACGGCGGCCGCGAGTTCGACACGGCCCAGCCGTTCTTTCAGCAGACGCATCAGGTGATCCTCGCGCCACGTCGGTTCCGCAAGCGACACCTCGATTGTCGTCGGGTCGATCGCGTCGCGACCTCGTTCGTGTTCGAGCAGCAGCGCGATGCGCGTGACGGCCAGCTGCTTTTGTGACAGCCAGCCCGTTAGCTGGACGACGAGCCGGCGGGCCGCAAAAAGACACGCTTCGGCGTGCTCGATGCGGTCGGGCAGTTCGATGCGCGCCTGAAAGGTCGGCGGCGTTTCAAACCATTCATACACTTCGGGTGCGACTCCATTGGCGCGGTCAAGCACATCGAGCAGTGCCGTGCCGCAGCGTTTTTTCAGTCCCGCACGGGGCAGGCGCATAAGCTGTCCGATTGTCTCGCAGCCGATGCCCGTCAGCCAGTCGAGGTGGCGTCGGGCGGGCGTGGGCAGGTTGACCGGCAGTCCGGCGAGGGCGCGCGACAGCGAGGCATGCGACAGCGCAACGCCGCCGCAGTACCGCGCGAGCAGCCATGCCGCCTGTCCCGTTGGTGCGACGCTGATCGTGGCAGTAACACCCATCGCATCGGCGACCCGGCGCGCCATGCGACGCACCGGCCGGATGCCGCCAAAGAGCCGCAGACTCGCCGACACGTCGACGAGCACCGTGCTTTCCTCGGCGATCACGACCTGCGGTGAGAGGTTCAACAGTCCTGTCGCGATCTCGCGCACTGCGTTGACCTCCGCCGTGCTGTTGCGCTCCTGCATGACGGTGGCAGGCGCGAGCGTCAGGACACCGCCGCGACGCATGCCGATGCAGACGCCCGCCGCGCGCGCGGACGGGTCGGCGGCAACGACGCGCTCCTTTTCGAGCACGGCAAGGCCTGCGTCGTCATCGGGTTCAAGCGACCACTTCGGCCGGAACACTTCGAGGCACAACGACGGGAGATGGACGCCTATCCACAGTTGCATGGCGTTTTACGTTCAGGATCGGGGAGGGCGTCAGGGACACGAACAGCGGTTCATCGCGGGCGGGGCCGCGGCGCTTCAGAAACTGGACATCGACGCCGCCTTTCACAGCGCGGATCGCAAGTCGCAGTGGTGCAGGCGACGCGTCGCGCGTCGTCGCGAGCGGCCGCACCATGAAAAAGAGCGACTCGGACGTTTGCGCGGCCAGGTGCAGCCGGCGCACCGCCTCCGGCCGCCCGTGCTGCTGCCAGAACACGAGCGCGCCGCAGGTGCCCGCGCGCAGAATCTGCTCGGCGGCCCACAACGCGTCGGCAGTCTTCGGTGCCTTCACCGTCAGCAGGTTGGACGGCTCGAGGCCCCACCACGCGAACGCGGTCGGCTGGACGTTGTGCGGCGGCTGCAGGAGCACGACTGGTTTGGATCCCAGGCGCTCGAAGGCGGGTCGCAGCAGACGCAGTTCGCCGCAACCGGTCTGCTGAACGAGCAGATCGGTCAGCGCGCCGCGTGGCCAGCCGCCACCGGGCAGCTCCGCCGCAAGGGCTTCGTCGCCGCAAGGGACGACCCGGGATGCGGCGCGGGCAAGCTGGTTGCCCTTCCACAAATCGGGATGGATCGCTTCGGGTAGCATGACGGCGCTCATCGCTCTCCCCAGAAAACACTGTATATATAAACAGTGGTATAGCCTGGTAAGGCCACGGTCATCGTCGGTTTTGTCGGTAAACGGAATTCGTTGGACTAGCGCGCAACCAGCTAGACTCGGAAGCACTGAATTGATTGGACTGCCGGGAAAGCGCGGAAATCCAAGGGCTGCCGCGCGGCGCAGGTGGCCCCTGGCAACATGCCCACGCGACTTACGTTCAGAAAGGGCGAGTGGCGCTTCACGACCCTCAACGGTCGCTAGGGAGCGGTCGCCATGAACGACTGTTTTCGAGGTCTTAGAGGCGTTAACAGAATGACTTTTGCAGATGTCGCCAGCATATGATGCAGCAGGCGATTTTCATGAAGGCTTCGTGGATGAAAGCGAGGCGCTCGAAGCGAATACGCAGTCGGCGAAAGTTGTGAAGCCACGAAATAGTCCGCTCCACGACCCAGCGTGTTTTGCCTAGACCGCTACCATGAGGCTGACCGCGCCGAGCGATTTCGGTTGCAATGCCGGCAGCATGCAGTGGACGTCGATATTTGTCGTGGTCGTAGCCTCTGTCGCCCTGAACGACCCGAGGCTTCGATAGTGGTCTGCCACGCTTGCCGCTGATGGGCGGGATAGCCTCAACCAGCGTATGGAGTTGAGTGACGTCATTACGGTTGGCGCCGGTGAGTATCACCGCGAGCGGGGTGCCTTGCGCCTCGGTGATGAGATGGTGCTTTGAACCGGGTCGCGCGCGGTCTGTGGGATTCGGTCCTGTTTTTGACCTGAGCCCACAGCGCGGATTGAAGAGGAATCGACGATGACGCGAGACCAATTGATTTGGTCGGCTGCGCGCAATCGCGCGAGCAGCACCTCGTGCAACTGGTCCCAAACGCCAGCGGCCTGCCAGTCACGCAAACGACGCCAGCAACTCATGCCGCTGCCGCACCCCATCTCGCGAGGCAGTAGGTCCCAACGCAGGCCCGTCTGTAAGACGAAGAGGATGCCCGTGAGCACCGCACGATTGTCGAGCGGCTTGCGCCCTGGATAACGGGTTCGCCGTAGCTTGGGAGGGGGCAGCAACGGTTCGATGAGTGCCCAAAGGTCGTCGTCGAGTATCGGCTTGGCCATATCCTTTTCGTCGTCGAAACAATGAAAAGGTTAACAGCATTCGTCGCGGGTTAACAGCCCCTTCGTTCATTTTGTTAAGGGTTCTTAGAGACGTCCGCGCGTTACTGCCGGCGACAGGTAAACGGCGATGTGATACGGGAACACAAGTGTTCTCGGTTGTATCAGGCCAAGGCACACAGGCGTCATCCCGGGTGACTTCGCCGTCAAGCGGGATCCGTGAAGCTATCACACTCTCGTCCGTGCATACTTCCCCTGACAACTCCTCAATAGAGCATCAATCAATCGGTCGGAGACGATGGGCGAACCGGCCGGTTCCGGGAGAGAAGGCAAGTTCCACTGTCCGCAACTTTGGATGTTGCGCAAGAGGAACCCCTCGGTTCAGTGCGGGGCGACCTGCCAGGCGAGAACGGGGTGGGTCGCACCGGGCAGCATCACCCACACGCCGTTCGGACCGAAGTCCCATCCAGCAAAGCTTTTCGGGTCGCTCATCTGGGCGGTAGTGAGCCCGTTCGATGCCGGCAGATTGCCGCCACTCGTCGGTTGGCCCGTGGTCTGGACGTTCCAGTAAACGTCGCTGCCAAGATTACTGCAACTGACGCAGATACCTCCAGCTCTCGTCGAATCTGCGGACACCCTTCCGGACGCAAACGACTGTGTGATCGTGCCCGTGTTAATGAATGTCCCAACGAGTCCTCCCGCTGAACTGTGCGAACTCAGTCCGGTGACCGGGCCGGTGGCATATGACTCGGTGATTGTGCCTGCGTTACTGAAAACCAGGCCGCCGGCAACTTCATCTGCCGTGACGGTAGCGCTGCTGCCCGAGCGCGCGATCAACCCGAAATTATTGGCGACAAGCCCGGCGTAGTCGTTGCCAAGGTTCCCCGAGGTAATGGCCCCGGAGGTAAACACGTTGGCAATAGTGCCGTGATTCTGAACGGCCAGTATCGCGGTCCCGTTAGGGAAGTAAAAATCCACCTGGCCCACGTTCGCGTTGACGTTCAGGTCGCGTACGACGCCGTTTGGACCGATATCGCCAAACACCGCATCGAAGCTCGGCGACAGGTTGGAGATCGTATGCCACATACCGTCGAACTGCCCCGTGAACGACGTACCGGCAGCGAAACCGAGCGTCTGGAACGTGGAATTCCCAGCGTCGAGGTCTTTGCCCAGCGCGTAATTGCCGGCAAGATTGTTTCCGATGTTCTGAAGATCCGTGACCGAATTGACGAGCTCATAGCCAGTTATCTGCGTGACGAGTCCGCTGTACATCGGCGCGTTCCATGCCGGATTGCCGACCAGTGTGCCGGGGCTGTAACTGCCGTTCATATCGTAGAGCGCGCTGACGATGCCAGTACTCTTCGACCAGTCGATCGTGCCGTCGTTGTTAACGCTGCCACCGTTGTCGATGCCGGCTGCGTCCGCGCGCAAGGTCAGGTTGCCCGCACCGGAGTTCGCGATGGTCGTGCCCGTCGCCAACGACACGTCGTGGTACGCGGCGAGTGTGAGCGAAGCCGGACCGGACCAACTGAGGCTCGACGTGACGCCCAGGTCGCCCGTCGCCCCGTTGGCGCCTGTCGTCTCGACATCCACCGACGTGCCCGCTTTCAGGCTGCGCTGCAACGCGCGCGCGGCAGCAGTATCGATCGTGAAAGCAGGCGTCGAGAGATTCCATTGGCCTGCATGAACTGCTGCGTGCCTGCCGAACGCAAGTTGTGCCGCTTCGGTATCGACGGTCCCGCCGCTGCCATCCGCGTTGCTCGCGGCGATCGTGCCGTCCTGCGCGACACGGCCTCCATCGGCGACGAGCCAGACGTGCCCGTCGCGGCTGGTCGTGCCGGTTGCACGGACGCGCGTGCCGCTGCCTGCGAGCGCATACACGTTGCCGTCGGCGGCCTGCAGGCTGATCTGCGCGGCGGTTATCCGTCCCTTGTTGACGACCGTACCCTGACTGCCCGTCTGCACGAACACCTGCCGGCTGCTGCCCGAATCCTGCAACAGCATCTGCCCGCCGGCGGCCAGTTCCGCCGTGCCGTTGGGCGCTGACACGGTGCCGGCGTTGATGACTGCGTCTCGCGCAATGAGGAACACATCGCCGCCGCTGGAGCTGATCCTGCCGAGATTGATCACGGCTGCGTTCGAGTCGCCCGACAGCGAGAGGGAGCCGCTGCCCTGCATGAACGCGTCGTTGCACATGTCCAGCGTCGACGCGACGAAACGTCCGCCGGTTGTCACCACGCCCGACGGCCCCACGACGATGCCTTGCGGATTGATCACATAGAGGCTCCCCGTGGCACTGAGCCTGCCAAGAATGGCCGAGGGTGAGCCACCCGTTACCCGATTCAGGGTCGCGCCCGCGCCGTTGTCGAACGTCACGCTGTTGTTTCTACCAATCGAAAAGCTGTTCCAGTCAATCACGCCGCGCGTCGAACCCGGTTGCGTGATCAGCAGGCCATTCCCTTGGCTGGCTATCGTGCCGGCGCCGGCGACGTATGTGCCGCCTTGCGGAAGGACACCCGCCGCGAACGTCACGGGTGTCACGGACAGCGCAATCAGCGACATGCCGATGGCGAGCCAGATGTGTCCGCGCGACTGCTGTCGACGCAGTGCGCGTCGCGCGGGCCGAAGTAGTCCCGGATGTGACATACAGCCCCCTTTCCGCGTGCCTGCGGAATGGCTGCTAGCGACCCGCAGAGCCGGCCGGCAACGCGTGAGTCGCTGCGTCTGAAGAATAGCCGTTAGCATCGCGGATGCATGTCAATATCTCCGCGTTTTGCGCCTTCGCGTGGCACTTTCATGCCCGTTCGTAGTGCGGCGCGAGTTGTCACGCGCTTACTCGACGCCAACCAACCGAAGGCCACTGACCCGTTTGCAGTGCGGAGCTGACGTCTGAACGTCCGTCTGACGGCCAGGGCGAATGACGCTTCATGGCCGACCCCAGCCCGATGCCGAACCTCGCCAGTTATCCGATTGTCGTCCCTACGACGGCGTTCTCCGCGAATGCTGCCGCTCAATTGTGGCCGAACTCAATCCGCCTTAACCTATCACCTGGCCCCGAACCAAAAACCGCGCGATGCAAGCACATCCGTTGCGTCTCTTTCCCGGTGACGATCTGCGTGTCGCCCTCGAAGACGTGCTGCGCCAAGCCAAGGTGCCGGCGGCCTTCGTGATCCAGGGCATCGGGAGCCTCAGCGTTGCCCAATTGCGATTTGCCGGGAACGAAGATCCTACGGAGCTGCGCGACGATCTGGAAATCCTGACGCTCGCTGGGTCCATATCATTTGATGGAGCGCATCTGCACATGTCGGTTGCCGACCCGCGCGGTCGAGTATTCGGTGGTCATGTGGGACGCGGTTGCACGGTCCGTACAACCGCGGAGATATTGCTGGCCCTTCTTCCCGAACACCACTTCTCCAGGGAGCGTGACTTAAGTTCAGGGTTCATAGAACTCGTGATACGAAATCAGCCACCCATGGAGTAGGCTAAACGTATACGTCCGGACAGCGTTGACGAATGTGGCCTTTCGACCCGGAGCTGCCGCTCGGTGGCGCTTACGATCTAAGACTGCTTTCAAAGGCGCAGCGGTCATGCATCGAGTCACGGGGTTGGTAGGTTATCTTGCCTCTGAGACATAGCAGCTGCGACAAAGAATGGTCATTGCGTATTGCTGAAGATTGCCTATATTCATTTGTGTCGGGGCGACCCTAGTTAGCACAGATACAGGGGTCTGAGCCCCGACGCAGTTCTCGGCGGAAGATGAACGTAAATTTAAAGCGCACCTAAAAAATCATGCCCACTCCCGACTATGAACACGTTATCGGTGGTTTCCATTTTAGCCATGACGCTTCGGTCGAGGTGTACCAACTGGCAGATGCTGGACTGCAGGAGTTATACGCGAGGAATGTCGTTCCTGGCGGCGGTGTGTATCAAGGCGCCCTTCGAGATTTTCAATCGTTTCTAGAAGATGCCCATCGAGAGTCGATATTTCAGAACCGACGAGAAATAGACGTTAACGTATTACTGATTATAAAAGGCCGTCGCATTCATGTTTGGCCTTTTTTCTAACGAAAATGGATGCCAACGATAGAACCAAGGCCGCCTACACAACCGCCCTGGAGAGCATTAAGGCGATTCTTACCCTCGCGACTGCGATACTGGGCTTCGAGGTAACCTTCGGAACAAGCCTTCTGGTGAAACTAAGCGTCGGATGGGCCACCGTTGTAAAGTTATCATGGTTCATTCTTTTCTTCGCGATTCTGATGGGTGTCGGGAGCCTTTTTAGTATGGCGGGTCGTCTAGGGCGACATCCGGATGATCCCAAAAAGGGGGATATATATGAGCCGGAGATAAAGTGGCCTAGCGCTCTCTCAGCAATTGCATTTGTCGTTGGGGTTTTTCTTATGATGTTGGTGGGTGTTTTTGCTTTGCCGGCGTCCAAGGATGATCAATCTAAAGAGACAGTTAGCGGGTATCCGTTCTATTGGATTCCCAATCTCACTCCCTCCGCATCTTCACCCGAGAAGATCGTTGTTGAGGGTTCACAATGCGACTGTTCGAATGGCGGGATTCGAATCATGCCTTCCACCTGCACTCGTTCTTCTAAACAAAAAAAGCCCGCATCGGGGTGTCCGATGCCAAACGTGACCGGCAAATAAAAGCAATGCCCAGCTACAACTCCGGCGGCCTGTCTCTGCTTCCAGGACACCACGAAGCACTATGAAGTGGCGTGCAACACTTGCCGCGCACTGGCCGGCACACAAGTTCGAACTCTTCGACGCTAGCAACGTCCCGCACAGGCGCCGGTCGACGGACTGCTTTTTGAGCGAACCGGCCCTTTCAGTGGCCGCTTTGCAGGATAGGCCAGTGACCGCAGCTGGCCGCATGCAGCCCCACGCGACCGGAGCAACACGCGCCGATCGCGACGTCCTGCCAGTCCAATTATTTCGCGTAAAAATTGAGGTAGCATTCGACCGCAGCGCTTTATCCGCATTTCACCCGTCATTCCCGATGGCCAGACCCATACCGTTCGCACGAACCAGCCAGGCTGCCCGCGCACGCCGCAGCCGCGCACTGCTTCTCCCCATGCCGCGCGCAGAGGCGGATCGCCTTGCGCTTCACGTTCATATGGCGCTTGACGCGATGCGCAGGGGGCAGGGCAATGCCACGGCAGCCCAGACGCTTTGTCAGACGATGATCCTCTCCGGGTTGCTCGCAGAGGCGGGATACGGGGAAGCGACGTTTGAACAGATGCGGGAAGCGGAGGCGGTCATCTGTGCGGCGTTTGATCGCGGCCGCGAATCGTGCGTCTGGGCGCTGGAAGAGTCGGGGTTCGAGCAATTCGCTGTGATCGTTGGCATGTACGACGCCCAGCTACAGCGAGCGCCGCTCGCGGCGATCATCGAAGCGAGTAAGCGGTTCGAGCGCTTTCGCGCAGGCGAGTCGTTCGAGCATCGCAAGCGTGCCTGACGGACAGCCGGGCTATCGCCGTCCGGACGTGCCGTGACGGTGTTTCCGGGGGTGGCCAGACGCGGCGCTGCGCCGGGCCGGTGCGCGACTCTCTTGTGCACCGGACCTCAGCCAGGCGGCGACGTCCGTCCGGATCTTGCCCACAAAACCGATCGCCGCCTGAACCGCCTCTGCCGTTGACAACTGGTGCGCGATGTCGTCAGGCACTGCACCGCACGCCATCAGCACCGCGCGGCCAGCAACGACACGTTCCGTCGTCGTGCCGCCATGCGCAAGCCTCAGACAAAAAGCGGGCTGATCTTCAGCGTCGGGGTCATATGCAATATCGACCGATGAATCCGGCTCCGATGCGCCTGCCCACAGGGTGTCGAGCTCGGGCACTTCGCAGTTCGTCAGTTCTGCGGCCCGATCGAATCCGTCATTCACTCTCACGACGGAACGCCCGACGGGATCAATGAGATAAAAGTGGAACACGCCCGCCTCCTCGCCGCACACCTGCTCCCACGATAGGCTATCGAAGAGCAATTTGTCGGCCACCGAGGCGGACTTCCTGGAGGGGAGCGCGACGCGAGCAGGGATTATTCGTGCCCGCTGCCGCGTGCAGTGCCTTGTGGCGCGCACGGGAGACTGGTCGCGGCTGGACTGTTCGGGGGCGCGATGCAGCGTCAGTCGGCTTGTTCGTACTCGTCGTCCGTTCGCCCGTAGACCCGGGGCCAGGGCCACGCTTCGAGCGCCCAAGATGGCGGATGATCGACCAGCTCAAAGCCGTGTTCGCGCGGCGCATCGAAAATGTCGTCGGCCGTCTCTTCGAGGATTTGCTGCATATAGTCGACGTCACGGACGCTCATCGGATGCCACCGTTTGTGATAGCGATCCTGCCCAGCGATCACTTTTCTCGCCAACAGATCGATCACGATTCGGTGCGAAAGATACGGTTCGCTGGCCCACAGCGACTCCCAGCGACCAACGGCGTACGCGAGTCGCTTTGCGTTCATCGAAGCAACCTTTTCACGATAGCGCTCGCTGGCCTGCCCTCGTCCTGATCAACATAGAACGCGACGACGCCGCCGACGATGTCGTGCGACCGGATGTGGATCGGCTCGTCCGTGGTGCCGGTCGGCCGCTTCGCCGCATCACGTGGCCGCTTCACTTCCAGCGCGTTGAATCCGATCGGATAGTCGGTCAGCGTCTCCTCGCTCTGCACGACGAGTCTCATGCAATCGTGACGGATGCCCGTCAACTCGGTGTTGACGATCCTGTTTAGCACGACGTCCAGTGCCGTCAGAATATCGATGCGCTGAGGCTGCGATGGCTCATCAGCAACGAGGTGGACAATCGCGCGTACGAGCCTGGGATTTTTCGCGAGCACGATGCGGTAGCGGGCCACCTGCGGCTCGCGGCTTGCCGAGGGGTAAATAATGTCCTTGAACGATCCTGTGTAGATCATGCGTAGCCTCAGAAGTGCGCGTCGTGCACCATGCACGGCGCAGTACCTAAGCTACGCAGTCCTGAGTGATGTCAAGTGTGCGTGCGGGACATGGTTACGCTTCACCTTTGACTTCGTCAATTTCATCGAGGGTCTCGCGCAAGCGGGTGACTGTCCGGTGGCTCGTAAGCCCCAGGAGACTGCTCACCTGTTCGTTGGACATGCCGTTGGTGAGGTGCCTGCGACCGTAGGTGTTCCGGAGCAGGCGCGGGCTTTCGTCGACCGCAGAGATGTTCGCCCGATGCAGGGCGGTTCGCACGTATACCCCAAGCCTGTCCGTTTGCATGGGTTTGCCGCTGGCTGTCGCGACAAACAACCAGTTGGTAGGACATGGCATGTCAGCCCGGGCGTGACGATACGTCCGTAGAAGGTCGGCCGCGAACTCATCAACAGGAACGCGACGCGCAATGCGCGGACCGTGCTTCTTCACGAATACGGTTACACGAGAACTGCTGACGTCGAGGTCGTCAGTGACAAGCGTCCTTAGCTCTGCGGCGGTGAGGCCAGATCCCAGGAACAGCGCAACGATCGCAGTGTTGCGTAGATCCTTGAACGAATCGAAAGGGCGGGCGGCGCACATTGACCTCAGTCGCGCGTCATCGCTCGAATTTAGGAACGCCGGCATCGGTTCTTCTTCTGGCCAGCGCTCTTTCAAGAGAAGTTCGCCAGTCGGATTGTCTGTGCGCAGTCCCTGCGCGATCAGGTGCCGGGCGAGGCGGTCTATCAGTTTCAGGTAGCGCAGGCGCGTCGACGTGCCGGACTTGCAACCGCCGTCAAGGTCAGCGAAAAAGCGGTCGATATGATCGGCGCCGAAGGTGGCCACGTTGCTGCGATGGGCGATCAGATACCTGTTGAAACGGAAAAACATTGAACTGTGCTGAATGATCGACTGCTCGGAGAAAGCCCGGCGGTCAGCGCCGGTCGCTTCGGCGCGTTGCCATTCAACATAGGCCATCTCGGGGTCGCTAAGCCAGATTTCCGTTCCCATAAAAACCTATATACTGAATTGACGTCTACCCATACTACTGGCGAAGCTGCCGCTTCGCCACCATGTTCCGCAAAAGGGAGGGGTGTTCCCAGACAACCTGGGCACTGTTCGGACGAAGGTTCTACCGTCTGAAGCGAGGCTCGTTCATTCGACGGGGAGGGTACTGCGATCGCTTTCTGCATTTGCGTCGACGAGTGATTAGGAAGTGCGCCTGAAAAGACAACGACTCTCCAAGGCTACCGGCATGCGCGCAATGTCAAGGCCGCTCGTCCGTCATGCGGCGGGCGAAAAAAAGCCGGTGACGAATCACCGGCTTAAAAGACCCAGGGCTTGACAGACCCTGAGAGGACGAAAAAATCATCCGCTTGTGCCGCCCAGCGCTGTGGCTAACGCCATCCGGGCGTTTGCTTTACCGCCCAGCCATCGTTGGTCAATTCAAGGAAGTTTTCACCGTTGTACATATCGTTGGTCGTTGAGATCAACTCGATATGCATCGGGCCCAGGAGTGTTTCGTCGTCCCAGCGCGGCCGGTCGATCAACCTGGCCGTGTATCGCACATCTACGGTTGTACCGACCTCAGCCTTGTCGGGCACTGACGACGACCATGTAATCGCCTGCACCTGTGATTTACCACCACACAATGCAGACCCGGCCGCAGGGTTAGCTGGCCGGTACGCCTTCTTCCCCTCGTCCGTTAGTGAATAATGAAACCCCGGAAGCATTCGCCCGGATTCCATGACACGTGTGGGTTCTTTCGCGAGGAGACCGACCTTTACGAGCACGTCAGCCTGCTTTTCGGTATAGGTCTGTAAATCGGGGAGATCAAAAGGAACCGGGCCGCTCACGACGCAAACGGGGTCGATCGCGTCGAGATGCTTCTGCACGGCCTGTGTGAAGTTTTCTTTCGTTGGATCGGACTTCCCGTTGCAGCCAGCGAGTGTTGCGGCAAGTGCGAGGGCTGCGCAAGCTCGCGATGTTTTCGATGAGCGGTGCATTGATTTGGCTTCGAGCTTTAAGGTTTTAATCGTGGCGAGGCCGTCTTCGATTTCGGCCGATTATCCAGTTCAGACCTTTCAACGATTGAGAAAATCAGTCTGCGTCCGGCAACATCTGCACTAGGCCTCCGAGTGCCTTAATCCCTCTTTGCAGGGACTTCTGCCCAGGCCTCGCGATGCCGATGGATCGAACATCAAATCCGATTTCACCGGCGGCACGTACAGCAGCATCCAGCGTCTTGAATTTCCGCAACGTGTGCTTGTCCTGTTCGCGAGCCGTTCGCAACTGGACGAACATCTGACGACCTTGACGGCCCACGACCAGGAGCGTCAGCACCCACACTCCGTCTGCAAGGTTCGTGGCAAAAAAATCATCGACCATCCCGGCCCGAAAGAATGATTTAGCCTGAGCCGGTGTCCAGGTTTCAAATTCCTGATCGAACAATTCGCCCGACGTAGCCATATGGCACCTCCAGAGAGACCGGCGGTATTGTACCAAGACGTTTTAGAGAAATGTCGTGACGAAACTCGATGAACTGGCGGTCTGATACACCGCATGATGAACACCGAAGAGTGCGCATCGCGTTCGATCGCGTCGTTAAAGAGGATCTCGGCGGCCAGATCGCCGCGCTCAAGTAGCTACGCGTCATTTTGCTCCGCGAGAGATGGCGCGCCGCGGACATGCTGTGATACCGGTCATCCTTCTCTTTCGCCCGGAAAGGGCGGAGCGATATGCCCATTCGACGTCTCGATGCCCAACAACTCCATTGCCTCAGTAAGCTTCGCGATTTCCAGCGAGAAGTCCATGCCAAACTGCTCGCCCTCCATTGTCACCGGCAGCGAGTGGTGCCGGACGAGCGCGTAGCGGGCGTAGTGAATCGCATCGACGATCTTTGCATCCCGTTCGGCTTGCTCTATGAAAGTGATGGGCTTCATAGCACCGCAACCTTCCTTGCTTTTGAGCACTTTTGCATCACCCCGACATCGATAGGCAAATGCACCATGATCTTCTCCTAATTTGCAGCGTCACTGCCGCAAATTCCGGGCCGAACTCCAGCGCGATTGTGGAGCGTTGAGCTATGCGCCAACTGTGCGTATAATGTGCCTGTACAGTTCGCTACCTGGAGCGACCCATGAGCGCCATTGCCTTTGCCGACGTGCTTGAGTCCGCGCGGGAAGCGGGAACGTCCCGGCTATCCGCCGCCAACCTCGCCAACGTTTTGGGCTTGCAGCAGCAAGACCTGGCAACCTTGGCGGGTGTTCATCGCAACACGCTGCGCACCCATCCCGAGTCGCCGAAACTCCAGTCCACCTTGCGCGACCTCATGCGCGTGCTGTCGGCAGCTGTGGCGGTACAGCCGGACTTCGAGCGAGCGCTGTTTCTGGTCAAGAACCAGCCCATCCCCACGTTTCGCCATAAGACTATCCTGCAACTGCTCCAGGACGGGCGGACTGAGGATGCGATCGACTATCTGGAGTCGATCAGCGCAGGATTTGTTGGATGATCCTGACGCACTTGCCGGCGGGCACTCTGCTTTACCGCGCACATACACCCCGCTGGGCCAGCCGGCCGGCCAGTGGAGCGGGCGCCGCAGCCAAGGGCGGGCGCTTCAACCGTGAAGGTATCGAGGCACTGTATTTGTCGCTGGAAGAACTGACGGCGCTGCGCGAGTACCAGCAGACCTCGCCCTTCCTGCCACCCTGCACAGTCTGCTCCTACACCGTCGCGCTGCGTGATCTGGTCGACCTGCGGCAACTCCACCGCAGCCCTCTTTGGGACGACCTTTGGCACGACTGGCGCGAGGATTGGCGGCACCTGAAATTCGAGCTGCACATCGAGCCCCCAACCTGGGTTCTCAGCGACATGGTTCGGGAGCAGGGCTTTACCGGCATTGTGTTTCCCAGCCAGACCCACGAGAGCGGTACAAACGTCGTGGTGTTTACTGACCGCCTCGGAGATGGTAATTCGATCGAGGTCAACGACCCACATGGCCAACTTCCGCGTGACCAGGCAAGTTGGCCGCGTTGAAGACCTGTCTGAGGCTCATGCCGCTGGCGAGTTAGCAACGTGGTTGTGCCGTCGGATTCGTTCAGCACACGCTTTTTAGTGTAGCGACGTCGCGTGGACGGCCGTCCCGTAACACAGTACTTCTGTGATTCCTCTTGCTATTTCTGTTGCGTCGTAGCGCATTCCGATGATGCCGTTTGCTCCGAGCCCTTCAGCTTGGGCAAGCATGCGTTCGTATGCATCTTGTCGCGCTCGCTCGCATAGCGACGTATACAGCGAAATGTTTCCACCGAATATTGTCTGGAGGGATGCTCCGAGCGCCCCGACTATGGATCGCGATCGAACGATGATGCCGCGGTAAGCGCCAACGCGCTGGGGCCCGCTTGCATTCAAGGCTTCCAGCCATCGTAGCTCCGCGCACTTGCACGACCCGATGACTGGCATCACAGAAGCGGGACGTTCAAGCTTGTCCCTTTGATATGCAGTTCTGTGCTCCCGTAATCTATGAAACCGACGGTCGCGTGATCAAGACCATTTTCACGGAACCAAGTCGCTGCTGCGTCCTGCATACGATTCATGAGGTCGACGACCTTGTCCCATTCCGAGTGTCCGGATTCGTCGCCGGTAGGCGGGAAGCCGTCCGAAATTTTCGCGGCGGCCACCTTCTCCAAAATCTCCCGGGCTTGTTTGCTGTCGACTACGTGCCCGCTTTTTTCGCCGTCGCTCATCCCATCAATCATTTTCCTCAGCGCGACTGGCGCGAGGAAGCGGACGAAATATGCAGGCGGCTCCGTGGTCACGCTGGCTGTTTCAACCTTTGTCAAACCGTCAGCGAGAGCGGCGTCAACGGCTGACTGCCGGGACGGGAAGCCAGACACCCATTTCCCGTCGCTGCTTTTGAAGATGTACGTTGTTTCCTTCATAGCCTTTTCCATGTTTAAACGCGTCTTATCGGCTAAAGGCCGAACAAGCGGGCGAGCAGTCCTTTCTTCGGCTGCTGCGAGCTCGTCTCCGCTTCGATCGGCGGCTTATTCAACTCAGATTGCTCGGCGGTTCTGGCGCGCAGGGGAATTCACCGGAGGCCACGAGTTGGAGCGTTTTGGCGGAGTAATCGAATTTTTCTCCACCCGCGACCCACGTGTCTATGGGAGGCCACACGCCAGTCACAAAGTAGTATGCGAGTTTGCGCGGATCGTACCAGTGGTCGCTCGCGAACTTGACCAGCTCCCAGTAACGCGTGCTCTCGTACGGTGTACCAACATTGTCAGTTCGGCGACAGCGCCACACCGCGTCCTCTCCGGCGTTGCCCGCGTCGCAGTCAAGACGGTACGTAAACGTGCCTGTCGCCGGATCGTATGCGATGCGCTCTTTGATCTCCGCAAGGGGGCGAATATTGCGTCGGTCCTTGATCCCTTTGATCTTAGACGTCGCAGTTACGGTGAACGGTTTCGCTCGCTTCATGTTGCAATTTATTTTGGGGGATGTGCTGCCATCGACATATTTCTTTCCTCTTTTCGGCCGGTGCCGTTTTCCTACAGTTCATCATTAGCGAGCCACATTAGCGCGCCGTCACGCTCATCGCCCACGATTGCCGTCCACGTGTGGCCTTGCTCATCGACCGCGATGCATCCGGGTTGCCAGTGTTCTGGATTGCGCAGCTTGTTCACCCAACTCTGTACCTCGCCGTTGAACAGCACTACAACGCCAGCGCGACCGACATATCCGTTGTCTTGCCGCCAACGGCGGGCTGTGTCGAAGGGCGTCATCGTTGTTTTCCTGTTCGGGCCGCGAGACCGGCGCGAGCGCTTTTTCCGTCCAGTTCACAGTCGGTGGCGTACACGCTTTGATCCGTGCCGTTGCCCGCTTTGGGAGGCTGGAAGCCGCTGACAAATGTGTAAAAGCCACTGTTTGCGGCGTCAACTGCCGCAATGGCAGCAGCAATATTGGCCTGCTGTTGCGCCCCATTTAGATTCGCCGAAGGATAGCGCACGACGATGAGTTTGTCGGCCATCGTTCCCAGGCACGGCTGAAGCACATTTTCAAGCTCCACCGACTTTGCGTGCCCGTAAAATCTATCGACAGCGAGAATATAGATCATGACATTCGAGCTCCAGTCTGCCGATGCTTCGATGTATTTGTGCCACGCTTCGTCTTGCTCGCTTTCCGATACTGCGGCGCCGCGAGAGACCCGAGCTAAATACGCCCGCGCCCAGAAGAACCGACGCCACGCCTGCGCCGTCAATTGTCGCGATACGTCATCTCGCTGCCCCTCGCGTGCAAC
This sequence comes from Paraburkholderia sediminicola, assembly GCF_046026895.1. Taxonomy (GTDB): domain Bacteria; phylum Pseudomonadota; class Gammaproteobacteria; order Burkholderiales; family Burkholderiaceae; genus Paraburkholderia; species Paraburkholderia sediminicola_C. The sequence goes on from NZ_JAQQEU010000106.1 coordinate 18,447, forward strand.
GGAAAGGGCGTCCGGGCGCAACTTCAATGCGACCAGCAACTTATCCACGGAGTCAGAAAAATTAGCGAGTGCCACGATGCTCATGCCAACGATCAACACGACGGCCACCAGCTTATTGTTCCGTAGCGTACGTAACGCGCTCTCGGTGCGGTCGGCTTGCTGATCATCGGCCATTCTTAGCTTTTCCGTGGTTAGCCGTTGTTGGACCTGCATATGCGAATACGGCATCGTGCAACGCCTTCGGCGACATCCTTTGGAGATTGCCGTCCTCATACACCTGCGCGATGACCTCAGTACGCCAGCGCATCTTAACCTTCCCCGATTCTTTGAGAACCGTTTCCAGCTACTTCGGCAGGATGATCTTCGGCGTGTCGTCCGCTTGCTTGGCCTCGGCCTTCCTTTTGCGGGCATCGAGCACCCGCGTGATGAGAAGAACCAACAGCCCCGGTATCCCAATCGCGGCACCCACGCCTTGCAACGCCGTCCAGACCTTCGTATTGACTCCAACAAAAGACGACTCGACTTTGACAACCCGAAGCGACAGGATCTTTTCGTACTCTTTCCCGCTACTGTGCTTGGCGAACAGCCGCAGCATCTTTTCGCCAGGCCCAGTCGGTTGGACAACATACTGAGCGACGCCAGCTCCGTGGCTGAGATCCAGCGTTCGGGGGTAAGAAGGCTTGATCTTGAACGAATCGGATTCCAGACGCACCGTCTCCAGACCAGCTTGGATCTTCAATGTCGGTGCAATGTTGACTTT
>NZ_JAQQEU010000107.1:0-19137 GCF_046026895.1 Paraburkholderia sediminicola
GTCTCGGCCATCCGATCCCGAACGGCTGAAGGACTCTTGACGGAAGCGAAGCGGTCGTCCCTCGCATGCTCTGGTTCTGACGCGTGGCATTGTTAGGCGCTATGTGTCATCGCCGATTCATTTATGACCTTTCTCGCGACAGACTGAAGAATCGCTAGATTCCCTCAGATGTTCGGAAGCAGATCGCGCACAAGGCTAACCGATTCAAGTAGCGACGCTGCGTGAAGAATGGTTCGCTCAGATTGCCAACTGCCGACAATCTGCACGGGGTCGGCAGCCCCCTTGCTCGTGCCGAATCGCATCTTTATGGCCGACGCATTACGACGTTGAGGCGCCGAGCGGACCGTACGTCACCATCTGCTTGCAATTCGAAAGCGCCCGCAGGTGCCCGGGACGCAGCCTAGGTACTGGCGTCACCCGTCGCGCTTTACCGGCAACTGGCGGTGCAGTCTGTCACCCTTATGATGGGCCTGAGCGATGGCGGTGCCGTGTGGGCACGTTTCGGTTTCGTGCCGGGGCAAGCGAGTGTCGGGGTGTTGGGCGGACGGTTCTCGCTCACCTGCGGAAGGCCGGTGATGAATGCCGCACAGGCTTCGCATCGCGGAATGGAGCGATCCTTGATGGGATGGTCAAACTCACTATCAACGACTCCGACGCAAATCAATTCGATCGCTGCTAATGCTGGATGGCACGCCCGCAACGGTTTCCGGCGCGATGCGGTAGCGCGACAAGCAGTCTTTGGAGGTAGTTCGCAGGATTTTTGGTGAGCGCGTTACGCGCGTCACCGTGGACAGACGCAAGCGCTAATGCGAGTCACCTTTGCTTATAAGAGCCGCCAAGTGGCGGCTCTTCTGTTTCGGTGGGCGGCGCAAAACCGCATCAAAGTGATAGCGTTCGATTTAGCACCGAGGCGCGCGCTCTCGCTCGCCCAGCGTTCCGTCGATATCCCGCTTATGCGCTGGTGATGTCGGCGGTGCGTCGTATCCTTAAGGAGCGCAATTCCTAGAGTGCAAGAATGCAAAGGGGGCCAACGACGATTAAAAAACGGTTCATGGGGCGCAGTCACTCACTGTAGCCGATGCGGCCATCATAGGCCCATGCAGGCGGACCTGCCAGAGCCGCTGGTGCTGGCGCACGCGCCAACGAATGTATGATCCCGGGCGACACGACGGACCCGTGACGACCCACTCCGGCCAGATAACTCGCTCCAAACCGGTCACTCCGCCGAATTCAGGTTTTGCGAACTGGAATGCCAATAAGCAGCCGTTGGCGGCCTTACCCAATCGGCCAGGAAGAGTCATTCGCCGCTGCCGCCATTTGGACATTCGTGCGACTGCTTCGCTCGGTCAACGGCCATTCGACCAACGAACGGCCGGCCTGGAGACGATACCAAAGGAAGTGATACTGAAAGCGCTGAAATGCTCACCGATCCGATTGAAACATCGTAGGCCGAAACCTATTCTTTCAGCCTATACGGTCGGACACGCGGCCCGACAGACGCCGCCATGTTAGCTCGATCCGGATTTACTTTGGAGCCTTTGCCATGTCAGATCGCGACGCGCGCTCCGGGACAGAGACGTGGCCCCGGAAATCTGGACAGTCGGTTAGGTGGAATCGCTGGGTTCTGAGATAGGCATAATGCCTTGAAAGAAAACCAGACAATGACGAAGAGAACCCGGCGCACGCCCTCAGCGGCGTTCAAGGCGAAGGTGGCACTGGCTGCCGTACGTGGCGAGCGCACACTGGCAGAATTGGCGCAGCAGTCTTGCCGTCGGCCTGCATGACCGCGTCAAAGCGCTGCTGCTCGGGAGAGGCGTGCATATCGGCCGACGCGCCGATCGGCTGGACGTTGCCAGGGATATCGAGAGATTGGGTGTACATCGCGATTCCTTATTGCGCTGCGGTGAATGGATGCTTTACCCGACGATTCGCGCGTCGTGATGGGACAACAGGCGGAGCTATGACAAGGCCGATGCACGGGTGATAAGCGCTGAACGCTTCTCGGCAACTATCACGGCATTGCGGCCCGGTAGATCAGATTTCCAGTAGGCCGGCGGCGAGAAAGCCACCATCGACGGCGATGATTTGCCCGTTGACGTACGACGCTCCGTCCGAACACAAAAAGCCGACGGTTGCGGCGATTTCCGACGGCTGGCCATATCGCTTCATTGGCACAGTCCGGTGGTAGGCATCGCGAGTGGCCGGAGTATGGTGATCGCGTGTCAGCGGCGTGTCGATCGGACCGGGCGCGACACAGTTGGCCGTAATGCCGAGTTCAGCAAGCTCAACAGCCATCTGACGAGTGAAACCGATGAGCGCGGCTTTGGAAGTTCCATAGGCGGCGCGTCCAACGCTTGCACGCACTCCGCTGATCGAGGCGATATTCACAATGCGCCCCCAGTTGGCTTTGCGCATCAGGCGTGCTGCCGCCTGACTGCACAGCAGCGGGCCGGTGATATTGATCTCCACCACGCGTTTCCAGTGATCCAGCGGATAGTCGATCAGCGGGAACGTGCCTGCGATGCCCGCGTTGTTGACCAGCACATCGCATCGACCATAAGTTTGCTCGAGTTTGGCGAAAGCGGTTTCGATCGAACCCGCATCGCCGACGTCGATCTGAAGGGCAAACGCTTGTCCCCCATTCTCCGTTACTCTCGCGGCGACATCCGCCGCAGCACTCCCATTGATGTCAGCTACCCCAACCACGAATCCGTCGGATGCGAGTTGTTCGACAATTGCCGCGCCAATGCCCGCAGCGCCGCCTGTGACCACCGCTACGCGCGATGTCTCGGGATGATTTTTCATGTCTGTTTGTACCTGCGTGCCCATCATGATGCCCTCCTCGAGGACGCTACCGCCGAGCGCTCGACCAGAGCGCTCGGGACCAAAAAGATCAACACAACACCGATGACCGCGACGACCGACAACGCATACATGCCAGCGGCCGTACTACCTGTTGCATCAGTGACGACGCCGACAAGGTAAGGCGCGACGAATCCCGACAAGTTGCCAATCGACGTAATCAACGCGAACCCTGTCGCGGCCGTAGCGCCCTTGAGAAACGCCGTCGGCAAATTCCAGAAAAGCGGGACAGTGGAGACGATGCCTGCCATTGCCACGATCAGTGCAGCAAAAGAATAAGAAGGGTTGGCACGAAGTAGCACGCTCAACGTAAGACAAACGGCACCCAGCGCAGCCGCGAATGCCAGATGCCTACGCCGTTCTCCGGTCCGATCCGAACTCCATGCAAGCACCAGCATCAAGACCACTGCAGCGGCGTAGGGAAGCGCTGTCATGAAGCCAATCTGTCGCACGCCAACGAAGCCAAGCGCTTTGATCAGCGTGGGAAGCCAGAAGCTGACGCCATACAGTGCCGCGATAAACGCAAAATAAACGCCGCAAAGAAGCCATACCCTGATGTCGGACAGCCCGGCCTTAAAGCTTCCCGAATGCTGGTCTGATGCCCCGCCCACCTCGGCTTTCAGTGCCAGCTTCTCCGTGCTGCTCAGCCATTTCGCATCGTCGATGGTCTTCGGAACCAGTACCCAGAACGCTATGCCACACAGAACGGCCGGCAAGCCTTCGCACAGGAACATCCACTGCCAGCCACGCAACGGAATGAAATCCGGCGCCGCCGTCATGAGAAACGCCGACAACGGACTTCCGATAACACCGGAAATCGGCAACGCGGTCATGAAAATGGCAATCACGCGGCCGCGGGTCCTCGCGGGAAACCACTGGCTCACGTAGAGCATGACACCGGGCGCGAAGCCAGCCTCAGCAACGCCCAGAAGAAAGCGGATGATGTAAAAAGACGTCGGGCCGGTGACGAACATCGTGCATGCCGACAGCACGCCCCAACTCACCATGATTCGAGTAATCCAGGCACGCGCGCCGATTCGGTGTAGCAGCATGTTGCTCGGAATTTCGAACAGACAGTAACCAATGAAGAAAATGCCTGCACCAAGTCCATACGCAGTGTTGGACAGACCGATGTCCGGGGCCATTTGCAACTTCGCAAAAGCCACGTTGACCTTGTCGAGCTGATTCACGATCAGGCTGGCAAGGATGATCGGGATCAGACGCCAGAAAATTTTTGAGTCGGTTGCACGATCAACCTGTGCGATGGCTGGGGATTCGAGAGTTCCGTTCACGCTTGTCTCCGATGATGCGTTCGGCTGGGCCGACGCAGACTATTATCACTTGATAATATATACGTGTTTTGCGAGAATAGAAATATCGAACGTACTGGGGCTATCCCTAGCCGGCTAAGGCCGAATCCTCAGATCAATCATCAGGAGACAAGCATGGAATTCAACAAGCAGACTGTCGTCGTAACGGGCGCCGCAAGCGGAATTGGCTATGCGGTAGCGCAGGCAGCGGCTAGGCTCGGCGCGCAAATTGTCGCGTTCGACCGCGACGCAGTGGCGCTCGAGGCAATGCGTTTGGATTTCGAGCGCAACAACTGGGTGCTGATACCGGTTGAGACTGACATTGGCGACCAGCAATCGATCCGGCGGGCAATCGCCATCGATATGGCAGCGATCACCGGCGTGGACCTGTTGGTCAATAGCGCTGGCATCGTTTCTCGTGGGCTTTTCGAAGCGACGACGGCCGATGATTGGGAGCGCGTGCTCGCGGTCAATCTTTCCGGGAGCTTCTATTGTCTCCAACAGATGGTGCCCCTCCTGAAAGCGGGCGTCGGCCGGGCTGTCGTGAATGTGGCGTCCCTCGCTGCCAAGCGGGTCTCATACACAGGAGGCGTCAGTTATACGGCCGCGAAAGCCGGCCTTCTGGGCTTGACAAGGCATGCCGCGTTCGAACTGGCTAGCGTCGGCATCCGCGTCAATGCGGTCTGTCCGGGTCCCGTCTGGACTGCCATGACACAGCGTCATATCTCAGAAGATGAACGCCAGCAAGTCGCGTCGATGATTCCTCTGGGCGATTGGCTTTCCCCGGATGATGTCGCCCAGGCTATTCTGTTCCTGGGTAGCCCCGCAGCTCGGATGATTACCGGTACCACCCTGGATATTGACGGCGGACTGTCGCTCGTGACCGGTGCTTCCTTTGAGTCCTATCAACGGGCCCGCCAGTAAATCATCGAGATCTCTCGACTCGGAATCGCGTCCAGAGTTCAATCGACGCTGTCAGGCTGCAGGCCGAAAAGCGTATCCGACAGGCGGTCGACGTCCGCCGCCGAATACGCGGTACTTCTGACCAGCCGTTCGAGCAATCCGCTGAGCGCGACGTGCTCGATCGCGCTCAGATCCCGCAACGCAAACGTCTGAACTTCAAGGACGATTCGCATCCCGGTTTCAAAGGCGATCCGCCCTTCGTCCGTGAGCGTATAGCGGGTCGCGCGCCCGTCCTGCGGATCAGGCACGGCCGCAACGAGGTTGAGTTCGCGCAACTTCACGAGACTGCGCCCCGTTTGCACGGGCGTCAGCAGCATATCGCGCCCGATGTCAGTCGAATTGCTCCCAGGCGCGTCTGCCAACTTCGCCAATACGCGCCAGTCGAGGACGCGCACTTCCAGATGCCGATCAAACAGTTCTTCGGCCATACCTAGCACCGATTCGGCGACACGACGAAGCCGGTACGCCGGCAGTTCTTTGAATTGCATGGGTAAGAAGCAAGAGAACGGTTGAAGCATTGTAGGGTATGCCCGTAAATCAAAGAACAGCCATTGACGACCCGCTACACCACGCGTAGATTGTATCAAATGATAGTAAATAGCGCTGATGCGACGCATGAGCACTGATTTCGGATTGATTTATATGGAGAAAGAGATGGGAGTATTGACTGAATCGAGCGCATCTGCGCTTGTTAGCCGTGAGAAAGGCGTCTACGTATTTGACGTTTCTGATCAGCCTTGGCAAGGGGTCGGAAAAGGCGGACTTGCTCAGAAAACCGTACGCCGGGACGACCGCACGGGGCATTCGTTTGGGTTTATGTCCTTCGATACCATGGCGCGCACAGGCGTTCACCAGCATCTTGGATCTGCGTTCAGCTACTTTTTGTCCGGCGCGCTGACGGACTTCCAGGGCGCGACGGGGATGGGGCAGCTCGGAATCAACTTCGCCGGCTCCACGCACGATGCAATCGCTTACTTACCCACGCTGACGGTCGGTCGCATGGAAGGCCCGGTTGCTTACGGGCCGGATGTGACGCACTCGCTCCATGCAGGGAACCGTCACACCGATTTCGAGAACGAGTTTCCCGAGCATCTGCCCGATCTGAGCATTACGCTCGAACAGGTACAGACGAGCCCGACGCGTGTGCCGGGCTTGATGCGCCGGCTCGTCTACGACTATGCGCAAACTCCGCATAGCCGCCGCGTGACTCAGATCATGCTACTTCCGGGAACGGTGGTGCCGCCGCACCTCTTGCATGCGCTGGTCGACGCTTTCGTTATCGCCGGCGATGTCTCGTTCGTTGCACGTGACGTCACGTCGCACGCGAAGGCCGGTGACTTTGTGGTCATGGAACCGGGAACCCAGGTTTCGTTTTCGTCGCGATACGGCGCCAGCATTCTGCTCTGGGCTGACGGCCCGTCGACCTGGATGGAAGGGCCCGCCTCTCCGGAGTTATACGGCTTCACCTCAGCCCACGGCGATCCATTGCGCTTTGGCAACCGCGCTGCAAAAGACTTCACCGATAACTGATGTGATCTGACGGCGCTGCAGTTGGCGACCGTCAGAACCAGATTTCATCCGATGATGCCGGAGTTTCAACGGCCGTCCGAAACCGACGGCTGACCTACAAGCGGATCGATTCAAAGAGTAAATGCCTTGCCGGCTGGGTTAGGTTAGGCGTACTGACGTTCTAGCGTCGATAGGAAAGGATAAACAAAACTAACACCTCCAAGCGAGGGTCACGGTTTCAATGAGAGCCCAACAGCAATATATACAAACGGGAGACAGAATGAAAAAGAGGATTCTCACACACATCGCAGCACATCCAGGCGACGTCGATAACTTCAATAACGCTTTCCGAGTGAACAACGCAATCAAATACACCAGTGCGAACTACGGAGGATTGACGTTCGGCGCGGCGAAAGACGGACCGACTTGACGCGCGGGTTGCCCCTGCACTCAGAAGGCCGACGATTCAACGCATCGACACTGGCTCGGCTCGCGCTCTTTACACCTTCCTATAAGGGAAGAGTAAGTCCGTTCGGTTTATTAAAGATAACGCAATATGGAGGCGGTCATGAATCTGGCAAGCAACAGCGGCAAGACTTGCGTATTGAAGGGGTTGAAAACCAGGCGGCGTCTTTTGATAGCAATAGTACCCATTTCCCTAACCGCGATTGTCGCAGGCTGCGGTGGAAGTTCAAGCGACGCTCCCGCGCCAGTTACCTCAGCGCAAGTTCCGTGCGAGAGTCTTGTCGGCACTCCGTTGGGCGACGGCACGATACAAACTGCTCAGTCAGTTGCCGCAGGCAGTTATACGCCCCCCGGGCAAACAAAAACAAAAACAGGCTTACCGGCATTTTGTCGAGTTACTGCCGCAATGCACCCTACGGCCGACTCAAATATCAATGTTGAAGTCTGGATGCCTCAAACGAACTGGAATGGGCGCTTTCTAGGCACCGGCAATGGTGGCGGCGCAGGGTCGATTAGCTATGACAGCGGCATCGTCGAAGGTTTGAAGCGGGGTTTTGCTACGGCAAACAACGACCTTGGCACTTCGCCCGCTATCAACACAACGGTAGGGCATCCGGAACGTTGGGCAGACTTCGGTTATCGCGCCAACCATGAAATGACTGTAGCCGGGAAGGCTTTGGTGAACGCGTATTACAAAAGCTCGCCGAAGACCTCATACTTTCAAGGCTGCTCTACGGGCGGTCAACAGGCGCTCAGTATCGCCCAGCGCTACCCAAATGACTATAACGGGATTCTCGCTGACGCGCCGGCAAATAACCGCACGCACCTGCACTCTATGTTTGTTTGGACATACACGGCGTTAAACAAACCCGGTGCGAAGCTTACGCAAGGCAAAGTCGACATGATTACGAGTCACGTAGTGGCATCCTGCGCAGGCAAGGATGGTGGCGCAACTGGCGATAACTTCCTCACGGACCCGCGGCAATGCCGTTTCGATCCAGACACGTTGCCTAAATGTACGAATGGAGACAGTGATTCTTGCCTCACGGACGCGCAGATAACTGGGCTCAAAGCGGTCTACGCTGGCCCTGTCAATCCACGAACCGGTGAACGCATACACGCGGGAGAGCCATTTGGCACCGAGAACGGACCGCTCGGATTCGTCTTACAAAGTGATACGACGTTCATGCCAGCGAACCAGTTTTATCCTTTTTATTGGACCTTTGGAACCAACTGGAATTACACGACATATGATTTCGATCACGACATGGACACTGTCGACCAGACCATCGCTCCTTTGGTGAACGCGAACGACGCCAACCTTAAGCAGTTTAAAGCCAACGGCGGAAAATTAATTATGTGGACGGGCACGGCTGACCCGGCGGTGCCGATGCCTGGAGCGATCGACTACTACGAGAGAGTCGTACAACAGCAAGGGGGCGATCTGGCTGCAACTCAAGATTTCTTCAGATACTTCCTTGTACCTGGCATGGGGCACTGCGCAGCCAGCGGACCTGGCTTGACTGACTTCGGTCAGGCGTATTCTCCCGTCGTGCCGCCTGACGACGCACACGATATTCTTTTGAAGATGGTTGACTGGGTTGAAAAACAGAACGCTCCGTCACAAGTCATTGCGAGCAAATACACGACGGATACCCCTCCAAAGGTCTCCATGGAGCGACCGCTTTGCGTTTATCCAGACTTGCCGAGCTATCAAGGTGGGGACGCAACGAAGTCCGCAAGCTTTGTCTGCAAACCGGCAACTCGTGGGGGGGTCGACACGCCGGCCCTTAGGTATCTCAATTAAAGAATCGTAAAGCATTAGTATCTATCTATGCTTCGATATGCGCGAGCGAGCAAAATACAGTCGCTCGCGCAAAACAATCGTTTTGAAATCTGATGGGGGAATGCTCGCTGCCTGTTTTGTAGGTTGTTGGTCCCCAAACTATCATGCATAGCTACGCTGACGAAGACCATGCTTTGAGACCAACAGGTGTGTTAGCAGGCCGGTGGTCGGAATGCCCTTATCAATGACATGCACTTTCAAGGCGAATGTACGCAGTTCGTCTGCGTTCATATCCTCCCGAGTGCTTTGTTCCGCGGTGGTATGCGAGCATCTCGGCGTAGCTATCCGCTGCACTCGTTGTGTTGGTACTCGCCTGGATAATGTCGTACTTCTGGCATGGAGGTCATATGCGGGAACTGCCTCGCATGGCGTTCCTTCGTCGGACGCGAGACCGATAGTGAGAGACAAAAAACGGGACTTCAGGTTCGACAGTGCTTGTCAAGGCGGTCAGGATCAGCCCGCCGCAACAATCTCTTCAGTCCTTCGTGAGTCATCGCGATCCGCCGTGCCGCCCTTCCCTGACGTCCGGGTTCACGTTGGCTGTCCCGTTGTTGTTTCCCATGGTGAGCGCTATTGGCAACGGATTTTCGGTCCCGCTTAGGTCACAGTCCTCACCCTTGACTGATAGCCTGTAGGGCCCAAGGTTCGTTCCCTCCAGGAAAACAGTCAGCCTGGTGTTATTGATGGTACCCGCGAAAAAGTACCTTTTTCCTTGTGAATCCTTTTGCTGCAGTGAGCCAGCGGGAATTGTCAGCGTCAGGCCTCCGACTGTCAGCGTCATCGACTGTGTCTGCGGCGTTAGCGCACTCGCTGTGGCCGCAAGCGTGAACGTCGCGTCGAACGCGAACGCCTTAGACCTCGGTGCGAGCTTGACTTTCGGTGCGAAGGAGGCAAATTGTAGTGCTCCAGCGGGGATCGCTATAGATACCGAGAAGGTTCCCGCGGTAAGGGAGATGGATCCGACGGACGCCAGGGTCGTAGTGTCGATTTCGCCAACAATCGGAGAGCTCTCACTGGTCACAAAAAGCGTTTTGCCATCCGCTGAAAGACCTAGCGCTTGAGCCCCGTCGTTGTAGGATACTTGGGTATGCAGAGAGTTTGAAGTCAAATCGATTACGTAGATCGTGAGGGCGTACCGGGCTGCCTCATACAAGGTTTTGCCATCCGCGGAGACTACCCCGTACTGCACATCTGGAAGGTTCTGGATGGCTCCCACCAACGTGTTGGCCGATGTATCCAGAATCAGTAACACCCCGCCGCACGCAAGATATGCCCGAGGTGCGGTCGGGGACATGGCGATATTTACACACCCCGACGCGGATGATGGAATTTGGGTGACCGCAAAGGTCGTTGTATCGATGACAACGAGCGACCCGTAAACCGGACTTGCGGCACTGACGAACAACTTCTTGCCGTCAGGGGTGAGACCGATGTTGGCGGCATCTTCCAGTTCAGTGGGCACTACCTTGGTTACCGTGTTCGTCGAGGTGTCGATGACGCTCACGTCAGGGCTGGTTTCGGAAGAGGCATAGACCCATTTTCCGTCCGGAGAAACAACAACCTGTTCTGGCAAGGGCGCCTGAGGTTGAGCAATAACTGTTCGAGATGCGGTATCAAAGACGTAGATCAGGTTGGGGTAAGCACCGACGTATGCTCGCGAACCGTCAGGACTGAGTGCAACGCCGTAAGGCGAACTGATCGCGGATAGAGTCGTCAGAACGGTGTTTGTTGAGGTGTCGGCAATCGCGAGGCCGATCGAAGTCGTAATGTATGCGAGCTCTGCCTGTACCGGGTCGGATATTGCGGACAATCCCAAACCCACGACAACCATGCATGCAGCTAATCCGCGGGGCACATCACGTGCAGGACGATATGAACACATTTTCCACCTCCGGCTGTCGGATTCACCGGATGCTTTGGCGCATCGGGGCGAAAGGCGCGAATAGACATCAAAGTCGGAACGTTCAATGACCATCGTGGTTGGCAAGGCTTGCGGTCGGACGGACGGCGAACGTGACTTGAACGCCACGGGTGTCGAGGACAGGCCGGTTAGCGAACTGCTCATGGCGAGCCAAATGCATGCGCGACTGCAGTCGACGCAGTGCGCGTCGTGAGCCGAGGTTAGGCCCGGACGCGGCATACAGTACCATTCCGCGTGTGCGCGGAATGGCTGCCGACGACCCGCAGGGCCGACCGGAAACACGTGGATCGTCGCGTCTGAAGAATAGCAACTGCTGCCGCGAATGCGCGCCGATATCTCAGCGTTTTACGCCTCTTTGCAGGACTTCTGGTGGCACTTTCTGTGGTGCACGCACAGAAGAACCGGCGCCATATTGCGCAGAATCCGAATACCCAAAAAAATGCCGGCATCTGCACAGGAAAGACCTTCACCAATGCGGATTTGAGCGGTACGCACGCAGAAAGGCAAAACGAGATCCAATCGGTTTTCCCGAAACCGCGAAAATCAGTCACCGGCACCGATTTGCCAGCCGACTCGGATGTGTGGATGGCCGTTGAACACATCAAAGCGACCGTAGAGTTGAGGCCGGGTTCATGGTCCGGAAAGGGTCGGGCTGCGTCAGCCCGCTCTTCAATTTCATCGCCGGAAAGCGGCCAGTGGAATCTCGCGGCCCGGAAGCCGACAGTCGTCAGCGCGTACTTCCGACCCATTGCGGACTGCAACGTGCCGAAACGTCGGCGGCTCTTCGCCAAATGGAGCGGACGCCCATTAGCCGGCCGGAGTCAAGGATGGTCCAAGGACTCCCTGTGAGAGCGTCCGCCCTAAGAAAGTGCGGCGAGATCCTTTTCGAGCTCGCGTACTGCGTCCTTGATTCGTTGCCTGAACAGAGTCTCGACGCGGTCGTCGGTAAGTGCGGAGACATCTCGATTCGTGAGAAGGCCGAGCAGGTGCCGTTTCTCGGAAATCGACATCGAATCGAAGTTGGGAATGTATCGGTGGTCTGTCTTATTCGAGCGCTGGCTTTCGTAAAATGCCTTGAGCACTCGCTTGACCGTGATTTTAGAGGCGAGTGAGAAGCGCTGCAGGAGATGCTGCACCGTATTGTCGACCGCTCGCAACGCGGAAGTGTCGGTGATCTGAGAGAAGTAAAACACCCAACCGAGTCGTCGGTTCTCGAAGATGCACCCCGTTATTCTGAGGTTCAGCCGCCACTCACACACGTCAGCCGCATTCTTCGCGTCCTTGGGTGACGACACCTGAAACAGTCGATGTCGATATCCCGTGCAGATAGCTGCCAAAGATGATTCGAACTTGTGGACACTCTGCCGCCGGACGCTCAAGCGTAGATCTTTGCACCGGTAGCCAAGGAAGTCGAATTCGTCACTGAGGGCTCCGATTTTTGTTTTGGATCCGTCAACCCCTGGAGGGTGAGGTTGCAGTCCAATCTTTTTGAAATCGTCGCATACCTGCTGGAGCACAGTTACCGACCGACCGGCTCTGCAAAGAATCAGAACGTCATCGATGTAACGCTCGTAGAAGACGCCTGGCATGGCGGCCATCTTCTTATCAAATTCGAGTAGCAAAATCTCTGCAAGGATGTTCGATATGGCTAACCCTTGGGGAACGCCTCGCGTATTCGGCTTCGCTCCGGCGCTCCCTTTCTTTTCGGGGATGGTCGCAGTTGTGATTGCTTTTTCGATCAGGGAGAGTATCTCGGGCTTGCGAACTCTCGTGCGTAACGCCTTTCTCAAGTGCGCGTGCGAGACGCTCGGGTAGAATTTGTGTAGGTCAATCTTGACGAACTCGGCGTACTCGCCGGACTTCAGTTTGACCGAGATGCGGTCGATCTTGCTCTGAGGTATTTCGGATACAGCCTCAGGGAACACGTGGGCGAGGAGTTCGGCGAGCGCACGAAGCGTTACTCGGTCACGCACAGTCGGAATGGACAGAACACGAGGCAGACTATCGGCGCCTTTCGATGCTAACTTCTCTTTGTATGCAGTGAACTTGTACGCGCCGGAAATCACCTTCGCTCGAATGAGATTCAATTCCGAACTGAGATTTTCGAGGAACGAACTCGGTGTTGTTCGGTCGATTCCGATTGCTGTCGAGTCTTGAATCTTGTCAACAAAGATCTTCGTCAGACTGGGGGCACTAAACGTATTCTTAAATTGCTTTGCGGCCGTCATTCGTTGTTAGTGCTTCGTATAGAAAGCGTACAAACCAACCGCCACGGGCAGCGTGTAGAGAAAAAACGTCGTCGCCGTGCGGACCACGACGTAAGCGTATGCGCGTGCTGACTCGAACTTGGTGGGGGCGCGCGAGGTCAGTTCACCTGTGTGGAAGACGCGAGCGCAGATGTCGTCAAGGGTGCCGTGGTTTTCGCCCGACTCGAGAAGCCTGTCGTATTCCTCTTCGATTTCTGCGTCTGTCAGAGCGGTCGGCGTTTGGATGGCTCGACGATAAAGCGACTGCAACGCAAGGTAGTTGCGCTGCATTTCTATTGATCGACCTCTGAAGTCGCGCCCAGTTACCATCAGAGATACGACTAAGATTGCCACCGAAAACACGGCTGCCAGGAGGTCCGTATTTCCACCTAAAATCGTTCCGTATCGGATCACCAAAACCGCGAGCGCCGCGCCACAGAATGCATACCAAACCAAAAGTGCCTGGCTGTGGAAGTCGTTTTTTGAAAGGCGAATTTGTGCACGGATGCGTGCTTTGAAGGTAAACCAGATGCGGTCGGCGGTCATTGCAGCGATCTCGCTTTTCGTGTTGGTAGCGGGTGGGGAGCGAGAGATACTGAAAACGAAAACCACCCTCGAGAGGGTCAGCCACATTTCTGTGGCAACAGCAGACTTCGCTGTTACTTATTAGAGCCGCCCGCAGAACGAACCGCGAGGAAAAGCCCGCTCCCCGGGGCGACATTTTAGCGTATATTTCGAGCGATTTTGATATAAGGAAGCCATTTCGCTATCTCTTGCCGCAAACACGCTGGCTGCGATATTTTTACACGTACGGTAACGCCGTAGCCGCTGAGCGGGCGGGCGCGATCCTCACGAGGCAAGCGAGGCCCACAAAAAATACTATCGGGGAATCGGTTGGCACCTATCAGCTGCGCAAAATGCAATCGTCCGCTTCGGAACGCGCTGTATCGTGTCCATCTTGCGGTTATCCGATCGCAAGCGCTGCTGCGACAGGTAAGTTTAGACTCAAACGCCGCCGACTGGCGGCACTCGTCAGCCAACGCGAAGAAGGGATGACGCCATGACGAAGAACGATGACGCTGCCCTAGCGGAAATAGAGGAAGTGCGCAAATCGGTATTGTCGGTTATGGGGGACCTTGTACCGGCTGGGCCGCCGGCGTCTGCGGACGAGTCCAAGGGCTTCCTTTTGTCGTCTTGGACAAAGGCAAGCCGTGATTTGCCACCGCACTACTTGGTGCATTTTCTCTTGATCGGCCTTTTAAAGTATCCACATCTTGGGCAGTGGGAAAAAACAGCCTGGGCGCTGCCGGTTCGACTCGGAGGGAAGTTGTATGGCGTTGAACATCGAAAAATGGGCGTTGGCGTTTTTGCGCCGAACCCAGATCCATCGGCGGCTCGTAGTTCGCGGCCGACCGAAGCTGAGGAAGCCGACGCTCGCGAAATAGTTCGGCGAATTCGTCGGGCTGTAGATGTGGCAGCACCGTACTTTGAGTGGCGCGCGAACACTGCAGCAAAGGGCCGAAATATCAACGTTGTGAATCGAAGTGCTGTGCTCTTTGAGCGCTATCGTTTCTTTTGCAAACAGTTCGACGCCTTGACTGCGCAGGCGTCAAGCAGGAAAGAGGAAACGGTCGCACCCGAAGACATAGTAAGCGACCATAAATTGCGGCTTTCGCACATGTTTCCGGCCATTCGGCTCTTGGAAGAAGCGGAGTGGAGCGCGCAGGCAGCCATTGAAGCATTCTTCAGTTGGACGGAGCACGTTTTTATTCACCTCGCCATCCTTCAGGGAACGATTCAAACGGGGGATGAGGTAGCAAATCTGGCAGAGGCAGACTGGAAAGCAAAATATAAAGCCGCGCTGGACATTTCCAATGTCAAGGCCAAACGGCACTACGACAGTCTCATCGCACTTCGAACTCAGATCCGGAACTTTATGGCGCACGGTGCATTTGGGAAGAGTGGCGAGGCCTTCAGTTTTCATTCGGGGGCGGGCGCCGTGCCGGTTCTGCTTACCAGAAGCCCGAAGCATCGCTATGCTCTGACTGGGACTCCGGCGTTCGACGAGAAGAGCGCCTTGCAAGAGCTAGAATCGTTCGTGGCATACCTGTGGTCTGGTCCCCGTGCGCCAGCGCGAGAGTGCTTGGAAAGTGACTTGCCCACTGTGCTTACTTTCGCGAGCGACGGGACATATTCCGCCGCTATGGAGTCGGTTGACGCGATGATCAAATTCGTCAGGCGTCGGTTAGACGAACAAGAACGAGCTGCGAACATGGACTGGTAGTCGACCTGCGATAAAGCGCACGACTGCAGAACACAGCGATTCCGAGTAAAACATCAGCTCCAATCTCGCCAACAATCGGGATCGAGGAGCTTTCGAAAGGCCGATCGACGATTTAGACGAGCCGTCCGAATGTCTGCGTCGAGTGGCGGGCGAGCGGCGGCTGCTGGCCGCCTTGAGGCAATACCGCTGTCAATTTGCTCGCCGGAAACCGGCCATTGCGCGGGGACGGACGAGACCTCGGGCATGCAAAGTGGATAGACGCCTCGACCGGCGGCTCCTGGGCCGGCTTGCGACGATGCTTCCCTGTCGAATCCGACAGCTAAGATACATAGCCGAATAGGCGCTGGCTAACTTATTATTCGGTAGCCGCGCATACCCCGCGCGAAGCTTTCTTTCGACAAGTTCAATCGCCCAGTATCCTCCGAATCGCACGAGCGAATCCCACCTCGAACAACGTCCGGCCGCGCTCGTTGAGAATTTCGCCGTGACTGCCTTCCCGCAAGCCGCACCGTTCGAGATAGTCGGCCGACACGGCTTTTTGCAATGCTTCGCGCTCTGACGGCGTGAGTTGGGTGACCGGTGCGAGCACGGTAACCGGCGGCAAGCCGGGCGCACCTGCGACGGTTGCGCCAAGTGGACGGCGATCCACAGTCACCTGCGAGTTTGCCTTCAGTACGTTAAGTTGCGCTCTGAGCTTGTCGCGCTCCGCGATGATGGCCTGCATGATGGAGCGGATGGCCGGGTCCTCGATGCGCATCAAGTATTCGTGGCTCGCCAGCGTCTTCGACGGCTTGGGCGCAGGCGGCCCGGCATAGGCCGCCCACGCTTCGATGAGCGTCCGGTAGTCGGCGGACTGTGCGTTGTAGAGCGCGCGGCCCTTCATGATGCTTTCGGCTTCGGCCTGGCGACCGATCGCGGGCAGGGAGAAGTCGCGCGAGCCGGCTTCGTACTGCTTGCGGCAAACCTCGTGCATATTCGCCAAGTTCGCGCGCCTGTTCGAGCGCCCGCCCTTCGCGAGCAGCGACTCCAAGACCGCCTCGGGGTGGATGTCCGTTGTGCCATTCATGCTTCATCTCCCGTGAGGGCCTGGTGACGAACGGGGAACGCTTGGACGCGATTTGTCGTGGGTAGCAGCAAGGCGAGGTCAATGTCGAAGTACTGGCTGAGTTTCAAGCCTGCATCCATCAGGCGAATCACTTCCCGTTTGCCCAACCCGTGATTCGCCGGGTTCATCTGCTGGGCAAGGCGACGCATGAAGGCGTTGCCGATACGAAGCTGCTCGTCTTCGCTCAGCAGCATGAACACTGGCGGCCGGACGTCGCGGTAGAGCGCCGCGTCGAGCAACTGACTGCGGCGGAATACAGCCTTGCCGGGTTCGAGGTCGGGGTAAACCTCGACGTTTTCGCACACGCCCGCGAGCTGGAGCAATTCCGACTCCGTTTCCTCGAAGGCGACATGCACGTCGCCCATCGTGCCGGCGGCCACCAACTGGGTACCGTCGCCCTGCAGCGCATCGAGTGCCACCTTGCAGCGTTCGAGGAGACGCCAGCAGGCTACGAGGTCTTCGGCGAGGTCGCTGAAGCGCTTCATCGTGCTCTCCCACACCCGCTCGGCCTGCCGGTAGGCTTCCATCCGAGCGAACGGTTGGCCCGCGTCTTCCGCATCGGCTCTCTGTTGCTTCAGGTCCCGCAGCTCGTTTTCACGAGTGAGACAGTCGTTTCGCGCCTCATCGAAGTGATAGGCGAGCGTGTTGAAGTGGGCGGCCAGTGCCGGCAGATAATACGGCTCCGTCACGAACCAGCGACAGCGCACGCAGTTCCGGCTGCCGCCCGGCACGGGCCCGTACTTGGGATTCGCTGACGAAGAGCCCTTGGCAATCATCGGCCCACCGTCGTAGCAGCCGCCCACCGAGCCGTTGTCCTCTACCTCACTGGTGTTGCCGCCGACGAGACACAGGCCGTGGTGCATCGGCATCCAGCCCACCGCGTTGCGCGCGGCCGGATGCTGCGGGATCGCGGCGGCGAGGCTAGGCACGCTGTTGCAGATCGCCTTTTGCAGGAGTTCGTCGTGCTCGGTGTCGAGCAGGAAGTTTTGAATGCTAGCCTCCTTGTTTGCCTCCAGTCGCTCCGCTGCGTCACGGAGCGCGTCGCGGATGTGGGTCGCGCCGGGTTTCGTGTAGTAAAGAGTCATCAACAGGCGGCCGTGTCCGACGAGCTTTTGAAGCACCGGAAATGGTACCTGCCCCTCTAGGGCCAGCGCGGTGATAAGGGAAACACGCAGGCTGTGCAGGGGAAAGAGAGTTGTCCGTCCCTTGTTCTGTTCTTCCGACGGCGGAAGAAAACGAATTGGCGTACCGTTGCGATGCATTTCGCCCCGGTCAGCCAGCCGTACCTCCAGTGCTTCCAGCAGGCGGAACCAGCAGCGATTCAGGCCCCTGTCTCGGATAGGCAGATGGTGCTCGCCCTCAGCGGCCTCTCGGGTCCTGAACAGGAAGCAGGTGTCCGGGTAGCTGGCTAGTTGTACCTCGCTCTTCGCGTTGATGTGTCGACCATCCAGTTCTGCCCAAGTCGTGCGCCGCGAGACGGGGTTGTACTTCTCCTGCCAGTTACACAGTTTCGCCAGCCAATAGAAGACGTCCTGATGCACAGGCCCGCCAAAAGACCACGGCAATAAGTAGCCCTTCTCGGGACCGGACCTAGCGATGTCGGCGGTTTTGTTGGTGTTGATGTGGAGGACGGTCGAGTCGTCCTCGCCATTGGCGAGCGGGTCGCTACGGCGGAACACTCCCTGTTGCAGCGGTCTCCGTTCACTGCCCTGCGCGAGCCGGCTCGAATTTAGCGTCCAGTTCCCCGCCAAGTAGCGCCAGGTATCTGCTTCGCCCGAGTCGAGCATGCGGACCTGGAAGGTGCGCAGCGGCAGAATGAGTTTCACGAGCAGGGCCACCCAGCGCACTGGGCTCCACATCTCCAGCACCTGCCCACCGCGATGATTGTGGGTCACCTTCCGGACCCGCCACACACAGTCCGGGTCGTTCCGGTCAATCTGATCCTCGGCCACTTCGAACCAGCCGGGCGCGACGCGCCAGCCTTTACTGATTTCAGCACCGAGTGCACTCTGCGCCCAATGCCAGTCGCGGAAGTGCGGGCCGGCCGCGAGCATCTGCCTCAGTTCGTCGATGTAGCCGTAAGGCAGCGGCGAATGCACGCTTTCGTCGCGCTGGGGCAGACCGCTCTTGGACATCCTGGGCACCGGGTTGTGAAAGGCCGGAGCGACCATCGGTTGGCCGTCATCGTCGAAGGCGCTGAACTCGCGCAGCAGCACGAAGTGCAGGAATGCGTTGATGGCGTTGCTGTACTTGATGCCCTGTTCCGAGTCAGGGCAGGCCGTTCGATAAAAGTCGGGCAGGACAGCGGTGCGCGCGAGGAAAACTGCCGGGTCGAGTGGCAGCACCTGCTGGACAAGGTAGCGCTCAAAGAAGGCAGCCAATGCTTTGAGCTTCGAAGCGACACCGCGTGTTTCGCCTTTGAGCCACTCCACCGCCAAGACTCGCCATGCGGCGAGCTGCGGATAGTCTCGCTCGACCCAGCTAAGAGTGGTATCTGTTTCTCGGGTTACGCCTTTGTTCTTGGACACCGGCAGCGTGGCGGCCTGGGACGTAGTCTTTTTCTTTTTGTCGGGCATGAGGTTCCTTAGTTTTTGAACTCGATGCCGGGCACCAAAAGGCCGGACAC
>NZ_JAQQEU010000108.1:0-18201 GCF_046026895.1 Paraburkholderia sediminicola
ACCGTCGTGAATGTCCTCGAGTTCCATCAACAAGTCGATCAATGCCTTCGACCGCACGTCGACCCCAGACGCCGCGAGCGCCAGAAGCAGAGGGCTGTCGGGATCGTTTCGGGAGTACGAGATGCCTAGCTGTTCTAGGGCAGGATAGTAGTACTCTTCCCGGATCAGGCAGCCAATCGCACACTTGCGTCCCTGGTAGCCGCGCAAACGGCACGATCCGGTTTCGTCCTCGGACACCGACTGCTGCCCGAGCATGTGGCGCCGCACGCGTTCGTATCCGCATGGTCGTCCAACATGGCACTCATCCTTGAGTCAAGGCATTCTGCGTTGCAATACCGAACTCGCGCGCAATCGAGCGTAGTCGATCGTTCCATTCCCAGACACCGAACGCGTCATGCACGTTCTGCAGGCAACTCAGCAGTCGCACCGTGCGGGAGTCGTCAATGTCGATGCGCGCCCGGCGAAGCGCTTTTCTGAGCGCCAAAACGCCAGGGTCCATCCACGCGGGAATCTCATGGGCCAACTTGCCAATATAGCGCACCGGCACGCCTTCCATTGCGGTGGTGTAGTCACGTGGCGCAATGAGGCCGCCAATCGGGCACCCGCCGCATGGACCGCGATATGCCCCTCCTCCGCGGGGGAGTAACGCCGAGCGGCGTTGCGAACTCAGGTGAGCGACCGCGAACTCGAAGATTTCCTGGTGCGACCGAAATACGACGCGTTTCATTTGAGGCTCCTTAAGAGCGGGCGCGGGGGCATTGAAGTGACCCTGCTGGCCGAGCCGCGCAAATCGAAACCTCCGTCGACACCCTGTCTGATCAGCCGTTGCGAAATTGAAGAGGCCTGTCACGTCGATTGTTTGGACACCGCGCAAGCAGCATCTGATTTGCTGCCTGGCCGCGTATCCAGCGGGGCGTTGATGGAAGTCAGTATTGATTGGCGCCCGGCGTTGAACAACCGCTAAAAAGCGCTCAATCCTGCCAACGTGGCAATGGAATCTGCCGTACTGCCTGTGGCGGCGTGGGCATCCACCTGGGATCCAGTCTTACGGTCATTGACCGAAATAAACCGGCTGCATGCCGTCATTTTCCAGATGATGGGCGCTCGTGCGGACGCCGGCTGCCGACGAACCAGTGGCGGCCACACCGCCATAGGCGCTTGAGCCACCGTTTTGCGCTGCGACGCGCGCTTCGGCCGCCTGAATTTCGACCGGGTAGTTCGCGTCTTCGCTGCGGGACTGGTCGTAGCCGGCCGCTTGCAGCTGGACGAGTTCTGCACGCACTTGTGCGCGGGTCAGCGCGGGAGCGTCAGCGCCTGCTAAAGCGGGAGCGGCGATAGCGCTTGCAACGATAAGGGCGGCAAGAATGCGGATCTTCAAGATTTTCTCCATTGAGAAAGAGAGTTAGATGAGTGCGTCTGAAGCCTTCATAGCTTCAACTATTAATATGTATTCCGAATCAATATGGGGAGTCCTTCCCGTAAGAACGACTCCCCGTCGCCTTAGAAAGGCTTGGTCGGCAGATACTTTCCGTCAAGCGTGATCACGGCACGCGAGCCGCCTTCGGGATCGTCGACCTTCTTGATGTCGAGTTTGAAATTGATTGCGCTGATGATGCCGTCGCCGAATTTCTCATGAACCAGCGCCTTCAGCGTGGAGCCGTAGATCTGCACCATTTCGTAGAACCGGTAGATCGTCGGATCGGTCGGCACGCCGCCCGGGATGCTGCCGCGCACGGGGACGGTTTGCAGCAGGCGAACGGCGTCTTCGCCGAGTTCGAGTTTGTCGGCTACGACCTTCGCGGCGCCGCCCGGTAGCGGGTGCTGGCCGAGCAGGGCGGCGGTGACGAAAGCGAGGCTCAAGCCAGTCCCCTCGTTGATCTGCTCGAACGTGAGGTTCTTGCGAACCTTCGCATCGATGATGGCGTCAGTCAGGGCTTCACGGGGGGCTTGGCTATACTGGGATTGCGTCATGGTAATGCTCCTTGAGATGAACGAAGTTGGAAAGCAGTGGTTCAGGCAGCGACGTTGAGTCGAGCCGGGGTTGCACAGGCATGCGGATGTTCCGCGAGAGAAACGAAGCGGTTCGTCGTGCCGTCAAGCGTATCGATCGAGCCGGTTTCAATGTCGTACACCCAGCCGTGCAGAGCCAGATGTCCCTGTTCGAGCGCG
This sequence comes from Paraburkholderia sediminicola, assembly GCF_046026895.1. Lineage (GTDB taxonomy): Bacteria > Pseudomonadota > Gammaproteobacteria > Burkholderiales > Burkholderiaceae > Paraburkholderia > Paraburkholderia sediminicola_C. Next base: position 2,170 of record NZ_JAQQEU010000108.1, read on the forward strand.
AGCCGCACGGAAGGATGAGTCTTGATGTTTGCGATCTGGGCGATCACGTTTTCGCGGACCATCGAGTCGACGCGGTCGCGTTCGCTCTTGTGCTCACGCGCCTCGTTCACGACTTTCGCGGAATCCGCGTAATGCAGCCAGTTGCGCACGGCCGGCAGATGGTCCATGCACTTGCAGGTGGCGATAGCCGTCATCGCACCGCAATCGGAGTGGCCGCAGATCACCACGTCGGTCACGCCGAGCGCGGCGACGGCATATTCGACCGTGGCGCTCACGCCACCCGGTTCCGGGCCGTACGACGGCACGATGTTGCCGGCGTTGCGGATCACGAACAGGTCGCCCGGCTCGCGCTGCGTGACGAGTTCCGGTACGAGCCGGCTGTCCGAGCACGAGATGAACAAGGTACGCGGGTGCTGGCTCGTGGCCAGCTTCCTGAAAAGCTCGGAGCGCTGCGGGAATGCGTCGCGCTGGAACTTCAGGAAGCCGTCGATGATTTCTTGCATGTTTCGCTCCATCCGGGTGCTGGTTGAGAACCGATGGACGAAGAATGCGCCGGCCGAACCATAGTGTCCAAGACCGGTTTATGATTGTGTCTATAGGCCGTGCCAATAGTTTGGAGGATTCATGCTGCTCCGGCACATCCGGTACTTTCTGGCAGTCGCGGAACACCGCAATTTCACGCGCGCAGCCGAGGCGCTGCACGTGTCGCAGCCGACGCTGTCGCAACAGATCAGGCAGCTCGAGGACACGCTGCGCGTGCAACTGCTCGACCGGTCCGGCCGGGCGATCCAGCTGACCGACGCCGGCGCGGCCTACGTGCGCTATGCGCAGCGCGCGCTGCAAGACCTCGAGGCAGGCAGGCGGGCGATCCACGACGTGCAGGAATTGAGCCGCGGGTCACTGCGCCTCGCGATGACCCCGACGTTCACCGCCTACCTGATCGGTCCGTTACTGGAGAAGTACAACCGCCGCCATCCGAACATCACGCTGAATATTCTCGAAATGCCGCAGGACCGGATGGAGGCATTGCTGAATGAAGATGCGCTCGATATCGGCATCGCCTTCAGCGACACGCAGTCACCCGACATAGAGACTCAGGTGCTGTTCGTCGAAGTGCTGGCGGTGGTGGTCGGTAAGTCGCATCCGTATGCGAAGAAGCGCGCGCCGTTGACGCTTCGTGAATTCGAGAGCGAAGCGCTCGTGCTGCTCAACGAAGAGTTTGCTACGCGCCACTACATCGATCGATATTGCAGACAGCATGGCGTCGCTCCGCGCATTGCGATGGAGGTCAATTCGATCAGTGCGGTCATCGAGATCGTGCGGCGCAGCACGCTTGCTACGCTGCTGCCGGCCGCGATCGCGCGCGAGCATGGCGAACTGCGCCTCGTGGACGTGGAGCCCGCGCTGCCGCAGCGAACTGCTGCGTTGCTTCTGCGCAAAGACGCATATCGAAGCGCGGCAGCGCGGGCGTTCATCGCGCTTGCGCTTGACGAAAGCGCGGCTGAGCCGGATGGCCGACGGGCGAAGCTGGCTTCGTAAAAGGCAAACAGTCCGAACCGTTTCGACTGCTGGCGGCTGAAGCCGCGCCGCTGTAATGCGTGCTGCTACCGAATGAACCCGGACACGCTGCTACCGTGTTCGCTGCGCAAACGGTTCTGATCGTGACTTCGGCAGGCCTATTCCGTCTAGTGTAACCGCCCGAACGTCAGCTGGAGGCTGGCGGAGGGCCGCGAGTACACCGGCGAATGATGATCATGTAGCCGGCCTCCTCGCCGCGGTTATGCGACGAGGGTTTAAAGTCAGTTTGCGAAACGCACTTTGACCCTGCGGAGACCGACATGAACTCCGGTAACCTGAATCCATCAGTCCATCCACCAGCCAGTACCAGTTGTACGTTCTATGGAAATATTTCCATAGAGCATGGAAATATTTGCATGACAGAAAGATGCGTGCTGTGCCGCTGATGGACGCGACGGTCGAACTGATGCGCCAGTATCGGCGCGATAATAACCTCGATCGCCCTGAACATGTGGACAAGCCGCTCTTCCAGAACCGACACGGTACACGGTTAACGAGCTCAGGCGTGCGCTATCTCCTGCACAAGTATGTGCAACCTGTACGGCGCGATCATCCGGAATTCACGCAGCCGGTAAGTCCTCACAGCCTGCGGCACACGAAGGGAATGCACCTGCTGCAGAGCGGTGTCCCGCTCCAGATCATCCGCGCCTTCCTGGGTCACGTGGACGTGAAGACAACTGAGATCTATGCTCGCGCAAATCTTGCGATGAAGCGGAAGGCACTCGAGAAAGTGGCTGATGGTACGCCGCTTCCGAAGATCCCGTCCTGGCAGCAAAACAAGTCCCTGCTCGATTGGCTACATTCGCTGTAGGGCCACGGAGGTCACGCACGCCGTTTGATAGCTGCGGGCCTCCACATCCTGCTCAAACATTTATGTCGAGTTCCAACGACCGGAATCCTTTGCTATCAACGAGCGGGATTCGAGACTGCACATAACAACTTTCTGTCGGTAATAGCGGGCCGTCCTAGCCAGGCTGCGATGCCCCATCAGAAGCTGGATCCTCCGCACGTCGGCACCCGTTTCAAGCAGATGAGTGGCGAAGGCGTGACGCTTATATCGCTGGGTAGATAAGCGTCACGCGACTGCTATGCATCTGCTTCAGGCCGGCGTCGACCTAAGGCAACGCTGATTAAGGTCCACCGCTAAGCTACTTCGCGCGTTATAGGTTGGAGTTGATGAAGAAGGCGAAAAGGGATGAAGCAGCAGACGCTGGCGATGGCAGCCGATCAAGGTGCGGGTTTCGAGACACACCGCAAACGCACGCGGCGTGACGAGTTTCTCGACACGATGAACGCAATTACGCCCTGGGCTGAGTTGTGCGCGGTGGGCGAGCCGCATTACCCGAAGCGAGGCAACGGTCGCCCGCCGATTGGTCTGGAGCGCATGCTGCGCATCCACTTCATCCAGCACTGGTTCAATCTGGCGGACTTTGCCTGCGAGGAGGCGCTGTATGACAGCGCCAGCCTGCGTCGCTTTGCCGGGATCGACCTGGGCTGTGAAGCCGTACCCGACGCGACGACGCTGCTCAAATTCCGGCGCCTGCTTGAGATGCACAAACTGGGCGAGAAGCTGTTTGCCGAAGTGGGCCGCACGCTTCAGGCCAGCGGCATGAAACTCAAGAGCGGCAGCATCGTGGACGCCACGATCATCGGCGCGCCGGGTTCGACGAAGAATCAGCAGAAGGCGCGCGACCCGGAGATGCACCAGACCCGCAAAGGCAAGCAATGGCACTTCGGTGCGAAGCTGCATATCGGGGTGGACAGCCAGAGCGGCCTGGTGCACAGTGCGGTGCTCACGGCGGCCAACGTGCATGACAAACATCCGTTGCCGCAACTGCTGCATGGACAGGACCGGCGCGTCTATGGTGACAGCGCGTATGCCAGCCAGAAGGCGCTGATTCGCAGCAAGGCGCCGGACGCTCAGGATTTCACGAATCAGCGCACGCGCCGTGCCGGCGGTGAGGTCGATGAGGTGCAGCGCGGCAAGAACCGCAACAAGTCGAAGATCCGCGCGCGCGTGGAGCATGTCTTCGCGGTGGTCAAGCGACTGTGGGGTTTTACGAAGGTGCGCTCGCGGCCTGGAAAAGAACGCCTGCCGGGCGTTCACCGCGCTGGCGCTCGCTAACGTCTACCTGTCGCGCCGACGATTGATGGCATCGGTCCGCCCATAAAGGGCGAGAAGCGGGCAAATGGCCCGCCAGCAGGGCCCGAAAGGGCCGAAAAGTCGGGGCGTGTCAATGTCGACCGTAATTTCCCCAGAAGTATCGAGGTAAAATTCCCCACCCTGTGTAATCGGTGATCAGCCGGGGTTGTGATCAGCTGAGCTCCGTTTGGGACGGCCTGGCCGTCGACGGACGGTTTCGGCGGGTACTTGATTGAGCGAAGTTGGGCGGTTGCGTAAATGCTCGGGCAGTAGGTCGGCGAGCTGGCGCTGGATATTCCACGTGACCGGCAGGCGACGTTCGAGCCACAACTGGTGGGTAAGTATCAACGGCGGCTGCCGGGCTTCGACGACCACGTCATCAGCATGTACGCGCGCGGCATGAGCGTGCGGGAAATCCAGGGCCATTTGCTGGAGCTGTACGGGCTGCAGGTCTCCCCAGATCTGATTTCCACCGTCACCGACGAAGTGCTGGCCGAGGTCGAGCAGTGGCAGCAACGCCCGCTGGAGGCGATGTATCCGATCGTGTATTTCGACGCGCTGCGGCTGAAGATTCACGTTGCGGGTGTTGCCCGTGGCATTGGTCACCGCTTCGCTCTTGCCATGGCCCAAGTGTTCGGACATCTCCGTCTCGAGCGCACGCTCCACCAGCATCTTGGTCAGCTGCTTGAGCAGGCCGTTCTCGCCTATCAGGTCTTCCGGCTTCTGGTAATTCGCCAGCAGGCTGTCTGCCAGCTTGACGAGTTCAGGATCGGGCTTCTCTCTTTTATTGCGTTTCGCTACGGTCATCTATGCTCCTGTTGATGGCAGTCTCCTGCCAAATGACCGTTTACACAAAACTTTTTACACCCTCGCCGCTGATCAGTTCTACAACCTCGCAATATAAGTAGTACTTACCATATCGATCTCACTCGCCCCTCGATCGTTACCGCGACAATGCCATCGAAGTCATTCATATGATCGCCAAAGGATAGATGACGTGTGCTCGCGAAACCCATCCGTCCGCCGCCGACCAATTCTATGAACTGGCAACATAAGCAGTACTTCGGATATCGATCATCTTCTCTCCGCGGGCCTTACCGCGACAAAACCGGTGGACCTCCAACCCACCCTACGCGCACCCGGCGCGACATAACAGATTCACCACTGCATGCAGAATCATCGTCATCGCTCGTCAGGCGCAGTTAAATCGGGCGGGTCAGCTTGCTGCTGATCGGCCGATCGCTGACGACGAGCCTCGGTATCCACCAGGTGTGTCAGCATCGCAGTACTTGCGCCTGCCGCGTCGCCGACAAGGATGGCATCGAGGATTGCTTTATGAAGCGGAAGTGATATGGCGTTGTTCTCATCAGGCCGAGAGTTCGTCAGATGTAGTGAAGCAAGCAAGGTAGTCCGGATGGCGTGCACGATCGGAAGCAGGAAGCGGTTGTGCGTGGCCAGAAGGATGGCCGAGTGGAACTCCAGATCAGCTGCAATAAAGCCCTCTATGTCGCCGCGATCTGCAGCGCTCGCCATGCCCTCGTAAGCTGTCGCGAGCCGCGACTTGTCTTCCTGCGAAAATCGTATGGCCGCCAGTGATGCCGCGGCCGGCTCGATCAGGCGGCGCATCTCCATCAGATCCAGCAGAACCGGTGCATTCGCGCTCAGCTGGCTATGCCAGCTCAACACCGCTGGGTCTAGCTGATGCCATTTTGACGGCAAGGTGACAAACGTGCCGCGCTTCTGGCGTGATTCGATCATGCCCTTCGCCGCCAGAACCTGAAGCGCTTCGCGCAAGACCGTGCGACTCACTCCGAACCGCGCAAGCAAGGCTTCTTCCGAAGGCAGCGAAGCGCCGGGTTCCAGCTTGCCCGTCACAATGTCCCGGCCGATCGCATCGACCATCTGCTCTGCGCGCGTCTTTGGAAGCTGGTTGGTGAACATCGTCGACATCTTAGGGTTTACCTTATTAGCGGAATGCTGTCCGTATAAAATAGTATTTTATACGTCGACGCAGCCGGTTTCCATCACAACGGCGTCGGTCGCCATCCCAAGCACGGAGACACCGAGTGAAGATCAGCGCAGTCCGCACACATATCCTGGAAGCGACATTATCCCAGCCATTCGCCTATTCTCGTGCGTGGTACTCGAGCCGCACGGCCATGCTGGTCGAAATCGAAACCGACGATGGTCTGACGGGCTGGGGCGAGTGTTACGGGCCTGCGCGGATGACTGCTCCCGTGGTCGACGCAATGGCTCGCTGGCTGATGGGCCAGAACCCGCTGCATACGGAAAAACTCTGGCAACAGATCTATGCCGATCTGCGCGATCATGGCCAGAAGGGTCTCGCTATTGAGGCGTTGAGCGGCATCGATATCGCGCTGTGGGACATCAAGGGCAAGCATTTCGGTGTACCCGTCCACGACCTGCTGGGTGGTCCTCTGCGCAACTCGGTGCGGGCGTATGCCACGGGGCTCTACCGGCGTGAAGGTGGCAATCCTTCTGACTATCTCGCCGAGGAAGCGGTCGGCTACGTGCGAGACGGCTTCCATGCGGTCAAACTCAAGGTGGGATTCGGTATCGCCGACGATCTCGCTGCCGCTCGGGCCGTCCGCGAGGCGATCGGGCCTCAAACCGGTCTGATGATCGACGCCAATCACGCTTACGACGCCATCGCCGCTATCGAACTGGGACGCCGTCTGGAAGCGGAAACGCTCGATATCGGCTGGTTCGAAGAACCGGTGCCGCCCGAAGACCTGGAAGCTTACCGCAGGGTCAAAGCCGCACTATCGATCCCGATCGCAGGCGGCGAATGCGAGTTTACGCGTTTGGGCTTCCGGAATGTTTTCACAACCCGTGCGCTCGACATCGTCCAGCCCGATATCTGCGCTGCAGGTGGCATCAGCGAGTGCAAGAAAATCGCTGACATGGCGGCCACATTCGGCATCCGCTATAACCCGCATGTGTGGGGCACCGGCATCGGTATCGCTGCTTCATTGCAACTGATGGCCACCTTGCCTACGCACACGCCGACGTCGTTGTCCCCGCTCGAACCCATTCTCGAACTGGATCAGACAGAACACCCGATCCGGCAGGCGATCCTGAAGACGCCTCTGAGCCATGTGTCCGGCGTAATAAAGATTCCAGACGGACCGGGTCTGGGTATCGAAATCAACCGCGACGCGCTCGAAATGTTCCGCGCCCGCAGGGTCGCTTGAGCCTGCGATATTTTCAATCCAGCGCTGGGCTGAAGATTCGTGCGGCGGGTTAGCTGATATCCATGAACAAATCGGGAGACAGCAGGATGACAGGATCGAAATGGCTGCGGATCGGTACACCGCTGATGCTAGGGCTATTTGTCGCGTATCTCGACCGCACGACGCTATCGGTGGCATTGCCAGGCGTCGCTGAGGATCTGGGCTTCGCGGGAGAACGGTTTTCAATGACAGCGGGTTGGGCACTGACGGCCTTTCTGATCGGCTATGCGGTGGCGAATTTCTTCGGCGGCATGCTTACCCGCAATATCGACGCGAAGAAAGTGGTGATCTGGACCTTCGCGATCTGGTCAGCGGCAACGGTCTATGTAGGCTTTACCCATTCGCTTGTGGCGTTGCTCGCTTGCCGGCTGATCCTCGGACTGGCAGAGGGTGTCTACTGGCCGCAGCAATCACGCTTCGCCAAGGCCTGGTTCGCACCCGGCGAGCGTACCAAGGCAAACGCGGTGGTCCAGTACTACGGCCAGTTTGGAGCAATGGCACTCGGCTTTATCCTGCTGACGCCACTCTATAACATGGCCGGATGGCGGGTCATGTTCGTCGTGATGGGTGCGATTGGCCTCGTAGGTATCGTCCCATTGTTCATCGCGGCGCTACGTCCCGAAAGCGAGGCGCCGTATGCGCCCGCATCTACCAGTGGCCCGCGTCACTCAAAGCCGCTGACTTTCGCGTCACTCGGCGGGTATCCGTTCCTCCTGCTGCTGTTCAGCTATGTGATGCAGGGTATGTTGTTCTGGGGCGTGACATTGTGGATCCCACTCGCGGTCAAGTCAGTCGGCTTTTCAGGCATGTCTCAGGCGGTAGCGAGTTCGCTCCCGTATCTGATGGCTGTCGTGCTCGCGTGGCCAATATCACGAATTAGCGATCGCACAGGTAAGCGCGTGCTGATTGCGAGTCTTGGCCTTCTGATCCCGGGTGTACTAATGATGCTGCTGCCGACCGTGGACAGCGGGTATGCGAAGCTCGCGCTGATCACCCTCGCGCTCGGCTATTACGCGAGCAGCTACTCCCCAAATATCTGGTCGATCTTGCAATCGACAATTGAGCCAGAATCGATTGGTTCGGCGTCCGGCATCATCAATGGCATCGGTGCGGGTGGTGGTGGCACACTCGCCGGACTGCTGGTTGGCGCACTGTATCGCAACACAGGATCGTATATGCCCGGATTCGTCACGTTGGGCGCACTTGTCATTCTCGGCGGCGTTGCCCTGCTTGCATATGGTCGTCTGATGAACACCCGGCGTGCTGCGCCGACCGGTGAGTCGACGACGCGCAACGTGCGTGTTTGAACGGGATATCTGTTTCCGGCTGACGAAAGCGCACATCGATTGTTTGCGCAGTGCTAGCGGCCACCATCGGAATTGGCCGCAGTTAAACGACGTGTGGCGCCGTAGGGTCGCGTTGCGTTTCTCGGCGGCTATAAGCGGTTGTGGTGCAATTCCGATGCGTCGGTCTGTTAGCCTTGAGCTTTTGACGATCACGAGCCAATGAGCAAGCTGAAGGATCTGGAGTGGTTGTTCAACGGCCGTCATTTCGACCGCGAAGTCATCGTCCTTTGCGTACGTTGGTATCTGCGCTACAAGTTCAGTCTGCGCGATCTTGTCGAGATGATGGCCGAACGCGGCCTGTCGCTGGCCCACACGACGATCCTGCGTTGGGTGAAGCGCTACGCGCCGGAGTTCGTCAAACGCTGGAACCGGTTGGCCACGACAGGCGGTCGGTCGTGGCGCGTCGACGAGACCTACGTGTAGATCGTGCTCACACGCTATCGGAAACGCACATCTGAAACGGAAACCTGATATGTCGGAATCGACAGTAATCGATGCGCTGCTCGCCGAACTCGGCGCGGATCTCCTGCAGTTGCCGGCCGAGTTCGGCAGCCGCCAGCTGCAGGACTGGAGCGGGGTGCCCGGCGCGGTGCCGGCCGCCCTGATCCGGCCGCGCAGTACGGAGGACGTGGCCAGGGCGTTGCGCGTGTGCCACGCGTTCTCTCAGCCCGTCGTGACGCAGGGCGGCCTGACGGGTCTCGTCGGCGGCGCGAACGCGCTTGGCGGCGAGGTGGCGCTGAGCCTCGAGCGGATGAACCGGATTGTGGAAGTGGATCGCACCTCAGCGACGATGACGGTTGAGGCGGGCGTATCCCTGCAGGTCGTTCAGCAGGCCGCGCTCGACGCGGGCTTCTATTTTCCGCTCGACCTCGGCGCGCGCGGCAGTTGCACCATCGGCGGCAATCTCGCGACCAATGCGGGCGGCAATCGTGTGATCAAGTACGGCATGATGCGCGACCAGGTGCTTGGTATCGAAGCGGTGCTCGCGAACGGCGAAGTGACGAGCGGCATGCATAAGATGATCAAGAACAATAGCGGCTACGATCTGCGGCATTTGCTGATCGGCAGCGAGGGCACGCTTGCGGTGATCACGCGGGCAGTGCTGCGCCTGCGTCCACGGCCGACGGCCATCGCCACCGCATGGTGCGCATTGCCCGACTACGACGCTGTAACGAAGTTGCTGGCTTGCTCCCAGGCGCAACTGTCCGCCGGCGTGTCCGCTTTCGAGGTGATGTGGGCCGGCTATTACGACGCCGTGCTGGCGAATCTCGGGCAGTTACGCGCACCGCTGGACAAACGCCATCCTTACTACGTGCTGCTCGAAAGTGTGGGCAGCGATCCCGAGCCGCATGTCGAGGCATTCGAGGCATTTCTCGGCAACATGCTCGAAGAGGGCGTAGTCAGCGATGCGGCGCTTGCGCAGTCCGAAGCGGATGCGCTCGCTTTCTGGACGATCCGCGATGCGCCTGGCGAGTATCAGAAGTTTATTCCGCACCATAGCGCGTATGACGTGAGCTTCTCGATCAGCGACGTCGGGCAGGTGGCCGCGCGTTGCGAGCAACGTTTGCAGGAGCGGTGGCCTGATGCGCTAGTCATGCTCTATGGGCACCTGGGCGACGGTAACCTCCATATCGTTGTCGATATCCCCGGTTCGGAAGGGCGACTGCACGACGAGATCGACGGCGTGATCTACGACGTGACGCGCGAATTTCACGGCTCGGTGTCCGCCGAGCACGGCATCGGTGTCAAGAAGAAGGCTTTCCTCGGCCACACGCGCAGCGACGCGGAGATCACGGCCATGCGACTGATCAAGACGGCGCTGGATCCGCGCGCGATCCTCAACCCCGGAAAGATCTTCTAATGATGCGCGAGCGGGCCGCCCTTGCCGCGAACGCTGAGGACGCCGACCTCTGGCGGTGGTTTTCGTGTCTGGTCGAAGATGGCATCGATCGTGATCAGTTGGCGTCGATGGCGAAGCTTGCCCGTACAGAGATGGATGTTGACAAGCTCACCGCAGTTGCGGATCGCGGCTACTACAAGAGTGAAGAGATACGCGCATGCCATGAGGCCGGAATAACCGTGTTCGTTCCGAAGACGGTGACATCGAGCGCTACGGCTCATGGCCGCTTCGGTAAGGAAGACTTCATTTACGACGCATAGACGAACGAATATCGGTGCCCGGCAGGCGAGCGGCTCATCTGGCGATTCTCGACCGTTGAGCGCGGCCTGAAACTCAGTAAGTATTGGAGTTCGAATTGCCAGCAATGTTCGCTAAAAGGGGACTGCACGCCGGGCCCTCAACGTCGCGTGGCACGCTGGGAACACGAAGCTGTTCTGGACGAGATGCAGGCGCGACTTGACCATGCGCCGGAGATGATGCGCATCCGGCGACAGACTGTCGAGCATCCATTTGGCACGATCAAGGCGTGGATGGGTGCAACCCATTTCCTGACAAGAACCATCGAGCGGGTGAGCACGGAGATGAGCTTGCACGTGCTCGCGTACAACATGAAGCGGGTGATCAAGCTACTCGGTTCAGAAACGCTTATGAAGGCGATGCGGGCGTGACGCCCGCATGGGGTGGTTGAGCCTGTGCAATATGTGCGGTTGTGATTTGACGTTTGTGTTCCCGCACTTCACCAGCCGCGACCTGCGCCGAGATAGGTTTCGTCAATTCCCAGAGGCCAGGCGTTTTGACACGCTCTGGGCCGGGTGCTGCCTCACGCGGTCGGCCGTACCCGACCTAGCGGTCGATCGTCCCGTCGAGGCCCCCAATGTCGTGTCAAGAAGCACAAGAGACATTCGTCCGGCTTGCTGACCACTCGACAGAATTGCCGGCGATTGTTGCTGATCGTTTTGGCGTTCCCGATTGACGTGATATTGGGCGCTCACGGCCTACACACTGGGCCTATGATAGTGATGAATTCCCAGTCGCAGCCTGCGTCGGAACTTGCTGCCCTGCAAACGTTGCAGGGAGGTCTCTCACAGCGCCGAGCCGAGGGCGGGAGACCGCGGGATATTTATTCGCGATAGATCTCGATCCTGCTGCGCCCCCGTTCCTTCGCGAGATAGAGCGCTTTGTCGCCGCGATCGAGAGACTGGTAGGCGCCTACATCCGTCGCCCGCATACTGGCGATGCCGATGCTGACTGCCAGAGCGACGCGGTTGTCGCCGTGAATCAACGGTGTTTCAGCAGCGCGCCGCTGCACGCGCCGCCCGAATGCGATCGCGGCCTCGGTGCCCGTATCGGGCAGCACGGCGGCGAATTCTTCGCCGCCGAGCCTCCCTACGATGTCGCCTGCGCGCGCCTCCGAGCGCAGCAGCTCAGCGAAGTGGCTGAGCGCGCGGTCGCCCAGCGCGTGCCCCCAACGGTCGTTGAGCGCTTTGAAATGATCGAGGTCGAGCATCAGCACGGCAGCGCCGCGACTGTCCCCGCGCCGGACTCCGACAAGTTCCGCTTCGCTTTGAATCATGAAGTGGCGGCGGTTTGGCAACTGGGTCAGGTGGTCGATCGTTGCAAGCTCGTGCAGTTCCGCCTCGATGCGTTTGCGCTCGGTTGAGTCCGTAATGAACCCGTGCCACAGCGTGCTGCCGTCAGGCATCCGTTGCGGCCGGGCGTCGCCGTGTCGCCAGCGCAGGCCTTGCCGCGGCAACCTTACGCGGTATTCGAGGCGCCATGGCGTCAGGTTCGCTGCCGATTCAAGAAGCGACAGCCGATATGCGGCGAGGTCACGTGGGTCGATCAGCGCTTCGATTGGGCCAGCGCTCTGCGCGACCTGCTCAGGCGTCACCTCATAGATATCCCGTATGCCGTCGCTCGCGTATGAGAAGGAGCCACGCCCGTCGACCGATTCCCGGTATTGGAAGACGAGACCCGGCACCTCGTCGGTCAGGTTCGTGATCAGGTCGATAGTCTGTTGCAACTGCACGGCCATCTCGCGCAAAGCGGTAATGTCTGTGGTCGTGCCGACCATGCGCCGCGCGCGGCCGTGGCGGTCGCGGCTGACTACCTTACCGCGGCTGCAGATCCATTTGTAGGTGCCATCCTTGCATCGGATGCGGTGCTCGACCGCATAGTTGTCTGTCCTGCTTTCGAAGTGCGCCTGCATCGTCGCCTGCACATGCTCGAGGTCGTCGGGATGCAAGCGCAGGTAAGCGTCCTCGATCCGGTTGCTGAGCTCGTGCGGCTCATAGCCGAGTATCGCCTTCCACGCCGGCGAATAATGAATCTCACCCGTGACGACATTGCGGTCCCAGACGCCTGTTCCGCTTCCGGTCAGCGCCAGCATAGTCAGCTCCTGGCCGGCCTCCATCGCGGCCACGCGGTCGCGCAATGAGGTCTCTTTGTTCGCTCGACCAAGCGCTTGCGCGGCCAGTGCCGCCAGTTCGCGCAGAAAGGCGCGTTGGCCTTCGTCGAACGTGCGAAACGCGTCATCCAGCAAGCACAGCGCGCCCAGATAACGTCCGTCGGCGTCCGTCAGCGCACAGGTGGCGAAAAAGCGCGGCCATCTCACGACGACTCCCTGTCGCTCGACGCAAAACCGAGAGTCGTCACGCGTGTCGGGTATGACGACCACCGTGTCGAGCGCCTTTCCCGCTTTCAGATTCCGAGAAAACAGGTCGGGCGGAAGCGCATCGGGCAAAACGCCGTCGGCGGCCTGCAAGCGCTGACCCTGCGCATCGGATAATGTGACCAGCGCGGCAGCGACACGGAAATGCGCTCGTGCCAGGCGGGTCACTGCGTCACATTCGGGGCTCGCTGTCAGCGGCGGCACATCGCCGGCGGAAAAACCGGCGGATGCAACGTCATCGTAGTCGGGATCGGTTGTCAGCATATGAAAACGTCAGTCTGGCAGAGCGAGAAAAAACCACGGCCAATGAATCTAACGGCGGCAGAGGCGATAGGTTTAGGCCAGGAATCGCTTTCGTATTCGGCGCAGGGTGGTTTCATTCCGCCTGCGCACGATGACGGCGGCCCGATCCGCTCCATCATGTCGATTGTGGCGGTTCGATGACTATATGCACCCATTGCGGGCCGAAACTGCGCGAAGTGTATCGCGTTCCGCCGCCGGCCCGAAAGATACGGCGACGGTCGTCTACATAAAGGTGCCCCAATGACCGTTTCAAAGATGCAAGGCCGTTCCTGCGTCCAAATCAGAGCAACCGCCGGTGGCAGTACTTGGGCCGATCACTGCCTGACGATGGTCAGCAGCCACCACTCCGGTCATTCGGACTCGCTCACCCTATGTCCGCAATCCGCACGATACTGTTGAAAAAGTCGCTGACCGTCTTTCTAGCGAGGTTTTCAGGGGTATTCTTACCCTTGACCGGCATCCGCGAGCGGTTTGTAGGCCGATCTGAGAGGCCGATTTTTTTGCGAGCAGGTCGCAAAAACTATGCAGCGACTTTTTCAACACTATCGGCCGGCTACGGGTCGTACGTATCCGAAGCGGGCGACCCTTGTGGAAATTTAATAAGCGAGCGAGAACGTCGGACGCCGGCTCCAGATCGGATCGTCCTCACGCTGATCCCGTCGCGCAGATCATCGTCCAAACCTCGGGTGTTCCAGCGCCAACTGCAATTGGTGAGCTTGGTCGAGACGGAAAATAAAAGACAGGCGCGACTGGACGAGCAGTGTCTTCAATTCCGCGTTCGTCGTGGACCGAATGAAGGTGTTTACCAATTTGACCAGTTGCTGCAGGAAAGCCACCTCGCGATCAAGGTACGCCTGGTCGAACTCGTGAGTTTCGACTGCATTGAGCCTCACAAGGTCGTCGTAGCTCTGCTGCGCGAGCGCATCGCTAATCCCACTTCGTTGTGGAGTCGCTGCGAGTCTCTGCATCAATCCAGCGGTTTCCTGGTTGAGCTGTCCTTGCTCGCCAATCATCCGATTCGCGAAGAATCGTACGCTTCTCGACTGCGTTCTGCGCAAGACTGTTTGGCCGGCCGCGATTTCCGCCTGATTTGCGACAAGGATGATGCCGACGATTTGTGCATCGGTCAGACCCGCCTCCTGTCCAAATGCGCAAATTGTCGATGCGAGGAGCAGCAACAGCGCTGCAGCGGTACGTTTAACCTTCACTGCTCCCCCCAATTCGCGTTCCGGTCCTTGACGCACCGTTCGCTGAGCGCATCTACAGCACAGTAGACATGCCACGCCTCCGCGATGGCTACATGCGCGTGACGACGCTCCTCGAGGTCACGCATCCGGCCGAATTCATCGAGTTGAGCTGCCAGCACCAGATGCAGACTTCTTGATGTTACCCGACCGCAAGCGCCAAGGTAACGCGTGACAGTTACGCAACCTGAACCACGCGAGTCTGTGATCGGCAGCACGCGACCCGAAGCGGAATTACAAGCTGTGGAATTCGAAGGCCGAAAGCGGTCGTTCAACACCAGTTGCCAAAACGGGTTCTGCCATGGTCGTGCGGCGGTCAACCGAGGCTAGCCAGAGCCTACTCCGCATAGAAGCCCGAACCTACCAGGCCTGGAACTCCGTCGATCTTGACTGCCTTCACATAGGTCCATTTATGCGATGGCTGACTCTGCCCCGGTCTCAGGAACATGTAGTCAACCCAGCCCGATCCCTTCGTTTCAACCGTCTGGATCATGGCGTCGTGAAACGGCTTGCCGTTGGTATCTTTCTGACCGCTGACGTTGGTCCCCTCACGGGCTGGGAAGGCCGGATTCAACAAGACATTTTCCTTCAGATCGTAAACGAACAGATAAGTGTCGCCGTGGAACCACTCGCTGCCTTTGATTCTGAATTCGGAAAACGCGACCTTGCCTTTACTTTCGATCAACGCCGCGGCTTTGTCGACCAGCGCTTCTGTTTGTTTTGCTGTCTCGGAGGTCGTGGGAGATGACTGAGAAAATGCAGGCGACGCGGGGCAGAATAATCCAACCAGAAACAATACTCTGATAAGGAGAGCTTTACCGTTCATACCAGTATCTCCAACCGCTGAGTTCAGCGCTGTTCCGTCCATCGGTCGCTCTTCCCAGCCCGAAATGGTGATGCTGGATCTATGGCCTCTGCGCGTGACCGCGTGTCGAGTTCCAATTCCTGGGCGTGGGCCGCTTTTAATGGCTGTTCCGCCGTCGCGAATGACGACCGCTAGTCGGAGCCGGCGGCGCCTGGCGATAAGCTCGATGAGCACCGCACAAGAGCGGCTTGTGGAAGTGAAGCGCGTACTCTGTAGGCAAAAGACTAGTGCACGAAGCGCAGCCTGGCCAGAATCGTTTTCCCGCATCCATGTCGGTTCGATAGCGGACGGTCGCGAATGGCGAAAACTGGCCGGTTTGCGCCTTAGCTGCAGAGAGCCTGGCTCAACGTTCACATCGTCGCCGGTTTCGCTGCAGCAGGGACGGCCATCGACTGTATTGCGTTACAAAATTAGTTGCAGCCGGGCAGCAATGTGGTAACGAATTTAGTTGACGAGGTGTGGCGCGCGGAGGCCTTTGTGAAAGTGCCGCCGCCGGAAATGCTGCGCCGCACAACGGTAGTAACAACTTTGCTTGCGGGAGCGAAATAAAGTCGTCGGATGGCACCGGGCGTGACCGTCGCGGCATGCGATGGGCATGTGGGGCCGCGAGGCCGGATTGACGGGACGTGAGCGGAGCGGCGGGGAGGCAGGCACAAGCAACAGAAGGTCTGACATAGACCGTGGCGTGGTCGATGGTGTCGGACGGTCGACCTTCAGGGAATGCCGGG
>NZ_JAQQEU010000109.1:0-17951 GCF_046026895.1 Paraburkholderia sediminicola
TTGTCTCGTCTCGTCACTTTGCATTACTGACTATATTGTCCTCGTCGACAACCCGATAGCCACCATTTTTCGCAACGATTCATCCTGCTTCGCAGGCTCGCGAACGTCGCTGGCATCCTGCGAGCCGCACAGCCGCGAAACTAGCAACCAGTTGAATTTGAACGCGATGCTGTACCCGAGATGGAGGAAGGCCCTCTGATATCGGCTTGCAGGAGCAGATGTCAAACAGCCGTAAGCTGCTTCAGTCGGAAACGCTGCGGTGGTGAACGTTACGGTTAAAAGGCGTGATCAAACACGTCATGTATGGATTAGAGAGACGAACGCAAGTGAACCGCTGACGACGCATCGAAAGAGGTAGATGGCATCAAAACTGGGAGCGCCTCCCACTCCCAGGATCAGCGTGGCGGGAACCTGCTTACTGGCCATGTGGTGTCCGGTGTATAGGCGGCGTGACTCTAATCCGGGCTCGGGTCCGGAACTTGGGAACTCTTCATGTGATGCCAAGGGAAAACCTTATAAGTGGGACCCACGAAGGGGGAAAGTACCGATGCATATGAAGGGGGCGGATCATCCCGTAGTAGTGTTGAAGCTCGCGTAATGCGAGTGGAGCGAAGGGGATGACTCAGCTCAAGGAAGGCTACTGCCAACCGGGAAACTGGGATGAGCAGTTGCTTTCCGCGTCGATTTGCCATCGCGAGGTGGCAAAAGGATGGCTGGGACGAGCCGTGTAAATCGAGAGGTTTACGCACGGTTCTGTGGGCGGCTGGTGGTGAAATTCCACCGGCCGACCCGGCAAACCGCGGGCGGCCCAATGCGGCCGGAACTGTAGCGCTGTGGGAAATGTTCGCGCGGACCGGGGAATGATGGTGAGGTTGGGCGAACCGGGCGGAGCGTACGCTGCCACGTGCGATTTTGTGAGGGCGTGGACCGAGTAGACTAGTTATCAAGTCGCTCGGACCCTACGCTCCATGCAACAGCGAAATCGACGCGCGTCGGAGTCAGGCTCGGGCGCAGCGGACAAAGGAGAGGGTCATGGTCATCGCGAACTGTCAGACCTTTGAGCGGATCTGCGCGACTGCCGGCTCCGACCTCTACCGTGCCCGCCGCTTGACGGATGGGATGCCGGTGCTGTTGAAGCTTCCTGCGGAAAACGCCGACGCAGCCCACTCCGCTCGTTTGAAGCGCGAATACCTGCTGCTGCAATCCCTGAATGTCGCCGGCACTGCCAAACCGCTGGCGCTGATCGATGAGCGCGGCGGCCTGGCGCTGGTCCTGGAGGACTTCGCAGGCGAGTCGCTCGACGTCGTTCTGGATCGTGCGCCGCACATGGACCTCGATGTTTGCCTGCGTATCGCCCGCCATCTTGCCGATACGTTGGCGGGGATCGAAGCCGCCCGGGTCATCCATTGCGATATCCGGCCCGCCAATATTCTGGTCGCGCCAGAAACTGGCGAGGTTCTGCTGGTCGACTTCAGCCTCGCGACGACTCTGGAACACAACACGGCCTCGTCCGAGGACGTTGTGGTATCCGTGGGCGATTGGGCGTATGTGTCCCCCGAGCAAACGGGTCGCATGAATCGTCCGGTGGATCACCGGAGCGATTGCTATTCGATGGGCGTGTTGCTCTTTCGTATGCTGACCGGACAGTTGCCGTTCCACGCGAACGATCCACTGGAATGGGCGCATTGCCATATCGCCCGCCTGCCGCCCGCGCCCCATGAGATCGTGTCGGAGGTGCCGCAACCGGTGTCGGATATCGTGATGAAATTGTTGGCCAAGCTACCGGAAGACCGTTACCAGAGTTGGCACGGGCTACGCGCCGATCTCGATCGGTGTCTCGCGCAACCGCGGGTGTCGGGCCGGATCAAGCCGTTCCCGCTCGGCATGGACGATCTGTCGGAGCGCTTCCAGGTCCCGCACAAACTTTACGGACGCGAAGAGGAAGCGACTTGGCTCCTCGCTGCATTCGAACACATGGCGGCCACCGGCCAGGCGGCTCTGGTGACCGTCTCCGGGTACTCGGGCATCGGCAAGTCGGCGCTGGTCGATGCGTTGCGCCAGCCGATTGTCGCAAAGCATGGCTATTTCATTGCCGGCAAGTTCGATCAGTACCAGCGCGATGTTCCGTATGCCACCATCACGCAAGCGTTTCGCGAACTGGCGCGGCAACTGCTGGCAGAAAGCGAGACGCGCATCGCCGGCTGGCGGCAACAGATTCAGACCGCGGTCGGGGTGAATGGCCAGCTTATTGTCGATGTGCTGCCCCAGGTCGAACTGATCATCGGCCCGCAACAGGTCGCCCCGGCGCTGCCGCCGACCGAGGCGCAAAACCGGTTCCGGATGGTGTTCCGTCAATTCATGACGGCGTTCACGAGCGAGGACCATCCGCTGGTCCTTTTCCTGGACGATTTGCAGTGGATCGATGCCGCCAGCCTGACGCTCATCGAGCACCTGGTCACGCATCCGGACACGCGATATCTGCTGCTGATCGGCGCCTATCGCGATAACGAAGTCAGTGCATCGCATCCGCTCGTGACCACCCTCGAGACGATCCGCCACAGTGGCGCGCCAGTGACGGACCTCAAACTCGCGCCGCTGTCGGTCGTGCATCTGAACCAGCTGGTCGCCGACACGCTCCATGCGTCACCCGCCACCTGCGAGCCGCTAACGCGGCTGGTCTGTGAGCGTACCGAGGGCAACCCGTTCTTCTTTATCCAGTTCCTGGATACGCTGCATAAGGAGGGGTTGTTGCGGCATGACACGCAACACCGGGCCTGGCAGTGGGGCCTGGATCAGATCAAGGCGAAGGACTTCGCCGACAACGTCGTCGACCTGATGGTGGACAAGCTGCGTCAACTGCCAGGTCCAGCGCAGAAAGCGCTGCGGTGGGCCGCTTGCCTGGGCAACACCTTCTCGCTGCGCCATCTCGCGCTGGTCAGCGCGCTTCCAGGTGACCAGTCAAAAGCGCCAGCGCGGCAGTGCCTCCGTGACGCTGAGCTCGAGGCCGAGGTGGATCAAGGGCTCGCGGCAGCGGTGCGCGAAAACTTAATCGTGCGCCCCGGCGGCAGCGGCAAGTTCCTGCACGACCGGATCCAGCAGGCCGCTTATTCCCTGATTCCGCAAGCATCCCGTGCCGGCGCTCACCTGTTCATCGGCCGCGCGCTGTGGGCGAACCTGACGGCAGACGAACTCGCCAGGCATGTGTTCGATGTCGCGAACCAGTTCAATCGGGGCGCTGCACTGCTGGATGACCGGGACGAGAGAGCGCAGGTGGCGGCGCTCAACCTGCGTGCCGGGCGCCGGGCCAAGGCATCGGCGGCCTATGCCTCGGCGTGCGTGTACCTGACGGCCGGCATGGAACTGCTCGACGACAGCGACTGGGGCAGCCGGTACGAACTGATGTTCAGCCTGTGGCTCGAGCGCGCGGACTGCGCGTTTCTGACCGGCGACTTCGGCCAGGCCGAGCGACTGATCGCGGAGTTATTGCGGCACGGGGCGTCAAAAGTCGACGTGGCGGCCGTCTACCATCTAAAGGTTCTGTTGCATCTTGCGAAGTCGGAAAGCCCGCAGGCCGTCGACAGCGCACTTACCTGTCTGCGCCTGTTCGGCGTCGACCTTGCGGCACACCCGACCTGGGAGCAGGTCCAGGCCGAATACGAAACCTTCTGGCTCAACCTGGGGGGACGCCCGATCGAGGACCTGATCGACCTGCCGCTGATGACCGATCCGGAACTCCAGGCCGCGATGCGTCAACTCTCGATCCTCCTGGAAGCCGCCTACTTTACCGACCCCAATCTGCTTTGCCTGCACCTGTGCCGAATGGTGAACATCAGCCTGAAGCACGGCATGAGCGGCGCGGCGGCGCACGCCTGCACCGGTGTCGGGTTCATCCTCGGCCCGGTGTTTCACCGTTACCGCGACGGTTACCGTTTCGCCAGGCTCGCCTGTGACCTGGTCGAAAAACACGGCTTCCTCGCCGATCAGGCCAAGGTCCATATTGCGATGGGACGAGTTGCGTTCTGGACGCAGCCAATCGCGAGCGCACTCGATTTCCATCGGTCAGCCTTTCGCACCGCAACCGAGACGGGCGATCTTACGACGGCTTGCTACAGCATGTACCAATCTGTTACATGCCTTCTCGAACGAGACGATCCGCTCGACGGGGTGTGGCGCGAGTCGGAGCGGGCCCTGGACTTCCTGCGAAAAGCCCGGTTTCACGACACCGCGGACCTCATCGTGAGTCAGCAACGCTTCATCGCGACGATGCAGGGGCGGACCGCGACCTTCGCCACTTTCAGCGACACGCAGTTCGACGAGGCGGCGTTCGAGGCACAACTGACGGACGACCGGATGAGCTCGTTGGTCTGCGGATACTGGATCATCAAACTGCAGGCGCGGTTCCTGTCGGGCGAGTACGCCGAAGCGCTCGCGGCAGCCAACAGGGCGAAGGCGTTGCTTTTCTCCCTGGTCGGCCTGATTCCCTGGCTCGACTACTTTTATTACGCCGCGCTGACGGTATCCGCGCTCTATGAGAACGCATCCGCCGATGAGCAAGCCGGGTGGCGCGACCTCCTGACAGCGCATCGCGAACAACTGCGCGAGTGGGCCGACAACTATGCTCCGACGTTCGCCCACAAGCACGCCCTGGTGTCGGCCGAGATCGCCCGCATCGAAGGGCGAGACGCCGATGCCTTGCGTCTGTACGAAGAGGCCATTAACGCGGCCAGCGAGCAACGCTTCGTCCAGAACGAAGGCATCGCGCATGAGTTGGCCGCCAGATTTTGTATTCGCCGCGGATTGACGACAGCCGGTCGCGCCCATCTTGGCGAAGCGCGCAACTGCTTTATGCGTTGGGGCGCCGACGGCAAGGTCCGGCAGCTTGACGCGCGCATGCCGCCGCTGCGCGCACCGTTAGCTTTATCGTCGGCCTCACTGTCGGAATCGAGGTCTGCCACAACGCATGGCAACGTCGCGCAACTGGATCTGCTCTCGGTCGCCAAGGCCTCGCAGGCCATCTCGAGCCAGATCGTGCTGGAGGACCTGGTCGACACGTTGATGCACGTTCTGCTCGAAAATGCTGGCGCGCAGACGGGCCAGCTGCTGCTCGCCCGTAACGAGCGCCTGGACCTCGCGGCCGAAGCGAGCGTCGAGCAACAGACGATTCACGTGCGGTCACACGTGAACCAGGGACCCGCATCGGCGCTACCTGAACCGGCGTGGCCGGCATCGATCATCAACTATGTCCGGCGCAGCCATGAACAGGTGCTGCTGGCCGATGCGACGCAATCGAACCCGTTTTCGACAGACGTCTACTTTGCCCGCCGGCAACCGAAATCGGTGTTGTGCCTGCCGATCATGCGGCGCGCCGAGTTGATCGGGTTATTGTACCTGGAGAACAGCCTGGCCACGCATGCGTTCACGCCCGAACGCATGACCGTGCTGGAACTGCTGGCCTCGCAGGCGGCAATCTCGCTGGAGAACGCGCTGCTCTATGCCGATCTGCAGCGGGAGAATAGGGAGCGCAAGCTTGCCGAGGAGGAACTGCGCGAGCGGGAAGCTCGCATCCGGCGACTCGTCGAGTCGAACATCATCGGACTGTTCTTCTGGAACGTGACCGGTATGGCCACTGACGCGAACGACGAGTTTCTTCGGATCGTAGGCTACTCGCGACAAGATCTGCTCTCGGGCCACGTCGGATGGGCCGACATGACGCCACCGGAATATCGCGCCGTCGATGCGCACGCACTTGAAATGCTCCGGCTTGGGGAGACTTGCCAGCCCCGTGAGAAAGAATACATCCGCAAGGACGGCCGGCGCATCCCGGTTCTCGTTAACGCGGCGCTACTGGAAGGCTCGCAGGAAAACGGCGTGGCCTTCGTGCTCGACCTGACCGAACGCAAGAAGGCCGAGGCGGAGCTTGCAACCCGGCGGTTCGAGGCGAAGCGGGCGGAAGAGCAGTTGCTGGCGTTGCAGGCGGAACTCGCTCATGCAACTCGCGTGACAACCCTTGGGGAACTGAGTGCATCCATCGCCCACGAACTAGGGCAGCCGCTCGGTGCGATCGTGACCAGCGGCGAAGCCTGTCTGCGATGGCTCGGCCACAGGACACCGCAGCCGGAGGAGGTGCGGGCCTGCGTGGAGCATATGATCGCCGAAGGCAGGCGTGCGAGCGAAATTGTCCTGCGTGTCCGCTCGCTCATCAAAGGGGATGTCCCGCGGAAGACGCAACTGGAACTCAACGATGTGGTCAATGAAGTTGTGCTCATGGTTCAGCGCGAAGTCTCGAATCATCGGATTTCGTTGCGACTCAAGCTCGCCTCAGAAATGCCTCCCCTGCTCGGCGATCGGGTACAGCTTCAGCAGGTGCTCATCAATCTGGTCGTCAACGGAATCCAGGCGATGGCTGACATCGGCGACGACGCACGTGACCTACTGATCGAGTCCCGTTGGGATAACGACGGGCACGTGGTCGTCGCGGTACAGGACTCTGGCACGGGCATCGATCCAAAAAACGCGAATCGGCTGTTCGAGCCTTTCTTCACGACGAAGTCCAACGGAATGGGCATGGGATTGTCGATCTGCCGCTCGATCATCGAAGCCCACGGAGGGCGGCTGTGGGCGTCCAGCAATGCCGGGCACGGTGCGACTTTCCAGTTTAGTCTGCCTTCGATTGGCGAGACCGCGTCGTGACGGAGAGGCGGTGCCCGTTTTCGCAGAAGGGGTAGTGTGCTGAGAGATGGGCGGAAAAGCTGAGGGCAGGAAGGGGGGCGTGGTGTAAGTTGATGAATGTCCAGTTCGCCAATGTGCCCTCGGGAGGGCTTACGCCAGGGCCACAACCAAGCATAGTACGAACAGGCCGCCAGCGGAAGCGCTGGTGGCCGGCGACCTGGACCAGATGAAGGCCGTGCAGGGGGTGTCCACGCGCAAGGTGAAGGCGATTACGGAAGAGCTATGCGGTCACAGCTTCTCGGCCTCGGCAATTTCGGCGATTAACAAGGGGCTGGACGCGACGCTGGCGAAGTTTGCCCACCGGCCGCTGGAGGAAGCGTATCCGTACCTGATCGTCGACGCGCGCTACGAGAAGGTGCGTGAATCAGGGGTGATCCGCTCCCAGGCGGTACTGATGGCCATCGGCATCAACTGGGAAGGCCACTGCCAGGTGCTCGCCGTGGAACTGGCCAACCGCCAAAGCTAGGCTGGAGCGGTTGCCGGGCGGGACTTACACCCGCAGGAAAGCGCCGCCTTTGCACGGCGCACGCCATCTACGGCCGTTCGCCCGGGCTTTCGCGCGGCCATTTGAACGTCGGCCACACCCAAGGGACTTCGCGCGACACTCCTGTCCGGCGCGTCGTCGGCCTATGAAGCGGTCATCGGTCCATCGACAAGCAGCGGCCGGTATTTGCTTCGTCGCGGCAGCAAGCTCCGCGATTTCAGTGTTCGTTGTCGTTGCCGTGGTTGCGGAATTGTGCATGGACCACCTTTAGACCGAAGTTCCCCGCTTTCTCGTAGTGATCACGCGGCCGCAAGTTCGCGTGGTTGCTGAACATTGGCGCCTTTCGGGCGCTTTTATTTGCTTCCGCGTGTAGTCACTAAATTTCTTGACATGCTGCGTTTGATTGCCTATGTTTTTCTGCATGGCATCCCGAACCGGAACCGCTCACGTCGTCACCACATCGCGCGCCTACAAGGGCAAGGTGTACTACACGCACCTGCTGCGGCGTAGCTACCGCGAGGATGGCAAGGTCAAGAACGAGACGCTGGGCAACCTGTCTCATCTGCCGGAACCGCTGATCGACATCATTCGGCGCTCGCTGCAAGGCGAGACGTTCGTGCCGCTGGGCCAGGCGTTCGAGGTCACCGGCTCACTCGCTCACGGCCATGTGTACGCCGTTGAGTTGGCGATGCAGCGCTTGGGGCTCGCAGCGCTGCTGGGTAGCACGCCCTCACGTGAGCGTGAACAGGTGCTGGCGATGGTGGCCGCGCGCATCGTGGCGCCGCGCACAAAGCTGGCCACCACGCGCTGGTGGCACACCACCACACTGGCGACAGACTTCGGCGTGGCCGACGCCAACGAGGACGACCGGTACGCGGCGATGGACTGGCTGCTCGCGCGCCAGGACATGATTCAGAAGAAGCTCGCCGCGCGGCATTTGAGCGCCGGCGGCCTGGTGCTGTACGACCTGAGTTCCAGCTACTTCGAGGGGACCACCTGCCCGCTGGCTCGGCTGGGCCACAACCGCGACGGCAAGAAGGGGTTACTGCAAGTCAACTACGGGCTGCTAACCGATGCACGCGGCTGCCCAGTGGCGGTGTCGGTGCATGAGGGCAACGTGGCTGACAGCGCCACCTTCTTGCCCGAGGTGCAGCGCCTGCGTGAGCGCTTCGGCATCGAGCGGCTGGTGATGGTGGGCGACCGCGGCATGATCGGCAACGCCTCGATCGCCCAGCTGCGCGAGATGGCGGGCGTCGATTGGATCACGGCACTGAAGAGCGCTTCGATCCGCACACCGGTTGAGCAGGGCCAACTGCAGCTGGGGCTGTTCGATGAGCGCAACCTGTTGGAGATCGCTTCGCCGCAATATCGGGGCGAGCGGCTGGTGGCTTGCCGCAATCCGCAGCTAGCGGCGCTGCGCGCGCACAAGCGCCAGGAGCTACTCAGCGCCACCGAGCGCAACCTGCAGCAGATCAAGGATCGCGTGGACGCGGGCAGGCTCAAGGGCTCCAATGCGATCGCTCTGCGCGTGGGCAAGGTGATCAACCAGTACAAGGTAGCCAAGCACTTCGAATTGGACATTGACGACGACCGCTTCACGTTCGCTCGCAAGCACGAGGCGATCGCCGCCGAGGCCGCGCTGGACGGCATCTACATCATCCGCACCTCGGTCGATGCCGCGCGCATGGAGGCGGCCGACTGCGTGCGCAACTACAAGGCGCTGGCCAACGTGGAGCGCGCGTTCCGCAGCCTGAAGACGATGGACCTGAAGGTGCGACCGATCCACCACCGCACGGCTGATCGGGTGCGTGCGCACATCCTGCTGTGGATGCTCGCGTACTACGTGGAGTGGCACATGCGCGAAGCCTGGCGTGAACTGATGTTCGCCGACACCGACCAGGCGGCCAAGGCCACGCGCGACCCGGTGGCGCCGGCGCAGCGCTCACAGCAGGCGCAGGAAAAATTGGCCAGCTGCACCGTGAACGATGGCACGCCCGCACACAGCTTCTCTACACTGATGGCTGAGCTGGGTAGCATCGTGCGCAACACCTGCCACACACCCGGAGTCGGCCCTGAGGCGCCGACATTCGACATCGTCACCACGCCCAACGCGACGCAGCGCCATGCACTCGATTTGATCAAGCAGATCCGGCCGTAGACAGAAACCGGAACCCCGAACTCACCCCAACTGCTTGTGGCACAAGGGCAAACTCGCCCCGCCGC
The DNA here is from genome assembly GCF_046026895.1 of Paraburkholderia sediminicola. GTDB lineage: Bacteria > Pseudomonadota > Gammaproteobacteria > Burkholderiales > Burkholderiaceae > Paraburkholderia > Paraburkholderia sediminicola_C. The sequence continues at coordinate 9,437 of NZ_JAQQEU010000109.1, forward strand.
TACTGGAACTTCGGTTTAGAGCTGATCGCGCAATTTGAAGCGCTGGATCTTACCGTTTGCCGTCTTGGGCAGATCGTCGATGAACACGATATCGCGCGGATACTTGTGTGGCGCGAGCCGTTCCTTCACAAATGCCTTCAGTTCATCGGCCAGCAGCTCGGACGCGCTGACATGCTGCTTGAGCGCGACATATGCGCGTGTCTTGACCAGGCCATCGTGATCGACCCCGACGACTGCCGCTTCGAGCACTGCGTCATGCTCGGCCAGCACCATTTCGACTTCAACCGGCGAAACATATTGCCCGCTCACCTTCAGCATGTCGTCGCTGCGGCCCGCATAGACGTAGCAGCCGTTTGGCAACCGGCAATACTTGTCGCCGCTGCGAAGCCATTCGCCGAGGAACGTTGCGCGCGACTTCTCGCGATTGCACCAGTACATCAGCGCCGCGCTCGGCCCTTTGACGTAGAGATCACCGATCTCACCGTCGGGCACCGGCTGGCCGGTTTCGTCGCGCAATTCGACCGCATAACCGGGCACCGGCGTACCGGTAGTGCCGTATTCGACGTGGCCGACACGATTCGATAAAAAGATGTGCAGCATCTCGGTCGACCCGATGCCGTCGAGGATTTCGCACCCGAAATGGGCGGTGAAGCGCTCGCCGATTTGGCGCGGCAGTGCTTCGCCGGCCGATGTGCAGATGCGCAATGCGACGTCGGCACGTGCGGGCAGCCCGGGTGAGGCCATCATGCTGGCGTATAGCGTCGGCACACCGAAGAAAATTGTCGGACGATGGCGCACCAGGCGCGCGTACACGGCGTCGGCGGTGGGGCGCTCCGCCATCAGGACCGCCGTTGCGCCGACCGACAGGGGGAATGTCAGGGCGTTGCCCAGCCCGTAGGCGAAGAAGAACTTGGCCGCGGAGAACACGACATCCTGTACGGTGATCCCGAGGATCGGCTTGGCGTACAGCTCTGCGGTCCAGTATAGATTCGCGTGCGTGTGTACGGTGCCTTTGGGCTTGCCCGTCGAGCCGGATGAGTAGAGCCAGAACGCAATGTCATCGCCACTGCTGGACACCGCGTTCTCGGCGGGCTTCGCGTGCTCGATCAGCTTGGTAAATACGCGCTCGGAGGGCAACTCCGCATCGGCGGGCTGAGATACGATCAGGATGCAGCCGTTGTGCTCGGCGTCGGTGAGGCCCTGGGCGACGGTTGGCAGCACAGCGCCGGACGCTATCACCGCGCGGGCGCGACTGTGCGTCAAGACGTGGGCATAGTCGGATGACGTCAACAGCGTATTGACCACGACCGGCACCACACCCGCATAGAGCGCACCCAGAAATGCAATCGGAAGTTCGACCGTATCCAGCATCGCCCGCAGGAGGCGCTCTTCAGGACGAATGCCGAGCGAATGCAGGGCGCTCGCAAAGCGTCGGGCACGATCTTCAAGCTGACCATAGGTGGTCACGCCGGCGTCGTCGATATAGGCCAGCTTGTCCGCCCGACTCTGATTGATGCGGAACAAGTGTGACGCGAAATTGAATTGCGCAGGCGGTGGTTCGACATTCAATGACGCCTGGCTCGCCAGCGATTCTAGCAGGGCTTCCATGTTTACCTCGAAGGATTGGGGGCGCCCTGGGTTCGATCCGCGTCGAGTTTGTCGCGGGCCGGCTCTAATCGGTCTGTGGCACCCGGTACGCCGCCTCGTGCATGGCTGATCATGATGCAACTACGGAACGCCCTTTGACGATACCAACTAGTAGCTAACGCAAAACGGACGAGCCCATTACAAGTTTGCAATGAAGTCCCTTTTCTTACTTTGGCGCCTTGCCGCCGAGTGCGCATGCGTGGCCGGCTAGTCGGCGTGCACGCACGTTGGCAGCACGCCAAAGCCGACTAACGCATGTCACGCTCAATCACGATCACGTCACCGGTAGGAAAATCTCCGTGCGGTCCAGATCATCGACGTGCGTGAGCCTGACGAGTTCGAGGGACCGCTGGGGCGTATTCCCGAAGCCATGCGCATTTCACTCGGTGAGCCGGCGGGGCGGCCCGCTGAACTCACGAAGGAACGCCCGATCGTGACGGTCTGCCGAGCCCGCGGGCGGTCGGCACAAGCGACGGTTACGCTACGGCAGTCCGGACTCGAGGGCGTCGCTAACCTCGCCGGTGGCATGCTCCGCTGGCGTTCAGAAGGCCGCGTCGAAAACGCTGGCATGTGGCCGCCTCATCGACGATGGCGAACTTCCAGCCAACCAGCCTACGTTTTGGCCGATTAGCCTGCCGATCAAAGACGCGGACCAAAGGCTCATATCGGCCGATGACCTGCCGACCGACTCGAACGGATGAATGACCGCTTCTATGGGGACTTGTTTGTCAAGCCATTTTGCTCACGTGAAGGGCTTGGACTTCATGGCGGCACCTGTATGTTGTGTTGAGCGGGTGAAGCGTTAGCACGACATGGCCGTTCCCATCCTGATCCGAGGTCGGGGTGTAACGAGCGTTCGAGCCAGTGCCCGAACGAACTTCTATCCGTGCAGGGTGCAAACACCCTGCACCTCATGCAGCATGCGCGCAAGGCGCACTGACAAACCCCAGTTATGGGCGCACCCCATCTGTTACCACGGTCACGGGGTTGCCGTGACCCGCGGTCGTTACGGGCGCGTCGACCTTTGATCATGACGATGCCTTGCATACCAAGCCGTGCATGAGCACCGTGCTGCTCAGAGCTTCAGGCAGCCGCCGGCTTGAGTGAGGCCCCGGCCGGGATCTCGCCGTGCTCGAGGTAGCGCCACAGTGCGATGGCCAGGCGCCGCGCCAACGCCACGATGCCGACCCGTCGCATGCGCTTGCCGCTGCCCGCAAAGCGCTGGTTAAACCACCGGGTCAAGAGGCTCTCGGGCTGCAGGGTCAGCCAGCGCCAGGCCAGTTCGACCAGCATCGTGCGCGCTCGCTTGTTGCCCGCCTTGCTGATGCCTTGCTCGATCTGACTGCCACCACTGTCGTAGGGCGTCGGCGTGAGCCCCAGACAGCCGGCCAACTCGCGCCGGTTGGCGAAACGTCGCCAGCCAAACACTTCCTTGACCAACACCCAGGCGCCCTTGTGTCCGATCGCGCGCAGTCGTGCCAGTTGCGCCACCAGCGGATGCTTGCCTTCGGCCAACTCCTGGCGCCGCGCCGCTTCCAGCGCCTTGAGCTGCTGCTTGACGAGCGCCAGTCGCGCGCTCTCGCGCTCGATCTCGCCGCGCAACACCGGGGGTACCTGCTCGCGATGGCGCTCCCACCACGTCGCCCAGTCCCGCCCACCGACGATGACAGGCACACGCAGGTTGTGTAGCACCAGCAGTGAGCCGATGCGGTTCATGTGGGCGGTACGCTCCTGGGTCAGCCGGGCGAGTTCACGGTGCGTGCGGCGCGCGTCTTCCTGCTCCGGCGTGGGCTCGTGCAGCACCGACCAGACACGCTCGCCAGCATGGTAGCGCCTGAGCATCACCAGCAGCTTGTCGCCGTCGAGCCGGTCGGTCTTGGCCCGCCTGGCGCGTCGATTCACTTCGATGCTGGCGGAGTCGACCACGATGTTGTCGATGCCTTGCTCGGTCAACCAGCGGTGCAGCCACCAGCCATCGCGGCCGGCTTCATAGCAGGAATGCACCTTGGCCTGCGGATCAAGGTGGCAGCGCTCCTTGGCCCGGCGCACGGCGTCAAGCACCGCAACCGTGTCGCCGGCACGTACGCTGAAACGGCTCGGGCCGCGCCGGCCGTCGCTGATGGTCAATTTCCAAAACTTGTCGCCGAGTTCGAAGCTCAGGTACAGATCGTCCTGGATTGCCGTTTCCTTACCTTGTGGGACTGTCTGGGTCGTAGACATTTCCGTCTCCTTTGCGCAGAGTAGGAAATCCCGTTTTAGCTAGACGGGCCTCGCTCGGCTAGTCCCACATAGCATCTGCGCCCGCGGATTCAACCGGTCGATCTGCGTCGGCCATCATCCGACTGCGTGCGGCCACTTGCGGTCGTTCGAACTGGGCCCCCAGTTAAACCGTTTCGGCGGCCAGCAAACGGTGAACGAGGATGGCATGCCGATGAATTTTCCTCCGCCATGGCGAGCAACGGAAGGTTGTAGGTCTGTACTCGCCCCCGGATTTTTCGCGTTCTCGCGTGCGCGCTAATGGCCGCAGGCCACACGAAGTAGCGCCTCGACTTTCGCCAGGAAGCCCTTCATCGGAGTGTAGCTCGTATAAAGCATGTTCAAGTGGCCGTTGAGTGTCCCGATGCCGATGATCTGCTCGTCCACGACGCCCGTCAAGAAAGCGGACCCCCAGATCGATCTCAATGTGAGGTCTTTTGTTCCTCCGTCGAAGCCGATCCTTCCAATGTTCGAGATAATGGCTTCGAAGGAAAGCCCATTTGCGAGAAAGTCAAGAGTGGCCTGCACATCCATTCCCCTCACTACGGCATCGGTCATGGCCATAGCCGCACCCTGCAAGGCTTCGCGTGACTTCTGGCTGGCGAGAGCAGTTGTGAAGCGGCGCGCTGTGACCCAAAAATCGTGTAAGGCAGCCGCCTCAACGGAAAGGATCCCCGCGCCGAAATACATGGCTGAGGCCCTGCCGACTCCGGCTTCTTTTCGGCAGTCGATGTTGGAGAAGATGCGCACAGGTTTTTCCTGCCATTCAGCCGAAAGCGAGCGACCGGCGTGAAGGACCGCTGAACAGAGAGCGCCATGCACAGTTGTTCGCTCAATCCGGGCGCGCTCGGCGAGCGTGCACGTAAGATTCGCACTGAGCGCCAGGTTGCTAATTTCTGGAGGCGCCGGATCCGGTCCGCGGAAGGCTACGGGAGGACCTGCCGGCAACGTCTCCGGCAGCGGCGTGCGCAGCGGCGCGCGGGCTATTCCAAGCTGCTCCTCGAGTGCCGGAAGAAGCGGATGCCGGTCGAGCGCATCTCCCGTTAGCGCTCTGAACAAGTCGCACATGGCAGCGGACATGGACATGCCATCGGAGATAGAGTGATGCGCGCAAATTATGAAGACCGAACGGTCCGGCCGGCGAACGAGGACGCCACGCAGAAGCGGCGTCTCGTTGCCCGAGAAAGGAGTGTAGAGTTCCCGGGCCATCTCCGCCTGCCAGCTCCCGCCGGCATGCTCTTCCACGACGCGCAGTGGAATGGGCGCGTTGTCCACGCGCCGGAAGAACGGGATCCCACCCGCAATGGTGTCAATGGAGACAGAAAAAAGTGGCTGGCTTTGTTGGAGTGCGTCGAGTGCGTCTCTCCACGAGTTGATTGACGTGCGCCCATCGACCTCCATCGCGTAAGCGAATCCGCGGGGACCGGATTGGCTGAAGCGCCAGTAGATTTCCTCAAAAGCACCGAGCGACCGAACGAACTCCTGTTCTCGGCCAGCTGTGTTGATCATCGCCATATCTAATCGTCGCTCTATGAAATGACTCGAAGCACTTTTGTCCTATTGGGGCATTTCTAGTTCAACTTTCCGGTCGGTTACAACCTTGACAAACTATTGCGAAACACTATGGTGACCGGGGCTTTCACTGGGTGAAGGCGCTGTCCGTGAACGTCCGCTGTCCGGAAAGCTGGGCTGTCCGTTGTGGGTCGAGATGGCGTGAAAACACGCTGATCACCTGAACTGGATTAACTCATTCAGCGTGGGTGACCGGATGAGGGGCGATTCATAAAAGGGGAAGATCGCAAGCAGGTGACGCTGCTTCCAGAATGCCTCGATGACTTCGTTGCTGAGGACAATCCAGTCAGGATCATCGAGGTGTTCGTTGAAGAGCTTGACCTTCATCACTGGGCTTCGATGGAGCAATGCCGTCAAGTACAGGTTGCCCGTCCCATCATCCAGCAGCGCTACAGAAGATCTATATCTATGGCTATCTGAACCGGGTTCAGTCGAGCAGCCGCCGGGAACGTGAATGCCAACGCAATGTTGAATTGATGTGGCTCACCGGCCGTTTGGCGACGGAGCTTCAGTTCACGGCACAGCATCACGAGGCGGCAGCACACGTTGCGGATGCCCGGTGCCGTGTCCCGTGCCAGCGCGGTCGAGCGGATGCGCCGGGCGAAACCCGCAATTGTCGCTGCATTTCCGGCAACATCCCGGGAACGTGACAGTACCAAGCCGTTTCTCGGACGCACCCTGATTGTCGACTCGCAAGGTTGGCCGGCGGCTGGTCCTGCCAGTCCAACGGGCGAAGAGATTCTGGTGGCGTCGGTGAATCTGGCCGATGCGCGCCGGCCACCGGCAATTGAAGGCGTTCAATCACGTATTGCGGGACCGCCGTCCTGATATCTACTGAGGACGGGCGGTCAATCGTAAGCGTTCACCCCGCGCTGCGCTTATACGCCCGTATAAGCGGGGCACGCTAACGCGGCATTGGCATATCCAACCGTAGAGTAGATTCGCCCTCCGATTCGACCTAATCTTCTCTCATCGTTACACGTTCGCTGTACACCAGCCGAAAGCTCGCGGTTCGGCCCCACGACGACACCACGCTTGCGGATGCCCGCCCGGCCGATTTCCTCTTTAGCGTCTCCAAGGAATCGTCGTGTCACATGTTCTTCGTCACTGGATTCATATCGGAAGCAACTCATATGGCGAGTACACGTTCGTGCCGTGGCTTGGCAGGACCGTTTATCGCCGTACGGTCGACTTCTCCTCGGTATGTATGCAATAGTCGCAAAGTCAGAACCTGTTTGACCGCTACCGTTGTTCGACTATTGTTTCACTCTTTCCCGAAGAGGGGCACGTTCTGGAACGCTGAACACAATGCGACTTCGGACATGCTTCCTCCGGGCCTCGACGATGTATTCGACCCAGGCGAGGTCGAGCCCGCAAACGACGCTGCGAGTCTCGCTTCTCTGGCCCTGCGGCGCTCACAGCTGAATGCCGATCCCGGCGTCATATCGCGCAACACGCCGGAACGGACCGCAGATTCAAGTCGTGAGTGCTTACATGCGAGGGCGGAACGATGAAGTGGACCGCGGATACCATTGCGATCCTGCGCGATTTGCGCTCGCTGAAAGTCGTTGTAATTCATCCGCAGGATCAGGATGGCGACGAGCTTCTCGCGCAACTCCACCGCATTGGGTGCGACGTGGAGGTATGCTGGCCAACACTCGACTGCTTGCCCTTCGGAACCGGGCTCGTGCTGATGGCGATGCGCCCCGAGACCCTCTCGAACAATTTTCCGTGGCTCGGAACCGGCAAGTCGCCGCCCGTGATTCCAGTGGTGACCCACGAAAACCCGATCACCATCGACGCGGTGCTGCGCCTGAATGCGCAGGCGATGATACTGTCACCGGTCCGCTCATTCGGTTTGCTGACCGCGATTGCGGTGGCGCTGACGCAATATCAGGCATTGCGGATGCGCGATCGATACATTGAGCGGCTCGAGAAGAAGCAAGCGAAGGTTCGAGTGATCCAGCAGGCCACGCAGCTTGTAATGGAAAGGCGCGGCGTGTCGGAAGAACACGCGTATCAGTTGCTACGCTCAAAGGCGATGCTCAAGCGTGAGCAGATCGAGGTGGTGGCAAGCGAGATTGTCAAGGCACACGAAACGCTGACTCTTTAGCCCACAGGAATACGCGCGTTCATTTTGCGCATGAACGAAGCGCGCAGGCCGGCTAACGTGGCGCGTCCGGATCGATGCCAAGCTCTAAAGCCGCTTATACAAATTCCGTTCGCCCGGTCAACGGCGCGGTAGAGATAGGCCCATTTGCCGCGAATCTTCACGTAGGTCTCGTCGACCCGCCACGACTGACCGGCTGTCGTAGCCAACCGATTCCAGCGCTTGACGAACTCCGGCGTGTGGCGCTTCACCCAACGCAGGATCGTAGTGTCCCACAGGGACTTCCTTCGGGGCGTGGGCGAGGGACAGGCCGCGCTCAGCCATCATCTCGACAAAATCACGCAGACTGAGCTTTTAGCGCAGATACCAACGCCCGCAGAGGACGATGACATCGCGGTCGAAATGACGCCCGTTGAACAACCATTCGAGGCCTTTCAGCTTGCTCATTGGCTCGTGGTCGCCGAAAGCTCAAGGGTAACAGACCGACGCGCCGAAATTGCACCACAACCGTGCCGGCTTGGTGCAGACGGCCGCGGTGCATCCGCTTCGTGATAACGAAGCCGTCAATGTCGTGCACCGCGGGCAGGCGAGTGTGCACCGCGCTCGTGCGCGCGATATGAAAATGCATTGTGAGTGCCGCTAACGCCTAATGAGCCGAGCCTCGGCCTCCACAAAATAGCACCTCGAATCTGCGTCCAATAGGCTAACTACACGAGTTTATTGGCTGGCGCGATCGGGTGTTGTCAACTTGCCGAGCGTGAGACGAAAAGCCGGCAGGCGTGGTGATCGCTTAGAAAACCGGTCGACGGATTTTGGGCGAGTTGGTTGAATTCGCGCCAGCCAACGAACCTTGCCGCCAGCTGTTTGCGATACGGTGAAGCGCGCAGCAGATGCCACTTGAGCGCGAAATGTTGCCGGATCGGCCGTTTT
>NZ_JAQQEU010000110.1:0-17896 GCF_046026895.1 Paraburkholderia sediminicola
TCCCGCAGGTACGGGATCCGTCGACCGGCATGCAAATTCGCTCGATAACATGTTCGACTTCGAGCGCGAGCCGAATCTGCGTCCTCTCATCCTCGATCAGGTCACCGGAGCGGTCGTCAAGGGTGACAGCGACGACGGCAAGCGCCGCGACTGAAACGACTGAAGCACGACAGCTAGCTCAAAGTTGAGTGCAAGCGCACGGGATTGTACAAGCCGTCAACACAACACCCATATTACCGAGTCGCGGGAAGTTCTCTATCGCTGGCACCTATGGTGCGGACGTACGGTGTGGATTTTCAACACGGTAGAGAAGAACGGAGAGACTGTACTGCGCTGCGCGCTGGATTCGCTCGAGACGGCGCGTGTATCGGAGGTGCCGCGTTCACGATGCTCGCCTGCACCCGCGGCTTCGACCACTGCGCTGAGCGCGAGAATGTTAGTCTGAAACGCAATTCCTTCGATCACTGATGATTTCCGATCGGACGCGGCGCCGGAAGGCCGAAATTCGCGCGAGCTATCGGGGCCATTCTCGGCTCCTGTATGACGTGCAATCCGGTCAATGGCGGTTCGTGGATGGCGGATTCAACCGGTGGATGCAACACACTGAAGACTGCGCAAGCAGTGGGAGTGTTGCAGATGAAACAGCGACGCCGGATTTATTACAGCGAGAAGCAGAAAGCGCTGATCTGGGAACGCTGGCAGAAAGGGGAATCTCTCCAGAAGATCGCCCATAGAGTTCATTTGCTCGAGCTATCGCAGACTTACACGACTCGCATTTTTCGTCTTACATGCTACCGTGCCTCCGACCACCTCTTTACATGGGGCCGAGGACCTCGCCATGCAAGCCACTAACGAGTCCTCGCGTCCAGCACGTCTAATAGTGGACGATGCCTCACGAACTGACATGTGGCACCGGGATCAGCGGTCGCTCAAGCGACGTCTGAGGTTGACCCGGATAGGGCTTCCGTCATTTGCGCATTAAAGCTATGGACGAGGGCTTGTTCGCCGGGGCCGGGGTTCGCTCGCAGCGGCCTGGCACCTTCAACCAGAACCTCATCCGCATCGGTACCGAGGACAGCGATCGTTTCGGCGATGAACGCGTCAAGCGGCATCGCCAGTTCGGCTTCGCGGCTGTTGAGGAGGTCCGTGCGCACCCAGGGCGGTGCAATCTCGAGCACGCGAACCTTCGTATCCCGCAACGTCAAGCGCTGCGAGAGGACGTACGAATGGAGTGCCGCCTTGGTCGACGAGTACACCGCGGCCGCGGCCAACGGCACGAAAGCAAGCACGGAGCTCGTATAGGCGACCACAGCGTCATTCTGCGTCTTGAGGTGATCGATTAGAGCTGACGTCATGCGAATCGGCCCCATGAGGTTGGTCGTAATGGTGGACACCATCAGCGCATCGTCAATCCGGCCGCCCACCTGGTCCAGCAGCATGATGCCTGCGTTATTGATCAGCGCATTGAGTTCGGGATAGTCCGCGATCAACTGCGCCGCTACCCGGTCGATGCTGGCCGGATCGGTGATGTCGAGTTCGATCGCAGCCATCCCGGGGTTCGCCGCAATCACCTCGTCGAGATGGCCGCGCCTACGGCCGGCGATGATAACCTTGTTGCCGCGCCCGTGCAGCGCCTCGGCAAGCCCGCGGCCGATGCCCGAACCGCCTCCTGTGATGAAGATCGTGTTTCCGGTGAGTTTCATAGTCGTATCCCTGTTGGTGCTTCCATGGTCAGGCAGGAAAGAGGTCGCCGAACATCGGCAGGCCACTAACGGATTGGGCCGTGGTCGCTTCGTCCTGAAGGACATCCCAGTGGTCGGCGAGGTTGCCGTCTTCGAAGCGGACGATGTCGCTCGCGATCCACGCGGCGGGTCTGCCGTTTCAGTTAGGAAATAGCACGAGGCGCCAAGTTCCAATACGTTTGAGAAAAACTGTATTGCCGATCGGGAGCGAGCCGAAGTCTTTACTGCGGGAGCAGCATTTGAAGTGCGTAAAAAGCGCCCAGTTCCAGTGCTGCCGCAGACTGTGACATCAGTCTTGAACTATCGCGTCCGTCAACCGCTTTCTAAACGATCACCACACCTGCCGGTTTTTCGTCTCATGCTCGGCAAGTTGACAACACTCGGTCGAGAGCCTGCTTCTTCGTATGAGCCTGCATCGAAGTGACGGGTTAAACAAATCTCTTTGACGACCATCTCGAACGTGACCGAACTGTAATGTTGACGCCATGCACTCATCAGAATCACGCATCTAGACTCCTTGTGGTATATCGCCATAACGAAGAGGTTGGTTTGCGTCTCCTGGTCGACACGGCAATAGTGTCTGTGAAGAAACTAGGAACTTTCAGAGTCTGCCGGCCAGACTACGGCTACCGTCAGGCGTGGCCGACGGTTATCCAGTGGGATCGCGTTGTCGCTTGTACTGCTGCGGCGGACGAACCGTCGGCGTAGAAGCTCACGCTCAGAGAACGCCCCCGGGAGGGGCGTACTGCAGGGTTAGCTCGTGTTAGCCAAGTGCCTCGTCATCGCCAAAATCGCACAGACGCCGTTCTTTAAATAGCACAGACGTTGGCGTGCCTCGTCACCGCACGCATATGCCAGAGCGAAGCCCCAACGCGGTTGTTCTCTACTGCGCGTACGAATGTCCGACCGGCAGCGCTGCTGCATTAGCCTCTCCTCTGAGGTTGCTGTGGCATGAAGGATCCGTGTCATTCGGCATGGGTGCCGTTGAATCACCATTGAGAAGTTAGGAAACCGAATGTTTTTATCGCTGACAGGTCTGTTATGTACGCAAGCCTGGTCCATGACTATCGCGTTCATTAAAAATGGCGATTGGACCGCTCAAGGGCATCGACATAGCATGCACCGCCCGATTAGCGATGTCTTGAGTAGTAACCGACCCCCGGAGCCCATATGCAACATGCAACTAGAGTCTTCAAAAGAACGCTTCTGTCCGTCGTCTTTAGCGCCACGATGTTGCCGCCTGTCTTTGCAGCCAACCTGACCCGCGACAACGGATCTCCTGTTGGAGACAACCAGAATTCGGAAACAGCGGGGCCCGAAGGTCCCGTGCTACTGCAGGATTCGCATCTGGTTGAAAAGCTGCAGCGTTTCGATCGCGAGCGTATTCCCGAACGTGTCGTTCATGCGCGAGGAACAGGTGCCTTTGGCGAGTTCGTTCCAAGTGCCGATCTATCCGACCTGACAACGGCACAGGTCTTCTCGCCGGGCAGTAAAACGCCGGTATTCGTGCGGTTCTCAACGGTGATGGGCTACCGCGGATCTCCTGAACAAGCGCGCGATCCCCGCGGTTTCGCGATCAAGTTCTACACTGGGCAGGGCAATTGGGACATGGTTGGCATTAACTGGCCGATCTTCTTCATCCGCGACGCGATCAAGTTCCCGGACTTCGTCCACGCCAACAAACCCAGCGCGGTCACTGGCGTCCAGGATGCCAATCTGGCGTTTGATTTCTTCGCGCATACGCCCGAGGCGACGAATATGCTCACGCATCTTTATAGCGACGAGGGCATGCCCGATTCTTACAGGCACATGGACGGATTTGGAGTACATGCCTTTAAGTTCGTGAATGCGAAGGGCGAGGTGCACTACGTCAAGTTCCACTGGGTCAGCGACCAGGGCAAGAAGGACTTGCGTCCCGGTGAAATCGCCGGATCTATTGGCGCGGACTGGAACCTGATGACCAACGATCTCTACGGCTCGATCCGTAAAGGCGATTTCCCCAAGTGGGATCTGTATATCCAGGTTCTTAAGCCGTCCGACCTGAACAAGTTCTCTTACGATGCGCTTGACGACACCAAGGACTGGCTCGGCGTACCTGAGCGCAAGGTCGGCACAATGACGCTGAACCGCGTGCCCGACAACTACTTCGAGTCCACCGAAGAGTCCGCGTTCGCGCCGTCCCGACTGGTTCCTGGCATTGAACCGTCGGAAGACCGGATGCTCCAGGGCCGTCTGTTTGCGTACGCCGATACGCAAATGTACCGCTTGGGTGCGAACTACAATTCGCTTCCGATCAACCGGCCGCTGGTTGACGTCCACAGCAACAATCAAGACGGAAAAATGAACGCGAGCGGTCGTACCGGCGACGTCAACTATGAGCCGTCGGGGATTAGCGAGCTAAGCCAGAACCCGAAATACAAGTACGTGCAGACGCCATTGTCCGGAACAACGCAGCAGATCGCGATTCACAAGAAGCAGAACTTCCGGCAAGCGGGCCAGTATTACGAAAGTCTTACCGAGCAAGGCAAGGGCGATCTCGTCACCGCGCTGTCCGGCGACTTGAGGCATGTCACGAATGAAGACAACGAGTACACGATGCTGTCTTACTTCAACAAGGCCGATCCCGACCTGGGCGCCCGCCTGATCCGTGCGCTGAACGCGGACGGCTCGAAGGTGAAGACCTTGTCGGCGAAGCTGTCCGACGAGTAATTTCAGGCAAGCTTGATTCGCCTTTAGCCGTCACCGCTAACAAGAGGCGCGCCGCTAAACCAGCGTGCCTCGTCTCACGGAAACATCTGGTTTGAAGGAGCTCGGAAACTTTGGCTTTACATGGCGTTCCATCGCTAGCGTGGCTGCATGTGCAGTGGTTTTGGCAGGATGCGCATCGGAAGTCACGACTGCTCCTGCTCTGCATCTGGACGCGAGCCAGCACGTCGCCGCGCATCAATACGACAAGGAATGGTTCAACGCTGCACGAGAAGGACGATGGGACATTCTCGATGCTTTGCTCAAGGCGGGTTACCCCATCGAAAGCGCCAATTCGAGCGGCTACACAGCGCTGATTCTTGCCGCCTACGACAATCATCCCGATACGCTCGGCAAGCTGATGGCCGCCGGCGCGAATGCGTGCGCAGCGGACCACAATGGCAACACGGCTTTGATGGGCGTCATTTACAAAGGTCAGCTCGACATCGCAAGGACGCTCCTGCAAGCGCGCTGCGACGTTAACGCAACCAATAACGCGGGCGAAACCGCACTTGCTTTCGCCGCGCTTTTTGGACGCTTTGGCTTGTTCGATGACCTGATCGCGCATGGCGCGGACCCGGATCATGCGGACGCGCGGGGAAACACTGCCCTCGCGACCGTTCAAGCGCAAGGCAATCTGGCGGCGATGGAAGCGCTTAGAAAAGTCGGTGCGACGCACGGATTTACTTGTCACAAATGTCAGACATGTCGCTTTTGTCGGTCTGCTCGATCAAAAGTGCGCGATCTGGTCAGTCTGGCAGTACGCGCGAGCTGCGAACCTAAACCTGTCGACGTATCGGTTCCGTCAACGCTGGACGCGCTCTCCGCCCAGCGGATATTAGCTCGTTTCATGGACCGTAATAGCCGGCTATCACTTTGCTTTGGCTCTCCTCGATATGGGGGCCAGACGTGTGCTCGCCCTCTCAGCCGCCGAATGCAAGGCACCAAATCAAACGACACTATATGAAAGTTCGTAATGCAAGCCGCTGGGCTCCGCGGGGTCTCGGGGGCTGGTATTTTGCGGTATTCGCACTCGTCATCGCAAGTGGAGTTCGGTTGCTGCTGCACCCGCTACTAGGACCAATCATGCCTGGAACGGCATACTTCATCGCCGCCGCGTTGATCGAATATTTCTTCGGAATGGCGCCTGCGCTCGCCGTCATGGCAGTTGGCCTTGCGCTCGCCGACTTCCTGTTTGTGCCCCCGTACCAGCAGATAGGAGTATTGGATCAGTCCGACGTTGCGCTGATCGTGTCGCTCCCGCTGGTTAGCATGCTGGTGATTTGCCTGATAGAGAGGTTGCGACGTTCTGAATATCGCGCCGAACTCATCGCCCTGGTGGCGCAGTCGCGCTATGAAATGCTCTTGCGTGCGGATAATGAACGCGCGATCGCCAGTCGCGCTGCAGATGAAACTCATCGGCTGATACGAAATCTTCCTCGCTATCACGATGACATTGTCCCGACTCAGGCGCCCGTTCACCAGGCAGTGCGCTGCCATGGCGAGAGTGACCCGGCTTCCGCACCAAAAACGAAACCAGCGGCGACCGCGCCGGGGATGCGCTATGAGCATGTCCATGCGAACGATATCAGCCGCCTCTCATCCACACTCGTGCCTAGTAGCTGCCATCGCACTCGCATCGACGTGGGCGTAGGACAGTACAAGCTGATCGACAGCGCGGCGAATAGACTTTGACGCACGCCGGCGAGTTTCTAGTGAGCGAAGTGAGGATTGAAATTGTTAAACACGAAGTCGCAGTTCAACGCAAGTGGGGATCACGCGGTGCTCCTGGTCCATGGTCTTTCGAGTTCGCCGCTGGAGATGCGGTTTCTAGCTCGCGCTTTGGCGCGCAGTGGCTTCGCAACCTATGCGCCAGTGTTCGACGGCTATAGTGCCGGATCGCCGGAAAGAAGGATGGAGCAGTGGCTTGCAGCGGCCGTCGGCAGATTCGACGAACTTTCCCAACGATATCGACGCGTTTCGGTGTGCGGCCTCTCGATCGGGGCGACTTTGGCGCTCGCGCTCGTCAAGCAGCGACCCTCGGCTCAGGCGGTCATTCTCTTGTCCGTCACGCTAGCCTACGACGGCTGGGCTATCCCGTGGTATCAATTCCTGCTAGGTCTGGCCTATTACACGCCGATGCGAGGAAGGTGGCGATATCGCGAAGAATCGCCATTCGGGCTCAAGAACGAAGCGCTTCGCGCGAAAATTGCTCGCGCGATGCAAAGCAACGCGATCAGCGAGATTGGTCCTTCCACCATATCGCTGTCGGCGCTTCATGAAGCGTCCCGGCTCGCGAAAAGCGTGCGCAGGTTCCTGGGCGATATTAAGACCGATTGCCTCACGGTTCACGCCATAGATGATGAAACCGCGAGTGCCAACAACGCGAGATTCGTCAGCGCGCACATTGGGGCATCGTTCGTGCGTTCTATATATCTCGACGACTCGTATCACATGATCGTCTCCGACAACGAGCGCGAAATTGTAGCGGGCGAAGTCAGCCTGTTTCTGCGCGATAGCGAAGCGGCGCAAGGCGGCGTGGCTGGAGAAGGCACGCCGATCGTCTCCAAAGCGCTCGCAAGGCGTTTGCGACAAATTGCGAAGCCAGGTGGATGAAGTACCGCTAAATGTCGAAGCGGACGGCAGGATCGGCATGCGTCAGGGGGACGGCCTGCAACTCGAGCCCTACGTGTACTTCCTGCATGTACTCACCGAATTGTCGCAGCACGCGCCGAATGCCAATGCCTCGAAGCTGCTGCCGTTCAACTTCGCGAAACTCCCGGCTCGGGCGCGTAGCCCCGCTTGATCGTGCCGGCGCAATTGCGCGGACAATGTCAATCGATGCGCTGTGGTCAGGTTGATAACGAATCACTTGCTTGCCAATGACCAAGGGTACAAGGTGACAATCTCCAAGCCGCTTACCGATTTCCCTTCTGGAGTGACACGGTCGATCCGCGTCGCATGAATGAATTTCTTTAGGAACAGATCGTGAAATTTCCCGAGCAACATTACTGGGTGCACCCACGCTTCAAACATCGTCCGCCAGGCATGCCGGCGGTGTATTGAATGTTACGCATTGTCAGAGATCTAGCCTCAAGCGAGTGTCCCGGCGAAATGAGCAAAGCAGTAACGACAACGATACGCGCCACAGGGATGGCAGTGGCGGCAGCACTGGTACTCGCAGGCTGTGCGACGGTACAGACGCCGACCAGGGGTGATCCACTGGAAGCGCTCAATCGTACTGTCTTCACGTTCAATGACAAGGTCGACCAGTACGCCTTGAAGCCGGTCGCTCAGGCGTATGTACGGGCACTGCCGCAGCCGGTGCAGGACAGCGTTACGAACTTTTTTTCTAACATCGGCGACGTATACACGGCTGCCAACGATCTGCTGCAGTTGAAAATTACCGATGGCGTCGAGGATGTCATGCGCGTCACCATCAATACGGTCTTTGGTGTCGGCGGCCTGTTCGACGTCGCGACGCTCGCGAGACTGCCAAAGCACACGGCCGACTTTGGGTTGACGCTCGGTCATTATGGCGTGCCGCCGGGGCCGTATCTCGTTCTTCCGCTGCTCGGTCCGAGCACCGTGCGTGACACTGCGGGGATGCTCGTCGAGTTCGAAGCGGATCTGACAACGTACATCCAGCCGATCTGGGTCCGGACGACACTTTATGGCGTGCGGGTCGTTAGCGAGCGCGCATCGCTGCTCGGCGCGGAGAATCTCCTGGCGGGTGCTGCCCTCGACAAGTATTCGTTCGTACGAGACGCGTATCTGCAGCGTCGCCAGTATCTGATCTCCGACGGCAATCCACCTCGGCCGGCCTACGACGACTCGGGCCCCGATACAGGCCCAGACAGCATAAGCACGCCGGCGTCCGGAGCGGCCGGACAGTCCAGCACAGTTGCCCCCGCGCCCGCTGCTGCAAACGCACCTGGGGCCGCCTCCAACGCTGCTGGGTCGACTGTGTCCAGGTGGTCTACAGATGATGCCGCCGGGGCGTTATTACAGTTTGCCGAACCGGCTGCCAAGGTAAGTGGTATTCGCGCCGGTGAACCGGGCAACGTGCACCCGCTTCAACGCAAATCGTGAGTTGCGATACACACATAGTGAGGCAATGAAAGATATGGGGATGATTTTGTCTGTTAAAGAAGCACGTGATGTGCTACGCGACATATAGCGAGCACAGCCGAGCTAAAAAGACGAGATACATGATGAAAAGTAAGTTCTCTGTCGACGCGCATTTCTACACTCACAACGGACCCTACAACCTCGGTGAGGTCGCCGGCGTTATGAATGGAATCGCAGCCAAGTCCGACCATGTGCCAAGCGGAGTTGCGCCGCTTAAGCCTCCAGGACGAGCTGCACGCGCTTAGTGCCCAGTTGGTCGACCAGGCGGCCTACCTGCGGCTGGCGAAAACGCTTATGGCATTCCTGGGGCGTTTGCGTAGGAGCTCAAGCCCGCAGTGATTGAATCTCGGGCGGAACGCGGGTTAGTCCTATCGCCAAACAAGACCAAAATAACGCGTATCGTCTCAAGCGTACCGCGCATGAAGCGGTGCATCGGGTAGCGACGGCGATTGTTCAGTGCAAGACCCGCGTCAGGTGGCGCGTCGGGTCAAGGACGACGACGTAATGCATGTGCTGAAGCTGATGCTGACGGCGTCGGGCAAATAAGGCGTTCGGCAAGGCGGGGTGCTTTCACCATTGCTCAGTAACATCTATCTCATTGACGTAGACCGTATGCCCGAG
The DNA here is from genome assembly GCF_046026895.1 of Paraburkholderia sediminicola. GTDB lineage: Bacteria > Pseudomonadota > Gammaproteobacteria > Burkholderiales > Burkholderiaceae > Paraburkholderia > Paraburkholderia sediminicola_C. Next base: position 9,240 of record NZ_JAQQEU010000110.1, read on the forward strand.
CGGGCGAAAGAAGCCGCGCGCAACGGGAAGTACACCTACGTCGGGCATGCCCGATTCGCTGACGATCGGGGGGTGCTGATCGATGCCCATCCGCGCCATGCGTGGCTGCTGAGGGCGGTGACCAGGCGACTTCAGGAAAAATTCGCCAAACTGCAGGTCGAGGTCAATAAAGACAATAGCCGCACCGGGTTGTATGAGGAACTGAAGCTGTTCAACGGCTATCGTGTTCGTCCTGCTGCCGCAGCCAAAGCGCGCCCCGCGTGATAGATCCCATAAATCTTGACATGAAGCACACAGGAGAGCGTAGTGCCGGAAATCGGCCCGCTGCGTTCGACGTGGCGTGAGCTAAAAACGTGACCATGGTTGCCGGATGCGGGGCATCGCGAAAGCGGTGGAATAACCACCAGCGCCTACCGGTGCGCGCGCCAGTTCTCGACCCTACCTGAGGAGGCTGGGCGCGGGTGATCGCGCTCAGCTACCCGACAACCCGCGCCACTACTGCAACAGCTGATCTGCCGTTCGAGATCTTTGTTCCACCGTCGGCGCATCGCGCCACGATCCCCTCGTCTGCGCCGTACAAGAATCTTCGCGCCATTTCATATTGCACGACATCACGAAGACGTATCGGCCCTGCGGGAAAAACGAATAGCATGATGAGTAAATTTGAGGAAACTTTTGAGGGCAAGCGGGAGGGCGACAGGACCGAAAGCCCACGACACGGAGAGAATAGCGCGCAAACGCACGCGACCGCGCGCCGACCTGCGACCGGTGCGCGGTTGTGGTTGCTTTCCTAACTAGCGGCTCGATCAGGAAATGGCGGATTCACCTCAGAAGCGATGGCGCATGCCGATCGTCACCGCCGTCTGGTTGGCGGTGGACGACGGCGACAGCGTATTGATCGCGGCCACGTTCGCACCCAGCGATCCCAACTGACCCGAGGCGTGCTGGTACACACCTTCCAGGTACACATCCGTGCGCTTGCTCAAAGCGTAGTCGCCTTGCAGCGAGCCCGTCTGCCACTTAGGATCGCCCGCTCCGTTGGAACCGGTGACCTTGCCGTCGGTGAACGTGTAGGCGGCCGCGAGGCTCAGCGCCGGCGTCAATGCGTAACGGCCGTTGAGTTCATAATTGTCCATATGAAGGTTCGTGCCGCCGATGCCGCCGATGACCGTCCCGCCGACGTTGATGCCTTGTACATTGTCCAGCTGCGTGTGGGTATACAGGAAGCCGACGGTCGCCGCGCCGTACGTGTAGTTCGCGCCGGCGCCGTAAGTGCGCTGCAGGGCCGCGGCAATGTTTGCGTCGCCGTTGCCCAACGAGACCGCGCCACCGGTGTTGTTGCTGCCGGAATTGTTCAGTTGCAAATACGAGGCCGCGACATTCAACGGACCGTTCTGGTATGAAGCGCCCGCGCTCCATGCCCGGTTGTTCGAGAACTGACCGGCCGCATTGCTGAAGCCATACAAGCCGCCGAACTGGATGCCGTTGTAATTCGCGCTCGTGTACTTTACGGAGTTCTTAACCGAGAAAGTACCGTCGAGATTGTCATTATCGAACGGGTGGGCGGCCAGATTATTGCCATAACCGTAGCCTGCAGCTGAAATCGGTGCGAGATAGTCGACCATCGAGTCGTATTGGCGACCCAGAGTGATCTGGCCATATTGATCGCTCTTCAGGCCGACATAAGCCTGACGGTTGAACATCGTGCCGTTTTCTTTGAATGCGCCATTGTTGAGGTTGAAGCCGCTTTCCAACGTGAAGATCGCATGCAGGCCACCGCCGAGGTCTTCATTGCCGCGCACGCCGAACAACGTATTCGACAGGGACCCGCTTCCCTGCTGAAAGTTGCTATGGCCCAACTGATTATTCGAGTAGACCAGCCCTGCGTCCAGCGTGCCGTAGAGGGTCACGCTGCTTTGAGCTTGCGCCGAGACCGCAAACGCGCCCAGCAATGAGGCGGCAAAAAGCGTTTTCTTCATGTTCTTCTCCAGATTGCATGGTGAAACAAAACAGACCGCGGTTGGCGATGCTGGGCAGGGCGCCGATGGCCGCGGCGAAACACTCTGATAATCGAGCGCGCAGTGTACGGGGCGGATAATCGTGATGACACGCGAATGGCGTAAAGAGTCTTTTCCGATGTGCGCAATGACGAATCATTTCAAGCCGCGAGCGTTAAAAGGGTAATGTCAACTTGTGTGCCGCGTTCGACCAGCGTTAGTTAGTGTTACGAAGTGATATGTCGGGGTAGCTGCACCGTCGAAATGCACGTCACGCGTTCCCACGTCTCGAAGGGCTGGGTGCGTAGCGCCGGCTTTTGCTTTGCATCGGTGCGTTAACGGCAATGCATGCCAGGTAGAGTTAGGAGACGTTCAACTTCACTCTCTTTGAACGAAGCGCGTGCTCAAGGCCTCCAGAGACGATGAGCTGATTTCATTCTGTGTAACCGGGTGTGACCCCAAGCTGACGCGCACATGACAACATTGTCACGTTGCGCTCCCACACCTTCAACTGGTTACGGGTTTTTTGCAAGAGGCAAAGTCGGCTGAAACGGCCATGGTGCATGGATCAGCGTCGCCCCACTGGAATCGGCTGGAATCCCCATGCGTTGAAGGTTGAGATGGCCGCCGCACCCACCTTAACGTCGCCGCCGTGATGGGCGCGACGCGCGCGCAGACGTTCCGCCATGTGATTCTGCCGGCCATTTTGCCGTCGCTCTTCATGGTGCTGCGCATGAACCTGTTCGGCGCGTGGATGGTGGTGCTGGTGGCGGAAGCGACCGGCGTCGGCAGCGGGCTCGGCCAGGTCGTCATGCTCGCGCGCAATACCTTCAACTCGAGCCTGTCGTTCTTCACGATGACGCTGATCGGCGTCACCGGCTTCGCCTTCGACGTTGCGCTGCGAATCGTCCAGCGCAAGGTGCTGTTCTGGGTGCCAAGTAACGGTCTGGGGAAATGATATGAGCCAGAACAAATCAGCTTCCGTGCAACCGCCGCTCGTCACCTGCAAGGGCGTCGGCAAAACATGGCAGACAGACGGCGCACCGTTCGTTGCCTTGCGTGATATCGACCTGGATATCGCGCGCCGCGAATTCGTCGTATTCCTCGGTCCAAGCGGGTGTGGCAAAAGCACCCTGCTCTATCTGATCTCAGGACTGGAACAGGTATCCAGCGGTCGCATCATGTGCGGCGGCGCCGAGGTGAGCGGACCGGGCACGGACCGAGGACTCGTCTTCCAGGACGCCTCGCTCTTCCCATGGCTGAGCGTGGGCGAAAACATCACCTTCGGCCTGAAAATGCAGCACATGCCCAAGGAAAACCGGCGGCGTATCGCAGAGGAAATTCTCGAGCGTGTCGGCTTGTCCGAAGCCATCGATAAACGGCCCGACCAGCTCTCGGGCGGCATGCGCCAGCGTGTTGCAGTGGGGCGCGCACTCGCGCTGAAACCCGAGATACTGCTGCTCGACGAGCCGTTCGCCGCGCTGGACGTGCAAACACGTGCGAAGATGCAGGACTTCCTGATCCAGGTCTGGCGGCAAAGTAGCGTGTCGATGGTGTTCGTCACTCACCACATCGACGAAGCCATTGCGCTCGCCGACCGAATCGTCGTGTTTACCGCGCGCCCGGGGCGCATCAAGACCATCATTCCAGTCGATCTGCCTCGTCCGCGAGACACGCGCAGCAGGGCGTTCCACGATCTCAGCGTCCACCTTACCGACCTGATGCGCGATGAAGTCGATCGCGCCTTCGCCGAGCAGGAGCGGGTCCGATGAATCCGTCGGTAACTCTGGGCACACTTCGGGTCGCGGCACTGCAATTGCCCCCCTGCACAACCGACCTTTCCAGTAACGAGGCCGTGGCATTTGCCGCCGTGCACGCCGCCGCCGATGATGGCGCCCAGTTGATCGTCTTGCCCGAGCTCTCGATGGTGCCGTACTTCGCGAGCGCGCCGGGCGGGCAATATCGTGACTGGGCGGAGCCCGCCGACGGTCCCCTCGCCGCACGCTGCGCCGCGCTGGCCAGGAAGCGTGGCATCGCGCTGTTCGTACCGTTCTACGAAATCGATCGGGCGAGTGGCCGGTATCACAACGCCGTGCTCGGCTTCGATGCCGACGGCAAGCCGCTGCGCGCCGGCCCGGTTGCGCGCAAGCTTCACCTGCCAGTCGGCGACGACCCGCCGCCCGGCTACGACGAAGCCGCGCACTTCACGCCTGGCGACGCACTGCACGTCGTGCAGGTAGGCGCGTGGCGCATCGGCGTTCTGGTCTGCTACGACCGCCGCTTTCCAGAATGCTGGCGCGCGTTGCGTGCGGCCGGCGCCGATCTCGTCATCGTGCCCGTCGCCGGCAGCGGTGGCGACGACATGGATTTCTTCGTCGGGGAGCTGCGCACGCACGCGCGGGAAAATGGGCTGGCGGTCGTTTGCGCGAACAAGATCGGTGACGAATTCCTCGATGGCGTGCGCATCGACAACTATGGCGAGTCATGTGTGATTGCCGCCGACGGCGCTGTACTCGGCCGCCGGCCCGGCAACGAAGGACCCGGCATTGTCAGCGCGACGCTCGCGCATGCAGAGATCGCGGCGACCCGCGAAAAGCTGTCTTACTTCGATCATCGGCGTGTCGATCTATACGACACACCATCGTTCTGAAACTACTCTTCTCCATTCAGGTAAAAGCAACCATGTCCGAAACATTGATTGTCGCTGGCTGGATCGTCAAGGGCGTCGCCGACCGGCACACCGCAGAGGTCATCCGCGACGGCGCCCTGTATCAACGCGACGGCGTGATCGTCGAGATCGGCGATGCGCAGCAGCTGATCGCAAAGTATCCGAACGCGCCGCGTCTCGGCTCGCCCGATACGGTGCTGCTGCCTGGCTTCGTCAACAGTCACCATCACGTCGGCCTGACGCCGCTGCAACACGGCTCTCCGGACTACGCGCTGGAACTGTGGTTTGCAAGCCGGATGGGTACACGCGAGATCGATCTTTACCTCGATACCCTGTACTCCGCCTTCGAAATGATCGCGTCCGGCATTACCACGGTGCAGCACATCCACGGTTGGCGGCCTGGTCCGCTGTCGTCGATACATGAAGCCGCGTCCGGCGTTCTGAAGGCGTACCGGGACATCGGCATGCGCGCGTCGTACAGCTTCGCCGTGCGCGAGCAGAATCTGCTTGTCTACGAAGCCGACGAAGACTTCGTCAAACGCCTGCCGGCCGACATCGGGGCGAAGCTCGCCGCGCATCTGAAAGCGCAGCGGGTCCCGCTGGCCGACCATCTGCAGTTGTTCGACATGCTCACGCAGGACAATGAAGGCCAATCGCTGACCCGGATTCAGCTTGCACCTGCCAACCTGCACTGGTGCAGCGATGAGACACTGCTTGCCATCAAGGAACGCGCCGACAAAGCCGGCGTACCGATGCATATGCATTTGCTCGAAACCGCCTACCAGAAGGAATACGCGCGCCGCCGGACGGGCAAGACGGCGGTCGCGCATCTGAACGATCTCGGTCTGCTCGGTCCGTCGCTAACCCTCGGCCATGGCGTGTGGCTGACCGAAGCAGACATCGAGATGGTCGCGCATACCGGCACCTGCATCTGCCATAACTGCAGTTCGAATCTACGTTTGCGCAGTGGCGTGGCACCCCTGAATGCGTTTGCCAAATACGGTGTGACCGTCGGCATGGGGCTCGACGAAGCGGGTATCAACGAAGACCGCGACATGTTGCAGGAGATGCGCCTCGCACTGCGCGTACACCGCACGCCGGGAATGGACGACGACGTGCCGACCTGCCCGCAGATACTGAAGATGGCCACCGAGGATGGCGCTCGAACCACCCCGTTCGGCGCACAAATTGGTCGCCTGGAAACCGGACGCCTGGCCGATCTGGTGCTGATGAACTGGAAGACGGCCACGTATCCATATCAGGACGATAACATTCCGATGCTCGATGCGCTCATGCAGCGCGCCAAGACCAATGCGGTCGATGCCGTGATGATTGCCGGCGAAGTGGTGTACCGGGATGGCCGGTTCACGCACGTGGATCGCGATGCGATCCTCAACGAGATCGAACAGACTCTCGCGAAGCCGCGCAACGAGCTGAAGCAGGCGGAGCGGGAACTGGGCACGGCAGTATTTCCCCATGTAAAGGCCTTTTACACTGACTATTTCGCTGTAACGCCGCCGCGTCAGCCGTTTTACGCTCCTTCATCCCGGAACTGATGGATCGAATGACAACGCAAGCCCTTCTGGAAACGATCGACGATCGCTTCGATGCGGAAGTCGAATTTCTGGCCGCCCTAGTTCGCGAGCCCTCTGACAACCCGCCGGGCGATTGTGCGGGTCACGCCGATCTGGCCGCCCGCGCGCTGGAAGGGCTCGGCTTTGAAGTCGAGCGACACGTCGTGCCGGCAGACGCTGTCGCTCAGGCTGGCATGATCAGCGTGACGAACCTGGTGGTTCGGCATCGCTTCGGTGACGGTCCGACGATTGCACTGAACGCACACCGCGATGTCGTGCCGCCCGGCGAGGGCTGGTCGAGCGATCCTTACGGGGCGGAGATCCGGGACGGTTATATGATCGGATGTTGGCGGAAGCCGTTAAAAAGGCTGGGAGACTAGCGCACGGAGGGGTATCGTCTCCCTAACCGTGAGACTAGGAGCCGCCATGCGATGCACGATCGTTGTTGAGTTCGATAACGGCCATGGGAATGTAGTGAAGCGGGTTGAGGTCATGCGGCTTCACAGGCCCATCGAAGACCAGACACCCGGAGACGTGGGACTGTCGCTCGCCGAAGGCAAGTCATTGCTCAATTGTGCAGCAGGAGTTTGTTGTCGAGCAGATCGAACGTTTTTGCGCCTCGCGTAGATCCTGTGTGGATTGCGGCGTCCAGCGTCGGCTGCATGATAATCATTGCTCGGAGCTGAAGACCGCGCTGGGAAAGGTTTACTATTGCCGCGAACAATGGAAGGCCTGCAATTGCGGTGCTGACGGCGCAAGATATGTTTCTCCGCTCAAGAACTACCTGACGGAGGCAAGTACCGGTGAACTGAGATGGCTGCACGCGGAGCTTGGCGCCACGATGCCCTACGGCAAGCCAAGGCCGTCATGGACCTTCTGCTACCCACCTCAGGTCGCGACAATCATGTAACCATTCGCAACCACACCGTGGCCATCGGAAAATCGATACAGCACGCACGGCCGGTGCGTCGGTGGTGCGAGATGGAAAAACCGATTGCGGAGCTTGGCATTGACGTCGGCTATGTTCGTCGCGCACGTTGCAATCGCAAGGGTTCGGGCAAGGAAAACCGCGCAGAAGCCGGGAACCGGTCGTCGTCGATCGCAGTCGTGGTTGCTGCTTTGGGCCAAGCCGGTAAGCAACCAAGAGTGTGGGCCTCCGCCATGCCGCGCACCAGGCGACTGAATCAAGAAATGACACGATTCCTCGAGGACAGCGGATACGGGGATCCTAATGAAGTCGTTGTCCTGACTGATGCAGCTCGGGACCTGGCCGGCGTCGCTAATGATCTCCCATACGATAACGAGTGGATTCTCGATTGGGCACACATTGGGAGGATGTTGCGACGCATTGAGCAGGCTATCGCGCCTCTGGCATATGGGCGACTCACGGACAGTGGATCAGCGTTTGAACTGTGGGATATGTTTGTCCGCTTCCGCCACTACGTTTGGGTCGGACGCACAGCGGCCTGGCAGCAGTTTGCAGCTAGACTCGCTCACTTGCTTGATCTACGTGAGACACGAGATCCGGCAGTGAGCAGCCAAGTCAGGAAAGCGAGCTATAGCCTCTCGAATGTGGTCACGTATCTCAACAGCAACGCTGAGTCGCTGATCGACTATCGCACATGGCAATGTGCGGGAGGACGGATCTCCACCGGCTTCGTCGAATCGTCAATTAACCGAATCGTTGGCCGTCGAATGTGCAAGAGCCAGCATATGCGCTGGAGTCGCGTGGGGGCACACAGTGTCGTGCAATTGCGCGTCGCGTTGTTGAACCAGGAATTCCACGAACTCGCACGACGACAGTTTCCGTGGATTGGTGTTGGAGATCGCTAATTTTGCTAGCGGTGTCCATTGAAGCGCTAATGCTGTCCGTTAATTCTGCTAGCACAGCCGGCCGGTGGCCTAGAACAAGCATCTCTCTCGGTAACGGCCGATCGCTCGATGTGCGGCATCGAAGTTATTTGATAGCCGGAACACGGACGCCGGCACCGTTTCCAGGGGCCTGTGGTGTACGCGACAGAATTCGGCTGTCGGATCAAGCCACTCACGTTTCCAGCGTGGAGCGGACACGTCCGCGTCATTTAGCACGAGGCATCTGAAGCAGTACGGCATGCAGCGACGGTCGGTGAGCCAGCCCGGCGGCGTCTGTATGTGACTCAACCTGCCGTCATCAAGACGCGCGAGCGTCGCGAATCGCCGAAGTGCTGAATGTGAAATCGCCGGGAAAAGCATCCATCCCGCAGTTCCCAGTACAGGCATATCTTCCGAAACGCTGAGTTCCCATAGCGTCCCAACGCTGATCTGATAACGCGTCGCAACCCTGCCTAGCCAGCTTCCGAAAGCTTCTTCATAAAATGGCCTCGGGGCGACCGGCCACGGGGCCGCGTTACTGCGTGATTCGGCAGACATGCTCAAGGT
>NZ_JAQQEU010000111.1:0-17541 GCF_046026895.1 Paraburkholderia sediminicola
CATTTCAAAAGTCCGGCCCTTGCCACAATCGTCGAGATAGCCGGGGAGGTTGGCGTCGGTCAAGGTTATCGAATGATCCGCCGGATTGACGTAGAAACCGGTGGTGTCAGGGCTGGCCGGGTTGATGGGATCGTGAATGATGACCCCATGGGTGTTGCCCGCAATGATATTGGCGTGGCCGGGCACCGTGGGGCCGTAGATGGTGGAGAAGGAATTGTCGCTCATGGCGTAGTGCTGAGCGTAATTCCACAGCGCCTGGACGGTGTTGCCGTCGTAGTAATTCATGATGGTTGAGCCATCCACGGCGCAGCCCGGGCCCTTGCCGCTGGCGGTCTGCGGGAAGCGATCCACCGCCCCACCATCGTACGCTTCCTGCTCGGGCTCGTAGTTATGGGCCATATCGCAGGTGTAGGCGTCGGCGGGGCGAAGCCGCGTAGGATTGGCGGTGAGTCCGTACAAGCTCCGATTCGGATTGCTTTGCAGCAAGGCCGGCGTCAGGACATTGGCTGCCGGCGTGCCGGGGCGCGCCACGAATTTCGGCGCGGGCACTCCAAGCCAGCTCTGCTCGCCAGGAAGATTCGCCGCATGCGGATAAGTCCCGAAGAGATTGTCGAAAGTCCTGTTCTCAGGAATGATGACCACGATGTGCTTGATCGGTGTTCGCGTATCTTCGCGATGGTTGTCCAGATCACCATCAGCGGCGTGAACGACGGAGGATAGCAGCGCCAGCGACGCAGCCGATGAGAAAAGAGTCCTACGGATATTTAGACGAAACACGGAATACCTTTCGAGGAGTGTCGGGAATAAAAAGCCATAACGGCGAGCGGTATCGCGATGAGAGAAGAGTAGGGATAGCCGAAGGGCGAATCTACTCTACGGTTGGATATGTCGATTCCACATTGGCGTAACCGCCTTATACCGGCGTATAAGCGCGGCGAGGAGGCGCCACGCGCGGCGACCAGCGCCGAGCCGACTTGAGTAAGTGAAGTTCACCTAAAGATTGCAAGCTGCGGAAATGGCAATCGGATTCTAGAAGCGCCATATGACACGTCTGTGATGACAGCCTGCCTGATTTCTTCGGGCCATTCCAATCTTGGGCGGCGCTGGTGCAAATAGCGCGGGGGCGAATCGGTGAAGGTGTCGGTCTGAACGAATTGAGAGCCGCCGATGAGCAAGCTGAAGAGTCTGGAGAAACTGTTCGCGGGCCGTCATTTCGACCGCGATGTGATCATTCTGTGTGTTCGCTGGTACCTGCGCTACAAGCTTAGCCTGCGCGATCTGGTCGAAATGATGGCGGAACGGGGTCTGTCGCTGGCGCACACGACGATCCTGCGCTGGGTGCGTCGCTTTGCGCCGGAATTCGTCAAAAAGCGTTTTTCAGGAAGGCAATCAAACATCCAGGCCAGCCGCCGAAGACCATCACGCTTGATGGCTACGCCGCCTCGCACCGCGCCGTGCGCGAGATGAAGGCCGATGGCTTGGTGCCGGAGGACACGAAGGTCCGATCCTCGAAATATCTCAATACTCTGGTCGAGCAGGACCACCGCAACATCAAGTCCCGGACGAAAGTCATGCTCGGCTTCAAACCTGTCCGGAACGCAGTGATCAAGGGCCAATTCAGCCTCGCGAAACTCCGCCTCAACGATACCGCTGCGCCCGCTGTCTGGATGGCCGTCCTGTCTGCCTGAGCAGGTATCCTTTATATAACAAGATATCTCGTCCATGAGTCGTGTTATCAAGGTGGGTTTGACGCGAACGTCGAGCCGAGCGAATCGGACCGATTCCACGAGCCACCGCCCACGGCCTCGAACAAGGCTGCCGTATCCGCCAGTCTGGCGGCCCTTGCCTGTATCGACGCAATGCGTGCCATTTGCCAGGTCTGCTGCGCGCTCAGCACTGACAGATAGGACGCTTCGCCTGAGCGCAGCTTTTCACGTTGGATAGCCACGCTGCGCGAGGCAGCCTGCTCCGCATTGACGGCCGCCTGCACCGTCTTGGCGTCCGCCTGCACGCTCTGCAATACATCGGCGACGTTCTGAAATGCGTTGATCACGGTCGAGCCGTATTGGGCGCTGGCCTGATCGAATGCCGCCTGCGCCGCGCGCTGGCGATGCAGCAGCGCTCCACCCTGGAAGATCGGCTGGGCGATCTTCCCGACAACGGTGAAGAACTGGTTGTATGGCGTAAATGCGTGGATTTGTGACCGACATCGACGCTGAAGAGCAGGAACTCACAGCGACCTTTGATGAGCACATCGTAACCTACGCATTTGGCGAACTGGATGAGCTGGTGCTGTGTTACGCGACAACCATCCACAAATCCCAGGGATCGGAATATCCGGTTGTGGTGATTCCCATCTCGACGCAGCTACATGATGCTCAAGCGGAACCTGATCTACACCGGCATCACGCGCGGCAAGCGCCTCGTTGTACTGGTCGGGCAAAAGCGTGCACTGGCGATTGCGGTCAAGGGCAAGCAGACGGAACGTCGCTGGTCGAAACTCGCAGAATGGTTATCTCCCTGATCTGCGCGTGTCAATGCAATCGCTGCCTCCGGGCCCGTCTTCGGCCAGTTCTGGCGGCACACCCGCTTCATTCTCCAGGCGACGGGTGACCCGCGTCGCCTGCACTATCAGGCCATTCGCAAATCCATCAAGAACGGCCTCTCATGTCCGTCTGCGACGCTCCCCGCAGCCATCGACGTCTGGCGGTATCCATCGCACAGCACAAGACGTAATCAATCGCGAAATACGAATACCCCTGGATAGCGACAGACCGTTATGCAGCGTCCCTGCGTAGCGCGCTGATAAAATCATGCACAGAAGGGATCGCCTCCAAGGTCAGGAAAGTCATGGATTACCGCGTCAGCTACGAACACAGCCTGAAGAATGCGCCGGACGAATTTATCGTCCACGTCCCGTCGCAGCTCGTCGAAGATATACCGGCTAATGTGCCGCGCGCGCTCCTGCCTGAATACATTACCGGCCTGATCCTGAAGCGCTCGGCCCAGATCGGGAAGATCCGGCATCTCCGGATTCTCTGAAGACGCCCCAGCCTGCATCTATCCAGCGACGTCGTTGTTTGAAAGGCTGACCGTCCTCGCGGGTCGGCATATATCGTCCCGCGTGGGGCAGCAAACGGCCACCCACGGACGTTCGAAACGGCGGGCTAGATTGTCGACAAATCTGACCTGCCACCCGGAAAAAGGATGATCGGCCGGAATCGACTGCAAAGTGCGGCCGACGATTGCAGGTCGTTTGCTATTGAATACGCAAAAGCCCATATCGATGGAAGGCGACCTCCGAGGCCGCCGTTTTCCCTTCGGTAAGTCTGTGCGTACTGTGCGCTGACGCTTCAGTACACGACGCAGGCGCTCGAAGTGCTTCGCATGGGCATAGCCGCCCGCGCGGCGACGCAGCCGCTTGCCTTCGCGCTCGTACGTTTGCTTCTGCCCCAACCCTGCGCGTTGCGTCAACTGAACAAGTCTGGCCCGCGCCACCTCCAGCAGACGGCTGTCGGTCGGATACGCAATCGCCTTCTCTTGCACCGTGGTGTCGACAATCACGCGCTCGAATTCGACCGGCGTCACCGCCTTCAACTGCACCGCAGCCGCGATCGTCGCCGCGAGCAGCTCCTCGACACCGGCTTCGCCCAGCGCCTGCCGAAAGCGCAACACGTTGGTCGGGTCGCACGGCAGACGCGGCTGGAAATACTCCTCGCCGCAGAAGAACTGGAAGTACACGTCCTGCGCCCAGCGCTCACACACAGTTTCGTCACTCTCGTTGTAGGCGTGCTTCAGGTACAGCAGACCGACCATCAGCCGCGTAGGCAAGCGCGGACGTCCAGGCGCACTGACGCCACCCGCAAGTTCCAGTGAGTTCGAGCCAAGCAGGTCAACCGCTTCGCTCACACGCCCATCGCGTGAGCGTCGCTCGAACAGCGGAGCAAGGGTCGTGTCGATTGAAGCCCACCACATCTTCGTTGCCAACACGGCAAGCGGGTGACGCAGATCAATCATCGCGTGCAGATGGCTACGAACGAAATCAGGCGTGCTCATTGGCGACCACTCCGAAACTCCCAGAATTTTTATCAGATCGATATTCGTTCCGGGAATTCGATTACCCGCCAACTAACTGCATCGCCACGCCAGGCGTGACCTCACGAACTTCTGCAAGGCCGACTTAGTAGGCCCCTTGGGGAAAAACGAGATGAGCGGCGCGTGCGTCGAGAGCTCGGCCGCCTGCCGCAGGAGCGCACCCGCCCAAAGAGAAACCAGCTCCCGCGCAGCGGCGGCGCTGGCAATTTGCAATGGTCGGGGTGTGTTCGCATTGCTGAATGACGATGCGTCGTACGCGGGCGCCCAGCTTGGCCAGACGCCGCGCCCGCACAGTACTAACGGTTACAAGCCGTACGCATGGATCTTGTGGTCATAACCCGCTACAAAGACCTGCCCATTCACGACCGATGGAGAGGCAAAGATACCGCCGGTTATATGATCCTTTACAGTTGACAGATTCGAGTTCCAAAGCTCCGTGCCGCTTACCGCGTTAACCGCGCGGAGCACGCTTCCCACGCCATCGGCGTAGTACACAACGCCATTTGCCGCAACGGGAGGAATGGAGGGATTACCCTCACTGGAGGTGCCCGCTCTGAGAAGCTGGCGAGATCCGATGGAGCAATCCGAATTGACGGAAAGTGCGACCAATCCAGTTTTGAACCGTCCGTCGTTCGAGTCCACGGGGTTATTCACGTAAATCTGGTTAAGTACGGGATCGAATGCGGGAATACCAACGAAGTTTCCGGCTGACGTACTGACGCCTATCTGGAAACTAACGATCGGGCCGGAACCAATCGTATTGCGGTTATAGATATAGAGCCATCCGGACTTCTGCATGGCTGCGAGCATTGGTGGGCATGAGGCCCGTTGAAATAGCAACGGGGTTGCCCCGAAATCGAGGTCATTGTTCACAGGCGCGGGGCTACTGGAGTCATTAACTGCGAGGTTCACCGTGAGCTTCACAATATGCTCCGCAAAGCCCGCATTTTCGGGCGTGGCGATAGCGTTTCCCGTCGCAGCATAGACCCATGACAGGTTGGGCGGGATGGATACGCCACCGGGACCCCAGATTCCTCCACCGTCCGGAACCGAGTTACCGACCGGATACCACCTCTGCAGGATCGTACTATTCGTGGTGGACACGCGCACAACTTGACCATGGTATGGCGTAAAGTCGCACCTGCTCGCAGTGGCAACATAGACACTGGTGCCGTTAAGGGTTGGGCTACCGTACACGAAGGTTTTCGGCGCAGTATTGTTTGGGTCCATCACCTGAACGAACGGCGCAACGTCATTGCCGGTCGAAAGACTCAAAATGTGAAGGTTGCCGTTAGCTGTCACCACATACATGCGGTTGCTCGCGCGGTCAAGCGTGGGCGTACCCATAGTGCCGACGACCCCTCCAGACGGAGTGAAATCGTCGCAGTTCGTCTGGACCGGCGTGAACTGCCTGCTCCAGATCAGGTTACCGTTGGCAGCGTTCAATGCGACAATATAGCTCGGCGTCGTAGGATTCTTCGTAGCATCGCCCAGCGTAGCAGCGTAGACGACGTCCGTCGCCACGCTGTTGACCTTCACACCTGTGATCAGCGTTGGCTGGGTCAGGATTGGTCCGCCTATATCCGTCGCCCAATGCGATTTCAATCCCGGAACGGTAGTGGTATTCAGTACATTCTCGGCTGCGTTATAGCCGGTGCGCTGGACGTTAATGCCAAACGTCGGCCAGTCTGTCGCAGTGTTTAAACTGGCGGCGCCCGGTATGGTTGCCGCTGTGAGGTGGCTCTGCGATGCGGAAGCCTTGAAGGGAGGGGTGATAAGCGGGCCGACGCCGTCAGGCTCGCCATTCTTATTCCCTCCGAACTGAAGATTCTGCGAGGCGATTGCAGAGCCGTCGAGCGGGCTCGCAGGGGGCACGGCTGGCTTGTTTCCGGACGGCCGATTGTGCGGCAAAAGAACGACCGGCGCCAACGTTGATGCGGCAGACACGGACTGCCCTCGGGCCGAAGGTGCCAGCGTGAGGCACAATGCGGGAGCGGCGAAAAGCGCTGCCGCTTTCAGGACGACATGACGATTGCTCATGGTACTGATCTCCAATTAGGTCATGCAAATTCAAGAGAGCGGACGCGCCTGACTGCAGCAGAGCGCGATAGAGCACGCAAAAGAATGTCCGGTTTTGTTGTTTTCTCCCCAACTGAGCGATTGACGCCCGTTGGCGGTTTCGCCTCTACCTTCAGATTTGGGCTCATTTAAATTTGGATTTCTATCGCGACTCGCGCGGTCGAGAGATCAAATCCTGCCCTTATTGCGATGCCATTACACAATTCGCGTGTGCAGATTAAACCGACCCGAAACTTGCCGCATCTCCCGGCACGGCAATGCTGGGGCCGGCGGCAGAAGGTGTCAGTAACGTACGATTGTTATTAGCTTTGGGATGGGCCCGTTCTGTTGGAGCACTTGCGTCAGCGCTACGGCATCGAACTGGGCGAGCGACAGTGCCAGCAGTTGTTTCGTCAGATGGGTTTTCGGCTGCGCAAACCGCGCCCGCAAGTCGCCCAGTCTGATCCCGTACGGGTTGCGACCGTAAAAAAACTGCGGCGCCTGGCAAAGCGCGACGACGTTGAGTTATGGAGCCGGGACGAATGCCATTTCCAGCAGCATGGATCGCGCTGTCGCATGTGGGTGGCCCCGGAGGTTCGCGATCCGGTGTTGCTGCACGCGCCCACGGGCAAGTCGGTGGCGTGCTTTGGCGCCGTCAGCCTGAGCACCGGCCGGTTTGTCCCTGTCTTCAACGCAGAAACGTTTGTGTCCTTTCTGCGCCGGCTACTGCGCCATCGACGTCGTGGCAAGCGCATCGTCGTCGTGCTGGACAACGCCAAGTACCACCATGCCACCATGCTCAAGCCACTGCTGCGCAAATACAGGCGGCACCTGACGTTGCTGTTCCTCCCGCCATACAGCCCGCAACTGGCACCTATTGAACGCGTCTGGAAGCTGACAAGGCGTCTCGCGCTGCATAACCGGTACTTCGCCACGCTCGCCGAAGTCCTCTCGGCCGTCGAGGCCTGTTTCCGGCACTGGATCGAACCAAACGAAGTCCTACGACGATTATGCTGCATTATTTACTCACACGTCAGCAATATAGCGGACAGATTGATGCCTAAAAAATGATCGAACAAGGCACGGATCGCGGCTAATTTGTGAAAGCTGCTCGTGAATTTTTGAGCCCAACTTTTCCCCTTTTTGAAGTGGGCGTCGCGCCACGCCGGTCCGCTTAACGTGACTCCACACCGGTTCATCTGGATTGAGGTCCAGTGCGTAACCGGGCAGGAAATGCAAAGTCAACTTGCCCTGCGTACCAGCGACATACTCCTTAACGAAGGCTTTTTTATGCGCTGGTAATCCGTCGACGATCAAATGAACCGCTCTTTTCCGATTGAACATCAACTTCTTGAGCAGTTCCACGAACAACTCGCCGCTAAGTGCACCTTCATACGTTGCAAACCAAAAAGCCCCCTTCGAATTAACAGCGGACGCGGCGCTCATGCTTTGCCGTTCACCGGGCCGCTGGACCACCGGCGTCTCACCGCGCGGCGCCCACGTCCTGCCATGCACCGAGTCAGCACGGAAGCCCGATTCGTTCCAGAAGAAAATGTCCGCCTTCTGCTCACGAGCCTGCCAGGCAATGCTCGGATAGGTGTCTCGCTGCCAACGCTCGATAGCTTCCGGATCACGCTGGTAAGCACGCTGCAACGGCTTTTGCGGCGTCAGGTTCAGACGGGCGAGCATCGCACCGATCGAAGCCAGACTTAACGTGACGTCGAATCTCTGTCGTACCAACTCACGAACCAGGTTGCGGGTCCACAAGCCAAAATCAAACCCGTACGGCATTGGATTCTTGCCATTAACCCAGCGCATTACCCGCTGCTCCTGCCTCGCAGTAAGCGTACGTGGGCGACCTGTGCCCTTGGTCGATCGCAGCGCTCGCACACCATGACCACGGCCTCGCGCCTGCGCCCTAATCTTGTACGCCCACGAGCGATGCATCCCAAACGACGCGGCAACATCATTTGGATGCTCGCCTTCAGCCATACGCTGAACTGCAAGGATACGCATCTCTTCGAGCGTGTTGTGAGCCAGGCTCCGGCCATCTCGTTTCATGGGCGATGCTCTCAATAGCTATCGCTCAAGCATAGATCATCTGTCCGCAAAATTCCTGACTTATGAGTAAGACGCCTTGTTTAACAGGGGGCACCACTTCGGCCACGCTCGCTCCGAGTTGCTGGACTGCAGAACAAACGGTATCACCGCAAGTGCAGCGGTTCGGGATATAACTGAAAAAGATCGACGCTGCTTGCCACCGGCCATGTAGATGCAATTCCGTCGGCTTTCTGGCAAATCGCAGTTCCCGCGAAGCCGCCGTTGCCGGAAGCTTGGGAGTGAAACGGGGTCGGTACCGAATCACCAGGTCCGGCGATGTAAAGGGTCGCAACGTGACCCTGCCGCTGGATGACAGAAGGCCGGAAGAGTCCGGATACGCCTTGGACGTGGGCGGGAATGTGTGGTGGCCCCGAACAGTCGGTGGTCGCGAACTTGAGTTGGGTATCGTCGTCCCACAGCAGTTCGCTTGCCGAATACGTCGGTCCTACCGACAGGCGGCGCAACGGAGCAAAGATCCACGTCCCCGTCATGTTGAGGATGACGCCGTGGGAAAACAGTTGGCCTACGACCTTGCCCGAACTATCAACGACGTTAGGGACCGCAAGAGTGGTCACCGCCACCGCTCGTTGCGTGTCTTCGCCGTGTTCTCCGGCCCCAACTTGCTGAGCCGACGCGGAGCAGCAGAACCCGAGCAGCGTCACCCAAAGTGACATGATTTTGACCTGCATAGCCGCCTCCTCAGACGGAAGGCAATGGCCGTTGCGGGGCGCGTCCCGCAGCGAGGCACCGCATAGATACTATAGGACACGCTCCGCTGCTGCGGAGCAGCGATTCGAACGCTCGCGCCGAAACTAATTAGCCTCGGCTTTTCGGCTCTTTCGAGCCTTGTGTGCGGGCGGTTTGCCCGCGTTTGGCCCACTATGGGCGGACTGCTGCCATCAAGCGTCGGCGCGACAGGTAGACGTTAGCGAGCGCCAGCGCGGTGAACGCCCGGCAGGCGTTCTTTTCCAGGCCGCAATAGCGCACCTTCGTAAAGCCCCACAGTAGCTTGACCACCGCGAACACATGCTCCACGCGTGCGCGGATCTTTGACTTGTTGCGGTTCTTGCCGCGCTGCACCTCATCGACCTCACCACCGGCACGGCGCGTGCGCTGATTCGTGAAATCGCGAGCGTTGGGCGCCTTGCTGTGGATCAGTTCCTTCTGGCTGGCGTACGCGCTGTCACCATAGACGCGCCGCTCCTGCCCATGCAGCAGTTGTGGCAATGGATGTTTGTCATGCACGTTGGCCGCGGTGAGCACCGCGCTGTGCACCAGGCCGCTCTGGCTGTCCACGCCGATATGCAGCTTGGCGCCAAAGTACCATTGCTTGCCTTTGCGGGTCTGGTGCATCTCCGGGTCGCGCGCCTTCTGCTGATTCTTGGTCGAGCCCGGCGCGCCGATGATCGTGGCGTCCACGATGGTGCCGCTCTTGAGCTTCATACCGCTGGCCTGCAGCACCCGGCCGACTTCGGCAAACAGCTTCTCGCCCAGCTTGTGCGTCTCAAGCAGCCGCCTGAATTTGAGCAGCGTCGTCGCGTCCGGTACGGCTTCACAGCCCAGGTCAATCCCGAGAAAGCGGCGCAGGCCCGCGCTGTCGTACAGTGCCTCTTCGCAGGCAAAGTCCGCCAGATTGAACCAGTGCTGGATGAAGTGGATGCGCAGCATGCGCTCCAGACCAATCGGCGGGCGGCCGTTGCAAATGCGGCTCGACCACCGCGCACAACTCAGCCCATGGCGTAAATTCGTCGCGCCGCGTGCGTTTGCGGTGTGTCTCGAAACCTGCACCTTGATCGGCCGCCATCGCCAGCGTCTGCTGCTTCATCCCGTTCCACCCTCTCCATCAACTTGAACCTATAGCGCGCGAAGTAGCTTAGCGGTGGACCTTAATCAGCGCCTTAGCTATTTCGATGGTGCCTACGCCGTCGAAGGACCGTTTCCAGGACACGCGTATGTCCCTTGTGGGTCGCGTGCTGCCGATCGCGGCCGTGTGAGCTGCGCGCAATCCATGCCGGATGCATGAGGCAGTGATCGCCTAGTACACCGAACGACGCCAGTTCCAAATGATGCACCCCTGCCGAGTACGCAGTGTTTATCCAACGTTTCTTGTCGTCCGTAGGCATGATGCTGGACAATCGTTGCAAGCCATCTCGCAGGCCCACTTCCTGAACTACGACCGCATCAAGTTCGTTTCCCATGATCGGACTCCCACGTTCCAGATTCTCACGGGAAGACGAGCAGCGTGCTGCTGCCCCGAGAGCGTTGCCAAAGTTTGCCGATGCCAGTTAGCCAGAAAGCCAGCGCGAAGCGAGAGGCATCAAAACGGGCACGATGAAGGCAGTAAATACACCGTTGAGTCCCATGCCGAGCCCCGCGAACGCCCCCATTTCCTCGCTAACCTGAAACGCCCGGGCCGTGCCGATGCCGTGCGAGGCAACACCGAGAGCGAATCCGCGTACGGCTGTCTCTTCGATGCGCAACATGTTCAGGATTGAACGCGCGAAGACTGCGCCGAAGATCCCCGTGGAAATGACAAGGACTGCGGTCAACGACGGAATACCACCGGTTTCGGCGGCCACCGCCATGGCGATTGGTGTCGTAGCCGATTTGGGTGCGAGCGACGCGATGGTTTGATGACTGGCGCCGAAGAGCGCAGCCACGCCAACTGCCGAGACGATAGCCGCGAGAGACCCAGCCACGAGACCGCCAATCAGGGGCACCGCCGACCGCCGCAATTTTGGCCATTGCCGGTAAAGGGGCAGTGCCAATGCAACAGTTGCGGGGCCGAGCAAAAAGTGTACGAACTGCGCGCCTTCGAAATACGTCGCGTAAGGCGTTCCTGTGACTTCGAGCAGCAGGACGAGCATCGCCACAGCGATCAACACGGGATTGGCGAGCGGGTTGAAGCGCGCTTTGGCATAAATGGCCTGAGCGATGAGATAGGCGATCAGCGTGATCGTCAGGCCGAGCAGAGGACTCGCGGCAAGATACACCCATATCGCGCCAAGCTTTGGTATCGCATTCATGGAGTCGCGTCCGATGTGATGGAGTCTCCGCGCTGACGACGTAGCAGCGCGCGGGTGACAAGTGCGGCTACCACGATAGCGACGGTGGTGCTCACGGCGACGGAGACGGCGACAGCCAGCGCGTCACCACGAATCTTGCCGGCTGAAACCATAATGCCGACACCGGCAGGAATGAACAGCAGCGACAGGTGGCGCAGCAATTCGAGAGCGGTCGGCTCGATGGCGTCGGCTACCTGCGGGCGCGACATGATAAAGCCGAACAGCAGCAACATGCCGATCACCGGTCCAGGGACGGGTAGACGAAATACGTATGACACGCCCTCGCCAAGGCATTGGAACGTGAGCAGCGTCGCGAGTGCTCGAAGCATGGCTTTCTCCGTGAGACCGGCCGGGGTCAGTTTAATTCGTACCGTGCAACTGGCTGTGTGCTTCCGCCTCAGTTTCGAATATGTAGGGCGCGAGCTTGCGACGCGATAGCGCTTCGCCGAGCTTGGCTCTTCATTCGGAGGTTGGTTCCCGGCTTTCGTAGGTCCCTCTCTCGTTGTGCCAGCCGCGATCGGAGACGGGCGTTTCGATTGTACCGACACAGGGGTGAGCAACCCACCTCCAATGCTTGCGTTGGCGGTCCTGTTTGCTTTCCACGATTAGAAATCGCCGCACCCGTGTTGCGGCGCTTCCCTGAAGAAAACGCGCAGAGGGTCGGCCCGAGCGGATGGCCGTTGTACCTTGGAAACCGCCGTCGAGGGTACTCCGAATCGATCGGCAGTACAGGGTCGGCTGTCGTCGGTCGCACCAGGCGGAATCCGGCCAGACGCCGGCATGCAATAAACCGTCAAATTGAACGTCCTCACGACGTCATTGCCTACACTTGTCTACTCAGTCCCGTTCTGCCATCGCAAGGATTCGTTGCGCCATCCGCACGTTTGCGAAATCGACCAGCTTGCCATCAAGCGAAATGGCCGCGAGGCCCGCGGTTTGCGCCGCTTCGAGCGCTTCCATGGTTCGGCGGGCGTCACGCACTTCATCGTCTGTCGGCGAGAATGCCGAACGGGTCGGCTCGATCTGCTCGGGATGGATGACCTGCTTGCCGTCGTAGCCCATCGCCGCCGCTTTCAGCGCCCATGCTCGCGTCAGCACGGGATCGCGGAACGCCCCACATGGACCATCGATCGCACGCAGTCCGAAAGCGCGCGCGGCGACCAGAATCCGCATCATCGGGTACGTCCACAAGTCGAGGGGTGTTGCGGCGTAGTTGCCCGCTTCATCCTTGAGCGTGACTGCATAACCGGGATGTGTGCCGCCGATCTCGACGTTGCGCGCGCCAATGGACGCCGAAAAATCTCCGACGCCGAAATGCAAAGCCGTGAGCCAGCTACTCGACCCGGCGATGGCATCGACATTCACGACGCCGCGCGCCGTCTCAATCAGAGCCTCGATCTCGAGCGGCGCGAATGACGCAGGCCGCGCGGCCAGCAACCGCTCCGCCTGTGCAATGACGTCTGCCGATTCCACCTTTGGGACGAGGATTGAATCGAGCCGCCGCGCTTCGCCGGTCAAGGTCCGGACCTCGTGTTCGTCGATGCCCCGCTCGTTGGCGTTGATCCTGACAGTGACGCTCTTGTCGCCCCAGTCGAGTTCGACGAGCGCCTGCACGGCTGTCCTGAGCGCTTCGTCCTTCTTGTCGAGGGGTACGGCATCTTCAAGGTCGATGAACACCGCATCGGCCGCGCAAGCCGCCGCCGATTGCAGCATTCTGATGCGATGCCCAGGCACAGCAAGCACGGTGCGCGTCGTACGTGGGCGCCGCTTCGGGTTCGGATTCGACTCGAATCGACTCATGAGCCGCTCCGTTGCGAGAGTGCGAGCGCTTCGATTTCCGCGAGAATGGCCTCGGTATGCTGGCCGACTGCCGGCACCGGATCCATCACCGGTTCGACCCCCGGGATCGTAACCGGCGGAAGGAACATATCGTGCGGCCCGCTCTCGGTTTCGACGCTGCGGTAACGATTGCGCTCGCGCAATTGTGGATGATCAAGCAGGGCCTCGACGTCGTTCATCATGCCGTTCGCAATCGCCGCGCGATCGAGCCGTGCCAGCACTTCCGCGCTGCTCCACGCGGCGAAGCGCTGCTCGATCGTCTGTTCAAGCGCTTCGCGATTCGCGACCCGTAAGGAGTTCGAAACGTAGCGCGGCTCAACCGCGATAGCTGCATCGCCCAGTACGACTGTGCAGAAGCTGAGCCACTCGCGTTCGTTCTGAATGCCGAAGAAAACCGTCTTGCCGTCGCCGGTCGCAAACGGACCGTATGGCGCGATGGTCGCGTGCCGGGCGCCGCTTCGTGGAACCGGCTCGTCGCGGCCGCGCGTGTAGTACGCCGGATAGCTCATCCACTCGGTCAGCGCGTCGAAGAGCGAGACCTCGAACGCCATGCCTTTGCCGGTGCGCGAGCGCTGATGCAGGCCCATCAGGATGCCGTTCAGCGCGTACATGCCAGTCGCGATATCAGCAATCGCGAGGCCGCATTTCGACGGCGTCTCGGGCGTGCCGTTGATTGACAGGAAGCCGGTCTCGCACTGCACCAGCAGGTCGTAGGCCTTCTTGTCGCTGTACGGTCCGTTGGAGCCGTAGCCGGAAATGTCGCAGGCGATCAGTTGCGGAAAACGGGCGACCAGGGACTTCGCGTCGAGACCCTGGCGCTGCGCAGCGCCGGGCGCCAGATTCTGGATAAAGACGTCGGCACGGACGAGCAGCGCTTCAAGCGTTTCCTGGCCGCGGTCGGTCTTGATGTCGAGAGCGAGGCTCTCTTTCGAGCGATTGGTCCAGACGAACTGGCTCGACAGGCCATCCATCGCTGTATCGTAGTTGCGGGCGAAGTCGCCGACCTCCGGGCGCTCGATCTTGATGACGCGCGCGCCCCAATCGGCCAGATGCCGGCTTGCCAACGGTGCGGCAATCGCCTGTTCGATCGAGACGACCGTGATGTCGTTGAGGGGATGGTTCATCTTCTGCATATCCTCGATATTTCAATGCGTAAAGCAGGTTCTTACAGTACGTCAATGGCCAGGTCGATCACGGCACCATCCAGCCGAGGACCGGTGTGGACTGGAGATAGACGAGCAGGCTGAGTGTCGCGATCATCAGGACGGTCCAGCCTGCCACGCGCCTGAACAGCACGCCTTCCTTGCCCATCATGCCGACCGCCACCGCGCCGACCGCGAGGTTCTGCGGCGAAATCGCCTTGCCGACCACACCGCCCGACGTATTGGCGGCGGTCAACAGGATGTCGGACAGGCCCGTGTGATGCGCAGTGGTGAGTTGCAGCATGCCGAACAGCGCATTCGCCGACGTATCGGAGCCGGTGAGCGCGGTCGCGAACCAGCCGAGAATCGGCGATACCGGTGCGAAAGCCGGGCCGGCCTTGGCCGCCCAGATGCCGAGCGTCACGATCTGACCGGACAGGTTCATCACATAGGCCACGCCGACGACACAGCACACCGTGAACACCGCCCAGCGCAGTTCATGAAGGTTCTTCAGATAGGTCCGGGTGGCGACGGGCGCGCTGACTTTCAGGATGGGTGCGGACAGCAAACCGGCAATCAATACGATCGAACCTGCGGAAAGCAGCCATTCGAACTTGGCGTTGACAGCCGACACCGCTGCACCTTTTGGGTCGACCACGTGCAGGCCGGGCCATGGAAAGGACGAAGTGATTGCGCTCAGCGCATGGCCGATAAAGCCGATCTGCGTTGACGCGACAACGAGAATCACGGCCGCGTAGGGCGCGAGCGCGCGCAGGATCTCGGCGCGCGAATCGGGCGCCTGGACGGCTTTGGCAGGCGCACTGGCTCGCCCGGCTGCGTGATGGAAATGTACGCCCGCGCCCGGCATCGGCATGGCCATGGTGGCGCCGTGAGACACGCCCACCACGTCATGGCCGGCGTCAAGACGCTGATGGCCGCCTGAATTCGCAACGGCCGCTCCCGCGCCAGCCAGGTCGGCGCGCAAGACGCCCGGCGACCAGACCCGCAGAAACGCGATGGAAACGCCTGCGCAGATCAGTGCGGCGACGATATCGACAAGTTCGACCGGCAGCAGCATCGACCCCGCAAACTGCGCAAGCGCAAACACAACCCCGGCGACCAGCGCGAGCGGCCAGACTTCCTTCAGCCCGCGCCGCCCGTCGACGATAAATACGAGGATCAGCGGAATGAAGAGTGACAGCAACGGCGTTTGCCGTCCCACCATCACGCTGATGTCATGGACCGGCAAACGGGTGATCTTGGCGAGCACGGTAATGGGCAAACCGAGTGCGCCGAACGCGACCGGGCTGGTATCCGCGATCAGGCAAACCGCGGCGGCCTTCAACGGCTCGACGCCGACCGAAATCAGCAACACCGCACAGATCGCCACCGGTGCGCCGCCGCCGGCCAGCGCTTCGAGCAGCGCGCCGAAGCAGAACGCGATCAACACCGCTTGCACGCGCTGATCGGCGCTGACGCGGGCGAGCGCGCGCCGCAGCACGTCGGCGTGCCCACTTTCCTGCGTCAGCTTGAACAGCCAGATGGCATTGATGCCGATCCAGATGATGGGGAAGAAGCCGATCGCGGCGCCTTCGAGTGCGCCGCTGGCTGTCTGGCCAGCGGGCATCCCATACACGAAGATCGCGACCGCCACCGAGACGGCGAGCGAGGCAAGCGCGGCCCAGCGTGCCTGCAAGCGCAGGACGCCGAGCAGAACGAACAGGGTGAAGAGGGGAAGGGCGGCAAATGCTGCGGAAGCCCCTACCGAATGCGCGACGGGGTCGAAAATCTGGGTGTACATGCGTCTCCTTCGAGCTCTGTGCGAGCGTCTTATATCGGCTGCGAAGGTCACAATTTAGACGCACGCCGCGTCGGCGTGAAATACCGATTCGAGCTACCGGGTATAGGTAATGCCTATATCTATTCCATTCCGGCGTCGTTGCGGTGCAGCACGCCGGACCAGACGCCGCTCTCGACCAGTTCGGCCACGAGGCGCGTGACGGCCTTCTGAATCGCCAGCGACGCGGCGCTGGTGGGCAGTGCATTCGGCACACACAAGCCGACGGGGCGGCTGATTTCCGGATCGACCAGCCGATGGATCAGATGCTGGTCCGCGGTGTCGCACCCGAATGCATCCGAGGAAACGATCGTCACCACCTCGCCCTGACGCGCGATGGCGAGCATGGTTGGTAGCGAATCGACATCGGCAACGATATCGGGGTCGACGCCTTCGCGCGCAAAGGCGCGCTCGATCAGAAGGCGCAATCCGTTCGCCGCGCTCGGCAGGACCATCGGCACGTTCGCGAGCTGGCGCAACGGTACGTCTTGCGCTGGGCCGATGCCATCGACCAGTCCGAACACGAATAGATTTTCTTCGAAAAGCGGATGTACCGAGACGCCGCGCGTTTCCGATTCGCGAAACAGGATCGCCATATCGAGCCGGCCGTTCGCCATCAGTTCGGCGAGATAACCGCTCATCCCTTCGACGATTTGCAAGCGAATGCCAGGAAAATGACGCCGTACATATTCGAACATTGGCAGCGCGAACACGACTGCGACACTGGTCGGCAGACCGATTGCGACCTGGCCGGATTCGGTGCCGTTCACGCGCAACGCGAGCGGAATCTGCGCCATCTGGCGGAGCACGTCACGAGCGCGCAGATAGAGCGCGCGACCGGCTTCGGTCGGCTGCACGCCCTGATGGCTGCGCAACAGTAGCGTCGCTTTCAGTTCGGCTTCAAGTCCGGCGACCTGCTGGCTGAGCGAAGGCTGAGCCACACATAGCTGTTCGGCCGCCTTCGATAGGCTGCCGCAATCGACGATCGCAACGAAATATTTGAGCTGGCGGATGTCCATGGGAGAAGCTTAACGCATGTCTCAAGCTATTCCGCATTCCGGGGTCGAGCGGACCGCGCTTGTCAGGTCGGCGGTTGTCGTTGCAATCGCACTCGTTCGACAGTATGTAAAGGTAGGTTGTGACCTTCCCGACAGACAGCAAGCGGCCGATTCTGTGGAAAAAGTCGGGTTTTGGTTCGGGGCGCTGATTGGGGGCACGTTTTCGAGTGGTAGCGTTCGGCGAAACAGCAGATTTGAACGAGGCCACGATCCCCGTTGCCCGTCACGCAACTGCCTGGTTCATCTGCCTGCTTCCTGGCGTGAGCCACTTGGCCATTCTTCGCAGATTTTGCGCAGTTGCTGCCATCGGAAACTCATCATGGGCACCGCTTGGACCACGCAGGCGC
>NZ_JAQQEU010000112.1:0-16759 GCF_046026895.1 Paraburkholderia sediminicola
CACGTGCTGGTCCGCGGTCGGGGGATGGCGGTCCATCAGCACGCGCACCGTAGAAAGCGTCGATGACGCGACGAATTACCTCGCGATGCACTGATGCTGATGGCCGCCACCCGAATGGAAAGCGCGCTGGTGTTTCGCGCTGCCGGCGGGGAAGCTCGGGCTGTTCAGGACGAGCCAGGCGGTCCGCCGCGGATGGCGCACTTCGGGACAGCTCGGCCATCCGAAGAAAGCGCGGTCAGCCCGCCGCAAGTCGTCGACCGCCTTCGCACCGGCGTCAATCCGGGTTCCGGGGATAAATATGTGATCGTGGAATGCCGCAGCAACGACGTTGCAACTGATACTGGCCTTCGTCAGCGCTCGGTGATGGATGACGCTAACGGTCCCGACGTGAAAGTCCTCGCTTCGTTCCGCGCGGGTGATCACTCCATTCGGACGTTCGAGCGCACCGGCAACCGCGCTGGCGAAACCGGCGCCGTGCCCAAGGGGCGCCTGCTGAAGCTCTTCTGGATCAAGGTCGACGGCCAGGATGTCTATCGCGATGAAAGCGAAGAACTCGACGACGCTGACGCCGGACACGATCAGGCGCCGGAGCGTGTCAACGGACAAGTGCCGTCGACACACGGTCCTGTGATCAGCACGACACGGACGACATCGATGAGCCCGACAGCGGTCGCAATGTACAGGAGCCACGCAAAGCTTCGGCTATGACTGAGCGCACTGCCCCGCGTACCAACCGCTCCAGATTGCGCCGCCATCAACATGAAAACAGAGTCGGTTTCCTCTCCATTGCTGCTAACGCTGGCCGAAGCCCCTTAGCGCGCGAGCGGTTTAAAGTCCCACGAGCGTAAAACGTCCCGTTGCCCCGGCCTGTGGAACCAACGAACGGACAGCCCAAGACGCATCGTCATGGAAAAATCAGGAGCTTCCGAGAGTCGTGAAACCAGCGTCCGTGGCGCCGGACTTCTCGATTAGCCGCAGGCCAGCGTGGATCGCAGCGGGATAATAATAGAACATCCAGCTCAGCCAAATCGGGGAATCGTACCCCTGCTCTTAGAAATTCAAGCGCCCAAAGCTGACAACCGCGCGGGCCTCACAACTAGAAACTGACTGCAAGTCCGAACATGGCAACGAATTGCTCGAGTGTGGTCGACGGCGTCGAATTTTGCGAGTCACCCACCACTGGCGCTGCATCGATGATCTCGCCAGAAGAATCAAGCGTGCGTCCGGTTGCATGCTGCCAGGCTTGTAGCGCGTAGACTGTCGTCCGCTTCGAGAAATGGTAAGCCTCTTTCAACGACACCTGGTGATATTTAGCCGAGTCGTCGATCCCGTTACTCTTTGAAGCGCGGGTATAGCTATATCCGGCCGCTACGTCCATTGCATTATTGAATTTGTAGCGCAAGAACGCACCGTATGTGTTAAAAATCGCCGTACTGACGAATAACGAATGACTGCCTGAAAAGTACTGCGCATTCGAGTAATTGACGCCGAACACGAAATTGCCGAGCGTGTAGTTGGCCGCGGCGGCGATATTCTGCACCGCCCGCGCCGATAAATAACCTACATTGACTGCCGAGCTACCATATGAAGCACTTGCGTTCGGGTCCAGACCCGCCACGTCAGAATTTGCTGTCAGCGAGTGACTAGCAAAAGTCGAGGAAGTTGAGCCTTCGGCATCCAGCCACAGCAGGACCAGAGACGAGGCGCATCCCGAAACGATCAATGGCTTGCACCTGGCTGGACCGATCTCTCGACGCGTCACCAAGAAAATGCGGCAACCCATCAACTTCGATTCAGCAATACCGCACTCACACCGTTACCAACGCAAACCAAGTGGCATCCAAGTGCATCAATCTCTTCATGTTATGCATTAGTTGTATTTTCCAACTACATTAATTGGAACACAATGCTACGTTTGACAAATCACCGCCAGCAGGTGCAACTGCATGGCCAATGGCAACGCGGCATCGCTGTCGACACACAACCCTTGCAGGGATGGTATGCAAATCGTGGTCGGAATTCAGGCGCGACAGATCGAGGAAATCGACCTCGCGGGATTTGCGCTCCCCCGCTTCCTGCGCGAGTTTGCCGAGCCGAAAGCTCTTCGACATCTCGCCGGGACAAGTGTTGTCGTTGCGCGACGACGCGTTGACGATCAATATGCGGGGGCGTGACGCCCTGTCCTGCTGCCCCGGTTGGGCGGCTTTGATCCGGTCGCTCGCCGCCCGCCATTCGGCTGACAGATCGTAGTCCGGATCTTCGAATCCCTCGCCCGGCTTGTCGGTAACCGGCGATTTGCGAGCATTGGAATAAGCGTCCCACGCGATCGCCTCGAGCCGAGCGAGTGACCCAGCTTCCGTCCGGAACGCGGGCCCGTAAAAGCGGGCCATGAACCGTACGCGAAACGCTTCACGCGACATCTTCTCTTGTAATCTGTCCTTTGCGGACTTCTATCCGTCTGGTATTCCGGGGGCTGATCAGAATGTGAGTTCTTGATGCTTCGTAAACACGCGGTTCGGTTATGGAGGCCAGCAACCGACGTACCCGGACCCGCGTGCCGTCACGGCGTCAGCATGCTGCAGTCGACGGGTCCTGCCCGCTCGCGGTACAAGTCGATGAACGTCTGCACCGGCCGGTTCAGTTGCGCGCCACGCCGGAACCGGAAGAAGGGAACTTTTGAGCGGGGGCTCGCGTGTCATCTGCCTCGCCTGAAGCGATAACGCCGTCAGGCAAGCTCTGGAGCATGATTCTCATGAAACATATCGGCGACGTACGTATCGGCATTTCCGGATGGCGCTACAAGGGTTGGCGAGACAGCTTCTATCCGCGCGGGCTGAAACAGGACGACGAGTTGCGGTTTGCGTCCAGGCTGTTCCAGACCATCGAAATCAATGGCACGCACTACAGCCTTCAGTCGCTCGACAGGTGGCGGAACTGGTACGCCGGGACACCGCCCCATTTCGTTTTCAGCGTAAAAGGCGCCCGATATCTGACGCATCTATTGCGCTTTCGCGACGAAAGCGCGCGCGCGGGCAGCGCGAACTTTTTTTCCCAGGGGATGCTGAGCTTGAACGAGAAGCTCGGCCCATTTCTGTGGCAGTTTCCGCCCACGTTCCGCTTCGAACCGGCGGGCATGGAGCGCTTCTTGCGCCTGCTGCCACGCGATTCCTCCGCAGCACTAGCGTTGGCGAAACAACATGATGAGCGGGTAAAGACACCGTATGTTTCGATCGACAGACAGCGGCCTTTGCGTCACGCCGTCGAGATACGCCATGGCAGTTTTCTCGACGGCGCGTTCGTCGAATTGCTCAGACGACATGAAGTCGCGCTGGTCGTGTCCGACTCCACCGAAGCGTGGCCGCTCGCCGAAGACCTCACCGCCGACTTCGTCTACATCCGACTGCACGGCACCGAATCCAGGTATTCGGGCACTTACCCGGACGAGGCACTGGACTTCTGGGCCGCGCGAATCGATGCATGGCGGCGCGGATCGCAACCCGCCGACGCGCGCCTGATCGCGCCGCACCTTGAGCCGTCTGTTGTAAAACAGCGCGACATCTACTGCTATTTCGACAACGACGCCAAAACCCATGCGCCCTTCGACGCGCAACGCCTGCTGCAACGAATTGACCCGAAGCCGCGCGACTCGGCCGACTAGGAGCAACAGGCCGTCCTGATCCGCCTGGCACCGCGCTGACGGGAACTGTGCTTGCTAGCCTTACACCCTATCAGTGCGGCCGGGGCGAAGTGCGCGAAAGGCAAGAGGCACCCACAATCGGGAGTACCGCTTTACCGGCACTCCGCACTGGGAATACGGTTTCGTCGCAACCGATTGAACGGCCCCCCTCGCTGCCGCTTAAACGAACCGAAGGCTCGGAGCAGTGAAGCTTCATCTCCTGCCGCGCGCGCGAACGAAGAAGCCGAAATCCGGCAGACTGCGTTTTCATTCCTCGCCCAGTGCCACGCGAGGTGGAAAATGGAATTCGACTACACCGATTTTCATATCGATGTGACGCCGCTGGTCGAAGGCGGCCAGTGCTTTGCACGCGCGACACTGTTGCGCACGTCTCCCGATGCCGAGCATCGGACGGAAGAAAAGTGGTCCGGCGACCTCGGCCAGTTTCCGTCCGAGCGGGCCGCGCTCGATTACGCGAGCTCGTGGGCAATCGATTGGTGCGACGCGAACGGCGGCTGACACGCGCCGAATCGCTGAGATTCGCGGTGTCCGCTTTCCCCGGATCGGGCGCGGCCTTTGCTCGTCAACCCTTACCTGACTCACTTTTCATACGGATACTGTCATGGCCACTCAACCGCAAACGCCGGGCGCAACCGACGCCGCGTCCTCGCAATCCAAACCTGAAGAGGAAGGAACCTTCACGACCGACGTGTCCGAAACGGACGACGAAGGTACCACCGTGCGTGAAGCAGAAGTGCGCAAGGACGACCTGTCGGAAACGCAACCGCCGAAGCCAGACGACAAGCAGTAAGACAAGCGGCCTCGAAGGAGATTCGCATGTTATTGAGCGATGAAGAGCTGGCGCGGCTGGATGCGCTCGCGCCATTCCTGCAAAGCGAGGCCAAAACCGCCCTCGCCCCCAATGCCGGTTATGAGGTCCTGATGGAACTTCATGACCATCTCCAGCCCGGCTTACGCCTTCGCGCGGCGACGATGCCGGACACTCCTGCCGACCCGGAAACGCCACCCTA
Source organism: Paraburkholderia sediminicola (assembly GCF_046026895.1). Taxonomy (GTDB): domain Bacteria; phylum Pseudomonadota; class Gammaproteobacteria; order Burkholderiales; family Burkholderiaceae; genus Paraburkholderia; species Paraburkholderia sediminicola_C. The sequence continues at coordinate 4,708 of NZ_JAQQEU010000112.1, forward strand.
TCGGCTCGACCTCTTCGTCGGACTACCGCTCGACGAAATGCGCGACATTGCGAACAGTGAAGGCGCCGCGCAGGACGCCGCGATTGCTCGCCTGGGCGCGACGTTTTCGCCTCGACTGTTGCGAGCGATTGCCACCCTGACGCCTCACCAGATCAATCTGAATGCTGGAGTGCAAAGCGATCCGGGAACGCTGGCGGTGATGTTGGAGCCCGTCCGCTGATGCGCACTGGTGCGCCCCTGCGAAGACCAGCCCGTGCGGGCGGCCGGTGCGGCAGCGCAGCGCTTGCACGCTCGCGAGCAAGGTGGCGCACAAGCACAGCGGCTCATTCAGCGCTACACGCAGCAGATTGACCGCGACGCTTTGCGCGTGTCGTTCGAGTAGTTGCATCTCGTCAGCAGCGCCTGATGCGCGTCGCCGACCACCGCTATGCCATGACCGCTGTCGTAGTCGCCCTCGGGATCGATCACGCGGAACTGGAGGCCGGCATCAATCAGCCGTTCCCCCAGCGCTCCACTGACTGTCGATTTCCCGCCGCCGGATGGAGCGGCGAGCATCCCAAGCACCCCGTAGGCCGGCAGAGAAACTGGCCCGCCCGGCCGCGATGGCGGATGTACGCCTGGCCATGCCTGTCTGGCGGGCGAAGAACGCGGAAGGCGGCGAGCAAGCCCGGAGCCAAAGCCAAATGACTCGCCGGACCCAATCCGACCTGTTACACGTGCCGGGGGCGTCGAGCTGATCAACAGGCAGACCTGCTACGGCTTCAGTACGACCTTCACACACCCGTCTTCCTTGTCACGAAAAACCTTGTACATGTCCGGTCCCTTCTCCAGCGGCACAGTATGCGTGATGACAAACGACGGATCGATCTGCCCCTCCTGAATCCGGCGCAAGAGATCATCGGTCCAGCGATTGACGTGGGTCTGGCCCATGCGGAACGTCAGCCCCTTGTTCATCGCCGCGCCGAACGGAATCTTGTCAATCAAGCCACCGTAGACGCCGGGAATGGACAGAACACCGGCGGGACGACATACGTAGATCATCTCGCGCAGCACATGGGGCCGGTCCGTCTCGAGCATCATGGCCTGCTTGGCGCGATCATATATCGCATCAAACGACCGCGTTGCATGCGATTCCATACCGACAGCGTCAATACATTTTTCGGGCCCCTTTCCCTGGGTGAGCTCTTTCAGGCGTTCAAGCACACTCTCGTCGTCGAAATTGATTGGGATAGCCCCGGCGGCCCTCGCCATTTCCAGGCGTTCCGGTACCCGGTCGATGGAGATCACCTGCTTGGCGCCAAGCAGCATTGCGCTTCTTATCGTGAACTGCCCCACCGGCCCCGCACCCCAGATCGCAACCGTATCTGCGGGTTCAATGTCGCATTGAACCGCCGCCTGCCAACCGGTCGGGAAGATATCGCCGAGAAACAGCACCTGCTCGTCCGTCAAACCGTCCGGAATCTTGACCGGCGTAAAGTCTGCGAAGGGAACACGCACGTACTCCGCCTGCCCTCCCGGATAACCCCCGGTGAGATGTGAATAACCAAACAGGCCGGCTGTGCTGTGGCCGAACACCTTGTCGGCCATTTCCTTGTTCCGGTTCGAGCGCTCGCAAACTGAAAAGTAACCCCGGCGGCATTGATCACATTCGCCACACGCTATCGTGAACGGCACGACAACCCGGTCGCCCACCTTCAGACGCTTGTTATCGGCGCCGACCTCCATCACTTCGCCCATGAACTCATGTCCCAGGATGTCGCCCGATTTCATGCTCGGCATGAAGCCGTCAAACAGGTGAAGATCCGAGCCGCAGATCGCACAGCTCGACACCCTGATGATGGCATCCCGCGAATGCTCGATGATTGGGTCCGGGACATTATCGACGCGGACATCCTTCTTGCCGTGCCAGCAAAGGGCTCTCATTTCGTGCTCCAAAGGTGAGGTTACCCGTCGAACGGGCAAAGGGATCACGGTCTCAAAGCGTCTCGTTGCTACACCTGTGCGGCGCGCGAGGACCGCAACTGCTGAAAACGGCGTGATGGCTACAACCGGTTACAGCAATCCATTCGCAGCAACGCGTGTGCCGCGAGCCAACCCCACGTGGTCAACCGGCCGCCGCCGCATGTCCCCGGCGTCCTCGCGGAGGCGAACATTCTCCACAGCGGCATCTGAGCGTCGCGCGCGGATCGATCCTTGCTAGTCCCATTACGCTTCGTGCGCAATAAGATCAACCGTCTCACTGCTGGAGGCCAGCCGATGAATATTCCCATGCAAGTCGTGTCTTTCCTGACATCACGAGGTCTGAGACTTGCGACTGCCGAATCCTGCACCGGTGGCCAGATTGCGTCCTACCTCGCGAGCGTACCGGGCAGCGGTGCGTGCCTCGACGTCGGCTTCGTGAGCTACTCTCCCTCGGGCAAAGCAGGCTTCCTCGGCGTCAGGGAAACGACGATGGAAGAGTTCGGCCTGACGAGCGAAGAAGTCGCCCGCGAGATGGCGGAAGGCGTGCTTCGCCAGGAAGGCTGCTGTGCCGAAGTGGCCGTGTCCAACACGGGTCTCGCGGATGCCGCGCCTGAGGGCGGCCCGCCGGCCGGTACGCAGTGCTTCGCGTGGTCGTTCCGCACCCGCAACGGTGAGCTGCTAACCTTCACGGAAACGCGACAGTTTCGGGGCAACAGAAACGACGTGCGTTCGGCGGCCGCGCTGTACGCGCTTTCGCGCATCGAGCATTACTTCAATCAATTCCCGAGCGCGCAGCGGGAACAATCTCAGAGGACTACGCCATGACCCTGCTACCTTCTATCGAGAGGAATGCCTGGCAAGAGGCCGTCATTCGCGAACTCGGCGTTGCGCACGACTTCGACGTCGACATGGAGCGGGAACAACGCGTCACGTTCCTTTGCGACTACCTCATGTCGCAGGGGCTTCGCACTTACGTGCTGGGCATCAGCGGCGGCGTGGATTCTTCCACTGCCGGCCGCCTTGCGCAGCTTGCCGTCGAGCGCCTTCGTGCGCGCGGCTATGAGGCAAAGTTCATGGCTGTGCGCCTTCCCTACGGCAGCCAGCGCGACGAGGAAGACGCCGCGCTCGCGCTCGAGTTCGTCCGTCCGGACGAGACGTTCACGGTCAATATCAAGGATCCGTCGGATGCGATGCTGTTCTCGCTCAAGCGCGGCAACGTGCAGTACGTCGACGACTTTCAGGAAGACTTCGTGCTCGGCAACATCAAGGCGCGGCAACGAATGGTGGCGCAATACGCGATCGCCGGGGCGCGGGTGGGCGTCGTGATCGGCACCGACCATGCGGCTGAGTCGCTAATGGGCTTCTTCACGAAATACGGCGACGGCGGTGCGGACATTCTGCCGCTGGCCGGTCTCACCAAGCGACGCGTGCGCGCGTTAGCGCAGGCGTTGGGCGCGGCAACCCGCCTTGCCTACAAGGTGCCGACGGCGGACCTCGAAACGCTGACGCCGCAGAAGCCGGACGAGGATAGCTACGGGATCAGTTACGAAAACATCGACGACTTCCTGGAAGGCAAGCCGGTGAGCGATGAAGTGTTCACTACCATTCACCGCTTTTACATGGCGACCCGTCACAAGCGCGCCCTTCCGGTCTCATTGATTTCCCCAGCGAGTTGATCGATGGACCGGCAGGCACCGGGCATGCCGGGTGCCTGCTACTGAGCGCGATCGACCAAGGCGTGGGCGCCGTTGCGGGCCTCTTTGCCAGCGTCAGGAGCAGCGCGAGCCGCCGGGCCCCTTTGTCGCGGGCTCCCCACTCGTCCAGGTCTTGACGATTGTCCCATTTGCGATATCCGCCCCCTGGATCTTCGGCCCTCACGTTCTCGTGGATGCACCGATGCTGTTATTGACCGGTCGTTGATCTCGTTAGCGATGCCTTTCGTGCTGTCCCTTTTCCTGGCCGACTTCTCGTGGAAGAAGCGGCTCGCCGCATTGGCGAGCCGAACTGAACGGTTAGCCGCGCTCGACTTGCTCAACGTCCAGGTCGCAACCGTTGCCAGGTATCCGGCTTGCTGCGCCAACAACAACGGCGCCGTCAGCCGAGGCGATGGCACCCGCAAAGCCGCTGCGGAAGACGACGAGCGCTATGAGAACCTGTCCGGGCGACCGGCTTTCATTCTGCGATCAGACACGAAGCGTGGCATAGCGCCATAAGCTGCACTACGACGAGCACCTTGCGGCGACACCGGCGCGTCCGCCTGCAGACTGATCGTCCGGCGCCTTTAGCACACGGAGCACTTTGGAGAACTGTCATGCCCGATACCACTTCCTCGATGTCTCCGACCATCACGTCGATGATCCGGCTGGATCATATGCATGTGCTCGCGGCGTTCCATCGCTATCATGCCGACAGCCCATGGTGGCGCAAGCGCGCGATCGTCAACTCGACCTGTGCCGCGCTCGAGATCCACGCGCAACTCGAGGAAGAAATCTTCTACCCCGCGTTGGCCACAGTACTCACCGACGACCCAACGCTCAGCAAGAGCCGTCCCGAGCACAGCGAAATGCGGGCTACGATCGGCAGGCTCCGCACGATGGGGCCGGAGAATGCCGCTTACGATGGGCTCTTCCAACAACTGATACGGGAAGTCATGCACCATGTAGCAGACGAAGAGACGGTGTTGCTGCCAGCCGCCGAGCGTGCGCTCACAGGTGAGCTCCGCTCTCTGGGCGCCAGGATGACACGGCGCCGGCTTCAGCTGCTCGGCGAGCGACCGCGCGAAATTGCCGTGAATACGGCGGGCACGTTTCCAGTCGCTACGTTCGTGATTGCCTCGCTTGCTGTGCTCGGCATCACGCATTGCCTGCCAAAGTCAGGAAGACTCCGGCGCGATACTGACTGAGCCGGCCCTGGGCAGGATTGAACCGACAGGTGCGGGGCCGGCTTGTCCACTACAGCGCGCATCCGAATGGATCTGGCGTCCGGCGTCGTGCGCCCCTTCCGGACAATGTCAGAGCGGCAGGGGCTGAGTACATTCCGGACAATAGGCGACGATACAGCCACGAGAGATATCCCAGGTCCTCACCGCCGGGCCGGTTGCGCGGCGGCGTTCGAGTGGCCCTGCATCGCGCGCGGAATACGGAGCTCAGAGCAGCCGGGCCACCCGATCCGCCACTTGCACGCAAGACGTCCCTGACGGCTCGCGACTCACGAGCGCCGCTCCCGAGCGGATCGATCCGCGACTTCTTCACGTCCATGGTCAGCTCGATCCGCGAGGGGCAGCGGCATCGTCCATTCCCGAACTCGCCGCCAGCGGGACCGCCAGCATGAAATGCGCGAGAAAACGACGCAGCGCTTCCAGCCCGCCGTAGGAACCGCCGATCGCCACGACAGCCGTGCTCGCCATGCGCACTCCGTACACTAGCGGCAATCTTCTTCGCCGCCCTTCCCCGGCGCAGATACATCCAGACTGAACGCGCGGTGCCGGGAGTCGCGAAAGGCCCGCGCGAATCCGGATTTCGAAATCTTTGACCACCCCGCGTTTCCCACCAGATTTCACGAGCACGGGCTAGCGACGCTGCTCGACGACGCGAACCGGTATCGACTTCGCGCCCGGCACCTTGCTTTCCTTCGCGTAATGCCACAACGGCAGCAACGGATTGCACTCCGGGTAGTACCCCGCAATGCAGCCTGGCGGAATGTCGTACGGTACGATGCGCAGCCCTTCGACCCGACGCTGGATGCCGTCGTCGGCAATGGTTTGCAGCGTCACCTCGTCGCCCTCCTGAAGCGAATGCGACTCCATGTCGGCACGATTCATCAGGATGACCATGCGCGATCCCTTGATGCCGCGAAACCGGTCGTCGAGGTTATAAATGGTGGTGTTGAACTGGCTGTCCGTGCGCAGCGTCATCAGCCGCAACGCGCCCGGCTGGCGCTCCATCATGTCCGGGTCCTCGCCCAGCGATTGGGGCACCATGAACTCCGCCTTGCCGCTTTTCGTCTGCCATTTGCGTTCGCGCGCCGGCAAAGGCCGCACGAAACCGCCGGGCGTCCACATCCTCGCCTCGAAATCGTGAAAGATCTCGGGGTAGGTCTCGGCGATCGCGGCGCGCACCCGGCTGTAGTCGTCGCGCCATGCATCCCAGTCCACCGTCGAACGCCCGGCGAGCGTCGCCTTGGCGATCCCGGCGACGATGAACGGTTCCGAGCGCACATCGGTGCTGGCCGGTTCCGTCACGCCGTGCGAGCCGTGCATGCAGCCGGTACTGTCTTCCATCGAGACAGCCTGGTCTCCGCTCGCCTGCCGGTCGATCTCGATGCGGCTCAGGCACGGCAGGATATAAGACACGGCGCCGTGCACGAGATGGCTCCGGTTGAGCTTGGTGGCGACATTGACTGTGAGGCGCAGGCGGCTCCATGCCGGCTCCGTCTGCAAACGGTCCGGCACCGAGCGCACGAGATTGCCCCCGAGGTTGAGCACCGCACTCACCTCTCCTTCCACCATGGCCTCGAACGCCTCGACAATGTTCATCCCTTTCTTGCGCGGCGGCTCGAATGAGAACTGCTGCGCCAGCTTGTCGAGCGGCGCGAGTTCTGGCTTCTCCGTGATGCCGACCGTGCGTTGCCCTTGCACATTGGAATGGCCGCGCACTGGCGAAGGCCCCGCGCCGGGCTTGCCGATATTGCCTCGCAGCAGCAGAAAATTACACAGCATGCGCACGTTCTGCACGCCCATACGGTGCTGCGTGAGTCCCATGCCGTAGTGAATAATGACAGCGTTCGCCTTGATATATTCATCAGCCGCGCGCTCGATGTCGGCACGCGACAACCCGCTCACCCGCTCGATGTCCGTCCATTCGGCCTGCCGCGCAAAATCCGCGAAGTCCTCAAAGCCGAGCGTGTGTTCGCGGATGAACGTATCGTCCAGTACGCGCGGGCCGCCGGCGGCGACGGCAGCGTCGTCCGCGGCAATCACAACCTTGCACAGACCGAGGATCGCCGCGGTGTCGCCGCCTGTCTTGACCTGGTGATATTGCGTGCTGATCTGCGTCTCGGTCGGCGAGAGCATCTGCACGGGCGACTGCGGATTCGTGAAGCTGATCAGACCAGGCTCGCGCAGAGGATTGAAGGTGACGATCGGCACGCCGCGCTTGCGGGCGTCCTGCAGAGGGTGAAGCATCCGGGGGCTATTCGTGCCGACGTTTTGCCCGAAGAAGAACATGAGATCGGTCTTTTCGAAGTCGTCCAACATGATGGTACCAACCCCAACGCCGATCGCCTCTTTCAGCCCGACGCTGGTGCTTTCGTGACACATGTTCGAACTGTCCGGCAGATTGTTCGTGCCATACATTCGCGCGTACAACTGCAACATATAGGACGTTTCAAGCGACGCGCGACCCGACGTATAGAACACGACGCGATCCGGGTCCATGCCGTTCAGCTCGCGGCCGATCTCGTCGAATGCTGCCTGCCAGCTTACCGGCACGTAGCGATCCGTTGCCGCGTCGTAGCGCAACGGCTCTGTCAGGCGCCCGGCTTCCTCGAGGTCATGGTCGTGCCACCTGAGAAGCTCGCTCACGGGATGGACCGCGAAAAAATCGTGCGTGACGCGTTTGGCCGTGGTGTCCCATGCTGTCGCCTTCGCGCCGCTCTCGCAAAATTCGAAGGTGTGCGGATCAGCCGGTTTCGCCCATGAGCAGCTGACACACATGAATCCGTCCGGTTTGTTCTGGCGCAGCAGCACTGTGCTGTCTTTCAGCGTGACCTTCTCCTGCGAGAGGATTTTCGCGACCGCCTTCAGCGATCCCCAGCCGCCCGAAGAGTAGGGATACGCTTCGTTCTTTCTTTCCTTGTCCATGGATTGTCCTTGCCCGGCGATGAAGATTTGCTTGTGGCACAGCAAGCGCCGTTCCACCCGCGACGTCGCCAATGGCGAGACGCCGCGCGACGTGTGACCACGATGCCTGAGAGTCTGCTGTCTGCGTCGGCCGAGCACTGCGGCAGCCGATCGCCGTCACGCGTGCTTTTTTCTTCGTCGCGCGTCCCGGGGATGCACTGATCGCTGCGATGGGCGGACACGTCACCGTCTGCACGAAATGGCTGTCATCAGCAAGGAAACGACCTCCCGAACGACAGCCGTGCTCCCGGCTTCGCTGAGGCGACGCTTCACGGAATCTGCGGAGCCATCACCACCACGCCGTAAAGTGGACCGGACGGTAATTTCCCGCCACCGGTTTTGAACATCGGATCGCCGGGTTGATCCGAAGACCGCACGCACAGGAAGGCCGAAAGCGGTCAGGCTGGCGTCGTCAGTCGGGCGGAACGCACTGACCGAATCGGGCTCGACGCGCAGCGCTGGGGTTTCCCTATCTACTAAAGGAGCACAACGAGATGGCACAGCAACCGGTCTGGAAGAAAGGCCTTACCCATGAACGTCATTCAGCAACGGCGCGGGGCACGGGGGCGCTACCGCGTGACATCGCTTCTTGCGGTCCGAGTTCCCCGATCGCGGCGGATGCCGCATCGTCGTCGCCATAGCGGGCGCATCGCGCGGCGGCTGAGAGGCTCACTGCAGGCCGAAACTTTTGGCGCAGCGTTCACGGCTCATGATGGCTAGCCTCCCGTTTGTCGATCACGGTTCACGACGCGGTCGACTGACGTCTACGCGTTGCGGACTTTCAGCGTTCCAGATAACAGCGCCCCCGGAGGCGAATTTGCCGCGGTTACTCGCCACCGATATAACCTGCAGGTCAGTGCTACGGCTTGGCCGCCGCGTGCAGTGCCGCTCTCATGCTCATGTCAATGTCGTGAAGTCTCGCGCCGAGCTCCTCAAAGCTGCTGCGCCCCTCGCCGAATAACTCGCCGTTCATGTAGATCGTTGGCACAACGCTAATATCACGCGCCGACACCTCACTTTGAAAAAGCCCGCCGTCGATCGTAATGTTGTGAATCCGTGGATTGATCACCGTCATCATGTTCAGCGCTTGTACAACGTCCACACAGCTTGCGCAAGATAGCGAAATATAGGTCTCGAAATAGTAGTCATTTTTTATCGTTCGAATCTGTTCAATGGTCGTACGGTCGGCTATTACGGGATGCCCTCCAACCTGGAGTATTGCAAGGACAAGGGACGAAAATTCAGGCCCTGTTGGAGTGGCGGCAAACTGAATGCCGGGTTTTGCTCCCGCCTGCCTGATTGAAAATGATGGTTTGCGTTCGTCACCTTGCGGCTCCTCGATTACCGTCACCAGATCTGTCAACGACGCGATTTCGTTCAAAATCATCAGCATCTCGGGCGATTCTTGATTACCGCCCTGCGACACGATCAATTCGACAGGTCTGCGGATGTTTCGCAGATACGTCTGCAGCTGTGACCTGAGACTGACGTTTAACATGGTTCGATCCCCTAACGACCTTTACAAGATTAGCTGAAGAAGTGCAGGAACTGAAAGAAATCTGAACAGAACGTCCAGCGCCGATCGGCCATCGGGATCAAGATGGGTGCCGGGCCATGCTCCCCGAACGTCGGCGCGCTTGGGTCCGCTATCACACATATTCTCTCAATGTCCGCGCGGCGGCACCGCCAGCAGCATGAGCTGCACGCTGCGGTTGCTCTGGCGGTCGACCGCCCGCCCGGTGAGGGTCGGCAGGTCGGTCTCCGGCAACTCGGCGACGAAGATCCGCGAAGCGGCGATCCCGCCTTCGGCAATCAGGGCACTCCGCACGTCCTGTGCGCGCCGGGCCGCCAGTGCCCGATTGACCGCGCCGCCGCCGCGCGTGTCGGTGTAGGCGAAGGCCAGCACGGCGGTGTCGGGATGGCCGCGCAGGTAGTCGCGCGCCTTCGCGAGTTCCGCCATGCCCTCGGTCGACAGCACCGCCTGCCCGGTGAACAGTATCGGATTCACTGTCGGCAGTGCGGTTGGCTGCGACGGCGGCAGCGCGCCGGGCGGCTGGACGACGAAGATCTGCGCCACCGGGGCGTCCTTCTTGTCCTCTTTTTTTGTCCGATGCACTTGCAATTTCACAATTGGGATGGCCACGCATCAGACGGGCTGGCACCATTGCTCTTATACGAAATTCGACGATGCTATTCATTTACTCTTCCGCGTCCAAGGTTTTGACGGCTTCATCGACTTATCTTTTGACGCTATTGTCTAAGCCCGACCAGGTCGGCTACTTCGGCGCGGCGCAACGCTTCGCGGCGATGGGCCTTGGATTGATGGGGCCGGCGGCACAGGTATTCATCCCCACCATCACGCGGCAACTCGTCCAAGGCGATATGGAAGGCGCGAACCAAACGACCCGGCGCGGCGCTGTGCTGCTAATCGGCTACGGATGTCTGATCTGCTGCGCCGCGCTCACTCTCTCCCCTCTCGTGCTGCCTTTAATCCTCGGTGTATCGTTTGCGCACAGCGCTCACATACTTCAGATCTTTGCATGGATGTTCCCGTTCGCTGCGTTCAACGAGTTCATTGCCGGCTACGTGTTTCTACCCCGCAAGAAGGATCGCCTGCTTGCCACCGTGGGCATCGCATCGGCGTTCTTAAACATAATCGTCGCCCTCGTTCTCGCTCCCCGCTACGGTGCCGTCGGCCTCGCGGTGGCCCGGGGTGATTGGCGAGACGACGCTCTCGGCCATGTTGATGGGAATCATGATCCGACTTCGACTCATTCGTCTGATACCCGGTTGTGAGCGAGCGCTTATGATGATTAGGGCCGCGTGCGGTATCCGCGATCCGGCACCAGTCCCAAAGGATGACTAAATGTTCGCGTAAGCAGGCAATCGGCTGTTTCCTGCGGTGCGATTCCTATCGACGGCGAATCAGGTCCGGCACGGTCGCCATCGATTATCGCGTGTCATGCCTGATCGAAGCAATGTGCGGTGAGTCTGACATGGATTGAAAACCGCTGTGTTTCATCCGGTCTTTCCAACGTTCGCAAAATGCGGGAAGGGGCAGGTCTAAACTAAACGCGCTTACAAATATAGGCATGAAGCTGAATGGATGAACCAGGCAGTTGCATGACGAGCAACGGGGGCCTTGCCTTGCCCGAATCAGCCGCTTCGCCGATCGCCACAACTCGAAAACTTGCTTCCAACTTCAGCGCCCCCTGAACCAGAACAAGACTCTTTGAACGCAATCTGCAAACAAACAGCCATTCAAGTGACCGGGTCGCATGGTGGTCGAACGAGCGAAGGTGGCCGAACCCGGAAATCTAGGCGCCCCAGCGATCCTCCCATTCCGCGCCCAGCATCAAACTTCCGTGACCGACCCATAAGATCCCATCAAGGCCCCGCGGCGCGAACGGCTCGTTGGAGTAAATCGGTCGTTTGGGAGTCTTCGACTCTACCGTTTTAACTCTGCGCCTAAGACTGACGATTGCAAGTACTACGGGAGCGATTTTTGCTGTGCCGGGGTATCGTCGGGCGCATCGCACGCCGTGAACAGCTGTTCGCGCTTTGTCGATGACCTGTGTTAGCGAGTCTTAGGCGGAAAACGGCCGGTAGTTCGACGGGCGGAGCGATGTTGCTAATTTATTCCACTCCAACGAGGAGGCGACAATGATGACGATGGCATTGGGTCTGCGGTTAGCGTCGGCAGTTGCGTTGGCGATCGGCCTCGCCGGGTGCGGGGGCGGTGGCGATTCGGCCGGTACGGACGCCGGTGATCCGGGAGCATCTGCGCAGGCGAAGGCGTCAGCCGCCACGTCGCGCCCAACCGCGGACACGCCCAAGATCGAAAAACTTCAGCGCTATCAGATTGACCCGACGGAGGTCTTCGTCGCGGGTATCTCGTCTGGCGGTTTCGCGGCGGTGCAGATGCACGTTGCCCACTCTTCGACCTTCAAAGGGGCCGCTGTCTACGCTGGCGGAGTGTACTGGTGTGCCGCCACCGGAGGAGCCGCGACAGCTTTGGCAAATTGTGGCGGCTTGACGCTTCCGTCGAATCAGGCGTCGTATAACAGCACGCTTGCGGCATCCGAGACGTACCTGGACGCGCAATCGTCCCTCGGCACCATCGACCCGGCGACGAATCTTCGTGGACAGCCCGTATACCTATGGTCCGGCACGCAAGACCAAGTCGTCAAT
>NZ_JAQQEU010000113.1:0-16598 GCF_046026895.1 Paraburkholderia sediminicola
GTTCAACAGCAGACGTTCGCCGGGAAACCGCGAAGGTCGCAAAATGTTAAGACACAATGACTTTCCGTGAGGCAGAGGCTGGCCCGTCGCGAGGAATCGGACGCGGGTTAGTATTTCTGCCAGAGCCGCACGGTGTGGACGGCGCCACACCCGGCGATTTCCCCCACGGAGGCCAGCATGGAACACGATAGCACGCTGTACGTCGGCCTGGACGTTCACAAGGACTCGATCACGGTCGCCTATGCGCTCGGCACGGGCGAAGTCGAACGGTACTGTCGCGATAAGGCAAGATGGCGAACAGACGGCGGTATAGTGAGGATTGCTTATGCCGCCAGTGAGTAGAACTGCTCGGCGCGAGTGTATCCGATGCCACGGTCCTCCATTTGGCCCTTGGCGATCATGTGCATGAGTTCGATGCCGCTCAACAGGATGCGGGCACAACGAAAATTCTTGAAGCCCAGCATGGGCCGCGTGCGTCGCTTGATCGCCCGATGATCTTGTTCGACAACGTTGTTCAGATACTTGTTCTGGCGAATCTTGATTGGTGTTTCCCGCTCCGCGTTAAGAGCATCCAGCGCAGCCAGGTTCGCACCGCTTTTATCGATTGTCACCGTCTCGGGTTCGCCGTTCTGGTCGATCGACTTTTCGAAGTAGCGCCGCGCCGCGGCCTTGTCACGATGGGCACGTAGCAGAAAATCAACCGTGTTGCCCTCCTTGTCGACTGCGCGATACAAATACTTCCACTGGCCTCGGACCTTGATATACGTTTCATCCATTCGCCAGCTCCGGCCGACGGCCTTCTTGTGGCGGCGAAAGGCCTTCTCCAGAACCGGCAACACCTTGATGGCCCAGCGGTGCACGGTTGAATGGTCGACCGAAATTCCGCGCTCCGCCATCATCTCTTCGAGGTGTCGAAGGCTCAGCGGATACGCCACATACCAGCGCACGCACGTCAGGATCACATCGAGCGGATAGTGCAAACGCTTGAGCACCCGTGCCACATCTGGATTCAGAGTCTTCATCAAGCGTCCGACCGTTCGTAATGTCACGGCACATGATACCCGACGCGTTACTGCGACAGATCCGTTTGCTCGTCCATCCCGCCTTACTGCGACAGAACCCGTGCGTCAGCGCGCTGACGCTAAACGCCAGCCAGCGCCGGCAATTCCACGCCGTATGACAGGTGCTCGCGGCGATGGGTCGCTTGTGGCTGACCCGCCGCGTGGCCCGCCTGCGCTGCGGTTTCCACGCCCGTCGACAGGCACGCCGGATAGCGCGCGTTCTTTTTCTCAAGAATGGCCCGGCTCAGAAACTCCGCAGTGTACGAGTTAAGCAAATGCGCATGATGTGCTTCGATGTAAGCGGTAATCCGCGCCTGCTCACCGTCGATTGCGGCCAGCGACGTGAGCGTGCGCGCATCCCAGCGGAAGCGCAGACCGAGTTCATCGAACGCCGAGTTATACGCGCACAGTTGCGCTTGGACTTCGGCATTGAGCGCGCTGTCGTGAGCATCGAATTGAGAGGGGTTCATGATCGTCTCCTTCAGGCAGGTGGCATGAACCGAAGAATAAAAGCGGCGATACATAAACAACAGTTAAAGTTATTGTGAGTAACCATAGCATACTGTTTATAGTAGCAGGTTGACGAACCGGACAACAGGAGGATCCGCGCGCCTAAACGGTCACCCTCGACAAGTCCTCAGGTTGTCCATTCAGCAAGTCTGCGTCGATGCGGGTGATCTGGGCGATACGCGCCGCGCCTTCGCTGATCAAGAAATCCTTGAACGCCGCGGCAACCGGAGGCAGGCGCTTGTTCTTGCGATGCACCACGTACCAGTCGAGCATCACAGGAAAGCCCACCACGTCCAGCACCGCGAGATTGCCGACCTGAAGTTCAAGGCTGATCGTATGCGCGGACAGAAACGCGATACCCATGCCTGCGATCACGGCCTGCTTGATCGTCTCGTTGCTGCGAATTTCCATGGCGATATTGAGCCGGTCCATGCCGCCGGCAAAGCCCTCTTCCATCGAATGCCATGTGTCCGAGCCCTTCTCGCGAACAATGAACGGCTCTTTGCAAAGTGTCGAAAGCGCAATGTGTTTCTTGCCGACCAGCGGATGCCTGGGCGGCGCAACGATCACGTAAGGATGCGGCGCAAACGATTCGTTGTGCGTGTCGAGATCGCGCGGCGGACGCGCCATGATCGCCAGATCGGTCAGGTTGTGCGTCAGTTGTTGCAGTAGTCCCTCGCGATTGTGCACTGTGAGGTTGAGTCGCACGCCTTCATTGCGACGCGTGAACTCGCCTAACAGGCGCGGGAAAAAATAATCGCCGGCGCTGATTACCGCAAGGTTGAGCTGGCCGCCCGCGATGCTTTGCAACCGGCCCATCGCTCCATCCATTTCTATGAACTGCTCGATGATCGAGCGCGCGTAATGATGCATTTCCGAGCCGGCCGGCGTCAGACAGATTTTTTTGCCGAGTTGCTCGAACAGCGCCAGACCGGCATGCTCTTCGAGCCGCTTGACCTGGGTGGAGACGGCAGGCTGCGTCAGGCACAGCTCGTCGGCCGCACGAGAAAAACTCAGGTGCCGGGCGACCGTCTCGAAGATCTTCAGTTGGCGCAGAGTTGCGTTTCTCATGGACGTCACTGAGTAAGGGCAAACCCCATCTATTAGGGAAGCCTCATGCAAACGATAAAATGTTTTAACTTTCGCTGATTGCTCTTCTCGCGCAGCATGCCTTCAGACCCGGTGCCCGCGCAACCTTCTTTTATTCCCGTCGCGCGGTTAACGAGGGCAGGGTTTTCATCGATGCAATTCCTCTGGCCGACCAATTGGCGCCTCAGTGCAGCAGATCAAACAGCAATGAGGCGATTCGATCAGTCAGTCCAACGCGCCGCTCGAGCGCAACGGAATCAACAGGAGAGACGGAGACATGGGATATCCCAACGTAGTCCAGCGAGGCACTGCGCCATTCACGCATAACCGCTGGGTGCAACTGGCAATCGGTATCGTGTGCATGGGGCTGGTCGCGAACCTGCAATATGCTTGGACGCTGTTCGTCGTACCTATGGACAACGCGCACCATTGGGGCCAGGCGGCGATTCAGACCGCGTTCACAATTTTCATCGTCACCGAAACGTGGCTCGTTCCCGTTGAAGGCTGGCTCGTCGACAAATTCGGGCCGCGCCCGGTTGTGATCGGCGGCTCGCTGTGCGCGGCGCTCGGCTGGATCATCGACGCGCATGCGAGCAGTCTCACCGAGCTCTACGTCGCGGCAGTGATCGCCGGTATCGGTGCGGGTTGCGTGTACGGCACGTGTGTCGGCACGGCGCTCAAATGGTTTCCCGACAAGCGCGGTCTCGCGGCCGGTTTGACCGCGGCAGGTTTCGGGGCGGGCGCGGCGGTTACCGTGATTCCAATCGCCAACATGATTCAGCGCTCGGGCTATGAGCACACGTTCATGTTCTTCGGCATTTTCCAGGGCGTCTGCATTCTGCTGCTCGCCACCATGTTGATTCGGCCAAAGCCGCCCGCAACCGCGGTCGCGGCCAGGCGCGTGGTCGCCACCAAGGTCGACTACACGCCCGGTCAGATGATCCGATCGCCGCTCTTCTGGGTGCTATATCTGATGTTCGTGTTCGTCGCCGCCGGCGGCATCATCGCGACCGCGCAGCTTGGTCCCATCGCGAAGGAATACGGCTTTGCGAAGCTGCCTGTCAGCCTGATGGGCATCACTTTGCCGCTGTTGACGATGACGCTGTCGATCGACAATCTATGCAACGGCTTCACGCGTCCGTTGTGCGGTTTTCTGTCGGATCGCATCGGCCGCGAAAACACGATGTTCATGATTTTTCTGGGCGAGGGCGTCGCCCTGCTAGGGCTAATGCAATTCGGCCATAACCCGTACGCATTCATGTTCTTCGCGGCCGCCGTCTTCCTGTGCTGGGGCGAGATCTTCTCGATCTTCCCGGCGACCTGCGCGGATACGTTCGGTAGCAAATACGCCGCCGCCAATGCTGGAACGCTTTACACCGCGAAGGGCACCGCGTCGATGCTGGTGCCGATCGCCTCGGTGTTGTCGGCGAACGGCGGGTGGAGCACGGTGTTTATTTCTGCGGCGGTGGTGTCGATCGCGGCAGCCGTGTCCGCCAAATTCATACTTGCGCCGATGAGAAAACGCTGGATCGAGAACAGCTCCGGCGCGTCGGCTGGCGTCGTCGTCGCGCAGGCACGGTCGTAGCCTTCGTCGGCCGCGCGCCGCAATCAAGGCGCGAGCCCATGGCTCCCAGGTGGTCTTACTGAGTTGATGTCCTTGCGCCGCCTCATACATTGCGGCGGCGGCAATACCACCCCAACAGCGTATCCGACCGCGCTGCGTCGCGGCCTTTGCAGCAACTGCAAAGGCCGCTTTTCGCTTTTCCCGGTTATACAGGTACAGCACATGCCGCGCGGCATCCCCACGTTGGCGTGAGCCATGGATCGCACTAACTAGACTCGTCCAGATATGTAATATATGGTATATGAATCTCATACATCGCACGGATGCCCCAAGGCAACGGGTCGCTCCAACCTGGAAAGCACTGACAATGGCTGATACGCAAACCGATTTTCGTCCAATGGCATTGCCGCTGACGCTCGAGCCGATCAACGCGACGGCTTCGCTGCGCGACCAGGCCTACGCAAAACTGAAGCAGGCGATTGCCGAAGCCGACATCTATCGTTCGCGCGAAGAGATCCGGCTGGACGAAAAGGAATTGACGGAGGCGCTCGGCGTAAGCCGAACGCCGGTTCGCGAAGCGATGACTCTGCTCGAACAGGAAGGTTTTCTCCGTACGGTGCCGCGCCGTGGCATCTACATTCAGCGCAAAACGAAGAAAGAGATCGTCGACATGATCTACATGTGGGCGGCGCTCGAAAGCATGGCCGCGCGCCTTGCTACGCAGCGCGCGTCGAAAGGTGAGATTGCCGGTCTGAGGCGCATGTTCGACGACTTCCGCGACACCGCGCCGGCCGAGCAGATCGACGAGTATTCGGAAGCGAATATCGCGTTTCATCAGGCGATCGTGCAACTCTCGCAATCGCAGATTCTGCTCGACACCATGAAGAATCTGTTCGTGCACGTGCGCGCAATCCGCAAGATGACGATCTCGCAAAGCAACCGGGCATCACGCTCGATTGTCGATCACATGCGCATTATCGAGGCGCTGGAGCGGCGCGATACCGAGCTGGTCGAGAGCCTCGTGCGCGAGCATTCGCTCGAACTGGCGGCGTTTGTCGAGGCGAACTGCGATTTCCTCGACTGAGCCTTGCATGATGGGCGGCGCGACATAACGGCGGAGGCAGCCAGCGTCGGCGTACGTAATAAGAATCGCCAGGCATTGCCACGCGTCGAGCGTTGCAGTGCTTTTTGCCGTCAGCGACGAAGCTGCCTTTCTCAGTCGACATTCGCTACGCCGGCAATGCGAGCCCCCGGCGTTTGCCGCCGCTCTGGGTCTCCGTGCGGTTTGTGCAATGCAAACCTCCTACCGCCCAGCAGTCCCGATTCCCGACGTTCCATAAGTAGCAATGCAGCAATCCCCTAGCGTCAGCAAAATCTGCTTGAAGAAATACTGTGTGTGGAATATTGTATATCACCAGACACACAACGCCCGCCAAGGAGGAGACACGTGATGGCAGAAGCCGACCAGCCCACAACAGACGACACGTTGGAACAACAGGCAACCGAGACGACCGACGGATTCCATCTCGTCATCGACGCGCTGAAACTGAACGACATCAATACGATTTTCGGACTGGTCGGTATCCCCATTACTGACCTGGCGCGACTGGCACAAGCCGAAGGGATGCGTTTCATCGGCTTTCGTCACGAACAGCACGCGGGCAATGCGGCGGCTATCGCCGGCTTCATGACGCAGAAGCCGGGCATCTGCCTGACGGTGTCGGCGCCGGGATTTCTGAACGGCCTGACCGCACTTGCCAACGCGACCACCAACTGCTTCCCGATGATCCTGATCAGCGGCTCGAGCGAGCGCGAAATCGTCGATCTGCAGCAGGGCGATTACGAGGAAATGGACCAGCTGAATGCGGCCAGGCCCTACGCGAAGGCCGCGTATCGCGTGCTGCATGCGGAAGACATCGGCATCGGCGTGGCGCGAGCGATTCGCGCCGCGGTGTCCGGGCGTCCCGGCGGCGTGTATCTGGACCTGCCGGCAAAGCTGCTCGCGCAAACGCTGGACGCCGTGAAGGCCCAGCAGTCACTGATCAAAGTGATCGACGCCGCGCCGCGTCAGTTGCCGGCGCCGGAATCGGTCAAGCGCGCAATCGATGTGATCAAGAGCGCCAGGCGTCCGCTGATCCTGCTCGGCAAGGGCGCGGCCTATGCGCAGGCTGATGCGGAGATTCGCGCGTTCGTCGAACAAAGCGGCATTCCGTATCTGCCCATGTCGATGGCCAAGGGCCTGTTGCCGGATACACACGATCAATCGGCATCGGCGGCGCGCTCGTTCGTGCTGCAGGAAGCCGACGTGGTCGTGCTGATCGGCGCGCGTCTGAACTGGCTACTCTCGCACGGCAAGGGCAAGACATGGGGCGCGGAGCCGAAACGCTTCGTGCAGGTCGATATCTCGCCGACCGAGATCGACAGCAACGTTGCGATCGCCGCGCCGGTGATCGGCGATATCGGCTCGTGTGTGGCGGCACTGCGTGCGGGCCTCGACGCGAGTTACACGAAGCCGGCCGCAGAGTGGACCGGCGCGATCGCCGAGCGCAAGAGCAAGAACCTCGCCAAGATGGCTGCGACGCTCGACAAGAACCCGTCGCCGATGAATTTCCACAGCGCGCTGCGCGCGATCCGCGACGTGCTCAAGACGCGTCCCGACATCAACGTCGTCAATGAAGGTGCGAACACGCTCGACTACGCGCGCAGCATCATCGACATGTACGAGCCGCGCAAACGCTTCGATTCGGGCACGTGGGGAATCATGGGTATCGGCATGGGCTTCGCGATTGGCGCGGCGGTGACGAGCGGCAAGCCGGTCGTCGCGATCGAAGGCGATAGCGCGTTCGGTTTCAGCGGCATGGAACTCGAAACCATCTGCCGTTACGACCTGCCGGTATGCACGATCGTGTTCAACAACAACGGCGTGTATCGCGGCACCGACGTGAACCCGACCGGCGGCAAGGACGTCGCGCCCACTGTGTTCGTGAAGGGCGCGCGCTACGACAGGATGATCGAAGCATTCGGTGGTATCGGCCATCACGCGACGACGCCGGAAGAACTGACCAAGGCGCTGCTCGAAGCAATTGCGTCGGGCAAACCGACCTTGATCAATGCCGTGATCGACGAAGCGGCGGGCACCGAGAGCGGCCGCCTGACCAATCTGAATCCGCAAAGCGCGGCGATGAAAAAGTGATCCGACGAACCCAGGAGCTATCAAAGTGACCAAACCTCTCGAAGGCATCAAGATCATCGACTTCACCCACGTTCAAGCCGGTCCCGCGTGCACGCAGTTGCTCGCCTGGTTCGGCGCCGACGTGATCAAGGTCGAACGACCGGGTTCCGGCGATGTGACGCGCAACCAGTTGCGCGACATTCCCGATGCCGACGCGCTCTACTTCACGATGCTCAACAGCAACAAGAAGTCGCTCACGTTGGACACGAAAAAACCCGAAGGCAAGGAAGTACTCGAAAAGCTGATTCGCGAATCCGACGTGCTGGTCGAGAATTTCGGGCCGGGTGCGTTGGACCGGATGGGCTTTTCGTGGGAACGTCTGAACGAACTCAATCCGAAGATGATCGTCGCTTCGGTGAAGGGCTTCAGCGACGGCCATCACTACGACGACCTGAAGGTCTACGAAAACGTCGCGCAATGCGCAGGCGGCGCGGCGTCCACCACCGGCTTCTGGGACGGTCCGCCGACCATAAGCGCCGCGGCGCTCGGCGACAGCAACACCGGCATGCATCTGGCCATCGGCATTCTCACCGCATTGATCGGGCGCGACAAAACCGGCAAAGGCCAGAAGGTCGCGGTGTCGATGCAGGATAGCGTGCTGAATCTGTGCCGCGTGAAACTGCGCGATCAGCAGCGACTGGAGCGTGTGGGTTATCTCGAGGAATATCCGCAGTATCCGCACGGTGAATTCAGCGACGTGGTGCCGCGCGGCGGCAACGCCGGCGGCGGCGGCCAGCCGGGCTGGGTGCTCAAGTGCAAGGGCTGGGAAACGGATCCGAACGCATATATTTACTTCACGATCCAGGGCCATGCGTGGGAGCCGATCTGCAAGGCACTTGGCAAGCCAGAGTGGATCGATGACCCGGCTTACAAGACCGCTGAAGCACGTCAACCACACATCTTCGAGATCTTCGGAACCATCGAAGCCTGGCTCGCCGACAAGACCAAATTCGAAGCGGTCGACATCTTGCGCAAGTTCGACATTCCGTGCGCGCCGGTGCTGACAATGAAGGAACTGGCCAACGATCCGTCATTGCGCGCGAGCGGCACGATTGTAGAAGTGCCGCACAAGAAACGTGGCACGTATCTGACGGTGGGCAGCCCGATCAAATTCTCGGATATGAAACCGGAAGTCACGGCGTCGCCGCTGCTTGGCGAACACACGGACGAGGTGCTGGCAGGCCTTGGCTACAGTCAGCAGGACATCTTCAATCTGCGCGAAGTGAAAGCAGTTTAACGGTGTCACGCAGGCCCGGCTTCATGCCGGCGCCTGCGGATACGGCGCCTCTCGCGGACGCCGTATCGAGATCTGTGTTTTTACTTGCGGGGGAGCGCGCCATCCATGCAAACAACCATCGACTTCGAGCAGCTCGTCAACGCAATCGGCGACGCGATCATCATCTCGGATGCGACGGGCAGCATCACCCTGTGGAATCCCGCGGCCGAGCGCATGTTCGGTTTCACGCAAAGCGAGGCGTTGGGAATGTCACTGGACCTGATCATCCCGGAGCGTTTGCGGGGCCGTCATTGGGACGGCTATCACAAAACCATGGCAACGGGCGAAACGCGTTACGGCAATGACGTGCTGCGCGTTCCCGCCGTGCATAACGACGGCCGCTCGCTGTCGATCGCCTTTACGGTGGCGCTGCTGCATTCGCCGGAGCGTGAACTGACTGGCATCGTAGCGGTGATTCGCGATGAAACCAGCCGCTTCCAGGAAGATCGCGCGCTGCGCAAGCGCCTCGCGGAACTGGAAGCGTCAGCGGGCGCTTGAGTGGCCGCACAGGAGAATTCCGATGCATGTAGAAGTATTGGGTAAATACCGGCTTGAGTTGTCCGCGATGCAATGGATTCACAACGGCGGTTGGGCCGCCTACGTGGCGATTCGCACTGTCGAGGAAAATCATCCGGCGCAGCCCGACTTGCTGCCGTATCAGCAGGTTGTCGACGAATCCGTTTTTGAAAGCGAAGCGGCGGCGATCGCCGGGGCGCGCCGTGTCGCGATGGCGCTGCTCGCGCCCGCCGTCCGAAAACGCCAAGCCTGAATTGCGTACGACGTCGAGGCAAACGCGCCCGACCGGCTTGTCCAGAACAACCACGATTAAGAGGGAGACTCACGATGGGCAGAGCATTGGAGGATGTGAGAATCCTCGACTTCACGCATGTGCAGTCGGGCCCGACCTGCACGCAGTTGCTCGCATGGTTCGGCGCCGACGTCATCAAGGTCGAACGGGCGGGAGCGGGCGACATCACGCGCGAGCAACTGCGTGACATTCCCGATGCGGACAGCCTCTACTTCACGATGCTCAATCACAACAAGCGCTCGATCACGATCGACACGAAGCATCCCGAAGGCAAACTGGTTCTCGAGGAACTGATCCAGTCGTGCGACGTGCTGGTGGAGAATTTCGCCCCCGGCGCACTCGACCGGATGGGTTTTAGCTGGGAGCGCATCCAGGAGCTCAATCCGCGAATGATCGTCGCGTCGGTGAAGGGCTTCGGCCCCGGTCCCTACGAAGATTGCAAGGTGTACGAGAATGTTGCGCAATGCGTCGGCGGCGCGGCATCGACAACCGGCTTCGACGATGGTCCGCCTGTGGTGACCGGCGCGCAGATCGGCGATAGCGGCACGGGCCTTCATCTCGCGCTCGGCATCGTTACGGCGCTCTATCAACGCAAATCGACGGGCCGCGGCCAACATGTGCTGGCCGCGATGCAGGACGGCGTGCTCAATCTGTGCCGCGTGAAGTTGCGTGACCAGCAGCGGCTCGAGCGCACTGGCGTGATGAAAGAGTACCCGCAGCATCCGAATGGCACGTTCGGCGAAGCGGTGCCGCGCGCCGGCAACGCGTCCGGCGGCGGTCAGCCTGGCTGGATTCTCAAATGCAAGGGCTGGGAAACCGACCCGAACGCGTACATCTACTTCATTGCGCAGGCGCCGGTGTGGGCAAAAATCTGCAACGTGATAGGCCGTGAAGAGTGGACCACGGACCCGGACTATGCGACGCCCGCCGCACGCCTGCCGCATCTGAAAGACATTTTCGCCGAGGTCGAGCGCTGGACCATGACCAGGACGAAATTCGAGGCGATGGACATCCTCAACAAGTACGACATTCCGTGCGGCCCGATTCTCTCCATGAAAGAGATTGCGGAAGAGCCGTCGCTGCGCAAAACCGGCACGATCGTCGAAGTCGATCATCCGGTGCGCGGCAAGTATCTGACGGTCGGCAATCCTGTCAAGTTGTCGGACAGTCCCACGGAAGTCACGCGCTCGCCGCTGCTCGGCGAACACACCGACGAGGTGATGGCCGAACTCGGCTACACCGAGGATCAGATCGCCCATTTGCACACCGTCGGCGCGATCTGAGCGCATTGGCAGAAATCGCCCCCGGCGTTCCGACGCACGCATAACAAGACCTGGCGGCGCGACCTTTCCGGTCGCGTCTTCGCAACACAATATTGCAGGAGACAATCCGATGACATCGTGGATACGTTTTCGTCTCGCCGATGGCCATATCCGCTTCGGGACATTAAGCGAGGAAAATGTCACTGAATACGCCGGCGAGATGTTCGGCGAATCGACATCGACTGGCAACGTGCACGACGTCGATGAACTGACGCTGCTGAGCCCGTGCGTGCCGACCAAGGTCGTCGCGCTGTGGAACAACTTTTACGCGCTCTCGGAGAAGCTCGGCAAGGCGCCGCCCACGCATCCGCTCTTTCTGATCAAGCCGCCGACCTCGGTGATCGGCCAACGCGGATCGATCCGGCGGCCGCCCGCGTATCGCGGCAAGATCGCCTACGAAGGCGAGCTCGCCATTGTGATCGGCAAGCGTTGCAGCAACGTATCGGTCGAAGCGGCGAGGGACTACATCATCGGCTACACCTGCATCAACGATGTCACGGCCGCCGAACTCCTGAACGAAGACGTCAATTTCGCGCAATGGTGCCGCTCGAAGGGCTTCGACACGTTCAGCTGCATCGGCCCCGCGATCCGGCGCGATTTCGACTGGGGCGCCGCGCGCGTCGTGACGACGCTCGACGGCGTCGAGCGGCAGAACTATCCGCTCGCGGACATGATTTTCTCGCCGGCCGAACAGGTGAGCCTGATTTCGCAGGACATGACGCTCGAACCGGGCGACGTGATCGCGTGCGGCACGTCGATCGGCGTGGGCACGATCAAGGACGGCGCGACGGTCGACGTATCAATCGACGGCATCGGTGTCCTGTCGAACCCGCTCGCCCTGGAGAGTTGACATGCCGATGACGATTGCCGTGCCGCGCGAAATCCGCGACGGCGAAAGGCGTGTGGCCGCGACACCCGAAACGGTCGGCCAGTTGCTCAGGCTCGGCTTCACGGTGAATGTCGAAACCGAAGCCGGCGTACGCGCGTCGTTCGATGATGATGCGTACCGCGCAGCCGGCGCGCGCATCGTGAGCGATACCCGTGCGTTGTGGGCCGATGCCGATATCGTGATCAAGGTGCGCGCACCGGAACATCACCCGGCGCTCGGCGTCAGCGAAACCTCGCTGCTCAAATCGGGCGCCACGCTGATCAGCTTCATCTGGCCCGCGCAGAACGAGGGGCTGCTGGCACAGCTCGCCGAGCGCGGCGCGAGCGTGATGGCGATGGACTGCGTGCCGCGCATTTCGCGCGCGCAAAAGCTCGATGCGCTCAGCTCGATGGCAAACATGGCCGGCTACCGCGCGGTGATCGAAGCCGCGCAGCATTTCGGGCGCGTCTTCACCGGACAGATCACCGCTGCGGGCAAGATGCCGCCCGCAAAAGTGATGGTGATCGGCGCGGGCGTCGCAGGGCTCGCTGCAATCGGTGCGGCGCGCGGCTTGGGCGCGATCGTGCGTGCGTTCGACACACGGCCTGAAGTCGAGCAGCAGGTCGAAAGCATGGGCGCCGAGTTTCTCAAGCTCGATGTCGAAGAGGAAGGTAGCGGCTCCGGCGGCTACGCGAAGCAGATGAGCGCGAAGTTCATCGAAGCGGAAATGGCGCTGTTCGCCGCGCAGGCGAAGGACGTCGACATCATCATCACCACTGCGCTGATTCCGGGCAAGCCGGCGCCCAAGCTGATCACCTCGGCGATGCTGGCGGACATGCGACCGGGCAGCGTGATCGTCGATATGGCGGCCGAGCAGGGCGGCAACTGCGAGCTGACGCAGCCGGGCGAGGTGGTGTCCGTTAAGGGCGTAACGATCATCGGCTATACCGACCTGCCGAGCCGGATGGCGACGCAATCGAGTCAGCTCTACGGCACCAACATCCGCCATCTTTTGACCGATCTGACGCCGCAGAAGGATGGCGTGGCCCGCATCGACATGGATGACGACGTGATGCGCGGCGCGACCGTCGTGTATCAAGGCGGTGTCAGCTGGCCGCCGCCCCCGCCAAAACAGGCCGCGATCGCCGCGCATCGCCCGCCGCCCGACAAGCCCGTGGCGAGCCCTGTCGATCCCTCGGAACAAGCGGCCGCCGCGGCTCGCTCGCGGTATACATCGCTCGTCCTGCTGGCGGTCGCTGCGTTGGCGCTGCTGGCGCTCGGCGCGGTCGCACCGCCCGCGTTCGTCGCGCATCTGACGGTGTTCGTGCTGGCGGTATTCGTCGGCTACCAGGTGGTCTGGAATGTGACGCCGGCGCTGCACACACCGCTGATGAGTGTGACCAACGCGATCAGCGGAATCATCGTGATTGGCGCGCTGCTGCAACTCGGCACGCCGAATGTGCTGGTCACGGTGCTGGGCGGCGTCGCTTTGCTGGTTGCCACGATCAACATCGCGGGGGGGTTTCTCGTGACCCAACGCATGTTGAAGATGTTCCAGCGCAACTAAGGAGTGGTCATGCTGAACGGAATCGGCAACATTGCGTATTTGGGCGCGAGCACGCTGTTTATCCTGAGTTTGCGCGGACTGAGTCATCCGACGAGCGCGCGCCGCGGCAATCTGTATGGCGTGGCGGGCATGCTGATCGCAGTCGTTGCGACGCTGATCATCGCACAGGGCGCGGGGATCGAAGTCGTATTGGCGGCGGCCGTGATCGGCGCAGCGGTCGGCGCGCTGCTGGCGCGGCGGGTCGAGATGACCCAGATGCCGCAACTGGTCGCGATCTTGCATAGCTTTGTCGGGCTGGCCGCGGTGCTGATCGGCTTTACCAACTATCTGATGCCGGCCGGCGAGTTCGGCGGCGCGGAGCGGGTGATTCACCTGTCCGAGATTTATCTTGGCGTGTTTATCGGCACGATCACGTTCACTGGCTCGATCGTCGCGTTCCTGAAGCTGCAGGGCACGATTAGCGGCAAACCACTCGTGCTACCGGGCCGGCATGGGCTGAACCTGCTCGCGCTGGTGCTGTGCGTCGCGATTGGTTACCGGTTCCTCACGGCGCCGTCGGGCGCGGAAGGCATCGTCGCATTGCTCGTGATGATCGTGCTCGCCGCGGCGCTCGGCGTGCATCTGGTGATGGCCATCGGCGGCGCCGACATGCCGGTTGTCGTGTCGATGCTCAACAGCTATTCCGGCTGGGCGGCGGCCGCCACCGGTTTCATGCTGAGCAACGATCTGCTGATCACGACCGGCGCGCTGGTCGGCTCTAGCGGCGCGATTCTCAGCTACATCATGTGCCGCGCGATGAACCGCAGTTTCGTCTCGGTGATTCTCGGCGGCTTCGGCGCGGCGAGCGGCACGAGTTCGGCGGATATCGCGGGGGAGGTGGTGGCGACCAGCGTCGACGAAGTCAGCGCGATTCTGCGCGACGCGTCCGAGGTCATCATCGTGCCGGGCTACGGGATGGCCGTCGCGCAGGCACAGACGACCATCAGCGAAATCACGCGCAAGCTCGACGGTCTCGGTGTGCGGGTCCGTTTCGGCATCCATCCGGTCGCCGGACGCTTGCCGGGCCACATGAACGTGCTGCTTGCCGAAGCGAAGGTGCCGTACGACATCGTGCTCGAAATGGATGAGATCAACGAAGACTTCACCAACACGGACGTCGTGCTCGTAATCGGCGCGAACGACATTGTAAATCCGGGTGCGCTCGAAGATCCGGGTAGTCCGATCGCCGGGATGCCGGTGCTCGAAGTATGGAAGGCGCGCACGGTGGTCGTGTCGAAACGCAGCATGGCGACCGGTTATGCAGGCGTGGACAACCCGCTCTTCTACAAGGACAACACCCGGATGCTGTTCGGCGACGCGAAGGGCAGCGTCGACGCATTGCTCAGACAGCTCGACGCTTGACCGGCTGTTGCCGCGCTCGCTCGCCCGTCACCTCACCTTACTGACCGATTATGATCCGCCTACGCAAAGCAAAGATCGTCGCGACCCTCGGCCCCGCGACCTCCGATCTCGAAACGATTACCCAACTTTTTCACGCAGGCGCCGATGTATTCCGGCTGAATTTCAGTCACGGCTCGCACGAGGACCATCGGCGGCGCTATGAACTGGTTCGCGAGGTCGAGCGTGTTTCGGGCCGGCCGATTTCGATTCTCGCGGACATGCAGGGACCGAAGCTGCGCGTCGGCCCGTTCGCCGGGGGCAAGGTGATGCTCGTGACGGGCGCCGAATTTGCGCTCGACCGGAACCCGGCGGACGGCGACGTCAATCGCGTATGCCTGCCCCACCCGGAACTCTTCGACGTCGTCGCCGCCGGCCAGTCGCTGCTGCTCGATGACGGCAAACTGCGCCTGGAAGTGCTCGACAACGACGGCGAGCGGATCCGTACCCGCGTATTGCACGGAGGAACCCTGTCGGATCGAAAAGGAGTGAATGTACCCGACGCGATACTGCCGATTCCCGTGCTGACCCAGAAAGACCTGATCGATCTGAAATTTGCGTTGTCGCTCGGCGCCGACTGGATTGCGCTGTCTTTCGTACAGCGTCCGGAGGATTTGATCGCTGCGCGCGAACTCATTGGCGAGCGCGCCGGGCTGATGGTCAAGCTGGAAAAGCCGGCAGCGCTTGATCGGCTCGATGAGATCGTGAATGCGGCCGATGCGGTGATGGTCGCTCGCGGCGACCTCGGCGTCGAGCTTCCGCCCGAGCGCGTGCCGGGCGCGCAGAAGCGCATTCTTCGATCCTGCCGTAGCCACGGCAAGCCGGTGATCATCGCGACGCAGATGCTCGAATCGATGATTTCAGCACCGGTGCCCACGCGCGCCGAGGCATCGGACGTCGCGACGGCGGTCTACGATGGCGCGGATGCCGTCATGCTGTCTGCGGAGTCGGCCAGCGGCGGCTTTCCCGTGCAGGCCGTGGCGATGATGGAGCGGATCATCAAGGAGGTCGAACAGGATCCGCTCTACCGGAGCCTGCTCGATGCGCAGCATGAACTTCCGCTGCGCACACCGGGAGACGCAATCTGCGCGGCACTGCGTGATGTCGCGCAGACCATCGCTGCGGTTGCGACGGTCACGTACACGACGTCCGGACACACCAGCCTGCGGGCCGCCCGTCAGCGTCCGGTCGCGCCGATTCTCAGCATCACGCCGAAGCTGTCGACGGCGCGGCGTCTTGCGCTGGTGTGGGGCGTGCATTCCACGGTCAGCCCGGACGTCGAATCGGTCGACGAGATGGTGAGTGCCGCGTGCAGCATCGCCGTGAGACAGGGCTTTGCAAATTCAGGCGACCCGGTGGCGATCGCGGCGGGCATGCCGTTCGGCGAATCGGGTACCACCAATTTGCTGCGAATCGCCAGAGTCTAGGCGACGCCGCACGCAAGCTGGACGGGTAGACGGAGATAAATGGCCGGAGCGCTTGCGATCGCGCGCGGGCGCGCTCGCAGTGACTGACGTGAAGGCATCCCAAGGCCGCTTTGCAGGAGACTATCTTGGCCGATTCGAATGAGTTGATTGAGCGGCATATCCGCCGTGGTGGCTCCCTGCTCGCAGTGCTGCACGCGATCCAGGACGAACTCGGCTACGTGCCCCCGGCCGCCGTTGCGCCGCTCGCGCGTGCGCTGAACCTGTCGCGCGCTGAAGTGCACGGCGTCATCACCTACTACCATCACTTCCGCACGCAACCGGCCGCGCCCGTCACCGTGCAACTGTGCCGCGCGGAAGCGTGCCGCAGCATGGGCACCGAAGCGCTCGCGCAGCACATCGAGGCGCACACCGGCTGCCGCTTCGACGCCGGGCATCCC
>NZ_JAQQEU010000114.1:0-16568 GCF_046026895.1 Paraburkholderia sediminicola
GCTGCGTCTCGGTATCCGTCTGCGGTTTCAACTCGGCAGGCAAGAGCTGCCCGATCAGCGCCAATGCCAGATTCCCGGCCCGCCGGCCGACGGCTTCATCATGGTATTCGTAGATGACATCGTAGTGGCCATGCGGGCCCGCAGCTCGCGTCTTGCCGAAGCTGACATCCGAACCCGCCATCTTCTGCAGTTCAATGGCTGCATGCTCCATGACATGGCCGAGCCACGTGCCATCGCCTTCTGTCATGCGCCGCACGAGTCCGCCGGGGGACTGATACGAGCAGCCATGTTGTGCGAGGCCCGGCAGATAACCGAGCAAACTGTCTATGAATCGCTGGCCGAGCCGCCCGGTTGGCCATTCCTCCAGCACGCCCAGATCGACGGTGTATCGGATGACCGGGAAATGAGCGTGAATGCTGGGGCCTTGATACGCGACGATCGACTTGACTTCCATCGTATGACCTCCTGTAGCTATCACATCGCGTCATGCACGAGTGACAAAGAGCGCAGACGCAAAAGAAGACGCATCGGGCGCACTTCACTCAACTGGTGATACTCAGAGCCGTCAACGCTGCTAGGCAGTCAATCTATAAAAAATAGAGACATTTACAAATATAGCAACCTGTGCCCATCGATTTTCTGGTCTGTCACTACAAGGCGTCGCGGCTGGAGTCGGCGGCTCCGATGCGTTTGTGTCGAGGCGCTTACCCCGTTCGACACCGCGCCGAGGCGGACAAATCGGAAAAGCCTGAAAATTTTGGGTTTTGACCCACCCCCGGTCGAGAGTTGGCGATCACAAACGTTGAAGGCGGACGCTCCGGCACGGCGGTACCGCTGAGGGCCACTCTGAAACCTACAATGGTCACGCAGGGCGACTCGACCAGAGTCGCCTTTTGGCCGAGGACGCGACGGACAAGATCGGCGCGCGAAGGTCCGTTGGCTAGGCGGAGCCGACGTTCGAACGTCCGGGTGGAATCGTAGGCGAGACCCACCGCCGAACGGCCGTCTCACCCAGCTCCATCGACCGCAAACCTCGCTCACCGATAATCCCTGGTCTCGCACCATCTGTACCACCTCCAGCTTGAAGCTGACGCCAAATTGTCAGTCGGCACCTTCTTGTCATCTAGCTTTTTTTCCTCTTCGATTCGCGATTGTCCTCCTATCGACCTGTCCGAGGAAATAGACCACCACATTCCTCGATAGTGTGCGCTGCGCCTGCCATGCACAGGCGCACCGTCCGCTAATGCTGCTGGCCTCTCGACGTTTCCCGCTCCCTGCCTCTCAAGGCCTCTCGCTCCTTGCCTCTCAAGACTTCTTGCTCACCACCTCTCAAGGCCTCTTGAATGAAGTCTGCAAAGTCCGAGAGGTGTCTCAGATTGAAATCCACGGAATTGCGTGAAGACCCGCTCATTGCTTCCTGACGTATCAAGTCCAGGGCGACTTCGACGGCCATCCTCCGCTTCGATGAGGCATCAAGAGTGGCGTCGTTATCGTTATAAAGGAAAGATTTCTGTTTCTCATCCATTTTGCTCTCCAAAGTATTGAACTCCATGAAGGATAGACCTCTTGCTTCACCCGCCCTGGAGCCCTGTCACCAGGTCAGCTTGCGACCGCCTGGCATGTCGCCGTCATCATGGCGAAAACTCATTCGATCTCGCGCCAACCGCACGCCGCGCTCGGGTGCACGCTATCGGTGACATCGATAGCGGAGCCGGTGGGGAGGTTGGCGGCTACGTGCTCCATGACATGGCTCAGACAGGTTTTTTCGCCTTGGTGCAGGTCTCGCACAAACCCGCCGGGGGTTGGATAGGAGCAGCCGTGTTGCTGGAGGCCGGGTAAATAGCCAGGAAGACGATCGATGGAGCCTTGGCCGAGGCGCGCTGTTTGCCACTCTTCAAGGACCCCGAGATCAACGGTGTACCGCATCAGCATCACGCAAACACCGGCGTGGTTAGACGCGCCTACGTTTTCGCGCCAGCAATGGACTCGGCCAGGATGGATGCACAGCACCGTGATGAAACGACTCCACCGTGACCGCGCGTTGCCGAGATGATCAGCACCACCCGTTTTTCTCTGTGGCCCTGACCTCGCGCGCTCGATGAGTTCGAGCACCTGGCTGGACATGCTGCCTCACGTCAGGTCCGGGGGCCGGTAGCGGATGCGTTAGACGGGGTCACCCACACCTTAACGCCCGCGTCATGATCCGTTAGACAAAAGTGATTTCAAGTAGGTGCGTGCGACTTCGTGTGCGTCGCAACAAAAACGCACGGAGAGACGTTCCAAGCACCATGAACACCCGGAACAATCGCTGGCCGATCAGCCTCTTTAAAAATAGAGGCAATTCCAGATAAAGCAACGTCTCTTGTGTAATTTTCCGGCTGGTCTTCGGTCTGCCGAGATCTGACCGCCTGTCGCCCCATCTCGGCCGGGTCCATTCGACGACCGGTCGAGCAACAGGGTCGTCTACAGGCGCTCGCTGATGACCATAGACGGCGGGGCAGCACAACGGCAGCGCTGGCCATTCGCGCTCGTTGCCCCGCAAAAACGGGCAGACAGTGGCTTGCCGGATCTCGCAGCATCCGGTCGAACTTCGTGCCTGACGGCCGCCAGATGGTGTCGTCACGAGCGATCAGAAACGTTCGGTACGATAATCCTATGGTTTTGCCCCTTGCATCAAAGGTGATGCTCACCACGCTCGGCAAGATCCCACAACGTGCCTTCCCGGCAGGAGATTCGCCCCTGTACCTTACACCGCGCGCATGACCAGGCTTCGTGCCGTCTCGGTCGATGACGTAAGCGGCGTCACCGAAGTACACAAAGCGTACCAGGTTTCTACGCTTTGACAGTCCACCCGACAAGCGGGTTCGGGAAGTAATGGCTGCGTGGGCCGAGCAAGGGGCGTTTGTAGCATAGACGCGAGCCGGAAATGGAGCGACTCGCTCCGGTCGGTGAGCGGCGGTAGCCGGCCGATGCTGTTGAAAGAGTCGCTGACCGTCTCTCTCGCACGGTTTTCAGTGGTCTTCTCACCCTTACGCGAAGTTCGCGAGCGGTTTGTAGGCTGATCTGAGAGGTCGATTTTCTTGCGAACGAATTGAAAAAGCCACACAGCGACTTTTTCAACAGCATCGGCCATGAAGGGACGCCCATTAGCCGGCCGGAGTCAAGAGTCAAAGAAGTACGCCGCAAACAGTTGCGTCAATTCACAGCGACTACGACGCGCCACCTTCATTCGTGCAAATGCTAACCGCGTCCGTTTTCTCACTCGTTGGTTGCGAACCGAATCGCACCAGACACCCGTCGGGATCAAGCTGTCGCAATGCTCCGCGATTGCCCTGGCGGCAGTTGCCGCCCCAGAGAAACTTTGGTGCCAGGCCGTGTCCAGGGGGTGTTTGCATTCCCTGTGGCTATCGCCATGACAACGACGCCAGTCCTCTGATGGCTCACGGCCTGGGCGATTCAGCGTTCTGCATCCGTTCAGATGGCGCAGGGGCGGCGTCCAAATCATTCGGGTGGCTTCACACCAGTCCCTTCCGCTGGCTCATCGCCCCTGGCCAAACCGTTACCCGAAACACAGGTGCACATCGAAGGGCTTCTGGTCTCGCAGCATGTGGTAGCACGCCCGCGCAAGCTTGTGTGCCAGGGCCTTGATTGCCAGGACGCGGTTCGTCCTGCTCTTCTTGCGGTCGTAAAAGCTTCTGGCCTGCGGGCAGTAACGCATCGCGAAGTTCGCTGCCTCGATAAACGCCCACGCAAGATACTTGTTGCCGTTCCTGGTATTGCCTTCACCCTTCTTCCTGCCGTTACTCTCCCTCAGGCTGTCAACACAACGACAGTAGGAACTGAAGTTGCCGACCTGGGCAAAGCGGCTGATCGATCCGGTCTCGAGCATGATGGTGGTCGCGAGCGTGTCGCCGATGCCCGGCACCGTCCTGAGCAGGTGGTACTCGGCACGCAGACTCACGCGTTCCCTCAGTCGCTTCTCCAGCGCCTCAATCTGCTGCCCCAGCGCCTGGCCGACCGCGCGGTTGGCCTCCACGGCCAGCGCGACATCGGGCGTAAAAGCAAATTCGTCGACCTGGCCGGCCGTCAGCCGTTTAACTGCCTCGCCATTTATTCTGCTCCCCGTCTGCCGCATCAGGATGCCCTCGATCGAAAGGATCTGCGCTGTGCGATAGCGCACCAGTTGCATGCGCTTGCGTGCCAGGTCGCGCGCGCCGCGGTCCTCGCGCGGATAGACATAGCCCTCGGGCAGCAACCCGAGCCTCAGCAACTGAGCCAGATAGGTCGCATCGGCGAAATCTCCGCTGTGTTTAAGTCCATCGTATTTCCTGATGGCAGCGGGATGGGCCAGGTGTACCCGGCAACCTGAATCCATCAGTCCATCCACCAGCCAGTACCAGTTGTACGTGCTCTCGACGACCACACCCGCCAGTTCGTGCCGGTACGGCTCAAGCGCCGCCGCGATCTGCGCGAGCTCGTTTGGCAGGCGTTTCTGGTACACGATCCGGTCGTTCTCGTCGCTGACGATCACCACGCAGTTGTTCGAATGCAGGTCTATGCCACAATAGTTCATGTCGGTCTCCGCAGGGTCAAAGTGCGTTTCGCAAACTGACTTTAACCCTCGTCGCATAACCGCGGCGAGGAGGCCGGCTACATGATCATCATTCAAAGGAGCAGCGTCGAACATCCGAAGGTCGGTCCAATGAGACACTCTGCCATTTCGTCGTTCGTAACAAACGCCCCAACTGATATTCGCCGCGCGGGCGGGAGCCGCCATCGGCATCCCATCTCGTATGACTCAGGTTTTGGTACCCTTTCATTGTGAGTCCTATTTCTCTTGGCAGAATTCGGAAATTCACGGGGACCACCGTGAAGGTTGAAGGTTGGTCAGCCGGCGGCAGAGCCGGGGGCGAACTTCTGTGAGTTGATACGTAGCAATCAGGTTGTCCTACTGCACATGAAAAGACAGTCCACAAGACATGAGCAACGCATTGGCCAGGCATACCCCGAACGCCTGGTCCACCCGACAATTCGAGCGGACCAGACGCAGACGGAGCTTCGCCCAGTTCGCGCTGGGCCGGTGGCCCTGCTGGTTGATTCCGAAGCCGCTTTCCGTGAAAACAGGCGGCTTCAGCGCTTGCTGCAACAGCTCGATGAGGACGGGCGTTTTTGACTGCTCCCGACATTCTCGCGCCACACCTGACGCCCGGTGGTCATCTGCTTGCGGTGCCGGAAGACGCCGAGCCATTATTGGCGGATGAAATACGACTGCGACTAGGCAGTTCTTTTGCGCTTGGCACGGGGCATGGCCTGCTGCATCTGGGAACGGCGGAAATCGGCCGCATTTTGCCGCCCGCATGGGCCTGGTGGCGTGATTTTGCCGCGCGCTATGTCACAGCGTTGTGCGCCACGCCCGAAGGCGGCGAGATCGCGGTCGTCACGCCTGCTGCCAGGGATTTTGATGCCTTGATTGCCGACGCGCCGCCGATGACGGGCGGGGAGTATCTAACTCCAGATGTGCTGGCCACGCTGTGGGGCGAGATCAATACCGCCTTGCACCAGGAACTGGCGACCGCAAAAGTCTCGCTTCAGGATTTCCTCAGGTCGCGTCACCCGGCATGGAATCTAGTCGGCCGCGTACATTTCAACCTCGCTGAGAACCGCAAGGACCCGGAGTCACCGTTCGCTTTCCTAGCGACTTACACTTCGCGCCTGTCCGCCCACGGCAAAGCACAACACCAGCCACTGTCTCAAGCCCTGGCGGAATTTTCGGGGGCGAGGAGCAAGGCGCAGCTCCTGTCGCTGCTACTGCCGGTGCAGCGCGCCGCCGAACACTGCAATTGGCTTCGCGAAATGGTGGATACCGGCGAGATATACCATCCGCTTCGCTGGACGCCGCTTGATGCCCACCGCTTTCTCACTGACCTGCCCAAACTTGAAACCGCGGGCATTGTCGTTCGCACGCCAGGCGTCTGGCAGTCGGGCCGTCCCGCTCGTCCCGTTGTGAAAGCCAGCGTCGGCGCACGGCCGCCTTCGCTGCTGGGCAAGGAGGCGTTGCTCGACTTCAGCATGGAGGTGTCCCTCGACGGCGAGTGTCTCAGCGCCGCTGAGGTCAGGGATCTGCTCAAAGGCGCTGACGGCCTGCAACTCATCCGTGGTCGCTGGGTCGAGGTGGACAACAAAAAGCTCAGTCGCCTCCTGAAGCGATTCGAGGCGATGGAACAGGCGGCGAAAACCGGTCTGCCATTTAATGAGGCCCTACGCCTTCTGGCGGGTGTTTCGCTCGACGATAGCGGCGACCCCGCCGACCGCGACTGGTCGCAGCTTGTTGCAGGGACTTGGCTGGCCGACATCTTGCAGGAGTTGCGTCAGCCGGAGGGGTTGGCGAAGATAAGCCCAGGACCGGAACTCAAGGCCAGTCTGCGGCCCTACCAACAGGCCGGCGTGCGGTGGTTGTACCTGCTCACCCGGCTCGGACTGGGCGCTTGCCTGGCGGACGATATGGGCCTGGGCAAGACCATGCAGGTACTCTCGCTGCTGCTCGTGCTGAAGCGCGAAAGCGCCGAGGCGCGACCCAGCCTGCTGGTCGCCCCCGCATCGCTGCTGGCGAACTGGGCGGCAGAGGCCGAGCGCTTCGCCCCCGGCTTGCGTCTGCTGATCGCCCATCCGTCGGTCATGCCGGCGGCCGATTTGCGTGCGCTGGACGCCGCGCGGCTTGCGGACATCGATCTCGTCGTCACCAGCTTTGGCTCGCTTCTTCGCCAGCCCGTACTGGGGACCATCCAATGGCGCGTTGCCATCGTCGATGAAGCGCAGGCGATCAAGAATCCGAGCGCCAAGCAAACGCGACAGGTCAAGCAGCTCCATGCGCAATCGCGAATCGCGCTGACCGGAACCCCCGTGGAAAACCGACTGTCCGATCTGTGGTCCATTTTCGATTTCACCCACCCCGGTTTGCTGGGCTCGGATAAAGTCTTCGCGAACTTTACCAAGCGGCTGGCGAAGGCCGAGCATTTCGGCCCGCTGCGCACGCTCGTACGGCCCTACATCCTGCGCCGCCTGAAAACCGATAAGCGGGTCATCGACGATCTTCCGGACAAGACCGAGCTCAAGGCCTGGTGCCACCTGAGCCCGACCCAGGCGGCGCTTTATCAGCGCGCGGTAAAAGATTTGGCCGCCGCGCTTGAAGACGCTGAAGGAATCGGTCGTAAGGGTGTCGTGCTGAGCTTCCTCATGCGCTTCAAACAGATATGCAACCATCCGTCGCAGTGGTTGGGCGACGCGGCGTGGAAGGCGGAAGACAGCGGCAAGTTCGCCCGCCTGCGGCAACTGGTCGAAGTCGTTGCCGCCAAGCAGGAAAAGGTGCTGGTATTCACCCAGTTCCGCGAGGCCACTGAGCCGCTGGCGGCATTTCTGGGTTCAATTTTTGGCCGCGAAGGTCTGGTGCTCCATGGCGGCACCCCGGTAGCCAGGCGCCGCGAACTGGTCAAGCGATTCCAGGAAGATGAGCTGACACCCTTCTTCGTGCTCTCGCTAAAGGCAGGTGGGGCGGGGTTGAATCTCACCGCCGCTTCCCATGTGATCCACTACGACCGCTGGTGGAACCCGGCCGTGGAAAATCAGGCGACTGACCGTGCGTTTCGTATCGGCCAGCAGAGGAATGTCCTGGTGCATAAGTTTATTTGCCGTGGAACGATCGAGGACCGTATCGACCAGTTGATCGAAGCGAAGCAGCAACTGGTGAAGGATGTGCTGGAGGACGGCGCGGAACTCCTGCTCACCGAGATGAGCGATCGCGAATTGCTCGATCTCGTGAAGCTCGACGTTCATGCCGCCCAAGAAAACTGATCGTCAAGAGGAAGCGCAATGGGTTACGGGGGATGGAAGCCTTATGTTTCGGTCGCCGACCGCAGGAAAAAGGCTGAACTGGCCGCCGCCAAGGCGAAGAAGGCTGGTGCGATCCTGTCGCCAATCGCGTCGTATCGCGGCGCCATCGCCAAGACGTTCTGGGGCAAGGCCTGGTGCGACAATCTGGAAGGCTACAGCGACTATTCCAACCGTCTGCCGCGCGGCCGTACCTATGTGCGCAACGGCTCCGTGATCGACCTTCAGATTACGGCAGGCGAAGTCCGCGCGCAGGTAATGGGTTCGAGCCTCTACACGGTCGCCGTGACCGTGACGGCATGTCCTGCAAAGCAATGGCGAGCGATCGGAGCCGATTGCGCGGGGTCGATCGATTCGATCGTTGAACTCTTGCAGGGCAAGCTCTCGACAGCCGTGATGGAGCGCATCTGCAAACCTGGCACTGGTCTTTTCCCGGCGCCGAAGGAAATCACGTTCAATTGCAGTTGCCCGGACTGGGCGTCGATGTGCAAGCACGTTGCTGCCGTGCTCTACGGCGTCGGCGCGCGGCTTGACCAGCAGCCAGAATTCCTCTTCGCCTTGCGCCGGGTCGATGCCAATGAACTCGTCAGTCAGGTCGGTGCCGGCCTGCCTAAATCGAGAATACGCCCCGCTAGCGGCAAGGTGCTCGACGACGCGTTGGTGGCCGATGTGTTTGGCATCGAGATGGCCGAAGCTTACCCACCGGCGAAGCCTGCTGCCGGACGTAACAAGGCGGCCAAGTCGGCTGTCTCGACAACCCGGAAGCCACCTGCGACCGCGAAGACTGTCGCGGACAATAAATCGGTAACAAAGAAGTTGCCAGTCAAGCCATCTGCTGGGCCACGCAAATCAATATCTGGCAACGTTGTTGCCGGTAAAGTAAACGTGGCGAACTCGCCTGCAACGCCGAAAGAGCCTGCAACAAGGAAGCGCGCCAGTGCTCGACCGGTGAAAGGTAAGTCCCGCTAAACTCCGATTTCATCCCGCATGGCTACGCGGGAGGCGATTGACGTCGATGAATGAAATTCTTTTCATCGGGAAACCCCGGCGTCTGGTGAAGTCTCCCGATCATGTTGAGCGTCAGCGGACGTATCCGGTTCAGGATTTCACAGACCAGATTGACGGTATTTTCAATACTTGAACGACCGCTTCGTGAACATTGTGAACGGCCGTAATGGCCGATCACTTGACGAGCATGACCGTCGGGGGAAGGTCCGTTGTCTGGGCGGAGCCGACGCTCGAATGTCCATCTGAGAGCTCGATCGAACGACTGTAGATGGCCGGTAGCTGCCTGATACGGTCGGCTCGCTTCGACCCACTTCTACGCTTCTACCCGACGCGACCTCAACGGTAGCTCTCCACGGTGCAACGGTCCTTTCTGCAGCCGTGTCGGCCGGCAACTGCGCGGACAAAGCGAACCTTCGCGAGACTGCAGTCTGGGGCTCCGCCAAAGTCGCTGATCCGGTGGCTCAATTGTCCGTTTCCTGAAGCGTCCCAAACATCTACGGGTGCGCGGACAGGTTGCCGCCGTTAGTTAAACATTTCCGGCCGCAAATCACTGATTTCGACGATCACATCGGCCGGCATATTCATACGACGTGCGGCAGCGCGGATCGCTTCGCCGTCGGGTGCCTCGTACAGGCAATAGGTTTTCTTCTTGTCTGCGCTGAGAAAGGAGAAAAGCCATTTAACGCCTTCTTCGTCGTTAATCTGTTTGAGCAGTCGTGCGGAGTCGCCAGTAAGCTCGATCTGCTCGGCGAAGTTTCGTTCAATCAGGAAACGTGGCATGGTGTTCTCCGGTAGTCGTGCCTGCTTGCCGGACTTTCGGCTGTGCACTATCAGTTGTAATACCCCAGTGCTAATTCCCAGGGCCCGAGTTGCTCGCGGCGCCGCCGATACGCTCCAGAAGCGCAAACATCTTTAATTCTCTAGCCGTCGCAGCCGCGGTGGCGAGCAGGTCTGCCGCCCATGCGCGGTCACCCTTGCGATTGCGTGCCGACAGCATGACAGCGAATTCGTGCCGACTATGCGCCAACCATGGCCACGCCCGCAAGCGCTCATCCATACGCAATGCGTATTCGAAATGCTCTTCGGCAGCAGACCAATCGCCAAGGGCGCCGGCGAGCATGCCGAGGTACCGTGCCGCCGATCCGCAGCACAGGGTGAAGACAGGAACGGTTACGACCTGATCCCGGAAAGGCAGAAGAAACGCGTAGACGCGCTCGGCGTGCCCGATTTCGCGCAGCCGGGCAGCGACTTCCGCAAGGTAAGTCAACGTAACGAGCCGCCTGCTGTCCATGGGAATGCACGATTCGGATTCCGCCAGCCCATCGAGATTGCGGCGGGCTTGCGCCTCGAAGCCGAGATCGCTTGCGACCAGCATCAGGCCAGGCCGCCAGGTCGCGTCCTGGGGATGCTCGTCGACAAACCGCTTGAGCAGCGGCGCGACCTCAGCGAGCCGGCCTTGTTCGCGGCGTATCGTGAACATCTGCATGCCGTAGACGCCCGCCGCGAATTTCGCGTCGACGCTCTCCGCCAGCGCTAACGATTCTTCCGCCTTGCGCTCCGCCAGCGCGAAGTCACCGGCGAGGATGGCCTGCATCGCCCGTGTACAGGTCACACACCACTTGTCCACGAATTGTTGCCCACTCGTGGCAATTTCCTGCCACCTTTCCAGGGCGTTCTCGAAGCCTTGAACGTCTCCGATCTCGAGGTAGCCGGTGAGGCTTCGAGCGCAAGCCTGACTAATGGAATCGTCATCACCGAGATCCTCGGCGATCTGGCGGAGTTCCTCCAGCACGCTTCGACGCTCCGGGAATTTTGCCGCCGGCAAATGGCGGGCGCCGACATGCATCACCTCGCACAACAAGACGTCGAACAGGCTTTGTCGATCTTCCAGGCGTCTCGCGAGTGCGACAGACTGGCGAGCCATTTCGCCTCCTCGTCGGAATGCACCGGTCATGTGAAGGGTGCGGACCAGTCGGCTCAACAGGCGAGAACGCTCAACGGTTTCCTCGGTGCCGGTCGAAGCGAGCGCCTCTTCCAGCAAGGCAATCGATGCCTCTCCGGACCCTCCGAGAAACATCTCCGTGTTGTCGTACGCCAACGCCGCCTGCGCGAAATACGACGATAGCTTCTCTACCCGAGCAATCTGGGCGGCCTGCAGAAAGGTTTCACTCGCATCCCGGCGACCCAGTCTGTGCTCCGCTCCGCCTCGTATCAGAAGCAGAGGCAACGTACGGATAGCCCGATCGTGCTCGCCGAGCAAGAGACCTTCTGCCAGTTGAAGCCCGCGCTGCGCATCGGCGATGGCCTCTTCGTAGGCTGCGCGCGCAAGCGCCCGTTCGCCCGCACGCTGCCAATAGCTGAGCGCGCGATCGGGCAGGTCGGCGGCAGCGAGATTCTGAGCGATCAATTCCGGCTGCCGCTCGACTATTTCGGGGTAATGTTGCTCGAGAGCAGCGGCAATCAGGCCATGGTACTGGCGGCGCCGCGCGAGCAACAGGGATTGGTATGCGATTTCCTGGATCAGCGCATGACGGAACAGATATGCGCCCCCATCCTCTGGCGCACCTGGAGC
Organism: Paraburkholderia sediminicola; assembly: GCF_046026895.1. Lineage (GTDB taxonomy): Bacteria > Pseudomonadota > Gammaproteobacteria > Burkholderiales > Burkholderiaceae > Paraburkholderia > Paraburkholderia sediminicola_C. The sequence goes on from NZ_JAQQEU010000114.1 coordinate 11,465, forward strand.
CGGCAGAATGACCTCTGCCGCAGTCAGGCGATCGAGCGTTTCCTGCAGTTCGTTTTCGGGCTTGGAGGTGATCAGGGCGAGGAGCCTCCGGCCGAATTCCCGTCCGACTGTCGCCGCAACCTGGGCGGTCTCCTTCACACCCGGCTCCAGTCGATCGAGCCGCGACAGCAGCGAGCCCTGCAGCGTGTCCGGAATCGCAATCGCCTGCGGCGCCCCTTTTAATTCGTAGCTTCTGCCGGTATCGTGCAACAGGTCGCTTTGGAGCACTGTTTTCGTCAGCTCCTCAACGAAGAGCGGCACGCCGTCCGTCTTTGCGACGATCTGATCCAGCACCAGGCGTGGAAGCGGCTTGCTGCCGGTCAGCCGCTCGATCATTGCGATGCAGTCCCGTCGCGAGAGCCGATCGAGATTGAGCTGCACGAAATGGGGGTAGGTCCATCCCGGCTTGAACTCGGGCCGCGCCGTGAGCAGCACCAGCAGCCGGGCCGCCACCAGTTGCTCCAGCATCAGCCGCAGGAACTCCAGCGACGACGGATCGATCCAATGCACGTCTTCGACGACTACGAGAACCGGCTGAAGGTGCGTCTTCCTTTGGATCATGGCGACGAGAACATCCAGGGTTCGCCGTTTGAAGGAAGGGGAGGAAGCGTCGATCGCCGGATACCGTTCGGCCGTCGGAATTCCGAGCAAGGTCGTGAGCACGGGGATCGTCTCCTCGATGTCGACACCGAGCGTCGCAAGGCCGGCCTCCAGCCGTTCGACATCGGAAGCGATGAGCTCCTTGGGATCCAGGTCAAAGGCGCGTTGCAGTCGTTGTATCACCGGCCAGAACGGGCTGTCGCGATAGTACGGGGAACAGTGCAACGAAACGACCTCATGCGCGTCCGCACTGATGCTGTCGCGGAAAGCCCGCAGCAGGCGAGATTTTCCGATCCCCGGCTCGCCAGTCAGCAGCACGCAGCGCATTTCGCTGTCGGAGCAATGCGCCCAGCGCTGCCGAAGCATGTCGAGCTCGGCCGTCCGGCCGATGAGCGGCGTCATCCCGTGGGCCGCCCTGATTTCGAAGCGGTCTACAGCGTCTGTCTGCGCCAGCACGCGATGGATCTGGACAGGACCGGAGATACCCTTCAACTCGCGCCTGCCGAGGTTTTCAAGCAAAAACGATCCCTGGATCAACCGCTCGGTGGCCGGGCCGACGACGATCGCGTCGGGCGGAGCCAGAGATTGCAGCCTTGCAGCGACGATGGGGGTCTCCCCGACGACTGCCTGGCGATCCAGCGAGGATCCGGCGCCGATCTCGCCGGCGACGACCAGACCGGTCTCGATCCCGACACGCAACTTCAGACGCACGCCGTCCTCGGCTTCTATATGATCATTAGCCTGACGAAGAGCCGAGACGACGGCGAGGCCAGCGAGTACCGCGCGCACGGCATCGTCTTATTGGGTAGCCGCGCTTCCTCTCGGAAACGCGGCCCCCGAAGAACCGGGCATGCGACTTTCACCGCACACGGCTCGAGCACGGCATAAAGCGTCGCGCTGACGCCGGGCGTGCCGAAATGCGCACGTCCTTCGCACGCGTCGTACCGTTGACTCGCCCCATTGCTGGGGCGAAGAGCGCTGAGCCGTAGTACTACCGGCCTCTCTCAAGCTTCTCCTCGTCGAGTCTCCGATACTGGCTTGCGACAGCCACACCAGGCGGAAGTCTGCACCCTTTCAGGTCGGGGCAAATTCTGAACCCCTAGACGGCCCGTTACAGACCGCCATTCGCTTTCTCCGCCTTCTCATACCCGCTTGCCCAACAGCTTCCCTTGCGGGTTACCTGCCACGTACCGCAATGAACTGCGGCGTTGGCGGACAGTCGGGCTTACTGTGTTCCACGTAAGGGACAAGAGCAGGTTAGGTTCTGCCTTTTCGCCGGCAGTCGTTTGGTCCGTGTGTCCCAACGCATGATTGAGACAACCGACTGCATGCCTTTTGGCTCAAGCCTGACAGCGCCTTTGGCTTGTTACTCATCACGACGTTTATCAGCAGTTCGCATTCGCTAACCATACTGCCCAACCTAGCACCCTATCCGCCTTGGCGCTGGCAGAAAACGACCATCTCTCACGAGACCGCCGCCGCTCAATGAGCGGGTTACATTGTCCCGGTGGCTTCACACGACATCGTTGCCAATCCCGCATGCACCGGTAGGTTACGGCTGACGGAACAGCCGGTTTCCTCTCTGGCTGACCACGCCAGATGAAACAATCACTTACGTGACATCACATCGCACCATGCGCATGAGGGTAGCCGAAATAGACGAGTAGTCCGTCACCAATATACTGCGCAATATGACCCTCATGCGCTTCGATCGCGCTTGCGCAGGCTTGGTGAAAGAGGCCTCAAGGGCTCCGGCCGCAGACGACGCAGGCTGTTCCTGCCGCTCTAATTCGGGTTCGCGCGATGGAGTCCGTGCGTCGGTCAGCGCCGCAAGCGCTTTGAGCAGCCGCTTCCGGTCGCCCAGAGGCAGACCAAGCTCTTTTAAGTCCTGTTCCGAGAGCTCGCCAAGCACATCCCAGTCGATCCCTTGCGAGGCGAACGTCGCGGCGTGCCCACCGAGCCCGACCTGCACCAGCCATCTCGTCAGATCGTCGGCCATCGCGTGATCTCTTGTCAAACCACCGCACCACCAGGGCGTGTCGCCTCGATCTACTCCATCGCGGTTCTGTGCCCGCCAGGGCTCGCGGTGCTGGACGGCCCAGTGCGCTAGGGCACCCTCGCGCGGCAAGTTGCTCGAGCACTGCTTCCACAGTCAGCATTCGACTCGCCTCTCGTCGCCTATACCCCCCTCGTCCACGACTATGATCCGCGCGGTGGCGCAACTTGTCCAGGGCACTTGTACACAGTGTGCAATCTTCGATCGCATTTCTTGCATGTCGCGCGCAGTTGTAAATTGATACAGCAACGCAGTTAGGAATTGATACACCTCGTTGTAGGGTTGCTCATTTTGGGCGGCCCGTGATCAGCTACGAGGAGTACATGGAAATCGAGATTCTGCGTCGCCAGGGAAACAGCCTCCGGGACATCGCGGTCGAGACCGGCATGGCAGTCAACACAGTCAGGAAGTATCTGGAATCGGGTCCGCCGCAGCGTAAGGCCCGTCAGCCAGTCGTCGGCAAGCTTGCGCCCTTCAAGGCCTACCTGCAGGGCCGTGTCGAAGCAGCGAAGCCGGACTGGATTCCGGCGACGGTGCTCAAGCGGGAGATTGAGGAGCGCGGATACACGGGCGGCTTACGTCGGGTGCAGGAGTATCTGCAGAAGCTTCGACCCGCTGCACGTCCCGACCCGGTGGTCAGATTCGAAACAGAGCCGGGACATCAAATGCAGATGGACTGGATTGAGTTTCGTAAGCCGGGGCACAAACTCGGCATGCTCGCGGCGTTCGTTGCGACGTTGGGCTACAGCCGCGTCAGCTACGCGGAGTTTGTCACCGACATGCGTATCGAAACGCTGCTGGCTTGCCACGTGCGGGCATTCGAGGCATTTGGCGGCGTCGCCAGAGAGATCGTGTACGACAACATGAAGACGGTGATTCTGAAACGCGATGCCTATGGCAAGAAGCAGCACCGATATCATCCGGGGTTCGCTGACTTCGCCAAACACCATGGGTTCGTGCCTCGCGTATGCAAGCCATACCGCGCGAAGACGAAGGGCAAGGTCGAGCGTATGAACGGATATCTGCGCTACAGCTTCTGGGTCCCGTTGGTTTCAATGCTCAAACAGGCAGGGTTCACAGCCGACTGCGGCCTGTGCAATGAGCGCGTCAGGCTGTGGTTGCGCGACGTCGCCAACGTCCGTGTGCACGGCACGACCAAACGGGTTCCGGCCGAGGTGTTGCTCGAGGAGCGGCCGCATCTTCTGCCACTGCCGGCACCATACGTGGGACGATCAGTTAGAACGGGCGCGACGCCACACCAGCAGCCGAAACCAGCATCACGGTACGCGACCTCCGAGTGGAACAAGCCGTTGCAGCACCCCTTGTCGGTCTACGACGCGTTCAGCCGCGCACAGGAGGTAAGCGCATGACGCCACAGCTCGAACGACTGACTGTGTTGTGCAAGCAGCTCAACCTGCTGCACTTGCCCACACAGATTGCGCACCTCGGCCAGATGGCCGCGAAGCGCGAGCTCGGCTATCTCGACTTACTCGAACAGGCCTTGAAGGATGAAGCGATGGCACGCGCGGAGCGAATGCGCCGGATGCTGACGCGTCTGGCTGGCTTCCCGGCAATCAAGACGCTTGATGAGTTCGACTTCGAATTCGCGCTCGGCGTACCGAAAGCACTGGTTCTCGAACTCGGCAGCCTTGCATTTGTGGAGCGTGCCGAGAACGTCGTGCTCCTCGGACCCAGTGGCGTTGGTAAAACCCATCTTGCTGTCGCGCTTGGATATCGTGCAACGCAGGCCGGGTTTCGCACCCGCTTCATCACTGCCGCCGATCTGCTGATGCAATTGACGACAGCGTTGCGCCGCAACCAGCTGGAGGAAACCATCAAGCGGATCACGAAGCCCTACAGGCTGCTGATCATTGACGAGATGGGGTATCTGCCCATGGACCGGGAGCAGGCGAACCTGCTCTTCCAGGTGGTCGCCAAACGGTACGAAACCGGCAGTCTCATCCTGACCAGCAATCTTCCGTTCGGCCAGTGGGACCAGACCTTCGCTGACGATGCAACGCTCACGGCGGCGCTCCTCGACCGGCTGCTTCATCACGCACACGTCGTGCCGATCTCCGGCGACTCGTACAGGCTGAAGGAAAAACGTCAGGCCGGCATGATTAACCGCATCCCACCGCCGCACCTAAACGAAGCGGACGACGTCAAACGCAAACGCAATTCGAAGGAGGCAGCACTCAGCTAATGACCGTATGCGCAGGTGTATCAAATTTAAATTGCGTTTGCGTCCCAAGCTGTATCAACTTGAGATTGCGTTTGACAGCGCGCAGCATCAGCGTCTGGCTGGCCGGTGCCGCCTGGGCCAGATGGTCGAGGCCGCGATGGTGACGGGCCTCGCGTTTGCGTGCAACGAGGGCGTCGATATGTGTGGCAATTTCGATCTGTGCGCCG
>NZ_JAQQEU010000115.1:0-15811 GCF_046026895.1 Paraburkholderia sediminicola
CGACTCACGCCCCAGCTTTTCCACTTACCGATCTGTCCGAATTCTCGGCGCCACCTCTATCCGACTGTCCGAATTTGCGCGGCCACCTCTGAAGAACATTGCCGGTCAGCACTTTGTCGAAGTTGCCTGGGGCGTTCAGGTTCAGCGCGCCACTCACCGCTATGGATGCCGTGCCCAACTGCCCAAGCGCGCTGGCATTGAGCACGCCGCCGGAATCAATCAGCCACGGACCTGCAAACGCAGGAGAACCTGCCCTTTGCAAGGTGACATTGGCCGCGCGTCCAGCACTTCCGCGAGACCCGGACGCCAGTCATCTGCGGCCCGAAGTTTCCGCTATAGGTGCTGCCAAACAGCAGATGGCTGCTGCTCGCCAGCAGGTCCACCGTGCCACCTGCAAGCGACCGCTGAATCGCACTGCTCACTTAGCACCAGACAACCCTGTCATAGTCGACCGTTCGCCGATAGACGCTCCTTTCTTGCCATGTGGTGTATTCCATGTAGGCACAGCAGAGGACTACTATCCAGTTGCTCAAACACATGATTTCGTTTGCTCCTTTCGATGTTCCAGATATGCGCATTCCCGCAGCGCCGGAAACGGTCCTGTGGACGGGGGCGTCAACAAAAACCATTCGATCGGTTCTGCGTTTTGCAAAATTACCACTCGTCCATGGAGAAACAGTGGGCAAATGTGACGCGCAGAAATGAGGCGCAAACCGATTTAACGGGCCCCCAAGTCAATAGCGCTGTATCAGCAGGTGGCATTTCACCCCCGCCGCCCCCAGGTAGGGCCGAGCATTGAGTGCGACACGTGTCGACGCCAGCCGCGCGTCAAGCGGCAGGTAGTTTCCGGTAAAGGCTCCCTGGCCTTGTCTCACGCAGCGCAGCGGTCGGAAACGGTCGCAGTCCCGCGACCTGCTGTTCGCGTGCTGCGTGACGGCACCTCCTACCAACCAGTATCCGCCCCCTTGATGTTTGACGAAACACATACGGGCGCCCCCAATCAAATAACCGAGACCCTCCCCGTCTGGGGGGCTCGTTTATCGTTTGACACTTACTAACCTTCATTCACGACGTCACGCAATGCCACGAGCACGCGCCGACTCACTCAACCGCGGAAACTTGCGGACATCGGACAGTCACAAAAGGGGCGAAAGATCATGAGTATCCTGATGGTAGAAGCCGACGTCGCACAGGCCGCCAAAACCGAAAGAGTGCTGCATTCATGCGGGCACGACGTCATCAAGGTCACCCGTGGCGAGAGTGCCGTAAGGTTTTTAAAATACAACGCGGTCGACCTGGTGATTTTTGACTGGCAAGTGCCAGGCATGAGCGGATTCGATATATTGCACTGGATTCGTTCGCATCTGGGGGTCGAGCCCCCTTTCCTGTTTCTCACGCGCAGCATTCCCGAAGTCGAAATTGTTCATGCACTCGAAGCCGGGGCCGATGACTATGTGATCAAGCCATTCGATACAGCTGGGCTGGCCGCAAGAGTAAACGCACTATTACTCCGGGCCCAACGAAATTCGAAACCCGTTCAATCGATAAGGATTGGCGCGTACGTTCTGGACCCGACACAGCGGAACATTTCTTTCCAAGGTACCGCGGTCAAACTGACGACTAAAGAGTTCGACGTCATCGCCTGCCTCTTTGACAACGCGGGCCGGATAGTTTCACGAGCTCTTCTGGAAAAATTGGCGTGGGGTAAAACACTGGATGGCGGCTCCCGAACGATCGATACCCATATCTACCGGCTTCGCAGGAAGCTGCAGCTGCGTCCGGAAAACGGCGCGCGCCTCACCACTTTTTATGCGGACGGCTACAGACTGGATGATATTGGCCAGCCTCGCGCCGCAGTGATGACAGATCACGCGAACGATGGTGCTACCCAAAGCCTAATGCCAGTTCGTGACAAGATCCACTGCGAATTAGCAAATGAACCGGAAGGCAATTATCATTGTTAGCCGGTGTGCGGTCGAGTCCGCAGTACTAAAATTGGAGACCACGTGTACGCTGTCTGCATTGTGGTCTCCAACTGCTCGTCTCTCAGACCCCGCCGGGATCTCACTGCCTGAATTGCCCGCCTGCGTGATTGTCCTACCGGGTCAACACGCTAACGCCGTGCTGTTGCATGACGTTGTCGTCGCGATGTGACGAGGTGTCTCCTGCGCGGGACATTTCACCTTCCCTCCCTTGGCAGTGGATACGGTGGTCCCTCTTTTCCATCCGGTGATTGACTTCATCACGACGGTGATGTGCCCGTTCCAGCTCTCATGTGCCAACACGGTGCCGGTCAACCCGATCGAGAGTGCGGCGACAGCGGCCAGATAGCAGGTGAGCTTGTGCAGGTTCGGTTCCAGTTAGGTTGACGAGCGGCAGTTGCGGGTCACACCCATAACGCCGCTGATGACAATCACCTCGATCCGCGCCTTATAATATATGAAATTTTTGATATCACGATAGGAAACCTAATTATCATAGGCTCGGCGCGGGCTTTCCGTAACCACGCGCAAAGATCTCTATAATCGGCCTTTAAACGAGTTAATTGCCCAGTTCCCCGCTTCGCTTGGGTGCAGTCCGCCAAAGTCTCATCGTCGGGCTTTTCGTCGCCACCATGGAGCCCCGAGACCGCCGGATCTCCAGCCTCAAACCAGGTGAACGCCTTTCCTCTCGGGTGCGATGACGCGCGACGACGGACTGCTGCGGATCCGCTGCTCGCGGCCCGACCCTCCGAGCGAGTTGAATGCCTCGTAACGGCTGCGTGGGTTTGCAAAGATCACGAGGTAAGCATCGCGTCGAAGGCTATCGCGATCGACGCCAGTCCAGTGAAAATGAAGCCGCCATTAAGCAGATTGTTCGGCGCTCTCCGGTTTAAAAAGGCACGCAATCACCACGATGGCGAGAATTATCAAATTCCAAAGCAGGCAAACGGGAAATTGCTCATATTCATCGTGTGAGGCTGGATGCGTACATCAACTGCCAGGTGCTGACTGCCCCGCTGCTCGACGCCGTCGATCTCCACCCGCGTAGAGCCGGCACGCTGCAGGCCCAGCGCGACCGCCGCGGCATATGACAGGTCGATCACGCGGCCACGTGTGTAAGGTCCGCGATCGTTGATCCGCACGATGATTGATCGTGCGTTTCCGAGCGCAGTCACGCGTACCCATGAACCCAACGGCAGCGTGCGATGCGCTGCGGTAAGCGCACGCATGTCATAGCGTTCCCCACTAGCCGTCCGACGACCATTGAAAGCCTTGCCATACCAGGATGCAGAGCCGCATTGCTTGAAACGCAAGAGGGGGTCGGCAATCGACGACAGGTTCCAGCCTGCAATCGAGGAAGGTGCGCGTCCGAATGAGGTCGCAATGCTTGCCGGACTGTCGCCGGTGTTGACGCGATAGAAGCCTGGTGCAACAGGCGGCGTTGTATTCGTTGTCACGTAACCCGGATCACTAACACCAGCCGGCGATGTTCTCAACGGGGCGAGGGAGCAACCGCCAAGCGTTGCAGCAACGGCCGCAACGGCGACGAACGGGAAAACGGGGAATCGAGATTTACACCACTGATGCACTGTCTTCATCGAACCTACTGAATGAGATTAGTTGCCTTCAGGACCTTAAGCCCACGCCTGCTGAGAGCAGCGAACCCGGTAGTGTCGGCCTATGGCGGCGCCGCTTTCTCATCAAAACCCTATTGTGCGGACGGCGACGCCTGCGTGGCATCAGACCGTATTCGGCCATCATCGCCATCGCTGATACGCTTTCCGCGGCCAGCCGTTCGATCATCCGCTGCGTCTCTTCAGAGTCGTTCACAGAATGTCCCTCTTGCTGCTGCTCACGCGCTCGACCTTGAGTAACAATGTCTGCACGTATTCTTAGCGCACTCATCCTTTGATAAGCCTCAACGAGGATCGCACGGGAGGTTGTTCCGAGGTTCCTCTCAAAAAGCCTCTCACGGGAATTGCAAACAAGGAAGCTGTGCAGAAGGCCGTCTGACTGAGGTCGAAGTGCGTCGGAGAAAAACGTCGCCGAACGCAGACGAGTTCGAACGCCCTGCATTCGCCAACAGGAATATCTCTGCAATTGAATTCATGACCTCATCAGCGGCCGGATCACCGTCGCACGTGAGAACCAGCGATCGCGCGAGCGGGAGGAGGATCGTGTGCGCCCGCAATCAGAAGACTCGCGCGTGGCCAACGCCCGCTCAATTGCGTAGTCCAAACGATCACTTCGCTTCGCCGCAATCGTCAACAGAAGGAAAGTGGTGAGGTCTTGGTCAAAGAAGCACGCGCTCGACTCAAAGACCTTTGGCCCGAAGGATAACGCAAGGATGCCGATTCAGACATTCAAGAATTGTCAAGTTTCGAGCAGCAATCCGGAGCATCTATATGAAAGTTCTGTCGCGCAAGGCGCTGAGCTAAAATTCGCGCCGAACTACATAAAGCGCTTCGCGTGGTGCTGCATGTGAAGCAGAATCGCTGCACGCACCTGCGTGTCGAAGGCCTCGATCATCTCCGCGGCAGCCGCTACGCCTTGGTCACGAACCATGCTTTCCAGTCGCGCGCACTGTTCTTCTAAACCGCCCGTCCCGAAGACGCCTAGCGTACCGCGCAACGAGTGCAGTTCGGCAAGCATGCGCACCGCGTCGTTGTTCCGTTGCGTCACGGCGATCGTCTTGATCGACACCTCGAACGACGCGAGAAACGCCTGCCTCACTTCGTCGGGCAATGCCCGACCACCCAGCAAATCTTCCCCGGTATCTTCCGTCCGCGTAACGTCCGTCCGCATGTTGTCCACCTGCGGGGCAGCAGCCGGCAGCCCCGCCACCTCCGACATCGCCGTCCGCAGCCGTTCCAGCGATAGCGGTTTGCTGACCACCTGTGCGATGCCCACCGCCTCGCAGCGCTTGCGCTCCTCCAGCGTGGTGGCCGCCGTCGCCGCGATCACCGGCATTCCCGGCCAACGCGCGCGCGCCTCGCCCGCCAGCGTATAGCCGTCCATCTCCGGCATCGACAGGTCGGTCAGCAGCACGTCGAACCTCTCCGACACCAGTCGTGCGAGCGCCGTCTTGCCGTTTTCCGCCAGCACCGCCTCGCAGCCGAGCAGCTTCAGTTGTTCTTCTAACAGCATGCGGTTGCCCGTATGGTCCTCCACTGCCAGCACTTTCAGCGGGCGCTGCAGCACCTGCGGCATCTCGTGCGCCGACTCCAGCGGCGCGGCCCGCAATACATGCTGCAATGCGCTCGCCAGTCCCATCAGACCGAAACTCGACACACTCACGAGGCGGCCCGTCGCCACCGGCGATCCCGGACCTTCGGCGCTACAGTCGATCACCCAACGTGCCCCCTCGATCAGCCGGTTCTCTTCATCCGCATGCCACGTTTCGCGCTCGCCGCACAGGATAATCGCCGCCACCTCGTCCAGCGTCGCCTCGTCGATCTGCACCGGGTGCCGGGACGCGTGCACCGTCAGGCCCCACGCCCACAGCGCCGGCACCGCATACACATGCCATGCATCGGCCGCAGCGACGAACGCCACCGTCTCGCCGTCAAAACGCGGCATCGCAGGCGCGACTGCCTGTTTGCCCAGCGGCACCCGCGCGGTGAAGCAGCTACCTTTGCCCGGCTCGCTGCGCACCGTGATGGACCCGCCCATCGCCCGTGTGAGCCGTGCGCTTAGTGTGAGTCCGAGCCCCGTGCCGCCAAAGCGGCGGCTGATCGTCGTGTCCGCCTGGCTGAACGGCTCGAACACCGCCGCCTGCTGCTCCACCGTCATGCCAATGCCGCTGTCTTCCATCTCGATCAACAGCGTCGCGCTGTCCGCCACCGAAATCCGCAGCCTCACCTCGCCATGCTCGGTGAACTTGATAGCGTTCGACAGCAGGTTGTTGACGACCTGACCAAGTCGCGTCGGATCGCCCTGCATCGGCAGCGACGTCACCACGCCGAAATCGCCCGACAGCCGTACACCCTTCATACGCGCCAGCGGCCCGAACATCGTCAACGAGCGCGACGCCACCTCCAGCGCGTCGAAACCGATGTGCTCAAGCGTCATCTCGCCCGCTTCGATCTTCGAGAAATCCAGCACGTCGCTGATGATCGCGAGCAGTGCGTCTGACGACCCGCGGATCGTCTTCAGCCGGTCGCGCTGCAATGCGTCCAGCCGCGAATGCGACAGCAGTTCGAGGTTGCCGAGAATCGCGTTCAACGGCGTGCGGATCTCGTGGCTCATGGTCGCGAGAAAGGCCGACTTGGCGGCACTGGCCAGGTCCGCTGCCTCCCTCGCCTCGCGCAATGTCTGTTCGAGGCGTTTGTGAGCCGTCACGTCCGTGAACGACGTCACCAGCACGTCCTCGCCCCGGTAGCGCGCCGGCGCTACGCTCACCTCGAGGTCGACCAGGCCGCCGTCGCGCATGGGCAGCGTCAGCTCTTCGTGCGTAATGTCGTTGCCACTGCTCCCCTCGCGCTCCCTGTGTTGGCGGTAACGCGCGGCCACTTCGGCCGCCAGCGCCGGCACGACTACGCGCCTCGCCAACTCAACCATCGTCGGTCCGCAAAGCATCGGCGTCCCGCACTTCATCGCGATCAGCCCCAGACCCACCGGTGCCGTTTCGATCAGCGTCCGGCTGAGGTGCTCGCTTTCGAATACGCGTTCCGAGCGCTCGAGAACAGGCCGGAAAACGCGTCGCCTGAAATACGTCAGAAACGCCCATACCGCCGCGAGCGTAGCGATCGTCATCCCCGCGCTGACATAGATCTGCTTCTCAATGCCGACAGCGACATCACGCCACGTAAAGGTGTAAGCAAGCACCCAGCCCGTATCGCCGAGGCGTTCTGCAATCGTGAAAACACCGTCCCGCCAGACTTCGTGGCGAGTATTGCCGATCGTCTTCGCGATGTCCGATGCGTGCTCGAAATCCATGAGTGTGGAGTCCGCCTTACGGGCGGACGTGCTCGCGACAGTCTTCCCGTCGCTCGACACAATCAGATACGTGCCATCGAACCGGTCCACGCCCAGCGGCGCGGTCAGAAAATCCGGGGCGTATTCTGTCACCAATGTCGCGAACGGCAAACCATCATGGAAGGCAGGCGCAGCGAGGCGGATCGCCATCTTGCCGGTCAGCGGACTGACAGCAGGCGGCATCCAGAACATGGGAGGCCGTTGATCGGGTTGCCCCCTTGCACGGAGGTCAGCCAGGTTGTCGAGGCCGTCCGCGAGGGCCGCCATCAGACGCTGACGGTCGGCGTGCGTCGCGGTCAGGCGTGCGTCAGCGAATGAGGGCGAAGGCATGACGCCGGCAACATTGTGCCGCGTGCCGTAGAAATAACCGGGGAGCTGCTGCCCGCGTGCCAGTGAATGAACCGTACGAGCGCGACCAAGTAGCTCCGCAAGAGCCAGATAGCGACGTATATCATCGTCTGGCAGCCCGTCACCGTCGATACCGAATATCCATTGCGGCCACACCGCGGGCGACGGCTGAAGCGCGAATTGATACCCATGTGAACGAAAGCGTTCGACAAGCGTGGAATCGACCTGCGGGTTTTCTTGCCATGCCAGTTCGGCGCCGACGAGCCCGGTGCGGAAAGACTCTTCGCTTGCCCTGATCTGCCCCATAATCAGATCGCGGTCGACGATAAACGCCTGCCGCTCCTCGGCAAGATGCGCGCGTACAGCCGCCATCGTGGCGAGCGCGAACGCGAGCAGCATCATTATCGTCGTCAGCAGCCCGCTGCCGAATACAAGTAGCCGCTTGTAGCGGCGCAGCTGATTCAAGGCGTTATGTTGTGGACTGGACGACATGGCGACACCGGTTCATGCTCTGTGTAAGCAGCGCGTCGCAGGTGATTCCGTGGCGCGCTCGTTGAACACGATTATCACGGCACGAAGCGCAGTCTGGAGCAGACGGTCTCGCAAATCTGACTTGAATGATTCAAAATGCAATCACAATCAGACCCGTAAAAATATGACTGTCTGCCTACGGTGTCACTCCGGGTTTGAGGCCGGGTCAGTCTCCGGTACATTCACAATCGATCACGCCTCGGTTCATCCTTATTTTGCGGAGGGCTGCATGAGCAAAATGAAGATCCGCCTCATACTCGCCGACGATCATCCCGCATTGCTTTCGGGCATCAAACACGATCTATCTGCACTTCCCACTCTGGATGTGGTCGGTACAGCCGCAAACTCCGGCGAGATTGTCAAACTGCTGAACGCAGTCGCCTGTGATGTCCTCATCACCGATTACGCAATGCCCGGTGGAGAGTACGGCGATGGCATCACTCTGCTGACCTATCTGCGGAGAACTTATCCGAAGCTCAGGATCGTGGTCTTCACAACGATAGAAAACTCCGCCATCACCCAGGAGATCGCAAAGCTTGGAGTGCATGCGGTATTGAGCAAATCCCAGGACACAGGCCATTTGATCTCCGCGGTTCATGCGGTGTACGCCGGGGCTACGTACTTTCGCTCGACGTCGCGCGGAGAGGGTGCGCTTCCGGAGCCCACGGCCACCGGGGACGCACGTACGCGGAAACTGTCCCCACGTGAAATGGAAGTCGTCCGGATGTTTGTGTCGGGTCTGTCCATCAACGAAATCGCCGAGCGACTGCATCGCACAAAACAGACGATCAGTTCGCAGAAGAACCGGGCAATGCGCAAACTCGGTATAGACCGAGACGCTGATTTATTTCGTTTTGCATACGAAACGGGACTTGAGGTGGCGACAGACGCCCCCAAACCGGATGAATGAGCGATCCCATCGCCGAAGAACCGCCAGTCGTGAACCCGTTGCCGCAGGGCATGCCTTTACCGGGCTCGCCTATGGCCAGCCCGGTTCCTGACGAATACGCCCCGTCTTGAGTATCGCGTCTCGGACAACCCAACACGATACCGCTGAGACTTAAACGACATTTCGAACAAGTCAGACAAATTTTCGGTTCGAATTTGTCCAATTCTAAATTGGCGCCACTTCATGGACGATACATTGAAGGCCCCTGGGAAGTTACGGGATACCGCAGACAATCGTTTGAGAGCCGCCATGAGAATCAACCTGATACTTGCCGACGACCATCCGGTCTTGATAGCCGGAGTCAAGCATGAATTATCCTTGGTGCACACGCTTAATGTCGTGGGAACGGCACGTGATTCAACTGAAATCGTCGATTTCTTGTCGCGGGTACCGTGCGATATTCTCATCACAGACTATGCGATGCCGGGCGGAGAATACGGTGACGGCATGGCCATGCTGTCTTTTTTGCGGCGCCGCCATCCTGACATCAAGATTGTCGTATTCACAACCATCGATAACATGGCCATTGCTGCCGAAATGCGGAGAATCGGCATTCATTCCGTGCTGAACAAGACAAAGGATATCGGTCATCTGATTACCGCGATTCATGCTGTGCACGCGGGCGCAACCTATTTTTCCCCCAGCATGAGCAGGCATGTCGAGGCGGGCAAACCCATGCAGTTCCTAACCAAATGCCTATCCGATCTTTCGAGTCGGGAAACAGAGGTCGTGCGCCTCTATGTAGCCGGGACAACGATTAACGAAATAGCTGCGCAATTGAATCGGACGAAGCAGACCGTGAGCGCGCAAAAAAAGGCTGCAATGCGTAAGCTGGGCATCGAGCGTGACGCCGATCTATTCAGGTTTGCATTCGAAAGCGGATTTGCCGATTCCGTCAATCAGGTAGAGTCCACACCCGAGAAGGCATTGCCGCGCTAACTGCAAGTGCTGGTGGCGTGTAACTATCAATAACTCGAAGCCGCCCTATCGTCGATCGTTTTTCGGGCGTTCTCATCGGTGATGCTGTGCTGACGCCCGGGCTTAGGGGTGCCCCAGAATTTGGCGAACGTGTCCGATATGAAGGCAAAATGGAGTAATCGAAGCACTACTTGCCAGCAACGCAGAGTACGTTGATTCGCGGGACCTTGTCCACGGATTCGATGTAGCTGCCGGTGCGGCCGCTTCAGCCAGAAGTCAAAGATTGAGATCCTGAACACCCCAATCAACGCGAATCTGCTTATACGCAGGCGAAAAAAACACTGAATCAAAACGACGTTCGGCTCGGATCTAGTTTTTCACCGGTGCTGGCGAGGCGCCAAGGGATGACGCTGCCCAATCTGACGCGCTGGAGAACAGCGTCACAACGGTTCGCTGCGCGCATACCTTGACGATTGGTGTCAATGTGTCAGATTGCTCGCGTCGCACGCTGAGGCGCATTCCGGTCACCCCATTTCCGATCAGTATGTCAGGGTATGGGGGCATGATCTGTTTGCGACGTGTCCGATATCAAGTGCCCATCGGAAGGCTTATTCTGTGCCCCAGATTCTTTTGGAGGTGGCCCTGAGTCCATCTGGCTTGATCGAAGTAACACAACTTCACTATCGTGCCGGCATCACACATCACAGCCACTGCCAGCACTATCCGCGGCATCCGTTTTCCGCGCTGCGAAATACATTTGCCGCACGTCGCCCGGCATGAGGTCGCTGTCGGATAAAACGCAGTTTGGGATGGATTCCTTCTACACAATGGGTGCGCTGGCGCTATTGCTACTTCTGTCCGGTGTCGCCGTGGTGTGGCTTGGATAGATGGCGCGCATCAAACCGCCTTCGATGGTTTTTTATTCATGGACTCTTTACACGCTCTGTTATTGCTGTCGGTGACGCTGGCCTTGTATTGCGCCGTTATTGCGTGGCTTGACTAGACGGTGGTGTCGCTTGGGGTCAGCGATGCTTCCCGCTTCAGCTGCGGCCACGCTGCCAGCCAGTCCCGCAATTCAAGCCTCAGCTCTTTCATCAGCCGGGTTTCATTCGCGCGCTGGTGGAGTACTTCCTCCTCGTCTAGACCCTGTTCCGCCTATTCGCACTTGAGCGTGGACAATGCGGCGTCCATGCTCATTACCGCACCTGCTTTTTCTAATGTCGGGTCAATCCAGCCGTACGCGACGCCCGTCCATCACGGTTCTGATGTGCTGGACGCACTGTAAGGTTGACGCGCGAAAGCGGTCCGCGAAGGGGTTACGACGGGCATAAGCGCAAGCGGGGCAGCAAGGTTCATATGGCGGTCGACACGCTGGTCCTTGCTTGCGCCGCCCATTTCGCCGGCCAACGAGCACGAGCATGCACAAGTGGCCGAGCGTGGGCGTCAGATTCAGGATGTTACCGCTCAAACGGTGCAACTTGCATTTGCCGATCAGGCCTATACAGGCGACTCTGCCTTGGGGCCGCACGTGACGAACGCATTGAGCTGCAGGTCATCAAGCTGCCCGAAGCGAAGAAGGGCTTCGTGCTGCTGGATGGCTGAGCCAGCTTCGACTGGCTCAACCGGTTCAGGCGCCTCGCATGCGACTACGAGCGCCTGCCCGCAATCCTGGCAGGGCTGCGCTTCGCGCATCCTCGCCATGGTCATGCTCGTTCATGCGGACCGGTAATGAGAATTGCCTAACACTCCAGCTGCGCAAAGTAGCGGCTGACGCGTTTCATGGTTCTAGCGGCTCGACGCCGGGAAGAATCATGCGGCAGTTTGCCCGGCTTTCTGGTGCAGCCGTTCCCGCACCCGGGCGAGCGTTGGGCGCCAGTCGCCGTAGCGTTCCTGATGGAACACTTCAATACTTGGATACCATGGGCACTGACCACTTTGTGCGAGCCATCTCCACTCGCCCGTGTAGCGGTTCAGGAGCCAGCTTGTAACTCCGACTGCGCCCGCAAGGTGCACAACCGATGTGTCGACACTGATAACGAGATCCAGCGTTTTCGCCAGAGCCGCCGTATCATGAAAATCGTGTACATCGTTCATCCAGTTGATGAGCGACGTGCCCTCGAAAAGCGCTGGATCAGCGTCTTTCTGCAGGCTGAACCATTGCACCCCGGGGATATCGAGCAAGATACGGATGTCGTCGAAGGCAACGTTGCGCATGGTGTTGTCTGCGAGCCCGCTGCTGCTACCCCACGTCAGACCAACGCGTAAGGCCGGTGACAGAGACCGTTCGCGCGTTTGCCAAGCGGCGATGCGATTCTCGTCCGGAAGCAGATATCTGGTGTCTGGTTTCAGATCGTCCAGCCTCACGCCTAAAAGTGCTGGCAGTGACGGCAAACTTGCATAGTGAGTAAGAGGCCTTCGGGCAGGAGGCATTGTTCCGGTCACGGCAATGTCCGGTCCAAAACTCCGTGCAAGCAGATCGACTAACGGCTTTTGTACTGCCAACGTGATGCCATCAAACCAGGTACCCAGTCGCTGCACGAAGCGACAGAACTGGATCGTGTCACCAAGCCCTTGCTCACATTCCACGAGAATCCGGCTGCCTATCGGTACCGCATTGCCGTCCCATTGTTGCAAGCCGGGTGGGCAGGCTGGCACGTCATTGTGCGCCTCACGACGAAATTCGTAGAGCGGCCAGCCTTCGCCGTACAGGCCTTCGCGTAACAGCGTGGTACCTAGCGTGTAACGGACTCCCGCGAGCTGCCGCTGGAGAAATACTCCGTCAGCGCTGGCATCGGCTTCTGCGAGAGAGCATGCCTTTCTCAACCACGTGATAGCTACATCGTTCGCACCCATATGACGCTGATTGAGTGCCACGGCAACGAGCAGATTTATATTGTCTGGCGCATATCGGAGGGCCGTCTCGAAGTGTGTGGAGGCTGCGGAGAACTCGCCCCGAGTGGCAAGGTCCTGTGCCACTGCCTGTTCGGACAGCGCAAGATTGTTACTTGCCGCTTGATGACCCGGCCTTAACGCAAGCGCACGGCGGAAGGCATCGGACGCCTTTGCATAATGCCTCTGTCGATAGTACAGGTCGCCGAAATTGTTCATGATGTCGGGGTTCGTCGGCTCTAGTCTGGCAGCCTCGTTCAGGCATTCGGTTGCCGCCGGGAAGTTGCCCTTTTCCATGCTCAGTCGCCCCGGTTATTCCACAGGTCACCGGATCGTGGATGCAGGCGGCATCCTTCTTCGAACAGGCCAAGCGCTTCTTCTTGCCGGCCGGCGCGAATGAGTGCGACGGCTTGCTGATTGAACGTATTGGCGTCGCGGATAGCTGTGTGACGCCGAGGAACCAATTTGTTCAACAGGGCGGATGGGGTGGTTTTGCGTGTCGACCTTGGTGGCTGCATGAATGTCGGATCCCGTTTGTTTGCGAGGGGCTGCGCGGAAATCTGCCCAGACGTGTTCGTGGACGAATGTTGTGGAGAGGGCCAGAGTACCGATTCGATGTGCTTGTGCCTGAATGGTAACGCGCGCTGTCCGAGAGTAATTGTCAAGCAATCTGAATTGTCCGCGCCTGGCTTGCAACCGAGCGCTGTCAAACGTGTCGATTTGCGTCATTGCATCCAGCCTCCAGGGGCCGTTTTTTGTCCCGGGCTTAGCGACCTCCGGTGCGCTGCTTCGCCGTCAATTGCACGTTGGTAAACCTTGAAGGGCGTACAGCTTCCTGCCGTACGCGTGTTTGCCGTAGATAACACCTTCCTTGACTGGTGAGAACAGTCGGGGCAATACGCGCGAGCGTGTTGGCGAGTGCTGGCCCGCGTCAGTCCGGCACACGGATATTGAATGGCTTTCCCGGTACCCAAGCCCAGGTCGCAATGACCTTTGCGCCTGCGGGTCCGGCAGTGGTGACATGGACGACACCAGCCGGCATCCGATAGCTCTCGCCTGCATGAACGACTTGTGTGGACTGACCATCGACCTGCACCGTTACCTCGCCTTCGAGCACGTAGGCGACCTCAGGCCCCGTCGCCTTATGTCGAGGCTTTGACGCGTTGGGAGGAAATTCGGCAATGCCCATGCACATCTCGCGATCTGTTCCCGCGATTGCGACTCGTTGCAAAACGACAGTATCCTTGGCCGCAGGGGCTTTATCGGCAGCTTCGACGGGCTGAATGCTCATCAGGGCCGGCAGGATAAGAGGAAGGTAGAAAAAGCGTTTCATTGGAGAGTCTCCAGGTTCATTGTTAGCCGTTGGCCAGTGACGTGAGAATCTGGTATGCAGCGGTTACTCGATCATCGATCGGGAAGTTCTTATTGGCGAGAATCACGATTCCCAATCGCTTCTGCGGAATGAATGCGACATAAGCGCCGAAGCCATTGGTCGAACCGGTTTTGTTGATCCAGACATCCTTGCGTGAATCCAGCGGCGGCTTGATTTCAGTAACCGGTGTTGCGTTGAAGATCATCGCTGACGAGTTCCCTTCCAGAAGGGTCTTTAATGTGACGGGATACTGATATTGCTCCCAGATGAGATCCTGTGTCATTGGCCCCGCTTTAAAGTAGCCGGTGTGTGTATCGGTGATTGCTCGCTGAAACTTCCGGTCTAACCGGATCAGATTCATATTGGCTTCCACGAAGCGAATCATGTCGGCCGCGGTTGACTTAACGCCGTAGGCTTCAGACGACAGTACGCCTGGCGCCATCCTGATCGGCGCGCCGTCTTTTGTGTAGCCTTGCGCGTAGTCGGGCAATTTCGCAGCGGGCACGTTGATGTACGTGCTCTTCATGCCGAGCGCCGGAAACAGTTGACGTTCCATCAACCCGTCAAAATCCTCACCCATGCTCTTCGCCGTGATCAGACCGAGCGTTCCGATGCCGATATTGGAGTAAGTCCGATAGGTCCCCGGCGCATAGGTGGGCTGCCATTCTTTAAAATATTGCATCAGCTGATCGTTGTTGCTGATGTCGTCGGGTGCCTGCAACGGGAGGCCACCCGGAGTGTGCGTACCTAGATTGAGGAGACTCACGTTGCCGAACGGACTGTTCTGCAGAGAGGGGAGAAACTTGCTTGTCGGATCCGACAGAGACAGATAGCCGCTAACCTGCGCATACGACGCCAGCATCGCCGTCAAAGTCTTGCTGACGGAACCGAGTTCGAACAAGGTATCGCGCGTGACGGGCTTTCTTGTTTCCGTCGACGCCAGGCCATAGTTGAAAACGTAGTGCCTGTCCCCGTCGATGATGCCGACCGCCATACCACGAATGCCGTTGTCCGCGATAACCGGCTCTATGGCGCGGTTCACTGCACTCCTGATTCTGCCTTGCTGATCGTCCTCCGCGTGGCTGACGGGTGTAATCGTGCATGGCAACGCGGTCAGCACCATAAGGCTTACGGCTCTTAATTTCATTGACTTGAACCTCCAACTTCTAGCGTTAATTTTTACCTGCCCCGTCGCCGTGCGACCAAACCACATCGAACTCCGCCCGCACAACGGGTTCAACAGCCGGGCGGAAAACTTGCATCAACCGACCGGAGCCCGGAAGAAGGTGACGGGCCGCGCCTGGCTGCAATCCCGACGAACTCTTCTCCCCGGGACGCATCCTGCCTTAGCTGCTCGATCATTTCCCGTCGTTTCTTGGGAGAAACGCGAAGCAAAAGATTCATTGTTGCAATGAACTCCCGCTCTTCATGTTCACCCAGATTGACGAAGGCAAGTAACGCCCCAACTATTGCATTCCGCTTGTCATTCGGATTTTTCATTTTGGATTTCTATAAATGTCACGCAACACCTGCACAGCCAACGAGACGCAAGCAGTTTCAGCCGTTGATTCCAGGATAAGTAGCTTCACACGGTCCCGCTCAAGCCTGCCATATCCGACCAGAAAACGATAAGGTCAAGAGAGACTCTTCTCATACGTCTTCTGTTATTTTTCCAGACGCACGTACGCGCCCGGCTATTGCGCCTCGCACCGCCGGATACGATTATCTATAGATTGGGAAAGCGGTTTTGGAGGAACGACAGATAAGGCGGTCTGTCGCCGTATTTACCAGCGCGCATTTCGTAGGCCGCGACCGGCACATCGCAGGATAGACTGGAAAGTAGGT
>NZ_JAQQEU010000116.1:0-15743 GCF_046026895.1 Paraburkholderia sediminicola
GGGGAAGGTGTTGGCGCCGCCAGCTTATGAGGATGTGGTGGTGTTTCCGGTACGGATCGAGGCGGGTATCGTTCAGGTGCGTGATGAGCGGTGGGATTGAAGTGAGGTCAAAAGGAGGGGCTTGTCGTTTTGCTGGGCGAACACTTGAGGCGGGTTCAGGCAGCACACTCGTGCTGAGTTGCATCAGACGGACCGGCGCGGGTAGATAGACGACCCGCGCGCCCCGCGACCCCTCGTTGCCGGACTGGCAGAAAGACTTCGCTCCAAGCGATTCTCGGTGGAGAATCCAGTACCTACAGCACCGCAGCTTGTTCAGCGTCGAATGCAGCGAACACCGTTGGCGCCATCGCTGTCACACCGATGTACCCTTGCCGACGCACGGACAACAGCACAGTCGATCTTCGGACGCTGTTGAAATTCGATACGCGCCTGCGGCACTCGTTATCATATAGCCGGCCAAGCTTCGCGGTGAGCTGCTTGCGGTAGAGCGACGTTCGTGGCAGATGTCGCTTGATGGCGAAATGCTGCCGGTTCACGCCGAAGCCCGGCAGGAATGCGTGGTGGGCACGGGCAGGCGGAAGCTCCGCGTGCGGCGTTCGCGCGAGGGCTGAGGACTATTTTCGGCGCAGTTATTGACGCGAGCGCAGGCCCTGACGAACACGTGCCCGACGGGCGCGAACTCGGGAATCCCAGCTTCGCTGCTGGGTAGCCGCGCAGCCGGTCGGTGACGATCTTGCCCGGTACCTCTGAACAAGCCTCCAGTACGCGTTTCAAGAACCGTTTCGCCGCGGCCCGATCACGGCGTTTCTGAAGCAAAACTTCAAGTCCTGGTCATTTTTCGCCATGGCGACGCCGTATTTGAGCGGGCAACGTATGCAGGTGAAGCGCGGGCGCGAGCGTGCGTTAGCGACGTAGTAAACTGGTTCGATCAGAATGTGATCCTTACCCGGCATGGCTGGTCGCACCCGAGCTTGAGGTTTCAGAGAGGAACGAGTGTGGTTCGGCCGTTACGGCGCTTACCCCGGCAAACGCGGATCACGTTCGTCGAGTGCCGGCTGAGGACGTGATTTCCCTATTTGGGGCGTTGGACACCGCCGCCTGAACGCAACAGCATAAGGCCTTCATGAGCCGTCTCGTCGTCGTTTCAAATCGCACTGCCGATCCTCGCAAGCCTGCTGCCGGTGGACTCGCCGTGGCGGTACGGGAGAGCCTGCAACAGACGGGCGGGCTCTGGTTTGGCTGGAGCGGCAAGATCCGGGAAGCAGGGGACAGCGCAAAAGCCGGCCAAGATGAAGTTCAGGTCCAAACGGCTGGGAACGTAACGCTTGCGACACTTGACCTGAGCCGGGAAGATCACGACACGTATTATCTGGGTTACGCGAACGGTGTCTTGTGGCCGGTGTTCCACTACCGGCTGGACCTTGCCAATTTCGACACGCGATTCGCAGCGGGTTACCGCCGGGTGAACCAGTTGTTCGCGCACAAGTTGCTGCCGCTGTTGAAGCCGGACGATCTCATCTGGGTTCACGACTACCATCTGATCCCGCTTGCGGCCGAGTTGCGCGCAATAGGGTGTACCAACCGCATCGGCTTCTTCCTGCATATTCCGATGCCGCCGCCGCTGATCATGGCAGCGATTCCGGAACACGAATGGCTGATGCGCTCGCTCTTTGCGTACGATCTGGTCGGCTTCCAGAGCGAAGCGGACTTGACGCACTTTTCTCACTACGTTGAATCCGAAGCGCAGGCGCAACGGTTGAGTCCGGACCGCCTTCGGGCGTTCAATCGCACGCTGCGGGTCGGCGCGTATCCCATCGGCATTGATGTCGGCGACTTCATTCGTCTTGCCGACTCGAAGGAGGGAAGCGACATGTTTGCCCGGATGCGCGACGAGTATTCCCGGCGGCGTTTGCTGTTGGGCGTCGACCGGCTCGACTACTCAAAGGGGCTGCCGCAACGCGTCCATGCTTTCCGTGAACTGCTGACGTACTACCCGGAAAATCGCAATAGCGCGACGCTGATCCAGATTGCTTCCCCGAGCCGCGAGGACGTTGGAGCCTACGATGATCTGCGACGTCAGATGGATAGCCTGTGTGGCGCAATCAATGGCGACTTCGGTGAACTGGACTGGATGCCGGTGCGCTACATTCATCGCAACGTGGCCCGCAAGCGTCTGCCGGGCCTCTATCGCGCGAGTCGCGTGGCGCTCGTTACACCATTGCGGGACGGCATGAACCTGGTTGCGAAGGAATTCGTCGCCGCGCAGGATCCTGCTGACCCCGGCGTGCTGGTGCTTTCGCGTTTTGCCGGCGCCGCGGAGCAATTGAAAGAAGCGCTGCTGGTCAATCCATACGATACGCAAGGCACCGCGCAGGCAATTCAGCGGGCTCTGACGATGTCGCTTGATGAGCGGATCAAGCGGCACGAATCACTTCTTGGACGGATCCGCAAGTTCGATGTGCGCTGGTGGAGTTCGACGTTTCTGCAAGTATTGGAAGACAGCGGGCAGGCTGCACCATCCTGAACGGGAAAACGCGAGGCTCTGCCTGCGGAAGGCACTGTCAGGTTGCTGGAGAGGCGACAACTTGTATGATTTCTTTGTGACGGATTCGATGATGTAAGAAGATCGGATTCGCTCAGCAATTCTTGGGGGGCACCCCAGGATCGAGCGGCTGGATGCCTGCGACAACGTTGGCCCTGAGCCAGCACAATAGATCTTTGCAGCAGCCGCTCACCCTCCGAAACAGATCGGACAGTATCTTTGGCCCGGCTTGGCCGGCAGCCTGCATTCACAAGGTAGATCATCAGAGGATGTTGCATGCAATCGTTTCATTGCGGAATTGACGTCGCCAAAGCCAAGCTCGATTGCGCACTGCGCTTGGTGAATGGAAAGTACAAAAACAAGGTATTCGAGAATAACCAGAAAGGCTTCAATGCATTAGTCGATTGGCTGGACAAGCATGGAGCCTCGGATGCACATATGTGCATGGAAGCCACTGGCGTTTATTGGGAAGCGGTTGCGGAGTATCTGACCGCCAAACACATGAGGGTGAGTGTGACCAATCCTGCGCAAATCAAGGCCTTCGGCGCCTCCCGCCTGGCGCGCAGTAAGACAGATCGCGGCGATGCCCAATTGATTGCAGAATTCTGCGTCGAACGCCGCCCAACAACATGGCAAGCTCCGTCACCTGCAGAACAGGCATTGCGGGCCTCGGTATTGCGCCTGGAGGCACTGCAAACAATGCGTACGCAAGAGAGCAACCGCCTTGAGGTGGCGCGCGACGTTGTTGCAGTAGACATTGTCGGCCATATTGAATGGCTCGATACCGAAATCAAGAAGTTGCTCAAAAAGATCCGTGACCAAATTGACGGCGACCCGGATATGAAGGGCAAGCAAATGCTGCTCGATAGCATTCCAGGCCTGGGCGAGCGCACTATCGCGGTGCTGCTGGCCTTTTGTATGCACCCCGGACGCTTTGCGAACGCCCGGCAGGCGGCGGCCTTCGCCGGTCTCGATCCGCGACAGCACGAATCCGGCAGCAGCGTCAAAGGCAGACCCCGGATGTCAAAAGTCGGTCACGCCTTTTGCGCAAAGCGCTTTATATGCCCGCCATGACAACGCTTTACAAAACTCACTGGGGAAAGCGCTTTCGCGACCGTCTGGCCGCTTCCGGTAAGCCTGCCAAACTCATCATCGGTGCGATGATGCGCAAGCTCGTTCACGTCGCTTTCGGTGTTATCAGGTCAGGCAAGTGCTTCGATCCCAAACTGCAAAATGCTTGACGGGATCACAGTATCTATTGTGACACCGGGGGGAGGTGCCACTTATCGCCTCGGGCCAGCGCAGTAGAGCGGATGCGCCAGGCGATACCCAGGCCGAACTTCGCCGACCAGCGCCGCACCGTTTCGTAGGTAAGGTCAATGCCGCGAGCTGCCAGCACCTCCTCAACCATACGCAGGCTCAACGGAAAACCGTAGTACAGCCACATCGCATAACTGATCACGTCGGGTGGGAATCGGTAGCCGCCATCGGAGATAGCGTCGTTGGCAGGTGCGCTGTGTTGGAGAGCAGTTCGTTTCATACCCACAATTGGCGCTGCATTCCCGGCAACATCCCAGCAACGTGTCAGTGCCGTGCCCGCTTAATTGCGGGGCGTGACGACCTTCATGACGAAACTGCGTCTCGTGCGTCGGCCAGAGGATTGGCCGACCCGCTGGCGTCACGCCCATTCCAATTTCACAATGTGAACATACTAACATCGAGGCGACCGGCTGCCACACCACCTGTGAGCCACATCAACGCGAAATGCAGGTTTTCCCTATGTCATGATTGTAACATTCGTGCTCTAATATGATATCAAGTTATCAATAAGTGTTGTGCAATGCACAACAGCGAGCCTACCTATGTTCGATGAAGCATCCAGTTCCGTGGTCACCTGGCCGGGGCGCGTGCACGCGTCGCACGCCCGTGGCCGCAATCCCGGTGTTCCGTTCGACCTGTCGTGGATCGATTCGCTGCGCGTGAACCGGTCGGCGCTCGAGCAGCGCGTGGCGACGCTCGGCACGCGCCGGTCGCTCAAAAAGGACGCGCAGGCCGCGTGGCTGCTCAAAGCCATCACGTGCATCGACCTGACCACGCTCGCTGGGGACGACACGGCTGGCCGCGTCGAGCGTCTGTGTGCAAAAGCCCGCCGCCCGGTGCGTGACGATCTGCTCGAAGCGCTTGGGATGCAGGCGCAGTCCATCACAACGGCGGCGGTCTGCGTGTATCACCGCTTCGTGAGCACGGCGGTCGCGGCGCTCGCGGGCAGCGGCATTCCGGTCGCGGCCGTGTCCACCGGTTTTCCTGCCGGGTTGATCCCCCATCCGCTGAAACTCAAAGAGATCGAAGCGTCGGTGGCCGATGGCGCCGTCGAGATCGATATCGTGGTGACCCGCGAGCACGTGCTGACCGGCAACTGGCAGGCGCTGTACGACGAGATGCGCGATTTCCGCGCCGCGTGTGGCGATGCCCACGTGAAGGCGATTCTTGCCACTGGCGACATCCGCACGCTGTCGAACGTCGCGAAGGCGTCGATGGTCTGCATGATGGCGGGGGCCGATTTCATCAAGACGTCCACCGGCAAGGAAGGCGTCAACGCAACGCTAGCCGCGTCGCTCGCAATGGTCCGGATGATCCGCGAGTACTTCGAGCGCACCGGCATCGAAATTGGCTTCAAACCGGCGGGCGGCGTGTCGACCGCGAAGTCGGTGCTCGAATACCAGATCCTGATGAAAGAAGAACTTGGACGGCAATGGCTCGAGCCGGATCTGTTCCGTATCGGCGCATCGAGCCTGCTGGCCGATATCGAGCGACAACTCGAGCATCACGTGAGCGGCCGCTATTCCGCATTCCATCGTCACCCGGTCGCGTGACCTCGCACAACGAAGACCCCACATGAGCGTAGCTGAATATTTTTCTTCGATGGAATACGGACCTGCCCCGGAAGACGACAAGGCCGCCCGCGCCTGGCTCGCTGAGCATGCGAACGGCTTCGGCCACTTTATCGATGGCGCTTTCCGTGTGCCAGCGTCCGGCGACGGTGCTGAAACATTCGAATCCCGCGAGCCTGCGACGGGCCGTGTGCTCGCAAACATCGCGCAAGGGGACGAGGCCGATGTGAACGCGGCGGTCGCGGCCGCTCACAAGGCGCTGCCCGCGTGGCAGGCATTGGGCGGCGCGGGCCGCGCGCGGCATCTCTATGCGCTCGCACGGACGGTGCAGCGGCATAGCCGGCTCTTCGCCGTGCTCGAATCGCTGGACAACGGCAAGCCGATCCGCGAGACGCGCGACATAGACATTCCCCTTGTCGCGCGACATTTCCTGCATCACGCCGGCTGGGCGCAGATTCAGGAAAGCGAGCTGTCGGGCTGGACACCGCTTGGTGTCATCGGGCAGATCGTGCCGTGGAATTTCCCGCTGCTGATGCTGGCATGGAAGATCGCGCCGGCACTGGCCACCGGCAATTGCGTGGTGTTGAAGCCCGCCGAATTTACGCCGCTGACGGCACTGCTGTTCGCGGAACTCGCGCATCGCGCGGGTCTGCCAGCGGGCGTGTTGAACGTCGTCACAGGAGACGGCCGCACCGGCGCAAAGCTGGTCGACCATCCTCAGGTCGCGAAGATCGCGTTCACCGGATCGACCAGTGTCGGCCGGCAGATCCGTGTCGCGACTGCGGGCTCAGGCAAGTCGCTCACGCTCGAACTCGGCGGCAAGTCGCCGTTCATCGTCTTGGACGATGCCGATCTGGATGGCGCGGTCGAAGGCGTGGTCGACGCGATCTGGTTCAACCAGGGGCAAGTCTGCTGCGCGGGTTCGCGTCTGCTGGTGCAGGAGGGTGTTGAAGCACGCTTCATCGAAAAGCTGAAGCGCCGGATGGAGACGCTGCGCGTCGGTCACTCGCTCGACAAGAGCGTCGACATGGGCGCGATTGTCGACGAGGTGCAACTGGAGCGCATCAAGTCACTTATCGCGCAAGGCGAGCGTGAAGGGTGCGACGTCTATCAGCCCGCGCACCTGCGGATGCCCGAGAACGGTGTGTTTTTCCCACCGACGCTGGTCACCCGTGTTGCGCCCGCCTCGACACTCGTGCAGGAGGAAATATTCGGACCTGTGCTGGTCGCGATGAGCTTTCGCACGCCCGACGAAGCGGTCGCGCTCGCGAACCATTCACGTTACGGACTGGCTGCGAGTGTGTGGAGCGAGACGATCGGCCGCGCGCTCGATATCGCTCCTCGTCTTGAATGCGGTGTCGTGTGGATCAACGCGACGAACCTGTTCGATGCGGGTGTCGGCTTCGGTGGCTATCGCGAGTCGGGCTTTGGACGGGAGGGCGGCCGTGAGGGGATCTACGAGTATCTAAAGCCGCAGGCGTGGACCAACCTGCCGCTGCGCGCGAACGAACGCGACGAGGTGAAACCCGTCGCGCAAGCCGATGTCTATCTCAGCAGGATGGATCGGACCACGAAGCTGTTCATCGGCGGCAAGCAGATGCGGCCGGACAACGGCAGCTCGCGCGTGGTGCGTGCGCCGTCTGGGGTTATCGTCGGCGAGGTGGCGGACGGTAACCGCAAGGACATTCGCAATGCGGTCGCAGCGGCGCGCAGTGCGGCGAAGTGGTCGCAGACCAGCACGCATAACCGCGCTCAGGTACTCTACTACCTCGCGGAAAACCTGTCGGCGCGCGCGGACGAATTCAGGCGGCAACTCGTGATTCGTGCAGGATCGAACGAGGCCGAAGCCGAGCGCGAAGTCGAGGCATCGATCACGCGGCTCTTCACGTATGCCGCGTGGGCCGACAAGTTCGACGGCGGAGTCCATTCGCCGCCATTGCGCGGCGTCGCACTCGCCATGAACGAGCCCCTCGGCGTGCTTGGCGTGATCAGCCCGGACGAAGCGCCGTTGCTGGGTTTCGTGTCGCTGATCGCACCGGCGCTTGCGATGGGCAATCGGGTAGTCGCCGTGCCGAGCGAACGCTGCCCGTTGATGGCGACGGATTTCTATCAGGTTGTCGAGACGTCAGATGTGCAGGCGGGTGCGTTGAACATCGTCACCGGCGAACACGCGACGCTTGCAAAGATACTTGCCCAGCACGATGACGTCGACGCGCTGTGGAGTTTCGGCGGCGCAGAACTCTCGACGCTTGTCGAGCGTGAATCGGTCGGCAATCTGAAGCGCACGTTCGTCGATCATGGGCGCGTATTCGACTGGCACGCTATGTCAGCAGAAGGTTTGCCGTTCCTGCGGCAGGCGGTGCAGGTCAAGAACATCTGGATTCCGTACGGCGACTGATCGCCGGCAATGACAGCCGTGGGCTCAGACCTGTAACAGGCGCTCGCAAGATGGAGGAGACACATGCTGAAGAATATCGATCCGTTGCTCAACCCCGACGTGCTGTATGCACTCTGCGCGATGGGCCACGGCGACGAAGTGGTCGTCTGCGACGCGAACTTCCCTGCGGATTCCGTCGCCCGGCAAACCGTGCTGGGCAAAGTGCTGCGGCTTGACGGCGCGAACGCGCCGCGCGCCATTCGCGCGGTGCTGTCGGTCCTGCCGCTCGACTCGTTCGTCGATCATCCGGCGCAACGCATGGAAGTGGTCGGCGATGCCGATGCCTTGCCTGCCGTGCAGCGTGAAGCGCAGCGCGAAGTCGATCATGCGGAAGGATGTTCGACACCGTTCGCGTCGATCGAGCGCTTCGCGTTCTACGAGCTGGCAAAAAAGGCGTACTGCGTGATTGCCACCGGCGAAGCGCGCGGCTATGGCTGCTTCATCTTCAAGAAGGGTGTCGACCTTGCGCCCGATGCGCCCAACGCCGCGGAGGGTTCGCAATGAGCGTCGTCATTCTGGGCATCTATGTGACCGATCTCAGCTTCCGTGCGAGCCGGATGCCGGCGCTTGGCGAAACGATTGCCGGCACCTCGTTCGCGATGGGCCCGGGCGGCAAGGGCTCGAACCAGGCAGTCGCTGCCGCGCGAGCCGGCGCGGACGTCGTGTTCTGCACGCGCATTGGAGGCGACGCATTCGGTGAGATCGCGCAATCGACGTGGGCCGCCGAAGGCATCACGTCGCGCGCGACGGTGGTCGACGACATGGCAACTGGCGCAGCCCATATCTACGTCGATGACGTCACAGGCGGCAACGCGATCATCGTCGCGGCCGGCGCCGCCGGCACGCTCGGCCCCGCCGACGTCGAGGCGATCGAGGCCGACATTGCAAAAGCGAAGGTGTTCGTCACGCAACTGGAGCAACCGGTCCCGGCGGCGAAGCGCGGTCTCGAACTCGCGCGCCGCCATGGCGTGACGACCGTGTTCAACCCCGCGCCGGCCGTGCCGTTCGATGACGACATGTTCCCGCTGTGCGACTACATCACGCCGAACGAAACCGAAGCGACGGCGCTCACGGGCGTGCCAATCGAAACGCTCGACGATGCCCGTCGTGCGGCGGATATCCTGCTGTCGAAGGGCGTGCGCGCGGTGATCGTGACGCTCGGCGAAGCGGGCGCGTTACTTCACACGCGCGAGCTTTCGGAGCACGTGCCAGCATTCGATTGCGGTCGTGTGGCGGAAACCGCCGGCGCAGGTGACGGCTTTGCTGGCGGGCTTGCCGCGGCACTGTCGCGCGGCGATTCTCCGCTCGACGCGGTGCGCTTCGGCTGCGCGCTGGCGAGCCTGTCGGTCACACGGGCGGGCACCGCGCCGTCGATGCCGACGCTCGACGAAATCAACGCGGTAATGGGCGCTCACGCTGCGCTCGCGGCTCAATCATGAGCGGCCTGGACATGACGTCCTGGTTCAGGGACAGGCAGCTGAACTTCCTGGTTGGCGTGAACCTGCTGATCGTGATCGTTGCGACGGTACTGTCGCACGGACAGTTCGTCGACGTCGACAACCTGCAGTCGATGGGCGGCCAGTTGCCGGAACTCGGGCTGCTTGCACTCGGCATCATGCTGTCGATGGTGTCGGGCAACGGCGGCATCGACCTGTCGGGCGTCGCGCTTGCGAATCTGTCCGGCATGGTCGCAGCAATGCTGTTGCCACATCTTGTCTCCGCCGACGATTCGCCTGCGCTCTACACGGCCGGGTTCACCGCGATCGTGCCGGCGATGGGTGTGCTCGGCGGCGTGCTGAACGGGATCGTGATCGCGCGCCTGCGTCTCACGCCGATCCTGTGCACGCTTGGCACGTCGCTATTGTTCACCGGTATCGCTGTCGTGCTGAGCAACGGCGCGTCGGTGCGGGTCGAATACGTCGATCCGTTGTCGGCGATCGGGAACGGCACGTGGTTGCAGATTCCGATCTCGTTCGCGATCTTCGTTGTGACGGTGCTCGTGCTCGGCTGGGTGTTGAGGCGCACGCCGTTCGGCCTGCGCCTCTTCCTGATGGGCACCAATCCCAAGGCGGCGTTCTACGCTGGCATTCCGCGCACGCGGATGCTGGTCATCACGTATGGCCTGTGCGGCGTGCTGGCGTCGCTCGCCGGTCTGATCAGCGCGACGCATACGTCGAGCGCAAAGTGGGACTACGGCAACTCGTATCTGCTGATCGCGATCCTCATCGCGGTCATGGGCGGCGTGAATCCGTCGGGCGGCTATGGACGCATTGTCTGCGTATTCCTCGCCGCGACGGCACTGCAATTCCTGTCGAGCCTGTTCAATCTGCTAGGCGTATCGCAGTTTTTCGGCGATTGCGCGTGGGGCTTCCTGTTGCTTGCGTCGCTGGCGTTTGCGGGCGGCGAACGGGTTCGCACGATCTTCGGCATTGGCGGCGCGCGAGCGGCGCCCAGCGTGCCGCGGCCGCCCGCGTCGACGGGACGTTAGATTCAACCCTTCCTTCATGTGCAACACATTCGAACCATACAGGAGACATCGCATGAAACTGAATCGACTTGCTATCGCTGTTGCAGGCGCCGCTCTCGCGGCGGGCGCGATCCTCACGGCGCAAGCCGCGACTGACGAGACGATCGTTACGGTCGTCAAGGTGACCGGCATCAACTGGTTCAACCGGATGGACGAAGGCGTCAAGGAGTTCGGCAAGGACAATCCGAACATTAACGTGTATCAGACAGGTCCCGGCCGCGCCGATGCCGCGCAGCAACTGAAGATCGTCGAGGACCTGATCGCGAAGAAGGTCACGGCGATCGCGGTCGTGCCGTTCGACCCGCCGACGCTGGAGCCAGCATTGAAGAAAGCGATGGATCGTGGCATCAAGGTCGTCACGCATGAAGCGGACAACGAGAAGAACACGATGGTCGACATCGAAGCGTTCGACAACACCGCATACGGCGCGGGTCTGAACGAACGTCTGGCGAAATGCATGGGGCAGCAGGGCAAGTGGGCGGTGCTGGTGGGCTCGCTCGGCAGCCGTTCGCAGGTGCAGTGGGCCGACGGCGGCATCGGCAATGCAAAGCAGAAGTACCCGAAGATGGACCTCGTCGAGCCGAAGCTCGAAACCAATAACGACGGCGAACAGGCGTACAAGGTCGCGAAGGAAGTTCTGCGCAAGCATCCGGACCTGAACGGCTTCCAGGGCTCGTCGTCGCTGGATGTGATCGGTATTGGCCGCGCGGTCGAAGAAGCGGGCAAGGTCGGCAAGATCTGCGTGTACGGCACGGGCCTGCCGACCGAGGCTGGCAAGTTCCTTGAAAGCGGTGCAGTCAACGGCATCGCGTTCTGGGATCCGAAGCTCGCCGGCATTGCGATGAACAAGGTCGCGCAGATGCTGGTCGCCGGCAAAACGGTGGAGAACGGCGCGGACCTCGGCATCGTCGGCTATAACAAGGTGACCGTCAGCAAGGGACCGGGCAAGGGCATCATCGTGCGCGGAGCGGGCTGGGTCGACGTCGACAAGACGAACTACAAGCAGTATCCGTTCTGATGTGCGGCGGCGTGCGCCGTACCGGCGCGCGCCGCCTTCAACGTTGCAGGTGAACATGAGTCAGGCACCGCTTCTCGAAGTCGTCGATATCCACAAGCACTTCACCGGCGTGTATGCGCTGCGTGGTGTGAGTCTGCAGTTCGAGCGCGGGCAGATCTACCATCTGCTCGGCGAGAACGGTTGCGGCAAGAGCACGCTGATCAAGATCATCTCGGGCGCGCAGCCGCCCGACCAGGGCGAACTGGTGATCGAAGGCAGGCGGCACGCGCGCCTGTCGCCTTTGGAGGCGCTGGCCGCGGGCGTCGAGACGGTCTATCAGGACCTGTCGCTGCTGCCCAACATGAGCGTAGCGGAGAACATCGGTTTGACGGTCGAACTTGCCGGGCATAACGGCCGGCTCACACGGACCTTCGATCGCAAGGCGCTCGCGAAGACCGCGGACCGCGCGCTCGAGGCCGTCGGTTTGTCCGGCGACGCCGAGTTTCAGCGCACATTGATCGAACAGTTGCCGCTCGCGACACGCCAGCTGGTCGCGATCGCGCGTGCGATCGCAAGCGAGGCGCGCTTCGTGATCATGGACGAGCCGACTACGTCGCTGACTCAAAAGGAAGTCGATAACCTGATCGCGGTGCTCGCGAAGCTGCGTGCGGAGGGTGTCGCCGTGCTGTTCGTGAGCCACAAGCTCGACGAGTGCTTTACGATCGGCGGCGAGGTCATCGTGCTGCGCGACGGCCAGAAGATGGCCCACGGTCCGATCGCCAACTTCACGAAAGCACAGATCAGCGAACTGATGACGGGCAAGCATCTGTCGACCGAGCGGTATCGCCAAGTCGCCGGGGCCGATGCGCATGACGTGATACTCGATGTCAAGGCGCTCAGCCACCGCAACCAGTTTGCCGATGTGTCGTTTTCGCTGTATCGCGGCGAGATTCTCGGCGTGACCGGCCTGCTCGATTCGGGCCGCAATGAACTGGCGCGCGCGCTGGCGGGCGTCAATCCCGCGGATGCCGGCACCGTGACGCTCGATGGCGACCTCGTGCGGTTGCGCACGCCGTCCGATGCGAAGGCGCAGCGGATCGGCTATGTACCCGAGGATCGCCTCAACGAAGGCCTGTTTCTCGACAAGCCGATCCGCGACAACGTCATTACCGCGATGATCTCAACATTGCGCGACCGCTTCGCGCAGATCGACCGGCGCCGCGCGCAGGAACTGGCTGAGCGCACGGTCAGGGATCTGCAGATCGCGACGCCCGACGTCGACAAGCCCGTTCAGTCGCTGTCCGGCGGCAACCAGCAGCGCGTGCTGATTGGCCGCTGGCTTGCAATCGATCCGCGCGTCCTGATTCTGCACGGGCCAACGGTAGGCGTTGACGTCGGGTCGAAGGACATCATTTACCGCATCATGCAGCGTTTGTCGGAGCAGGGTATCGGCATCATTCTGATCAGTGATGACCTGCCCGAACTGCTACAGAACTGCGACCGCATCCTGATGATGAAGAAAGGTCGCGTTGCCGCCGAATATCGCGCCGATGAACTCGACGAGGCCGGCCTGTATCACGCACTTCTTTCCGAAGCCGCCTGACCCACGTGAACAGCAATCTCATGAATGAATCCCTTCAATCCGCTCCGCATCCCGCGACGGCAGCCGCAGTGGAGGCCATCGCGCCGAGCGTGCGCAAGCTCGACATGCGCACGCGTCTGATGCGCAAGCCCGAATGGTTCACCGTCGCGCTGATCGTGCTGACGTGTCTGATTGTCGGGGCGATCAATCCGCGCTTCTTCCAGTACGCGACGCTGTTCGACCTGTTGCATTCGGCGACCACGATGTCGATCTTCGCGATGGGTACGCTCGTGGTGCTCGCGTCGGGCGGCATCGACGTGTCCTTCACAGCGATTGCCGCGTTGACGATGTATTCGCTGACGAAGGCCGTCTTCGCGTGGTGGCCCGATGCGCCGTTCGTGCTGATCCTGCTTGCCGGTGCAGTGGGCGGCACGGCGCTCGGCGTCGTGAACGGGATGCTGGTGCACCGCCTCAAGGCGCCTTCGCTGATCGTCACGATCGGCACCCAGTACCTGTTTCGCGGCGTATTGCTGACCTTCGTCGGCACGCAGTTCTTCATGAACATTCCGCATAGCATGGACCGGTTCGGCCAGTTGCCGTTGTTCTTCTACACGACTGCCGACGGGCTTCGCGCCGTGCTGCCGGTGTCGGTCATTGCATTGGTCGTGACCGCGCTGCTGACGTGGTGGCTACTCAACCGCACGATGATGGGCCGCGGCGTGTATGCGATCGGCGGCAGTTTGCCGATTGCGGAGCGGCTTGGCTACAACGCGCGCGCGATCCAGCTGTTCGTATTCGGCTATACCGGCATGCTCGCGGGCGTGGCCGGCATACTGCATGTATCGATGAACCGGCTCGCGAATCCCTTCGATCTGGTTGGCACCGAACTCGATGTGATTGCTGCCGTGATTCTAGGCGGCGCGCGCATTACCGGGGGCACGGGGACTGTGATGGGCACGTTGCTCGGCGTTGCGCTCGTGACGCTGATCAACAGTGTGCTGATCTTGATTGGCGTGCCGAGTACCTGGCAAAAGGCGATTATCGGCGCCTTCATTCTCATTGCCGGGACTTTGTTCGCGCTCGGGCGAAGGGGCTGACAGCAAGATACGAACCGCGTTGCTGCGGCTGGCGGCCGCAACGCGGTTAGAGGTTCAATCCGGCTGGCGTTTTCGCACCGTTTGCCCCAGTTCGGTCACGATCGAATCGAACTCATCAAGTCGCGAAAACCGCACCGCCTTGACCTTGCCGAGTTTGCTCTGATCGACCACCAGATGACGTTCGACGGCGCTTGCCATCGCCGCCTGTTTGATCGCCACTTCGTGAAAATTCCAGCAGGTCACGCCACGCGCCTCGTCGACGCCGCCGGCCGATAGAAAGGCCTTGTTGATTCCCATTCGCCGCAACGTCTGGACGCTGTCTTCGCTCGCAAAGGAATCCGACGACGGCATATATACCCCGCCCAGCAATATCATTCGCACGTTCGGTTTGCGCCGCAAAACTTCCGCGACGTTCAGCGAATAGCACACCACCGTCAGATGCATGTCGGCGGGGATCAGGCGTGCGAGCGTGACGAGCGTCGTCCCACAGTCGATGAAAATGGTCTCGTCGTTCGCGAGCAGACTCGACGCGATAGCGGACGCTTGCGCCTTTGCCTGCGCAAAGTGGTCTTTCTCGTGTTCGATGGTGTAGCCCGCGGCGTTGGGCACGTCGTTGGCGCTGACGATATAGCCGCCCAGATAGGTGAACTGACCCGGCGTCGCGGCAATGTCGCGACGCACCGTCATCTCGGAGACCTGGAGCAGGGTAGCGGCATCGCGCAGATGCAGGACACCTTGCGTTTTCAAGGTATCGGCAAGAAGGCGCAAGCGATCGATTTTGGCCATCTGGCGGGGGCGTACGGGGCGCGAAAGAAGGGGCGCCCGAACGTTAGAATAGAGTCATGAGATGAAAGAATTATAACAACGCGTATTGGTGACAAGCGTCCTGACGCTCAAATATTTTGGTGTTTTGCGAGGCGGCAGGCGGGTGCTGCGCTTCTGAGGGCAGAGGTTGATCGTTGCATGATTCATGGCTTCGTTGAACGCCCGGTTACTGAACCGAAAACCCGTCAGCGAACGTTTCGCGAAGATACGTGACGAACAGTGCTACCGCACGCGGCACGTGGGGTGTGTAGGGGCGAACGAGGCACTGTCACGTTGCAGAGATAGTCGAGTAAGAGCGGGTGATGAAGAACGCAAAATCGCCTTACCACGGCCATCGCTTTCCGGCGGCGGTCATCAGTTGCGCGGTACGCTGGTATTTCAGGTTTCAGCTCAGTCTGCGTGATATCGAAGAACTGCTGTTCGAGCGCGGGGTTATCGTCAGCTACGAAACGGTCCGACGCTGGTGCGATAAGTTCGGTGCTGGCTTCGCACACCGTGTGAAAGCGGCGCGTCGCAGGCCCGGCACCACGTGGCACCTTGACGAAGTATTTGTGACGTTGCGCGGCGAGCCTTATTTGTTGTGGCGCGCCGTCGATCAACATGGTGCCGAACTCGATATCCTGCTACAGAAGCGCCGCGACAAGGCTGCAGCGAAGCGGTTTTTCAAGCGCGTGCTTGCCTCGTGTGCTGAGGCACCGCGCAAGATCCAACTGGTTGCGGGTTTCACTCCAGCGCGAACTGGAGTCAGTGAAGCGATGTGGCGTGAGCGCGCAGGGGGGGTCGAGTTTTGAAAAAAGTCGATCTTTATGTTATTTTGAGTGCTAGTTTGTCAGGATTGCAGATGA
>NZ_JAQQEU010000117.1:0-15612 GCF_046026895.1 Paraburkholderia sediminicola
TACTTCGTCAAGATGCCAGGTGGTGCCAGGCTTGCGATGCGCGGCTTTCACACGGTATGCGAAACACGCACCGAATTTATCGCACCAGCGTCGAACCGTTTCGTAGCTGACGATAACCCCGCGCTCGAACAGCCGCTCTTCGATATCACGCAGGCTGAGCTCAAACCTGAAATACCACCGCACTGCGCAACTGATGACCGCCGCCGGAAAGCGATGACCGTGGTAAAGCGATTTTGCATTCTTCATCGCGAGATCTTACTCGACCATCTCAGCAACGTGACAGTGCCCTCGCGTGTCATTACGTCAAGGGTCTGCAAGGCGAGCGCCGCGACATGCTCGCGACACTCAAGCATTTCGTCGGCCATTCGGCGAGCGAAGGCGCCCGCAATCACGCGCCCGTGCATGTCGGCCCGCGCGAACTGAACGATGTGTTTTTTTGTTGCCATTCGAGATGGCGGTCAAGCTGGCGGACGCCGGTTCGATCATGCCCGCGTATCACGATATCGACGGCGTGCCCTGCCATGCAGACCGCTCGTTGCTGACGGATACGTTGCGCGGCAAGTGGGGTTTCGATGGCCTGGCCGTCGCGGACTATGCCGCTGTCGATCTGCTCTACAGCCACCATGCAGTTGCACGCGATAGCGCGGAGGCCGCTGCGCTCGCGTTCAATGCCGGACTCGACGTCGAGCTCCCGGCCACGAGTGCGCGCTGCATCTGAAGGAAGCGCTGGCGCGCGGCGAGATCAGCGAAGCGACGATCGACACTGCCGTTACCCGAGTGCTGCGCACGAAGTTCCGTCTCGGCCTCTTCGAGAATCCGCATGCGGACCCGGAACGCGTCGACGTGAAGAGCGAATCGGCCGGCGACACCGCGTACCAGGTCGCGCTCGAATCAGCGCTGCTGCTTCGCAACGAAGGCGGCGTGTTGCCGCTCGACGAAGGGCGCGGCAAAGATCGCGGTGATCGGCCCGACCGCCGACGATCCGCTGGCGCTGCTGGCAGGCTACAGTTTCCCGGTGCATCTGATCAACTCTGGCGAGCAGTCGGTCGCATCGATCGGCACGCCGTTGCAGGCGCTGCGCGCGCTGTTCGGCGACGGGCGCGTGATTCATGCGCGCGGCTGCGACATCATCACGGAGCGCCGTGCGGGCGCACCGGTGTTCCCGGGCGACGTGTCGCTGGACACCATGAGCGACGCGAACCGCGACGAGCTGATCAGCCGCGACACCGGGCACATCGCGGCGGCGGTCGACGCCGCGTGGCAGGCCGGCGTGGCGATCGTGTTCGTCGGCGATCTCGCTGGGCTGTTCCAGTCCGGCACGGTGGGTGAAGGGTCCGACACGGACAGCCTGGATCTGCCTGGCGTGCAGCAGGCCTTGTTGAATGCCGTGGTCGACAGCGGCACGCCGACGGTCGTCGTGATGACGGGCGGGCGTCCGTATAACCTCGGCGGTCTGGAGGACCGGATCGCGGTGCAGATCATGGCGTTCGCGCCGGGCGAGCGCGGCGGCGAGGCGCTTGCCGATCTGCTGGCGGGCCGTGCGAATTTCAGCGGACGCCTGCCGTTGTCCGTGCCGAAAAGCGCCGGGGCGGTGCCGTACACTTATAACCACCGGCTCAAGAGCGCCGGTACGCCGGTTGCCTTTCATTTCGGTTGCCGCTACCCGTTCGGCTTCGGTCTCAGCTATACGCAGTTCCGTTACGGCAGTCTCGCCGTGGCGCAACGCGAAGTGCCGATCGGCGACGGAACGATCGAACTCAGCTTCACGGTCGAGAACCTCGGCCCGCGCGAAGGCACTGAAGTCGTGCAGATCTATGTGCGGGACCGGCTCGCATCGTCGGCGCGGCCGGTGCGCGAATTGAAGGCGTTCACCCGCGTACCCTTGGCGGCAGGCGACTCGGCGCAGGTCCGTGTGCGCATCCCTGTCGACATGCTCAACTTCACCGATGGGCGCGGAGAGCGTATCGTCGAGCCAGGCGACTTCGATTTGATGGTGGGAAGCTCGAGCCGCGATATTCATCTGAACGACACGGTGAGCGTCACCGGTCAAGCGGTGCGAACGCTCGAACGCGAGTGGCGCATGGTCAGCGAAGTCGAGGTCCTGTCGTAACGGGCAGGTTGGGGGCGTGTCCAGCCGGGAGCGGCCGGGCACCCCGCATGGGTAGTCATTCTAGGAACAAGTGGAATATCAGATGTCGTACGCAATCTATCCCAGCCTCTCAGGCAAAACGGTAGTCATTACCGGTGGCGGCAGCGGCATCGGCGCCGCGATGGTCGAAGCATTCGCACGGCAAGGCTCGCGCGTTTTCTTCCTCGACGTGGCGGAAGAAGATTCGCTCGCGCTGCAGGAGTCGCTGCGCGACGTCCCGCACCCGCCGTTGTTCCGCCGTTGCGATTTGCGCAACGTCGAGGCGATTCAAAGCACGTTCGCGGAGATCGCCGATATCGCGGGGCCGATCGAGGTGCTCGTGAACAATGCCGGCAATGACGACCGGCACGAAATCGGCGCGGTCACGTCGACCTATTGGGACGAGCGCATGGCCGTGAACCTGCGGCACCAGTTCTTCTGCGCGCAGGCCGTGGCGGCTGGCATGCGCAAGATCGGGCGCGGGGTGATCCTGAATCTCGGTTCGGTGTCGTGGCACCTCGCCTTGCCGAACCTGGCCATCTACATGAGCGCGAAGGCCGCTATCGAAGGGTTGACCCGCGGCCTCGCGCGCGATCTCGGCGACGCCGGCATCCGCGTGAACTGCATCATTCCGGGCGCGGTGCGAACGCCGCGTCAGATGCAGTTGTGGCAGTCGCCCGAGAGCGAAGCGAAGGTCGTCGCGAGCCAATGTCTGCGCTTGCGCATCGAGCCTGAGCATGTCGCCCGCATGGCGTTGTTCCTTGCTTCCGACGACGCGTCGCGTTGCTCCGGCCGTGACTACTTCGTCGATGCCGGGTGGTACGGAGAATGAAAGTCCGTCTCCCTGACTGCATATGGCCGGTCAATGCGGAACTCGGCGAAGGCCCGGTGTGGCAGGCCACGGAGAACGCGGTCTATTTCGTCGACATCAAGGGCCGCCATATCCATCGTCTGTCGGTCGCCACGGGACAAACGCAAACGTGGGACGCGCCGGACCAGCCCGGTTTCGTCGCGCCGCTCGCGGAGCACGGTTTCGTTTGCGGGCTGCCGGGCGGCCTGCATCGCTTCGATCCCGGCAGCGGGCAATTCAGCAAGCTCAAGGATATCGAGCCACATCTGCTGGGCAATCGTCTGAACGACGGCTTCGTCGATGCGAGCGGGCACCTGTGGTTCGGCTCGATGGACGACGCTGAAGAGCGGCCCACCGGCACGCTGTATCGCGTGAACGACGCGGGCGAAGTGGTGGCGCAGGACGACGGCTACGTGATCACCAACGGTCCCGCAATGAGTCCGGATGGGCGCACGCTCTATCACAACGACACGATGCGGCGCGTCGTGTACGCGTTCGACATGAGCGAAGACGGCAGCTTGTCGGGCAAACGCATCTTTGCCGCCATTTCCGGCGACGGCTACCCGGACGGAATGGCCGTCGATGCCGACGGATTCGTATGGGTTGCGTTGTTCGGCGGCTGGCGTATCGAGCGGTTCTCGCCCGACG
The DNA here is from genome assembly GCF_046026895.1 of Paraburkholderia sediminicola. Classification (GTDB taxonomy): domain Bacteria; phylum Pseudomonadota; class Gammaproteobacteria; order Burkholderiales; family Burkholderiaceae; genus Paraburkholderia; species Paraburkholderia sediminicola_C. The sequence continues at coordinate 3,627 of NZ_JAQQEU010000117.1, forward strand.
GCAAGGTGATCGAGCAGGTGCCGTTTCCGTGCGCCAACATCACGAAGCTCGCATTCGGGGGCGACGATTTGCAGACGGTTTATGCGTCGACGGCGTGGAAGGGCTTGTCGCCCGTCGAGCGTCAGCAGCAGCCGCAGGCCGGCGGTCTGTTCTCGTTTCGCTCGCCTGTGCCGGGCCAGCCGCAGGCGCGGTGTCGATGGGGCTTCTCCCAATGAGCGGGAAAAACAACGGAGCAGCGCGACGCGCGTGAAACCCGACCCTATGCCAGGTGTCGCCAGGTATCATGTGCGTTCCATGACTTCCGCGCATTTGCAGTGACCAAGACCATGACGTCCAGGCCGCCCGTTCCGCCCCGCATGTCCGACGTCGCCGAACGCGCCGGCGTTTCGAAGATGACCGTTTCGCGCGTGCTGGCCGGACGCAGCGTCTCGCAGGCTACCCGCGAAAAAGTGCAGAAGGTCATCGACGAACTGGGATACGTCGCCGATGCGGCCGCGGGCGCATTGTCATCGGGGCGCTCGGAGTTCGTCGCGGTGCTGGTGCCGTCGCTGTCCAGCTCCAACTTCTCCGACACGGTGCGCGGCCTGAACGCGGCGTTGAGCCCGCACGGTCTGCAACTCCTGCTTGGCGACACCGACTATCGTCTCGAACAGGAAGAACTGCTGGTGCGCTCGATGCTGCGCCATCAGCCGCGCTGCGTCGCGCTGACCGGCAGCCGGCACACCGACGCGACCCGCACGCTGTTGCAGCGCGCCGGTATCCCGGTCGTCGAAATGTGGGACCTGCCCGCCGATCCGATCGATACGGCGGTGGGTTTTTCGAACGCGACCGCCGCGCGCGCGATGGTTCGGCACCTGCATGCAAGCGGCTATCGGCGCATCGGTTTTATCGCCGGGGCGAGTGAGCGCGATCGTCGCGGTCTCGACCGGGCGCGCGGCTATATCGCGGAAGTGAAAGCGCTGGGGCTCGGCGAGCCGCGCGTGATCCGGCTCGGCGAATCGCCTATCACGATGAGTCATGGCGCGCCCGCGATCGGCGCATTGCTCGACGCGTGGCCCGATACCGAGGCCGTGATGTGCGTGAGCGACATGTCCGCGTTCGGCGCGATCATGGAGTGTCACCGGCGCGGACTGTCGGTGCCGGGCGACATCGCGATTGCCGGCTTCGGCAACTTCGAGGTGTCGTGGTGCTGTCACCCGACCATCACCACCGTGTCGGTCGACGCGTATGGGATCGGCCTGCGCGCCGGCGAGACGCTGCTCGCCGCGCTGGCGGCGCGTGAGACGGGACAACCGCAGCGTTCGAAGGCGGTCAAGATCGACTTCACGGTGATTGCGCGGGAAAGCGCCTGAGCCGGCGGCCTGCCGGTTCAGCGCGACTTCAGCAGACCGCTTCCCGCGGTCGTCTCCACCTCAGGGATATCCCTTGGTTGTTCGGATGGTTGGCCACGCGTAACATCCAGACCCAGAAATGTTACCGGTAACTTTTCCGGGGGCGAAGCATCGGTTCGCATGGCACGCGAGCGGTGGCGCTCAGGCGTTTCGTACAAAAATACGCTGATGGAGATTCGAATGACCACTGTGCCGTCCGCTGCCGCTGCGCCTGCCGCGCAGCTCAGCGAGTTTGAGGAAAGGACCTATCGCAAGGTCGTGCGCCGCCTGTTGCCGGTGCTATTGCTGTGCTACGTCGTGGCTTACCTGGACCGCGTCAACGTCGGTTTCGCGAAGCTGCAGATGCTCGACGATCTCGGCCTGTCCGACACCATGTACGCGATCGGCGCCAGCGTCTTCTTCTGGGGCTATTTCATCTTCGAGATCCCGAGCAATGTGTTCCTGCATCGCTACGGCGCACGCTTCTGGATCGCGCGGATCATGTTCACGTGGGGCCTCGTGTCGATGGCGCTCGCCTTCGTCGAACCGCTCGCGCGCCTCGCGCACGTCGAAACCGCGACGATGTTCTACACGCTGCGCTTTTTGCTCGGTATCTGCGAGGCCGGCTTCTTTCCCGGCGTGATTCTTTACCTGAATTACTGGTTTCCGGCGCAGCGTCAGAGCCGCGTAATGTCGGGCTTCCTGATCGCGATGCCGGTCAGTCTGATGCTCGGCGGCGTCGTGTCGGGCTGGTTGATGGACCACACCGCTGGTCTGTTCGGCTACCAGGGCTGGCAGTGGATGTTGCTGATCGAAGGCGTGCCGTCGCTGTTGACCGCGTTCGTCGTGTATTTCTCGCTCGACGACGGTATCGAGCGCGCAAGCTGGTTGACGCCGCAGGAAAAGAGCCTGCTGGCCGCGAATCTGCAGCGCGAGGGCGCGCAGAAGACCGCGCGTTTCGGCTCGGCGGTGCGCGATCCGCGCGTGTGGCTGCTGGTCGCGATTCTGCTGACCTTCAACACTGGCTTCTACGGACTGGCGTTCTGGCTGCCGTCGATCATCAAGGCGACCGGCGTGCAGGACCCGTTGCATATCGGCCTGCTGACGGCGATCCCTTACGGCGTGGCGATCATCGCCACGCTCGCTAACGCGGCCCATTCGAAGAAAACCGGTGAGCGGCGTCTGCACGCGGCGATCCCGGCGCTGATCGGCGGCCTCGGTCTGATCCTGAGCGCGGCGTTTGCGCATCAAATCGTGCTGGCGATCACGTTTCTCACGATCGCCACCGCTGGCATCCTCGCGCTGATGCCGATCTACTGGACGTTCCCCGGCCAATTGCTGTCGGGGGCGGCCGCTGCGGCCGGCATCGCGATGATCAACGCGATCGGCAACCTGTCGGGCTTCACCGGATCGATGATCACCGCCGTCGCCAAGAACCTGACCGGCGACATCAACAACGGCACGTATGCGCTCGGCGCGTGTCTGCTGGTTAGTTGTATGCTGATCCTGCTCGTGCCGCGCAGCATGCTGACACGGGCAGCGCCGGCCGAGGCCAGCAAGCCCAACCGCCAGACCTCGCACGCGGCGCCGCGCGCCAGCGATTCAACCCTCCCCATGACCGAGAGATAAGCAACATGTCAGCATTTACACCGCGCCGGCTGAGAAGCCAGGAATGGTTCGACGACCCATCGCATGCGGACATGACGGCGCTCTACGTCGAGCGCTTCATGAACTACGGTTTGACCCGCGAAGAGCTTCAGTCAGGGCGGCCGATCATCGGCATCGCGCAAACCGGCAGCGATCTCGCGCCGTGCAACCGCCATCACATCGAACTCGCCGCGCGCACCAAAGCCGGCATTCGCGACGCGGGCGGCATTCCGATGGAATTTCCGGTTCACCCGCTCGCCGAGCAGAGCCGTCGGCCGACCGCCGCGCTCGACCGCAATCTCGCGTATCTCGGGCTGGTGGAAATTCTGCACGGCTTTCCGCTCGACGGCGTCGTGCTGACCACCGGCTGCGACAAGACCACACCCGCCTGTCTGATGGCGGCGGCGACCGTCGACATGCCCGCCATCGTGCTGTCGGGCGGCCCGATGCTCGACGGCTGGCACGAAGGCAAGCGCGTCGGTTCGGGCACGGTCATCTGGCATGCGCGCAATCTGCTCGCCATCGGTGAAATCGACTACGAGGGCTTCATGCAGCTGACCACGGCGTCGTCGCCGTCGATCGGACACTGCAATACGATGGGCACCGCGCTGTCGATGAACAGTCTCGCCGAGGCGCTCGGCATGTCCTTGCCGGGCTGCGCGAGCATTCCCGCCGCGTATCGCGAACGCGGGCAGATGGCTTACGCAACCGGCAAACGCATCGTCGATCTGGTGCGCGAGGACGTCCGTCCGTCGCACATCATGACGAAGGCGGCGTTCGAAAACGCGATCGTGGTGGCGTCGGCGCTGGGTGCGTCGAGCAACTGTCCGCCGCACCTGATCGCGATCGCGCGGCACATGGGCGTCGAGCTGAGCCTCGACGACTGGCAGCGTGTGGGCGAGCAGGTGCCGTTGATCGTGAACTGCATGCCCGCGGGCGAATATCTGGGCGAGAGCTTTCACCGCGCGGGCGGCGTGCCCGCCGTATTGCGCGAGCTTGCCAACGCGCAGCTCGTGCATGGCGAATGCCTGACCGTGTCGGGCCGCACCATCGGCGAGATCGCGGCGGATGCGCCCGTGGCGGATCGCGACGTGATCAGGACAGCGGAGGAGCCGCTCAAACACGGCGCGGGGTTCATCGTGCTGTCGGGCAACTTCTTCGACAGCGCGATCATGAAGATGTCGGTGGTCGGCGATGCTTTCCGCCAGACCTATCTGAGCGAGCCCGGCAAGGAAAACAGCTTCGAAGCGCGGGCCATCGTGTTCGACGGTCCCGAGGACTATCACGCGCGCATCAACGACCCGTCGCTCGAAATCGACCAGCACTGCATTCTGGTGATTCGCGGTGCGGGGACCGTCGGCTATCCGGGCAGCGCCGAGGTGGTGAACATGGCGCCGCCGGCCGCGCTCGTGCGCGAGGGCATCACGTCGTTGCCGACGCTCGGGGACGGGCGGCAAAGCGGCACGTCCGCGAGCCCGTCGATTCTGAACATGTCGCCCGAGGCGGCGGTGGGCGGCGGACTGTCGCTGTTGCGCACGAACGACCGCATTCGCGTGGACCTGAATTCGCGCAGCGTGAACGTGCTGGTCGACGAAGACGAACTCGCGCGGCGCCGTGAAACGGCTAGCTTCACGATTCCGCCGGCGCAGACGCCGTGGCAGGAGTTGTATCGCCAGACGGTGGGCCAGCTTTCGACCGGCGGCTGTCTGGAACCCGCGACGCTGTATCTGAAAGTGATTGCCGAGCGTGGCAATCCGAGGCATTCGCACTGACGTGCAGGTTGCAGGGCCGGGCTCCGGTTTGACATCGGGCCCGGCCGTTCCGCTTTCCCAACTTTCCTGAAGAAACCACTCCATGTCCGCAACTTCCCAATCCAGTTTCCTCCCCGACGACCTCGACCAGGCGCTGCTGGTGGGGCGCGTGTGGCGCAAAACCGACGCGCATGAAGGCCCGTGCGTGGTCGTCGTGCGCGGCGGCGAGGTGTTCGACATCACCGCGACCGTGCCCACCACGGCTGACCTGTTCGAGCGCGAGAACGCCGCGCAGGTCACGCGCACGGCGCCTGGCGTGCCGCTCGGCGGCGCGGCGCAACTGATCGCCGCCAACCTGCCCGGCGCCGTGGCGCCGGCCGTGCGGCTGCTCGCACCGTGCGACATCCAGGCCATCAAGGCGTGTGGCGTCACGTTCGCGGTGAGTCTGATCGAACGCGTGATCGAAGAGCAGGCGGGCGGTGATCCGGCCAAGGCGAAGGAAGTCCGCGAGACCATCGCATCGACGATCGGCACGGACCTGTCGAAGATCAAGCCGGGCTCGGACGCCGCGATGAAGCTCAAGGCCGAACTCGAACGGCGCGGTGCGTGGTCGCAGTACATGGAAGTGGGCATCGGCCCGGACGCGGAAGTGTTCTCGAAGTCGCAGCCGATGTCGGCGGTGGGTTTCGGCGCCGACGTGGGGCTGCTTGCCGCTTCGACCTGGAACAACCCGGAGCCGGAAATCGTCCTGGCGGTGAATGGCCGTGGAGAGATCGTCGGCGCGACGCTCGGCAACGACGTCAACTTGCGCGATATCGAAGGCCGCTCGGCGCTACTGCTCGGCAAGTGCAAGGACAACAACGGCTCGTGCGCGATCGGCCCGTTCATTCGGCTGTTCGACGAGCGCTTCTCGCTCGACTCGGTGCGCTCGGCGAGTGTCGCGCTGCGCGTGGAAGGCGCCGACGACGACTTCGTGCTCGAAGGTGTCAGCCACATGAGCGAAATCAGCCGCGATCCGGCGGACCTGGTCGCGCAGACCTGCGGACGGCATCACCAGTACCCGGACGGCTTCATGCTGTTCCTCGGCACGATGTTCTCGCCGATCAAGGACCGTGACGCCGCCGGTGGCGGATTCACGCATCACCTGGGCGACCTCGTGACGATTTCGACGCCGCAACTCGGCGCGCTGACCAACACCGTCCGGCTGAGCACCGAAATCGAACCGTGGACGTTCGGCGTGCGCGCGCTTTATCGGAATCTGGCGGCTCGCGGGCTGCTCGGCGCGGCCTGATCGGCCCGCGCGTATTTGAGCGCGTATTTGAGCGTATCGTGAGCCTATGGCGTGGCGATGGTGCCGCGCATAGCGCCAGGTATTGCCAGTTGCCGCCGTTGCGGCCTGACGATCAGGTTTCGCCGGCGGAGCCTTCAATCCGTATCGACCGGAGAGAGACAGCATGAGCCAGTTTGCAAACTATATCGATGGACAGTGGGTAGAAGGCGCGAGCGTGTCGCGCAACGTCAATCCGTCCAACCTCGACGACGTGATCGGCGAGTTCGCGCAGGCCGACGCCGAGCAGACGCAACGCGCGATCAGCGCCGCGCGCAAGGCGTTCGCACAGTGGTCGCTGTCCACGCCACAGCAGCGCTTCGACATCCTCGATCAGGCGGGCAGCGCGATCCTCGCGCGCAAGGCCGAGCTTGGCCGGCTGCTCGCGCGTGAAGAAGGCAAGACGCTGCCCGAGGCGATCGGCGAAGTGGGCCGCGCAGGGCAGATCTTCAAGTTCTTTGCGGGCGAAGCGCTGCGTCTGGGCGGCGAAACCGTGCCGTCCGTGCGGCCCGGCATGACCGTCGAAGTGACGCGCGAGCCGCTCGGCGTGATCGGCCTCATCACGCCGTGGAATTTCCCGATCGCGATTCCCGCGTGGAAGATTGCCCCGGCGCTTGCGTACGGGAACACCGTCGTCGTCAAACCGGCCGACCTCGTGCCGGCCAGCACATGGGAACTGGTCAAGATCATCGCCGAGGCGGGCGCGCCGGCGGGCGTCATCAACCTCGTGATGGGACGGGGCTCGGTGGTCGGCGAAGCGCTGGTTTCTGCGCCGGAAGTGGATGCGGTGAGCTTCACCGGATCGGTCGCGACCGGCCGGGCAATCGGCGCGAAATGCTTTGCGTCCGGCAAGAAGTTTCAACTGGAGATGGGTGGCAAGAACCCTATGGTCGTGCTCGACGACGCCGACCTCGATGTCGCGATCGAAGCGTGCATCAACGGCGCGTTTTATTCGACGGGGCAGCGTTGCACCGCGTCGAGCCGGTTGATCGTGACGGAAGGCATTTATGAGCGCTTCATCGACGGCATGAAAGCGCGCATGCGCGCGTTGAAGGTCGGCGATGCGCTGGCCGACGGCACGCAGATCGGCCCGGTCGTCGACGACAAGCAGCTCCAGCAGGACGAACGCTATCTCGCGATCGCGCGCGAAGAGGGCGGCGCGGTGTTCGGCGGGGAGCGGGTGGAGCGCGACACGCGCGGCTACTTCCTCGCGCCGGCACTGGTCACCGACACGACGTCGCAGATGCGCATCAACCGGGAAGAAGTGTTCGGCCCGGTGGCCTCGGTCATCAAGGTCAAAGACTACAACGAGGCGCTGGCGGTCGCCAACGACACGGAGTTCGGCCTTTCCGCAGGCATCTGCACGACCTCGCTGAAGTACTCGAGCCACTTCCGCCGCCATGTGCAGGCGGGCATGGTGATGGTGAACACGGCAACCGCCGGCGTGGACTATCACGTGCCGTTTGGCGGGCGCAAGGGTTCGAGCTACGGTCCGCGCGAGCAAGGCAGTTATGCCCGTGAGTTTTATACGGCGGTCAAGACTGCGTATGTGAATGCGGGCGTCGTTTGAGGGACGCGGGCTAGCGCAGTTGCGCACGCGCCCAGCCGCTGACGGCTGGGCGAAGCCACCGGGGAATCCGGGGCGGAGGTGCTGATCTGAAACGGGCCCGCAATCGGAATCACCATCGCGGGCCCGTAGTGTGACGCAACCGGCCGCAGCATGCGTGCGTTCCGGTAAAGCGACGGCCTGAAGGCTTACTGCGCTACCGCCTGGCCTTGTTGCGACGAACCGCTGGCAACACCGCCCACTGCGCTGTTCTGCGCGGCAATGCGTGCTTCGGCAGCCTGAATGTTCGCCGGGTATTCGTTCGGGTTCGAACGGGCCGGGTTGTAGCCAGCCTTTTCGACCTGAACCAGTTCTTCGCGCACTTGCGCGCGGGTCAACGGCTGGTTCGATTGCGCAAAGACAGCGACCGGAGCCGCAAGAGTAGCGGCGATCACAACGGCTTGAATGAGCGACTTCATGGCAACTACCTCCAGAGATTTGTCTTATTTGGCTGCGAACTCGTTTGTTTGCAGCAGTGACGAGAGTCTAGGAGGGCGCGGAACCAGGGTAAATACCTAATTTCCGAAATCACTGTTTCGTCAATTAAAACAATGTGGCGGCAAACTCGCTCAGATGCGCGGGCTGATGCATTTGATGCAAATATTGGGATGTTTGCGCTTTATCTGACCAGTTGTGTCACGGCCTGTTGTGCGTAAGGCCGGGCAATCACGCCATTGCGCTACGATCCGAGCTTTCCCATCAGAAAGTCGACGAAGCTGCGCACACGCGACGAAAGATGACGCGCGTGCGGATAGAGCAGCACGAACGGCCGCGAACAGCCGCCGTAGGGTTTCAGCAATTCCTTGAGCGTGCCGTCGGCAATGTCTTTGTCGACGATGAACCGATAGGTCTGGAAAATGCCCGCGTCATGGCGCGCCAGCGTCACCCCGGAAAGGTTGTCGCCAGAAGCCGCATAGCCGCCGCGCGTCATCATTTCGGCTTCTTCGCCATCCTGCTTGAACAACCATGGCAAGTTGCGGCCGCTGCTCGGCAGCGCGTACTGGATGCAGTCGTGATGGACCAGATCGTCCGGTGTCTTGAGTTTGGCGGCTCCGCGCAGATACGCGGGCGACGCGACCACCACCAGTTCCGCATCCTCGATCTTGCGCGCAATCAGGCCCGAGTCGCCCGGCGCGCGTCCGCGAATGGCCAGGTCGAAGCCTTCTTCCGCAAAGTCGATGTTGCGGTTGCTCAGGTGCGCTTCGACGGTGACGCCGGGATAACGTGCACGAAACTCCGCGAGCAACGGCAGCACCCGGTAGTGGCCATACGGCGTCGGCATGCTGATGCGCAGCACGCCGGCCGGGGTGGTCTGCTGGCCGGTTGCTTCGCGTTCGGCGTCCGCAAGCTGATTCAGTGCTTGCCGGCATTGCTCGAAGTAGCGGCGTCCCGCATCCGTTAGCCGGATCTGTCGCGTGGTGCGCACGAACAAGCGCACACCCAGGCGCGTTTCCAGACGTGCAACCGTACGACTGACCGCAGCTGGCGTCACGCTGGCGGCGTTCGCGGCGAGGGTGAAGCTCTCCAGTTCGGCGGCGAGACAGAACAGTTCGATACTGCCCAGAAGGACGTCTTCAAATTGACGCTGCATGGTATTTCGATGACCTGTCTTGTCGCGTTGTTGTGTCCGGGCAGAAGACCCTTTGCGGCGACGGTAAAGTGAAGGCAACGGGCTGCGCACACTATCTCAGGACTATAGTGTAGTGAGCATCGACAGGGGGACAGACATGATCGAGCAGAAAGACAAACGCGCATTGCTGCATTTGCTGGGTATCGACAAGCCCATCGTTCAGGCGCCGATGGCCGGTGTCAGCACGCCGGCATTGGCGGCGGCCGTCTCGAATGCGGGCGGCCTCGGCTCGCTGGGCGTCGGAGCAATGAACGCCGAAGGAGCGCGCAAGGTCATCACGGAGACACGCGCTTTGACGGCAAAACCGTTCAACATCAACGTTTTCTGTCATCAACCGGCACAAGCTGACACGGCCGTCGAGCGCCAATGGTTGAACTGGCTTGCGCCATATTTCAAAGAATACGGCGCAAGCCCGCCGGCTTCACTGTCGGAGATCTACACGAGCTTCGTTGCGGATCCGGACATGCTGCAAGTTTTTATCGAGGAAAAGCCGGCGATCGTGAGTTTTCATTTCGGCTTGCCCTGCGCCGATGTGATTGCCGAACTGAAGAAAGCGGGCATCAGGCTATTCGCGAGCGCAACCAGCCTTGATGAGGCTGCGCAGGTTGCAGCGGCGGGAGTCGATGCGATCGTTGCGCAAGGTATCGAGGCCGGCGGGCATCGCGGCGTTTTCGATCCGGCTGCAGTCGATGACCGCTTGGGCGTATTTGCGCTGACGCGTCTGCTGGTCAGAGAATTCGATCTGCCGGTGATCGCTGCCGGCGGCATCATGGACGGGGCCGGGATCGCGGCGGCGCTCGCGCTGGGTGCTCAAGCGGCTCAGCTGGGCAGCGCTTTTGTCGCTTGCCCGGAGACGTCGATCGACGAAGGTTATCGTCGAGCGATGCTTGCGGACGCGGCGCGCCGGACGACTTTTACGGCAGCGATTTCGGGGCGGGTTGCGAGAAGCATGGTGAACCGGTTCACCGAACTCGGCAGCGACGCCGGATCGCCAAAGCCGCCCGCCTATCCGATTGCATACGATGCGGGCAAGGCGCTTCATGCGGCCGCGAAAGCCACGGGCGAGTTCGGTTATGGCGCACAGTGGGCTGGGCAGGCAGCCGCGCTGGCGAGACCGTTGCCTGCCGCCGAGCTGGTTGCCCAGTTGGACCGCGAACTGAAGGAGAGCATCAGGCAACTGCAGCAGTTTGCGGGCTAGCGGCCGCCGTAGTGATGAGGGCGCAAGAAGGAGAGTTAGGTTTCCTTGAGATTGCGCCCTCGTTCATTCGACAATGGTCGTTCTGAATCATCACGCAAGTGCCTGCTGCTAGTCCGGCTTCAGGCCGCGTTGTTTGCGAAAGGCTTCGAGGGGCAATCCCCCCCAGCCCCAGTTCTCGGTCTCCACTTCCTGAATGACGACAAAGGTCGAGTCGAGCGGCTTGTTCAGCACGTCGAGCAGCAACTGACTGACGCCTCCGATTAACGCCGCTTTTTCGTCCGCGGTGACGGAGTCGCTGCCGGGCTTGCTGCCTTCGCGGGTTACCTGAATGGTGACGATAGGCATGTGAACCTCCATTGACGTGCGTTGACTTGCAGGGCGCCAATTTGCGGCGCCCTGGTCCGATCAGTGGCCGGCGCTTTGGCCGCCGTCGACGTGCAGGATTTCGCCGGTCACGAACGGCGCGGAATCCAGATACAGCACAGCGCCGACGATATCGCTCATTTCGCCCATGTGACCAATGGGATGCAGTGCGTCGAGCGCCGCGTGGGTTTCTTTCGGATGCATCGGCGATTTTATGACGCCTGGCGAAACGGCATTGGCGCGAATGCCCTTCTGCGCGTATTCGATTGCGAGCGACTTCGTGGCGGCGTTCAGACCGCCCTTGGTCAGCGAAGCCAGTACCGAGGGTACGCCATTGATGGCGTGATCGGTGAGGCTCGTCGTGATGCTGACCACGTGACCGCTCGCATTCTTTTCCATCTCGGCGATGGCGAGTTGGCTGATGTGGAAGAAGCCCGAGAGGTTCACGGCGGTGATGGCCGCGTAGTCTTCCGCGGTGTAGCGGGTGAAGGGCTTGGCGACGAAGATGCCGGCGTTGTTCACCAGCGTGTCGATGCGGCCGAAGCGTTCGACGGCTGCGGAGATCACGCGCTGGGCGGTCGCCGGGTCGGCGATATCGCCGGCCACGGTCACGATGTTGGGATCGTCCGACGGTTTGATCGATCGCGCGGTTGCGACGACGCGATAGTCGAGCTTGCGGAACGCGCTGACCAACTCGGCGCCAATGCCTTGCGATGCGCCGGTAACGACGACGACCTTGTGTGATGTGCTCATGATTCAACCCTCCAGATGCATTGTTTGGGATCAGATGCTGATCGGGCCACGGGCGCCGATGGGTATGAAATCTAGGCGCATCGGCGCGAAACTCGAATACCCGCCATGGACAAACAGTCGTACGTGCCAGGTACAAATGCATTGGATGGCAGTGACGCATGGGGACGGTCCACGTTTTGCGAGGCTCGCTGTCGTCCGGGCGGAGCGTGAGTCGCGCTGGAGTTTTATTATTTCCACGACGACTGCAAGCGACGGAAGAACTCCATCGTCGCTTTGCCGATGCTCGATCGAGACGGTAAAAAATATTTCGCAAATTGGGTTGACCGATGGAATTCCGGTCT
>NZ_JAQQEU010000118.1:0-14911 GCF_046026895.1 Paraburkholderia sediminicola
GGCCAACCGCCCACTTCGGCGCACAACCATATGCTAGTGGCAAGGCGGCCAGCTATCCACAGTTGCGTTCCGTAACGCTGGCCGCCATTCCGACGCATCTGGTGGCCGACATCAACTCTGGCGGCTACGACACCAACGAAATGGTGTACGCCAAAAGTCCAACGCCTGCTGGGAAGTAGTCGCCAGCGCCGCTGACGATCCGGCGCTGCGTTCAAAATCGTGTTTCCACGTGGCCGAAACCGAGATCGCCCCCGCGATCGATCCGATCATTGCGCGCATCGAACTGCCCGGCGCTCGGGGCAATCACAGATTGATGATCGAGCCGCAGCAACGGCTCGCTTTCATCGCGTGCGAAGGCAATGAGAAGCTGGTGCTCGACATGCGCAGAATGCACGTCATGTCATCGTTCGACGTAGTCAAGACCTGGATGTTTTGGCCTTCGTCCCCGTTGCATCTGCTATATGTCTCCGGCGAAGTTGGATACCTTTACACCGGCATATTTTTATGTGGTCCGTTTGAGAGACAACAAGCTGTGGCGGAGTGAGCAGTGTCTTTGTCTGATTGGATACACCTAATCGCCTACCTTTCGCTTAGCGCTATGAATTATTACGTTTGCTTTCGTCAACCGCGGCGCTATGGTTCAGCATTTTGGCTGACCCGGGACGGATCCAGAGAAGAATGGAACGACGATCAGCTTCGACAAAGACCGCACTGGCGCTCCACCGACGAAGCGGAACTGTGGCCTGCCGGGTAGCAGCCCCTCGCTGGACTGTCGAGCCAGCGTGTGGACCAGGGCCGACCGCGTTACGCCCTTCGACGATTTCGCGTTGGGTACCAATACTGGGCCGTGACGCTCGAAATGAATCACATTCGCCAAGGCAGTCGCGCCTTCCGATGCACCGTCTGTTCGAGAACCGCAAGCGGTTCGCTAAGGGCGGTCGGAGCATTTGAGACCGTGCAGCAGGCCAGTTGTGGACTGCACCGCTGCGTTTCAAGAACGGAGGGGACATGTCAGGAGCGCTTCTTCCACTTGATAGCCTAGGTGCAATTGAGAATGCTGGCACGGTAACATTTGGAATTTGGCTGCCATGGGTTTCCGCGGGGGATGGCAACGCGGTTACTGTGAAGATCATCCACGAACGTGATCAATTCCTCCAGAATATCCCTCCGCGAAATTACGCCATGGCGCACAGCATTCGTGCGCCGCACGGTGACTTCTGGTCGGTGTCAGTACCGATCGCCGGAACTGAGCCCGCGCAGACGAGCTCAGCCTGGGGAACCGAGGGCCGCTACCTGTATCGGTATCAGGTCGACAACCCGGCAGTCGGCCAACTGGACTGGATCATCGATCCGTTCGCGCGGGAGTTTGGTACCGGCAAGGTTTCAGCTTTTACGCTCGGATACCAGCCTTGGGCATGGAGCGCGTCGGAGACGCAGTGGAAAACGCCCGTGCTGGATGACCTAATACTGTATGAAGTCAATATAGCCGAACTCGGTAACGGGTTCGATCATGCCGCCGACTTCATGGCATACCTTCAGGATCTTGGCGTCAATGGGATCGAAGTGATGCCTTTATCCAATGTGGGCGAGCAGGTGGACTGGGGATACTTGCCGATCGGATATTTTGGAGTCGACGAACGGTTCGGTAAACGGTCCGACTTTCAGCGACTCGTGGACATTGCACATCAGCATGGAATCGCCATTATCGTTGATGCCGTATACGGCCATACGGGCGTCGGTTTTCCATACTTCGACGCCTATACGCGTCTTCAATATCGCGAGAACCCGTTCATGGGGCCGTTTGCCAAAGACTACTTTAGCAATTTCGGAAAGAGCACTGACTTCAGACGTCAACTAACGCAGGATTATTTCTTTACGGTAAATCATCACTGGCTCTCGGTATACCACGTGGACGGCTTCCGCTACGACTGTGTACCTAACTACTGGGACGGTCCGCTGGGTGTTGGATATGCGAATCTGGTCTATGAGACGTACCGTCTTGCGCAAAATCGCATTGGCCAAGCCGAGCCTTACTGGAACCGATTCGACGCAGGTGGCGGCTCGCCACTCAGGTTGATTCAATGTGCTGAGCAACTTGAGGCGCCAGAGGACGTTTTGCGCCAGTCCTATTCGAACTGTACATGGCAAAACCGGACCTTCGATGCTGCAAAGGAGGTTGCCCGGGGCGACCGAGGACGGCTCGCGGACTGGGGGCTGTCACTCGGTCTTTTTGGGTACATAGAGGAGGACAGGGCAAATGGAGATGTGATTTCCAAGACAGCGTTGCAGTACATCGAGAATCACGATCACGAGCGATTCATCTGCAACTTCGGTTTAACCAACCCCGACGAAGCCGGCAATCCCCTTTTTCTTGAAGGAGATCGGGAGCGTTGGTACGCGCTGCAGCCCTTTCTAATCGCCACGCTGCTGAGCAAGGGAATTCCGATGCTTTGGCAAGGCGAAGAGTTCTGTGAAAACTACTTCATGCCTGATTTCGGCGCCGGGCGCGTTGCGCTGCTGCGGCCGCTGCGGTGGGACTACTTCTACGACAACCCGGGGAAGCAGATCGTGACGCTGATCAGGAAGCTGCTTCGCCTTCGGCGCGAGCGATCACATATCCGCCGGGGAACATACTTTTTCTTCAATGATTGGGATCGGTACCTGTCGAAAGGTCTGCTGCTTTTCGCTCGATACGAGGACACCCAATACAGCCTCGTGGCAGTCAATACTGGGGACGTTGAGCAGACGGTGCCATTTTGGTTTCCCGCCGCAGGCGACTATTCCGACGAACTAGAAGGCGGCGAGTTTTCCCTGAACGGGGTCGTTCCGCTCGCTGAGACGACGCTTTCGGTCCCCTCCCACTATGGCCGGGTATGGACCGCACTGCAGGGGCCCCTCTGAGATTGCCAGCGAAGCCTCGTCCCGGAGTTATCGGGGGGCGGTGAAGGATTAGCAAGGTCGTGAGCTATCTACTCAGGACTTCCTGGCGAGCACGGCGGCCCACCGCCCGGGCTCGGCTCAACGCTCGACAAGTGGAGAACAAGTGAAACTTTCCCTGCCTACGCCCGACACCGATTTCTCGCGCGATGTCCTTGGGCGGTACATCTGCAACACTTTCGACGAGATGCTGGTCACAATCGATCCGAACGCACGCGCGGCCTCGGGCCTGCCTGCCCGCGGGGATCTGCGGCCATTTGACTTCATCGTCATCGGCGGCGGGACCTTCGGCTCAACGCTCGCCGAGGATCTCTGGTTTCGTGCGACGAGCCGCACCGAGCGCATTCTAGTGCTCGAGGGGGGACCGTTCTTCTTGCCGGAACACGTGCAGAACCTCCCGGGCCTCGGCATAAAGAACCCCGACGCGCGCAAGGATCACTTGCCGCAGAGCGAGGTCTGGGGCCTCGCATGGAATTCGAACGACCCGATCGGTTTTCCCGGCTTAGCTTATTGCCTCGGGGGCCGCTCTGTCTTCTGGGGCGGCTGGTCGCCGCGGCTGCTTGATTCTGAAACGCCCACCTCCGCGTGGCCTCCGTCAGTCCTTAACGACCTGAACCCGACGAGGTTACCCGACGGCAGCAAAGGTTACTTCCGCCAGTCTAGCGATCAGATTGGAGTGACCGCCACCAACGACTTCATCTTCGGCGATCTGCATCATGCGATGCGCTCGCAGCTCTTCGACGGATTGACCGCAGGCGGCATCACCGACGCAATCGCGCTCGCGAGTCTACCCGACCACCCGGCCGCTGTTTACAGCGACACGCCGTTCACACTGGCCGAGTTAGCGGCGCTGCTCGGCGTCGATCTGCCCAACCCTCTGCCGAGCGGGGTGCAGCTCACGCAACTCGAGGAGAAGCTCCGGAACCTGGCAAAGCTCGAAGCGCCGCTCGCGGTGCAAGGGCAGCCCGGCCATGCTGGATTCTTTCCTTTCAACAAGTTCAGCGCCGTACCCCTGCTGACCAAGGCGACGCGGGAAGCAGTTACCGAATCCGCCGGAGACGACGTCAAAAAGCGCGTGATGGTCGTCCCGCGCTGCCACGTAATCCGGTTGAACACGATTAGCGATGCGGGCGGCCAGCGCGTATACGAGCTCGTCACCGAGCGGGGAAACATTTCGGTTTCGCCCGACACCAAGGTGATCCTCGCGCTTGCGGGAAGGGCGGGACCGGCGACCTGGTGGTCATTGGCGGCAGTCCGCTCGCGCCGCGGCTGGCGCCGTTCGAACGGCTCGCGGTGCCGGCGGAGCTGTCCGGCGGAGAGGGGGCGCATGGAACCGGAAAGCGCGGCACCAACCGGGCGACGGTGTTTGCGTTCATCCGTGCGCCGCACGACCTCGCGGCGATCCACGCGTACCTGCACCGCTACCGGGACCGGCCGGCGACGCTACGGGCTTACACACGCGAGCTCGAACGCCTGATCCTGTGGGCGGTGGTGGTGCGCGGCGTGGCGGTGTCGTCGATGACGGTCGAGGACTGCGAGGCCTACAAGGATTTTCTCTCGGCCCCGTCGCCGGCGTTCACGGGCCCGAAGCAGTCCCGCGCGGGCGGCCGCTGGCGGCCGTTTGCCCCCGGCGGGCTGTCGGCCGACAGCCAGGCGTATGCGGTGCGCGTGCTGCGCGCGGCGTTCGCGTGGCTCGTCGAGGTGCGCTATCTGGCCGGCAATCCGTGGAGCGCGGTGCACGATCCGGTGACGGTGACCCGCGAGGTCGCGGTGCAGGTCAGGCGCGCGCTGCCGGCGGACCTGTGGACGGGTCTGCGGGCCGTGCTCGACGCCCGCTGTGCCGGGGACGACGCGGAGGGACAGGACGCCGAAGCCCGGCAGTGGCGCACCGCGCGCGCGGCGATCCTGCTGATGGGCGATTCGGGGCTGCGGCGTGATGAAGCGGCGCACGCCCGTCGCGAAAACCTGCGCCTGTCGCCGCGCCCTTCGGGCGGCGCCCCAGTCTGGGCGTTGACGGTGACCGGCAAGCGCCGCAGACAGCGCACGGTGCCGGTCAGCGCGGCCACGGTGCGCGCGCTGCGCGAACACTGGGCCGATCGCGGGCGCGACTTCGATGCGCCGCTGGACTCCGCGCCGCTGATCGTGCCGCTGGTGATTCCGGCGACCGGCCCGGCGCTGGAGAAACACGGCGGCGCCGTCGAGGCGCCGTATTCGGCCGATGCATTCGGGCATCTGGTCCGTCAGGCCATCCAGCGTATGACCGTCGAATTTGGGGCGCGGCCGGACGTCCCGAAAGCACATCTGGTCCAGCTCGCGAATACCTCCGCGCACGCGTTCCGGCACACCTTCGGCACGCGCGCGGTGGCGCGTGAAGTGTCACGACTGACCGTCCCCGTTTTGTGAATAGTGACACCCATTGTCATTCAAATGAATTACAATGCGGAATCTGGAGCTACACGTAGGAGTATCGTCATGGCTGCGACTGCATTAGTGCAAACGCGCATCGACCCCGCGCTGAAAGAGCGCGCGGCTGCGGTGCTCGACAACATGGGACTGACTGTCTCGGATGCCGTGCGAATCCTCCTGACGCGCGTTGCCAATGAAGGTGCGTTGCCGTTCGCCTTTGCGACCGACCCGGCTGTACATGACGCCTGGTTCCGCGCGAAGGTGCAGGAAGCATTGGACGACCCGCGCCCCGCTACCTCAGACGATGAAGTCGAAGCTCATTTCGCCAGGCGCCGCGCCGCGGCCCTTCGCAAAGCCGGCGAAGGTGACGCGTGAGGCTTGAATGGTCTGCTTCCGCAATAGAGGATCGCGACGCGATTTTTGACTACATCGAAGAGGACAGTCCATATGCGGCCGTCGTCGTGGATGATCGGATCCGTGTGCAAGTCAGGCAGCTACTGCAGTTTCCCGAGACAGGTCGTCCGGGGCGCATCGAAGGTACTCGCGAACTAGTGATAAGCCGAACACCGTATATCGCGGCCTATCGGATCACGGGGGAAACAGTGCGCATCCTGCGGGTGTTGCACGGGGCGCAGCTATGGCCCGATGAAATGTTGGGTTAACCATGTTCCTTGGACTCGCGCCAGAGCGTATGGATTGGCGCGAGCTTGTGTTCAGGCTGCGACTGTGTGAAGGGCACCAAGGCCCACCTGGAACGAATGTCACGTAGTTTGGCGACACACTGGTATTGCCGGAATTGTTGTTGACGGTGAGCGAGACTGGAACCGTGGTAAGCCCGTTCTGAAATGCGTAACCCGCACCCAACGCGAACAGCAGATAGCTTCCCGGCTTACCCGTCGGGCTGATCCACACATACAGATTAACGTTGTTGCCCTTGCCTCGGCACGAATGAGTTCGTCCTTGGCGGATTGTCCTTCACGAACGAGCCTGCCGGCCGGCAGACTGATGTCAAGCGCACCAATGGTTAGCGCAATCGGTTGGGTGTCGCGTCTCTTGGACGCTGTAGCGTCGGCTTCACCCGGCGGATTCAACCGGTGGATGCAATAGTTTGCTGGAATCGTTCGGCGGGCGTGTCGTAATCCAGTGTCTTTCTTGGACGCTCGTTCAGTCGTCTTGCCACAGCGTTGAGTTTGGCCTGCGAATACACTGACAGATCGGTACCTTTCGGGAAGTACTGTCTTAATAGTCCATTCGTGTTCTCATTCGACCCACGCTGCCAGGGATGTTGCGGGTCGCAGAAGTAGACGGCAATGTCGGTGGCGACGGTGAAGCGCTTGTGCCCGGCCATCTCCGTCCCCCGATCCCAGGTGAGTGACTTGTAGAGTTCCTGCGGTAACTTGCGGGCATGTTTGATGAGCGCATTGATGACCGTTTCGCTGTCCTTGCTGGCTATCTTCACCAGCATGACATAGCGTGTCTGGCGTTCGACGAGCGTCGCAATCTGGCTGCTGCCGCTACCGCACAGCAGATCACCTTCCCAGTGGCCCGGTACCGCGCGGTCTTCAACGGTAGCCGGGCGTTCGCTGATCGATACGGTGTCGCGAATCCTGCCGTGATCCTCCGTCTTTAGCGTGTGATGGCGCGAACGGCGCATGGCCCGGGTGCGCCGCAGGTGCTCCAGCAACTCCTTCTTCAGGGCCCCACGGGCCTGTATGAAGAGAGAACGATAGATTGTCTCGTGGGACACGTGGTAGTCCTCGTTGTCTGGATACGCGCGTCTGAGCCATCCGGCGATCTGCTGCGGTGACCACTGCAGTTGTAGCTTGGCTGCCACGATGTGCGCCAACATCCGGTGCTCAACCAGTTTACAGGCTTTGGGTCGCTGCGCGCGATCCCACGCGAGCTGATCGGCGTGGCTTGCCCGATAGCCGTCCGGGCCGCTGTTACGTTTGATCTCACGACAGATGGTGGAGGGAGCTCGCGAAAGTCGCATGGCGATTGACTGGATCGAATCGTCGGCCGCAAGTGCCCGTGAGATCTCTTCGCGTTCCTCCAGCGTCAATGCCAATCTCGATCGATGCCTTTGTGGTGGCTGGATTCCACCTGTCTCAGCCAGAATCCCCTGTACAGACGAGTGGTTCCGGTCAAAAAGCTGGGCGATCTTCTGGAGAGACTCTCCCTTGCGCCAACGTTCCCACATCAGCGCTTTCTGCTTCTCGCTGTAGTAAATCCGGCGTCGCTGTTTCATCTGCAACACTCCCACTGCTTGCGCAGTCTTAAGTGTGTTGCATCCACCGGTTGAATCCGCCCCGATAAGCAGCCGCTCGCCAATAAATCGACGTCTTATCGCCGGGACACGATTGGCCTGACAACTATCGGTGACAATGCGCAATGTGCTCCTTTGTCGCGGTGCGTCGCCAAGATGCCGCGTACTTTGTCGAGGCCGAACCGCGCTTCGGCTAGGCTACCGTCGCGTCCCCGATGCTCGACGTCATGAGTACCCGTTTCCGCAATCGAGCGACCGCTTGGCTTGGCGCGGTCAACTCATGCTCTTGACCGCGTTCCTCCACGCAGAGAGAACCTGTGGCCCTACTGATCGTCCACCAAATGATGCATCCCAGTCGAGGAATGCCTGAATACGCTGAACCACGTCCGGGTCGGAGCAGTCCCTGCGAGTCAGAGAATCGAGATGCCCGCCGTTCAGCAGAACGTGAACGACTGCAACAGTGAAAAGGAGGTCGTCGCCTCCGAGCGCATCGAGATACGGCCAGAGTGCACCGACGTCAGCACCGCCTCCAGCGGCTCGAAACGCGTTGGGGTAACGTGCTAAAAGCCCTTCGAGTATGCTTCGCCACTTGTCGTCCGCGAGACTCCAGTGGGTCGCAAACTGCAGGACGGATTCGAAGAGCTTCTTCCACATAGGCGCGGCCAGATTGCGCAGTTCCCCACTGTCCGCCATGATCCATTGGAGCAGCGCGAGTCCCACGTTGGCGAGAAAGAGACTCGGATGAACCGCGTCGCGGTCATTGCTGTATGACCAGTGCACGGCTTCCCTGCGCTGCGTCGCCAGCATGGCCCAGTCCTTGTTCCACGAGCCGATCGCGTCGCTTTCCTGCAGATACAGCTTCGCAACCGTGTAGTGCCGCCAATTCGGCAGCCTTTCCGTAATCCCATAGAGCTGGATTCTTCGCACACAGAATGGCGCTGGAACACCGGCCTGAGCTCCGCCTTTCGACAGGTCGCACCCGAACCGTTCACGAGGACCGCAATTATGAAATAGTCAAAGCTCTGCGCAAGCTTGGAATTTATCTTTGCCGCGCTCCATCCGTCATCGGCAGTCTTTTCTTCCTCCTCTTTCTCGGTCACGTCCAGATCAGCAAACTGCGCGATCGCCGTCGCATCAACGGCGTGCTCCGCCATGACGTCAACCGTCGCGGAAAATATGCCGTCAAAATGCTCGCCGCTTCTGGCGCTGGCAAGCCGGATGAGACTTGTTCATTCTGATGTCGCCAGCAAGGAACGGCTCACGGTTAGACGGTTGTAGCCTGGTCATTCCTGATCGCAGTGCACTTTGAAGTGCGTTAGCTCCGCACGCCCGAATGCATTGCTGATTGCGACGTCAGCTGCGTCGCGACCGTACGCCATCAGAACGCGTCCGATGCGCGGCGCGTTGTTTCGCGGATCGAAGGTTTGCCAGGTGCCGCCCACGTAGGCTTCGAACCACCCCGCGAAATCCATCGGCGCTGTAACCGGCGGCAAGCCTACATCACTGATATAGCCGGTGCAGTATCGCGCCGGAATATTCATCGCACGGCACAGCGTAATGCCCAGATGTGCAAAGTCACGGCAGACGCCTTTGCGTTCCTGGTACGCGCCACATGCGGTTTTGGTTGGCCGCGCATGTCTGTAATCGAATTCGACATGTTGGTGCACGAAGTCACAGATTGCCAGCACAGTCTTGAGGCCGGGCGTGCACTGGCCAAAGAGCTGCCACGCGGTTTCGACCATCAGATCAGTTTCGCAATAGCGGCTGCCCAGCAGAAAAACCAGGGTATCGTCGGGCAAGTGCTCGACCGGATGAGCCCAATCGTCGCCGGGCCGGGTTTCCATGGCGCCAGATACATTGAGGAGCGCCGTCGTGCGCAGTCCAACACCTCCGACGGGCGCCACAATCCGGCTGCACAGGTTGCCGAACAGATCGCGGTACTGTCTTGTCGGCACGGGCGGATCAGTAACGAGCACATCCGCCACGAGGATATCCTTCGCATGCGAAAAATGCGTGTTCAGCATCAGCATCATCGGTGTTGGTCTGGAGCACTCGAATGACAGTTCATATCCGACGCGAAGCTTCATCAAAGCTTTCCTGGTTTAACTGATCGTTGGGGGAGTGCTGCGGCCAGGCATTACGGAGCGTTGCGGAAGGCATGACAAACATCATCGCACGATGCCGGGCTCCAGGCCTGCATCAAAAACAATCGCCTGCCGGCGTTACCGTCTGCGCGGCACTCCGTGAAAGAGGTCACATCCCCGCCGGAATCGGATGCCAAGCAGGCTCAGATGACGTCGGCGGTCCGATCGCCAACTCTGTGCGTCGTAGCGTCGAACGCGGCGACCCGTCCCGGGTACGACGTGGTACCGAGTCGGAAAAAAGAAAAAATGGAATCAGTCGACTGGCCCGAGTAACACGTCGATTGCGGCTTGACCCGCGATTTCGGCCACCAGGTAGGCCCATCGTTGGCGGTCAGCTCGTCTTTCACGCCAGATTTCACCAGCGAACCGAAGTACGTCTTTCCATCGTGCGTGATCTCGATGTCTCACGTGCGCAACACGCTTCGGACACGTGCGAGATAGATAGTTCCGTCCCCCCAATGCGCCTGCATGACGCGCAAGAGGGCAGAAAATGTACTGATCCCATGAAAGGCCGCAAACCCAAAAAAGCCTTGACGATCTTCTCCTCATAGAAGGCAACTGCTGGTCGTACAGCAGGTCACGGCTTCAAATTCCGATATTCAGGTTGTTGAATGTGACAAGGCAGAGAAAAGCTTTGCTATCCACTACATTGCCGATTTACGTCCGGCGGACGGCGACACGCGTCGCACTTGAACTGGCCTCTTAATAGTATGGCCCGAGCGTCGACGGACGAAGCAGGTCTATCTGGCCGTCAGCCACACAAAAGCGGAGCGCGGCGGCATTGCGATCGTCACCGTTTGATCCACGCCGACCACGAGCGAAAGGGAAGACGATGCGCCGACCGACGCAGAACTCTCAAGCGCCGTGCCGTGAGGCAATCCAGTGGCGAAAGTTCTCGTCACAGCGGCGGTGTCCGACGTATTAATGGCGACGATGGCAACCGTCGACTGATAAGACATCTTGTAGGCGAAAGCCCCTGGCCCCGCACTGTCCTGGTCAAGAATTGCCGGCGTGCCGCGCGAGAGAACTTTGTTGTTCTTGCGCAAGTTGGCCATCTGCGCGATGAACTGATAGAGCGGCGCGGCTGTGTCGAAATGGTCGCGGCCTCCCGATGCATAGCCGTTTGCGAACATCGCGCCTCTTTGCTCGGTGAAAGCCTGCTCAGTTCCGTAATAGATTACCGGTATGCCCGGCAACGTCATTATCAGCAGCAGCCCTTGCTGCAACTCAGCCATCGTTCCATGCGCGAGGAAGCGGTCGACGTCGTGATTGTCAAGAAACGTCGGCATCAGATAGGGACGCCTGAACACCTGCATCATGTCCTGGATCCGATAGCCAAGCTCAGCCGTGGCATGCCGTTGAGTCAGGACATCCCACAGCGTGCCGTACAGCGGATAGTTGAGCATCGCGGGCAGGATGTCGGCGCCGCTGGGATCCACCATATATGACTCGATCTTCACCGAACTTGCGTTCTGATAGGGGGCGTCTGTGACGAAACCCTCGCCGAACGCGAGAAAGCTGGCTTTGCCATTGGAAAGTGCTACCTGACGGATACCGGGCGCTGCCGGATCGTTTGCGTACATGAAGTCGCTGAAGAAGGCTTGGGGCACATAAAAAGCCGTGTCGATGCGAAATGCATCGACGCCGACCGTTGAGATCCAGTATCCATAGCTGCTTCTGAGGGCTTCGCGCACGACCGGGTTCTCTGTGTTCAGATCATCAAGCCCGTAGAGCTGATAGTTGAACAACTGGTCCGGATTGCCGAAGTCGCTAATGTCGGGTGTCCAATGGTAGATGTCCGCGGCGCGCTGGGCGGGATCGGTTGCGTCGTCCATATTGAAGGGCGCTTGCGTCGGCGCGGTCACCGGAACTGATGCAGTATTGCGCGACCAGCCGAGCGCGGGATTGTTCGCGTTCCATGCGCCGTCATAAAAGAAGAAGTCGCCGGTATGATTCACGACAATGTCCTGTATCAGATACATTTGGGACTTGTGCAGGGCGCTCGACAAATTCCGATAGTCGTCGAGCGAGCCCATGTGCTTGTCGACCTGCTCAAAGTTCGCAGCCCAGTAGCCGTGATATCCGCCGTAGTTCACGAGCGGGTCCCACCACTGGTTTGCGACCGGCGGCGTCAGCCAGACCGCCGTCGCCCCCAGACCGTGGATATAGGCGATTTTCTGTTCGATGCCGCGAATGTCGCCGCCGCTGTACTTGGCGTTATTTGTCGGGTCGAACTCGCCCGCGCCCTGATTGTCGTTGGTCGGATCGCCGTCATTGAAGCGATCGGTCAGAATGAAATAGATAATCTGATCCCGCCACTCCGGCGAGGGTACCTGGAGGGCCAGCTGATCGGAGCTGTCGGAAGACCCGCATGCCGCAATGCAGCAGCTTATGATCGCTGCGAGGATGGCCGATCTTAAACGAACGTGTGTGTATCGCATTTTCGACCTCACCTCTCATCAAACTATCCGAAGTGTACGACCGATACGTCCGCCGGTCAGCCTCGTGTTTGCCAGTAGGCTTCTTGCTCTGGTGGGAAACGGCGACCGATCTCAGCGAAGTGCTCGACAGCGTGCTTGACGATCCAGAGTTTGGCCCGGATATCGATCGTGACCGGATCGGCGCAGTCGGATATTCATTAGGTGGCTACGCCGCGCTGGAATTGGCCGGTGCACGCACTGACCTGCACGCGTTCGAATCCTATTGCTACTCTTCGGACTCGGACGCGACTTACCACTCGCCAGGCAAAAAACAACCATGGCCGTTGTGCTGCTGCAACCTTGAGGGCGTTGGGATATCCGAGTCGCGGGAGGCTCGCCGCCTGGATCGAAGAGCTGCATCCCGAAATCGGAAAACGCATTGTCGGCAGAGCAACTGGCAGCATTCCGAAATCGCCGGCGGTGAAGCAGGCGGCAGTCATCGAACTGTGCACCAGAGAGGAAAGCGCGGGCCTGCTTGCCCAGAAAGCAGGGGTGAGCAGGCCGACGCTTTACAATTGGAAGAACCAGCTACTCGGTCGTGAAGCCCCAGCATCCATGAAACGCCAGAAGAAGCCAGCACCGGACAGTGAGCGTGCGAAACTGGAACAGCAGGTCGAATCGCTTCGACGCGACGTCCGGCAACTGCAGCTCGAGCACGACATCCTGAAGAAGGCGAACGAACTGATAAAAAAAGGAATGGGCATCGTCCCGCAACTCCTGAGCAACCGGGAGAAAACGATGCTGGTTGATGCCCCGAAAAACCCCTACACGTTGTCAGAGCTTTTAGCCGTATTGGGGCTAGCTCGCAGTTCCTACTTCTATCATCGTGCGCGTCTGCTCGTGGCCGACAAGTATGCTGGTGTGCTTCAGAACCAAACGCTATCGAACGGACTCGGTCGTCACGGTTTGTCTTCCCCGGGACTACCGCCGGTCGAATGCAATGATACAAGTCGCGCGAGCACGATAGCCGGATAGAGTTGGCCAATCAGCGCTTCGAGATTCGCAAGCGATCTCGCTTGAGGCGCGACGGGCACAATGTCGCCATACCCTGCCGTGGTCAACGTCGTGAAACTGAAATAGATCCAAGTTGAGACGCTCTCTGAATTCTGATCCAGCGTAGCGGAATGGAACGCCTTGTGAAGCAGGATACTGACGAGCTGATAGGCCTCCGCCCAGATGACGCCCACCAGTATGTAAAGAGCGATGGCTCCGTGTATCCGGTCAAATGTGACTTTTCCTGGAGCGAAAACACTCATTGCGATGGTCACGCTGATGAGCCCAGCTGCAAGAAGAGTAGTTTCGTCACGCAGCGCCAGCGTGAGGTCAGCCGGAAATACCCAACTTGCCCCGCGTACAGCGATAGCAACCAGAGCAACCAGTGCGATCAGCACGGAGGCCTTGGGTCGCTCTGTTGCCGTCACTACGCCGGTCAGGAGGATTAACGAAAGAAGCAGGTCTTGCGCAATCCGGCCCATCGGGCTGTTCCGCTCAGTGAAGAATGGCGCGACAAACACGGCGATCACTAGGAGCACCAGAAGCGCGGCCATGCTGGCCTTGCGTAACGGTGCGACGCGGTCTGCCAATCGTTGTATGCAGGACATCGCTTCTCCCGTCAAACGAATACAGGTTATTCAGTTCTTCGCGAGAATTTCAAAGACCCAAACCGGGCTTGGGGCGCACCGCATGTTCGGCAATTGAATCACACCCGCCGGCAGTTTCAAAGCGGTGTTCAGTTCCCAGTACGAGCAAGGCACAACTCCGGCTGACGGTCGGGCGCCCCCGGCGCACCAACCTTACGATCTCGTCGGAGTCGGCCCGCAACCTCACGCGGGGCATTTGGCAATTGAATGTCTGCTGACAATTGGAGGAGACGTTCGAGCGTCCCTATGACCGTAATGACGAATGGCCGTACCTGGCGGGCTACTGCCTCATGCAAATAGCATGCTCCATGCGAACCTCCCGAGGTCGCGATCGACAGCACGCGACCCTGTGCGGTCGGTTGTCTCGATTACAGAAGTTCGACAGCCGGCTTCAGTCAGATGTGCGCCGACAGTGAGTTTGTGTTGGCTCTATCTGATAGCGGCCTTTGGGGCGTTGCCTGTCGTGCCGCTGTGGGACGGGCTCGAGGAAAGGTTTCAAAAACCGTCCTTGCTCCCGTGAGCGCGAACGGCGTGCGCGTGCATCAAAAAAATAGCCCGCCATGAGAGTCGGCAGGCTACAGAAACACA
Organism: Paraburkholderia sediminicola; assembly: GCF_046026895.1. Taxonomy (GTDB): domain Bacteria; phylum Pseudomonadota; class Gammaproteobacteria; order Burkholderiales; family Burkholderiaceae; genus Paraburkholderia; species Paraburkholderia sediminicola_C. Next base: position 14,462 of record NZ_JAQQEU010000118.1, read on the forward strand.
CGCCGGGAAATGAGGGTAGCAACTCCCCGGACTGATCAAGATATGCAAATACTTTTTCCGAGTCAACATGAAACGCCGTTGAATGAAACCGGCGCCGTTCCTAGCTCTACCTCGCCGGATCGTCAACGATTTAAAACAAGCTGTCGAACATCTCTAGTTGGCCGGTCAGTGCCCACCCGCTGACCGGCCTAACAACCTACACCTCCGTCTGTTCCGCCATTTCAAGTGCGTCATCTACCTCGATGCCGAGGTACCGGACTGTGCTTTCAAGCCTATTGCCTGCAGGCAATAGAGCAGAGGTTTTTTGATCACCGGTCGCGGGTTGATTCTGTCGCGACCCTGTTCATATGTCCGGGCCGCGACCGCCAATCAAAAAACCCTCTGCTTTGTGAGAACTTTCGGATAAGCCGAACTCGGGCCGGCCCTCGACATGCCCTGGAGTGCCGTTAT
>NZ_JAQQEU010000119.1:0-14192 GCF_046026895.1 Paraburkholderia sediminicola
TGATGCGCGGCAAATGCAGCCAATGCGAAGCGCCAAGGAAGCTGTAGGACCCAATCTGGAATGGACCCGTGCAGCGGGTCGCTTACCGAAGAGCTAACGTCAAGAGTGGTGGTGCGATACGTGTCACACCACCACTCTTGACGTTAGCTCCTTACCGAATGATCATAACCTCAGATGCCTGCGTCGAACTTCTGTCAGTCGCAGCTTCAGGAATGTTCATACCCATGCGTAGTCATTGTTGGGAGACGTGCAATGCCTTACCCATCCCACACCATTGTTCAATGGACGAAAGACAGCGCGAAACAGCTTCTTCCCGATGCGGCTTTCCTCAGCTTGCTACATCGGAAGCGCATTGGGCGCTTCCCCAAACTCTTTCGCCCGACAACCTACAACGAGAAGATCTTGCTACGTTGCTTACGGCCAGACCCGCGATACAGCGCTTTGACCGACAAGCTGACCGCGCGCGATTACGTCAGAGACAAAATCGGTGAGAAATACCTTATCCCCATGATCTCAGCGCCCTGCAACTTTACGCAAACGATCTTCGACATGCTGCCGAATTCCTTTGTCATGAAGGCAAATCATGGAAGCAGTTTCGTGGAAATCGTCCGGGACAAGTCGCAGTATACTTTCGAACGTCTCCAGTTTCTGGCCAGCCGATGGCTATCCACCAATTTCTACAGAAATGCGCGGGAACGGCACTACCGAGGAATTCAGCCACGCATTTTCTTCGAGAATCTGCTCCTCGACGAACACGGCACGATTCCAGTCGACTACAAGGTCCACTGCTTTGCGAACAGGCCGGGGCGACCTGTGATGTTTATCCTCGTAATCTCAGACCGTTTCGGAAGTAACACGCGCGGCGACACGTACGATGCACAATGGAACCATCTCGACCTCGAATTTGCTCCCTACCTTCGCAGCACGGGGCCGGCACCGCCGCCGAACAATCTGGAGTTGTTGCTCGATACAGCGGCGCTGCTGTCCGAGGACTTTGATTATGTCCGCGTCGACCTGTACGCGCCAACTGACGAGGTGTTCTTCGGTGAACTCACTTTTACGCCGGGGGCCGGCGTAGGTCCCATGCGACCCGATCGTGCCGATTTTGAATGGGGACGTCTTCTAACATGAGCTATCTGGGATAGCTGGAATCGCCCCCTAATCTCCGGCCGATGATCGAGCTACACAAAAGAAAGTTTCACTGAATGCGGCATCAGCCAAACCAGTAATCCGGGTTATGTCGATCGAAAACAACCATGCTGAGCGCGTGCGCTACACCCCTTGCAGATGCCAACAGTTCATCCATCGAGCCACCTCACGCCGAGCGGTGATGACCCTGGTGGCATCCGGCATTCAGAATGCGCTGCGAGCGCTCAATTCCGCGGCCACCAGATAGACACGAGGCGCGGACATAATCTCGGCGTGGCCTCCTTGAACAGAAACGATTTCCAGACCGCCTGCCGCAACTCGTCGCCAGAGCGGTAACGGGTCGCCCCGGTCGTCGGATTTTCGAGCGCGCACGTAAAGGATCGGGCTGGCTGTATATGGCCGAGGGCGATACAAGGTCATCGCGAGGCGCATCGATTCGCGAACCTTCATCAGGACGGGTGGGACATCTAGTCCGTCAACCGCAGGATCGGTGCGCCGCGCTGGGCGTCCGAGCCGAAGTCGGACCCGATCAGCTGCTGCGCTTAGCTTACGCCGCAAATACACGATCCGCTCAGACATCCGCAATTGGAGCAATGCGTCAGATTGGCGGCGCATGTAGCCCAATTGAAACTTTATCCAGGCCGGCCACGGCAGCCAACGTTCATGGACATAGGTATCCAGCAAGCAGAGGAATTCCATGCGTTCTCCGGCAGCGTGAAGCTGTTGCGCGATTTCAAGTGCGATAAGTCCGCCTAAAGAATAGCCAGCTAGTGAGTATGCGCCGCTGGGTTGAACACTTCGAATCGCCTCGATATAAGTCGAAGCCATATCTTCAATGCGTCGCTGCGGTATCTGCACGCCGTCGAGCCCCACCGCCTGAAGTCCAAATATCGGTCGGTCGTGACGCAATGCGTTCGCGAGCGACCAGCTACCCATCACGGTCCCGGACGCGCCATGCACCATAAAAATGGGCGCCCCGTCTCCCGGTCGAAGACGGACGAGTACAGATGACCGGGCAGTGTCGACGTTGGCGCTCAGAAGCGCCGCCAGCTCCGCAATGGTGGGGCTGAACAGCAACGTTGAAAGGGGCAGATTCAGGCCGGTCAACTGTTCGATTTCCGACAACACGGCAACTGCCAGCAACGAACTACCGCCCAATTCAAAGAAATTGTCGTCGCGCCTGATCGGCGAGAAGCCGAACAAATGCTGCCACAGCCTTTGCAAATAGATCTCGACGTCACCATATAAATCGCCCTCATCCGGCCCCGTGTGATCCGCCAGATATTGCGCCACCCGTTTCCTGATGGCGTCGAGACACTGGGGGTTGCGTAGTGCCGCTTCGTTGCTCGTCGGTAGACCGTTTACCGCTTCGCGGGCTGCCGTTTCCGAAAGCTTCCCGCTATGTGTAGTAGGCAATGCATCGACCGCAAGGATGATATCGGGCACGTGCGCTGGGGAGGCGAGACGCGCGAGGTCGATACGAACTCGCACACGTAAAGCGTTCGTCAATTCTTCGCCGTCACATAGGACGACCAGTAGCACGATCCGTTGCTCGGCCAGGTCGGGTGCACGGTTGTTCGGCTCCGCGCCTGTTTCCCGAAGCTGGACGGCCAGTGCCTCCCGAATGCCGGGAATGCCGTTGAGAACGCTGTAAATCTCTGCCGGGCCGACGTTTATTCCGTGCACATTCAGTACGCCATCGGTACGCCCTCGCAGACGTGCGCCGCCGCAAGGGGTGATCTCGACCAGATCGCCGTGCGTCCACAGGCCGGGATGAGCCGCAAAATAAGCGTTATGAAAGCCAATGCCGGACGGGTCTGCGTGAAAGCCAATCGGCCGCGAGGGGAACGGATTCATGCAGACCAGTTCGCCGACGCCGGTGGTTGCACCGTTATCACCCCAAGCGGCGACATCCATCGCGAGACTCTTGCATTGAGCTTCCCCGGCTACGACCGGCAGATTTGGATTGCCCAGAAAGAAACATCCCAGAATGTCGGTCCCTCCTGATATCGACCAGAGTGGAAGATTTTTGACGTTATCTCTAACCCAGTGATATTGGGTTTCATACAGCACCGAGCCTGTTGACAACACTGCACGTAACGCGCCAAGATCGAAGTTCTTGCCGGGAGTAAGCCCCGCCGCCTCGCACATTTTCACGTATGCGGGACTGGTGCCGAAAACAGTCGCCCGCTGATCTGCAACGAGACGCCAAAGTGTGTCGACCTCGGCGATCGGGCCGTCATAGGTGATGATTTCCACGCCCGAGGCGAGCGCGGATAATTGCCAGTTCCACATCATCCACGAACAGCTCGTATGGAAGTACAAGCGATCGCCGGGCCGAAAATCGCAATGAAGACGGTGCTCTTTCAAATGCTCGAGCAATGTTCCTCCGGCCCCGTGTACTATGCATTTCGGCTTGCCCGTGGTGCCCGAGGAAAACATGATGAATAGCGGGTGGTTGAATGCAAAGCGTTGCCACTCAAACCGTTTCGGGTCGGCGCTTTCCTCCATGGCGTTCGCCGTGTAGACCGGCAAAGACATACTGGAGGACTGGCATTCGTCGTCGAGACTTATTAAGGCGAGCAGCGTCGGCAACTGCGCAGCAAGTTCGCTTAACTTCGTGGCCAGCGGGACGCCGGTATCCGTGATCCTCGGCGCGGTGTGCGCGATGAGCAAGCGGGGCGCAAGCTGGGAGAAACGCTCGAGAATCGTCGCAACACCCATCTCCGGTGCTGCGGTCGCGAGCGTCGCGCCTATCGCCGTGACAGCGAGCGCGACCGTCACAGCCATCTCGTCATTGCGCATGACTGCAACCACGCTATGACCTTCTTTTATGCCGAGGTCCTTCAGAGCTTGTGCAAGGCGGATGACGTGGTACAGCAGTTCGCCGCGGGTTAGTGACACGCGCTGGCCGTCTGCATGAATTGCGGTTACTGCCAAGCTTGCCGCGTCTGCCTCGCCGAGATCGAGCAGATTCTGCACGTAGTTGAGCCTGATGTCCGGAAAGAAACACGCAGTCTCGCAGTCGTCGCCAACGCATACTCTCGATTCATCGCCGACGTAATCGAGGCCCGGCAGCCAATCCACGAAGTACCGCCAAAATTCCCGGTAGTCTTGAACCGAAAAACGGTGAAGGGCTGCATAGTTCTCGAAGTGTTGACCGGTTTGCAACGACAATGCAGCGGTGAACGACGTCATTTGGGATGTGGCTATCGTTCTCTCGCAGCTCTCATGCACGATTGACCCTGTTGCGCCACTTACGTCATGAGTATTCGCAGATAAAATTAGATCCATAGTGAGCCCGATCGCGAATCAATTCGGCTTTCTGCGCGCTCGCCCCATAAGGCAGGACTTTTTCGCCTGGCGCAGGCCTGTTGACGCAATGTGTCAAGAGTTACACCGTTAGGTAGTGCTAGCTCCTCTTCACCTCGCCGCCGAGCGACGGCGTGCGAGAGGATTCGCGATGGAGCGCACAGCGAAGTCCGACAACGGCGAAACAGGGTAAAAGACAAGACTGGACAAGGCGAGAGCCCCGACTTTCGTTTTAACGTCCCAGAATGGGTTTTCGACGATGGAATGCAGATAGTCGCGCGACCCACCTGTCATCCAGCGCCTGCTGAGCGTTGCGCCATTGAGGACCGGGCAGAAGCGCGCCTTTTCGTGCGAAAAGTCATAAAACGACAACGGTAGATCGGCTGCATGCGGCAAACGCTCTACTGTCCAGCTACATCTTTCCTATCTCGGACTTCACACGAGCCATGCGGCCCGTGCCGAACATGGTTACTGGAAATTCCTTGCTCTGGCAATGAATGGTTCCATTACGCACGCTATGCACGCTGCCTTGATTCAATAATTTGCGAACTGCCACCGGCGATATTTCTACCCTTGTTGCGGTGAGCATAGTCCGCATAAAACGTCTGAAAATCGTTTTCGGCATAAATTCGAGTGCTATTGGCCAATTACGCGGAGTCCATTACAGATCCAGGGGTCTCAGAAAGGTTGTGTCGCGATAAGGCCGACAGAGCGACGGTTTCCTCTGATAGAAGGATTCCTCACATCATCAGAGAATAGAACCAAGCAGCCGCTGTTCACAATGATGGGCCGTCCTTCATTTGCCCTTTTCCTGTTTCGCGTTCAGCGATGATGCTCGGGATGGCGGCCAGATTGGTGCCGCTTTTGTCCATGGTACGGCCTCAGGCGCGCCGTTCTGATCCATGGCTTTGCCGAAGTAACGGCGGGCGGCAGCATTGTCACGATGAGCCCGAGGCAGGAAATCGACGGTCTACGGCGATGCCCATCCTGTACTGCACGCACCAACGAGCGACTGAAAGGAAGTCAAGCGCAAACGTACGGAGGGTCGCCGCCGTTCGCTACTGGAGACATGCAATGAACAAGACCTTGAGGCACCTCGGCGCGTGCGGCCTTTGCGCGCTGTTCACCCTTGTCGCACCGCATCCCGCCCTCGCTCAGGACAAGCTCGTCGAAGAAGCGAATGCGACCTGCAACAAGTACTTCAACGACGGCGACGCTCAGCGGCTCGCCGCGCTATACGACGAGAAGTCGGTCGTATCGCCGGGTCGGGTTGATGCTACGGCGGCGCTGAGGAGGATTGCTGACGGGGGCGGCATCGAGCATCCATCCGAACACTCCCACGGAACCATCTGCACGATTCGCCCTAACTTACCTTTTAAGAACGAATACCTATCGGCTTGGGAATGCGTGTCGTTCGAGACGATTCCAATCGCGAAGGTTGCATCTCGCCATTCGACTGCGGCATGCCGCGCGCGGCATCCGGTTGACAAGCCCCCCCGGGCATATCAGGACTGGTCAGCTTCCGCCGGAGCCGGCGCTTCCTGCGCGGCCCCCGCAGCCTCTGTCGTCACCAGGCCATTCTCGACACGATGCACCACCACGCCAAGATGAGCCTGCGACTTTTCCGTCAACCACGGCTTCCTGCTGATCGCCGCTTTCAGGTCGGCATAGCCGGCCGCACGCCGCTCGGCGATTGATTCACGCGAAAACTCCGCATCACTGCCGGGCACCTGATCAGGACCCGGTCGATAAACGACATGGACAATGTCGAGCCGCTGAAACGCAGGGTCCTTCGGTGCGGCCGAGGCTGCCTCATCACGCGTCCTGAGCTGGTGCGCGGCATGACGGAGCCGGGCGCATGCCACGGCCGTATCGAGGTGATAGCGGCTACGGCTAGCATAGTGAATCTGCTTCGCTCGCCAGAGCACTTCGTTCATATTTCGCGGCGCCTTTCCCGCGAGGCTCCACAGGTCGATCATGAACACTATGAGATGCGCATGGCCTGAGCGCGCCACGATCTCGTCGAGCGGCGTATTCGATACGCAGGCGCCATCCCAGTAGAGCCGGCCGTCGATGGATGTCGCCGGAAAGCCCGGCGGAAGCGAACCGCTTGCGAGCACGTGCGACGGCCCGATGCTCTCGCGTTTGCTGTCGAAGTAACGGGCGGTCCCCGATTCGACGTCGGTTACGCCAAGGCTCAGCCGGACCGCCGCGTCGCGCGCGACCGGAAACGTCGCGAAGCGCTGCAGCGTAGCCAGCATTGGCGTGGTGTCGTAGAAGCTCACGTCCTGCGAAGGCGCATCGGGTAAAAAGAGTGTGAAAGGATTACGCGGTGTGAAGAAGTCGGGCTGCCCGAACACCACCGCATCGGCATAGCTCACCACGTTATGCAAGTAGCGCAGCGCGGTCGCATCCTCAGGCAGAAAAACATCAGGCCGCGAAATGGCGTCCCAAAACCCCGCCAGCCTCTTTATGCGATCTTCCGGCCGGTTTCCCGCGATCACGGCTGCGTTGAAGGCGCCAATCGAGGTGCCGCACACCCAGTCGGGCAGCAGATGAGCCTCGGCCAGCGCCTCATAGGCGCCGATGTGATAGGCGCCGAGGCCGCCCCCTCCTTGCAAGGCGAGCGCGATGGCACGTGTCGTGTCAGGCGAAGCCGACCCGTTAGTCGTGGCCATACGGGACCTCCGGTCTCCGGTTACGAACGTGTACCCCCGACGATGGCTCATGATACGGCGATTGGCGTCGTAGCGGACGGACGCTGCCCGGGACGCGCAGCCTCACTGCTGCGGTTCCCGCAGTGCATTGCGCCCCGGCCAACAGAAACGTGCACCGAGAGGGCAAGCGCGCCCCGCAGGGATGTGCAGCGCCCCGAGCGCTATCGAAACCCGACGTTCTGGCGTGTGCAGCCGGATTCCTGACGCAGGCCCGGGAAACACGGCGCCGGCGTCCGGGTGCGGCCACAACATTTCCGAACAGTTGCGCGACCGCTGATGCGCGAAACGGCCGATCGGTGTCTGATGCAATTTGCATACACATGTCCCCGCACGGCGAAACAGCGATTGGCACTGACCGACCCGAAGCGGAATTACAAGCTGTGAAATTCGAAAGCCGAAAGCGGTCGTTCAACACCAGTTGCCAAAACGGGTTCAGCCATGGTCGCGCGGCGGTCAAACGAGGCTAGCCCGAACCTACTCCGAATAGAAGCCCGAACCCACCAGGCCTGGAACTCCGTCGATCTTGACTGCCTTCACATAGGTCCATTTATGCGATGGCTGAGTCTGCCCTGGTCTCAGGAACATGTAGTCAACCCAGCCCGATCCCTTGGTTTCAACCGTCTGGATCATGGCGTCATGAAACGGCTTGCCGTTGGTATCTTTCTGACCGCTGACGTTGGTTCCCTCACGGGCGGGGAAGGCCGGATTCAACAAGACATTTTCCTTCAGATCGTAAACGAACAGATAGGTGTCGCCGTGGAACCACTCGCTGCCTTTGATTCTGAACTCCGAAAACGCGACCTTGCCTTTACTTTCGATCAACGCCGCGGCTTTGTCGACCAGCGCTTCTGTTTGTTTTGCTGTCTCGGAGGTCGGGGGAGATGACTGAGAAAATGCAGGCGACGCGGGGCAGAATAATCCAACCAGAAACAATACTCTGATAACGAGAGCTTTACCGTTCATAGCAGTATCTCCAACCGCTGAGTTCAGCGCTGTTCCGTCCATCGGTCGCCCTTCCCGGCCCGAAATGGTGATGCTGGATCTATGGCCTCTGCGCGTGACCGCGTGTCGAGTTCCAATTCCTGGGCGTGGGCCGCTTTTAATGGCTGTTCCGCCGTCGCGAATGACGACCGCTAGTCGGAGCCGGCGGCGCCTGGCGATAGGCTCGATGAGCACCGCACAAGAGCGGCTTGTGGAAGTGAAGCGCGTACTCTGTATGCAAAAGACTAGTGCACGAAGCGCAGCCTAGCCAGAACCGTTTTCCCGCATCAATGTCGGCTCGATAGCGGACGGTTGCGAATGGCGGAAACTGGCCGACCCCGGTCCGACGATGAGCCGGCGTACCCGCACCGGTGATACTTGCTCGTCGGACAGCACCCGACCCGGGCTGTGTGGAAAACGCAGAAATGATCTTGATGCACGCAGCTCGAGCATCAACCAGAGCATTTGGAAATTCGTGTATGGCTCAGTCCGTCAATGGCGAACCGCTGAAGGGCTCTACGACTCTTCAAATGGCTATTGTTTGCTTGTCTATGTACAGACATTCGTCGGTGAGCAGCGTTCCACTACAACGTTTAGGTAATCGCTCGTTGCGGTCAGCAGCCGGTTGCTGAAGACGATTTGGTGCAACTGGTAACCGCCGCGAACACCTTATGCCGAGTCGCGGCGAACCTCAATTGCCATTCAGCAGGGATTGGCACCCGCTTCACCGCAGTCGATGTGGCGGCGATTTCTCCCGTCGTGCGGTGTCGGCAGGTAGGGGAATACGGTGTAGATGCCGTTCGCGGTCAAGCTGCTGCCTTCGGCACCGATGTTGAAGTTCACGCCATCACCCAGCAACAGGTTACCCGTCGGCGCCCCCGTTAGCCGGCCCGCAACGACCCGCAGTGCGATATCGGTCACGTCGTCGTTCGGGCGCCGCCCATTGGGCCAGCCGGCGTTGTCCCCGGCAAGAACGCCGAGGCGACGCTGCTGCGCAGGTGGTGTCGGAGAAACACCCAGATTAAGCCGCAGAAGTTCCGAGCAATCGCGTGCGCCGCACGTCCCAGTCTGCGGTTGGGATGGATACTTGAGAAGCACGTTTACCAAATCGGTCCGGTTGGTCGTCGGAATCGTCAAGCCGAACCGGAGGTTGAGTGCGGTCGCCAGCCTGGAGTTGAGATAGAAACCCAGGAATTGCGCTTCGTTGGCCGGATTGGTCATGTTCCATTTATCTTTCGTATCGGTCCCAATGACCAGTTCGTTGACGAGTGGATTGCCCATGCGGGACACCTGCACCCAAGGTCCGGCGTTGTCCTCACCGTCGCCCATCCCGCGGCCCTCATGACGCATTGTGGACACATAGGCGCCGATTACGGCATTGGGTTTGGACGTCACCGTGCTGATTGGGACTTCGATCGCAATAGTGCTGATGTTGAAGCCGGAGAATGTGTCGTTGCCAAAAGGATTCACGTGATCGTTGGCATCCTCCGCCGCCGTCAACACAGGTGGCGTGCGGCGAAGATTCACCGTGTCGAACACTGCGCCCAGGTCGATGTAGAACGTCTCACCGCGCTGGCCGGCGAAGACCTTGCCGCCGTTCGCCAGCAAGTAGATACCCTGTGCGGCCAGCGCCTCGTAATTGGGCATCGTTAGCGGTCCCACGTTGGACGGGACCGCGAACATCGTCTGGGCACCCAGGTGGGTGCGCTCGCCGTGACGCACTTGCGTCACCGTGTAGCTCTGGCGCAGGATCAGGCCGTCCGAGCCCGGTCCGTCGAGCGCAGTGATCGGCGGCAGTGCGGCGTATGACAGCGGCAGCTGTTGGTTCGCCAGGGGCCCGCGCAATTCGGTCTTGAAGCGGATTTCGTAGACCAGGTCGTCGGCCTTGCCGTTGCCATTGGTGTCGACGTTGATGCGATAAATCACGTCATCGCCGAAATTGAAATAATTCGGTCCAGCGCCAGGGTCCTGCATGGGGATCACGTTCAGAATAAAAACGACGTTGTTAGGATTTGTCCAACTCCGGAACATGTAAAAGTCGGTGTTGTCGGCGGTCGGGTCGTTCGCAATCAGGGGTGCCTCGCGGTGACTGGCAGCGAGTGTTCCACTGCTCCAAAGCGCCGCGGCGCAAAGCGCGACGGCCCCCATGATGCGGGCAATAGATGTCATGATGTTCTCCTTCAGGTTATAAACGGGCGGCCAACGAGCCAAATATGGCGACGTTAAGTGCGCGCTCGACTAGCCAGATCATGGCGATGGTCGCGGTCACCGCTGAGCCGCCGGCAAGTACCACGCGCCGGTATGCCCAGGTTGCCCGCAACGAGAACCCCAGTGGCAGATAAACGAATACGATGGCGAGTTGCCCTGCTTCGACGCCAAGATTGAATCCGGCGAGCGACAGCGCAAGCGAACCGGCCGGCAAGCCGAGGTCGTGCAGCGCACCTGCGAAGCCCAATCCGTGCAGCAGCCCGAAGCCGAACGCCGCCATCCAGCGTCCGTTCGCCATCAGCGGAAACAGGTTATTCAGCGCCGCCAGCACTACCGACAAGGCGATACCCGATTCAACGAGCCGCGAAGGCAGCACGACGATCGATAGCGCCGCGAGCGTGAGTGTGATCGAGTGCGCCACCGTAAACGCGGTCACAACCTTGGTGACATCGATGAAGGCCCGGCGAAACGATGCGCCCGGCTGCCATGCATGCCCCTCACGAATCAGCACCGCAGGCAGCAGCAGCGAGAGCAGGAACAGGATGTGATCGTATCCGGTCCAGATGTGCCAGACGCCTTCGTTCAGATACATCGCGAACTGTGTCAACGGGCCGCCGGTATCGGTGCCGACAATGCGGTGCGGCGCGTCAGCGCTAAATACGACGCTTCGGCTATGGCCGTTCTCGACGAAGTTGAGAAGGCCCCGATGCTGTGGATCAAGGCCTTCGAACAGCCGGTAATCGATAGAAAGTGTTGGGCTCGCCCGCGGACATTGTCCGGTGAACGTCAGCACCGCGTAGGTGCCATCGGTGTGCGAGTCGATCAGTTGCCCGGTCGGTTCGAGCGCACAAAGCTTGCCGGCGGAGGACACCTGGAGATGTGCAAGCGCATACGCCGCGATATCGCGCTTTCGGGCACGTACTTCACCCCACGTGATGTCTCCGTCGCCGTTCTCATCGAGCCCAAGCGCGTTGTCGAGATCGCGTAGCGCGATATCCCACTGACCGCGCAGCGCTTGCCCGCTGCGCTCCAGCGTGAGGTAGGCGTCGCTTGCCTTATGCGCAAACGCGGGCGCCATCAGCAACGCAAGCACAAAGGCGAGCAGGACGCGTCTCATTGCCGCACCTGCAGGAGCGTGACGATCGCCGTATCTTCGAGATGCATTGCGGCGACCCAATCGGATGCGATCTTCAGGGCATCAGCGTCGCCGGCCGCACGCGCGGCTTCGATCAGAATCCGCAGGTCTGACGGCTCGCGCTGGACCAACCAGTTTTCGCGCGCGAGAATGAGTGCCGCTTTGGCGTCATGTTCCACAGTGAGACGAAAGCGCGCCTCCTCCCTGCGATGCACGCTATCCCCGCGACGACGCGCGGCGTCGAAGCGCGCCCAGAGATCCTCACGGTGCGCAGCGAATGACCCGTGCAATTCCGGTAGCTGTTGCTCGGCCAGCACTAAACGAAGCAGTAGCATGTCGTTTTTCGTAGCGTCACGCAAAAGCGGCAGCAACTCTCGCGGACGACCGCGATCCAGCAGAAAATCGGCGTACGCCCCCCGCAGATAAGCGTCGTGCGGGTCGAGCGCAAGTGCGTCGCGGAAATGTCGCTCGGCTGCAGCGAAGTCGCCGCGGCGAGCGGAAATTTCCGCGGCGAGCGTCAACGCCCACTCGCGCAACTCCAGATTGCCGGCACCTTGCGCAAGCACCTGCACGAGCGCCCCGTATGCGCCGGCTGCGTTGCCGGTCAGGCTCGCCGGTGTCGCATCGCACCCGATGACGACGATGGGCGCAACGTATCCCTTCAGTTGCTCGCAATCATGCCGTGCATCCGCGTAGCGCCCGCGCACGCTGAGCACTGTGGCGCGCGTCAGCCGCGCCTGCGCGAGCGCCGGATCCGCGGCCAGTAACCGATCCAGATCGGCAAGCGAGCCTTCGAAATCATGCTGGCTTTGCTTGAGCGTCGCGCGAAGCAATAACGCGGTGGGCGGCACATCCTCTGCGCTCCACCACGGTGCCAGCGCCGCCTGCGCCTGGCCGAAGAAGCGCGGATCGCCCAGCCTCCTCCCCGCTTCGAGAGCGCGACGCACGACGGACACTGCGAGGTTGAGATCGCGCGGGTTCATCATCAGCGTCGCGCGCATGCGCTTCAGTTGCGCAAGCGCCGGGTCGTTTTTTTCCGGGAGGTGTTCGAGCACCACTCCGTCGCTTTCGGGTACATACGGCTTCGCCCAACTCTCGCCCGAGAGCATGACAAGCGCGGCTACCACCGGTACGAATCGCCAACCCGACATCGACCTTCCCCCCTCTGCATTTGTTATACGCGCAAGGTCCCGATCCGGATGCAGCCGGCGGTCACTGTTGCTTCCAGCGTCTTGCTTTTGCCTGCGCAATTTGGGCGTCCACCACGTCAGCGTGGGCCAGCAGGCTGGGCTCATGGCTCACATCGGGAGTCATCGAGGCTGGGCGTGGGTGGCGAAGTCGCTCAATACCCTTCGCTTCGGGGGCACCATCTAATTCTTGGTGCAAGTAATGCCCACTTTCCTTGGTAGAGGTCCGTTGGTGCCGACTACCTCGTCGCCCTGCCCGAGACGCTCCAAAGAGCGAATACCCGATCTGGACTAAAAAAGCCGCTTTTTTCTATTTTGGGTATCAATCCGATAATTCATGCTGATCCCCTATTTGCAGCGGCGCTCTCACTCGGCCGTGCGTCAGCATGGGCGGCAGCGCTTGCTAGAAGCGCCGCCGGCGTCGAGCCTCGCCGAAAGTACCGATCCATGTCGCCCATGTTTATTAGCCAGAGGTAAAGGTGGTTTCGCTGGACGTTAATGTTGATTGCACCGGGTCAGTCACAGTCGGCTACTCCTGCTGTGCGGGCGAGTGAAGAAATTAATGTCGATCAGACCACGATGCTTCTGCGCTACACAGCCGCTCTACCTTGCATTAGAACCTTCTGTAATGCGCTTCATCACAAAGCGCACACGCGAATGGGCTTCTCAGGGTTCGAGTTGCGCTTTTTTAAACTTTCCGGTTCGACGATGTTGAGGTTATAGGCAACTTTTCAATGACATTCCACGCCTGTATCTGTCATGAACCGTCAATACGTCGATATCTTCAGCCACATTGGGGGGCCCGCCGCCTTGGCCAGAACAGACATTCGCGCACCAGCGCGGGAGGGCTGGCCGCTGGCCGCACATGGCTGAGTGCTGCCCGATTCGCTCGGCCGAAGCCGTTTAGGTTTGTTCGATGCCTGCCTCGCGCACAGGCTTGGGAACGAACGTCAACGCGTCCGGGCAGGCGTTGAATAAACCTCGAGGAAGGAAACCGCGGAGTGGTCCGATACGGCCAGCCTCTTCGCTATGGCGATTGATCAATCTGGCCGGTCTGTGTTTCGTATCGACGGCGGGGGATGCGAAGCGCCTGAAGAGGATGGATGCAGCAATAGAGACGACCTTGCATGCGAATCTGAGCTTGGAGCAAGGCCACCGGACGGTGTATTACACCGAAGGCACAACCGTCCGCTCGTCGGCCGCGCTGACGCAAAGCCGACGGTTGAGCTGCAGATCGAAGAGAAGCGCTCATCGCTGGAGTGCCTTTGGTGGCGCGCGAATCGGTACGGTGCGCGTCAGAATATCGATGACGAGCATCGGCGCGCCGCAATGGCGACAGATGAAGGTCGGTCGATCAACGACGACTGCGTCGTGCGGTGACGGGCAGAGGTTGGGCGCAACGCCGAGCAACGTGCGAATCTTCGTCAGGTTTGCGCGGCGCACCGGGTTGGCGAGCAACCCGTAATGGCGGATTCGATGGAAGCCGGTGGGCAACACATGGAG
>NZ_JAQQEU010000120.1:0-13768 GCF_046026895.1 Paraburkholderia sediminicola
AGCACCAGCACCAGCACCAGCACCAGCACCAGCACCAGCACAGCCACCAACACACAGCCGCCGACGACAGCGTAATGCGTCCGCTCCAGCCGCGCTATCCAGTCCGGCCCCAAGGCCGCACTACCGACGCACTAAATCTCGACGACCCTGTCCCACGCGAATTGCGGATTTTCCCACTGCCCGGTGCGCCGGTCGAAATAGCCGCGCGGATTGCAGACCACGCGCGTGCCGTTCACGCTGTAGTCGAACGACGTGTGCGTATGGCCGTGAATCCACAGCGCGACCGGCGCGCGCACCAGCTCCGGCAAATGATTGACAAAGCCGGCCGACGCCCGGTCGTGCGCGTAGCGCTCGGCCAGACTCAGCCGATGCGGCGCGTGATGCGTGACCACGATCGTCTTGCCGCCGAACGGTCTGGCAAGCTCGCCTTCGAGCCACGCGCGCGCCCGGGCGTGCAGCGCGAGCGAGTCGTCGGGCGTGAAGTCGCGCGTGGCGTCGTGGGTGTCGTGCGGCCAGTTAATCTGGATCGGCCCGCGAAAGTCGAGCATGACCTTGCGTGCCGCGTCGAACGAGGCGGCGAGCGTGTCGGGGTCCGCGCCGTACAAAGCGAAGTCGGTCCACAAGGTGGTGCCCAGCACGCGCCAGCGGCCTTGCGGATCGACCAGCGCCGCATTGTTCAGCACATGCACGTTGTCGACCTGCGCAGCCGCGTCGTAAAGCGCGCTTTCGAGCGCGCCGAACTCGCCGTCGTAGTACTCGTGATTGCCGGGCACGTAGACCACCGGCACGACGCCGTCGAAGGTCTGCGCGGCCCAGCGCGGCCCGGCCGCGTGATTGTGGATGTCGCCGGCCAGCACGATCAGATCCGCGTGCGCATGCGGAATCAGCTCGGGCTCGTCGTTTTCCAGATGCAGATCGGACAGCACTCGAATCTTCACGGCCACGGCTCCTGCAAAAGTCCCCGCGTGGGCGGCGGGCTTCAATTCCTAGCGTAGCACCTTGCCCGGGTTCATCAGGTTCAGCGGATCGAGCGCGTGTTTGACCGCGCGCATCAGTTGCAGCTCGACGTCCTGCTTGTAGTGCGCGGCCTCGTCGACTTTCAGCTGGCCGAGCCCGTGTTCCGCGCTGATACTGCCGCGATGCTGGTGCACGCTGTCGTAGACGATCTGGTTGATCGGCGCCTGGTACTGCTGCAGAAACGTCGTCGCGTCGACGCCTTCGGGCGCCTGCACGTTGTAGTGCAGGTTGCCGTCGCCGAGATGGCCGAACGTCACCATGCGCGCGCCCGGCGCCGCCTGCGCGATCGCCGCGTCGGTCGTCTCGATGAAGTGGCCGATGCGCGAGATCGGCACCGCGATGTCGTGCTTGATGTTCAGACCTTCCTCGGCTTGGGCGAGCGGAATATGTTCGCGCAGATTCCAGAACGCGCGCGACTGCGCGAGGTTTTCCGCGACTACGGCGTCCTGCACGAGACCTTCTTCGAGCGCCGTTTCCATCAGATGCTCGAACAGCGCACGCGCGTGTTGCTCGCTTTCGCTGTCCGACAACTCCAGCAGCACGACTTGCGCATGCGGCTCGGCGAACGGATAGCGCATCTGCTCGAAATGCCGGCCGACGAGCCGCAGACAGAAGTCCGACATCAGTTCGAAGCCGGTCAGAAGCGGTCCGGCGATGCGCTGCGTGAGCGACAGGAAGTCGAGCGCCGCATGCGGCGAAGCGAGCGCGGCGAGCGCCGTGACGCGCGCGGCTGGCTGCGGATGCAGCTTGAGCACGGCCGCGGTGATGATGCCGAGCGTGCCTTCCGCGCCGATGAACAGATCGCGCAGATCGTAGCCGGTGTTGTCCTTGCGCAGCCCCCGCAGGCCGTCCCACAGCTCGCCTTGCGGTGTCACCACTTCGAGACCCAGGCACAGCTCGCGCGTATTGCCGTAGCGCAGGACGCCGGTGCCGCCCGCATTGGTGGCGAGATTGCCGCCGATCGTGCAACTGCCTTCGGCGGCGAGGCTCAGCGGGAACAGACGGCCGGCCGCCTCGGCGTGCCGCTGCACGTCGGCGAGGATGACGCCCGCCTCGACGGTGATCGTGTTGTTGTGCGGATCGATGTCGCGTATCCGATTCAGCCGCCGCAAGCTGATGACTGCTTGCGCGCCGCTCTCGTCGGGCGTGGCGCCGCCAGCGAGACCCGTGTTGCCGCCCTGCGGCACGAGCGCGATGCGATGCTCGAACGCGAGCCGCACGAGCGCCGCGACTTCAGCGGGCGTAGCCGGGCACAGCACCGCGCAGGCCGCGCCGGTGTAGCGGCGGCGCCAGTCGGTGAGATACGGGGCGGTGTCGTGCGGGTCGGTCAATACCTGGGTTGCGCCAATGGCGTCACGGCAGGCGGCGAGGAAAGCAGTTCGGGTCATAGCGGTCGGTCGGCGTGGACGGGCGGGAAGGTCGGGTAGGCAGGGTGTCAGGGGTTCGGTTCGGCTGTTTGTCTGGCGGCTTCTTTCGCGGCGCGCTTCGCCGCGCGCTTGAACGGCGCGACGTAGGCCAGCGTGCAGGTAAAGAAGATCACCGCGAGCGCGGCTTGCAGCCAGCCGAGACGGGCGCTCAGTCCATGATCGCTCCAGCCGCGCACGACGCCTTCCGCAAAGTACAGCAGGATCAGCATCGACGCCCATTGCAGCGTGTAGAGCCGGCGCCGCCACACGCCCGGCAACGCGAGCAGCAGCGGCACCGCCTTGAGCACGAGGGCCGAGCCGCCGGGGCGCAACGGCGCGAGCCACCATTCCCACGCGATGGATAGCACGATCAGCGCGAGCAGCGTGGCGGTTGCGCCGAACGCGGCGGCGGCTTCAGGCTGCACGGGTGGCGCCGTGAGCGAGGCGGCCGGTGCGTTTGCGTACGGCGACGCGGCCGTCGCGCTCCGCGCATCCGGCGTGGCGGCCGGTTTGCCCGTTGGCGTGGTCATGGCCTTTCGCTCATCGACGCCGCCGTGCGCGCGACCCGTGCGCCGAGCGCGATGGCGAGGGTCTTTTCGTCGGCGGAGATGCCGTGTGCGGCCGAGCCCGCGCGGGCGAAATGCGACGCGCCGTAAGGCGTGCCGCCGGTTTGCGTGGTGCTCAACGCACTTTCCGTATAAGGGATGCCGACGATCAGCATGCCGTGATGGAGCAGCGGCAGCATCATGGAGATCAGCGTGGTTTCCTGGCCGCCGTGCAGACTGCCGGTGGACGTGAACACGCAGGCCGGTTTGCCGGACAGCGCGCCGGACAGCCACTGAGGCGTGGTGCCGTCGAGAAAGTACTTGAGCGCGGCAGCCATGTTGCCGAACCGGGTGGGCGAGCCGAGCGCGAGGCCGGCGCATTCCTCGAGGTCGCGCAGCTCGACGTAGGGCGGACCTTCGTCGGGAATCTCCGGCTGGGCCGCCTCGCAGACGGTGGAGACCGCCGGCACGGTGCGCACGCGCGCCTGCATGCCGGGAACGCTGTCGACGCCGTGCGCGATCGCCAGCGCGAGTTCGCGAGTGGCGCCGTGACGGCTGTAATAGAGCACGAGAATGTCTTTCATAGGCCTCATCGGTGAACGGGTATTATAGGGGCTGGGTCCGCTGCACAGGCCACCCATGGCCATCCGGCCAGGTCACGCGCGCGGTCCAGCGGCACCGGTTCACGAAGCCAGGAGGTAGGTTTGTTGTCCAAGGTGCGTTTCGATCTCGATACGCTCAAACGACTCGCGCGGTTTGCCGCGCAGCGCATCAGCGAAGACCGTATTCCGCAGGTGGCGGGCAGCCTCACGTTCACGGCGATGCTGGCGCTCGTGCCGCTTGCCACGGTTGCGTTCGCGTTGTTCACCGCGTTTCCGATTTTCAGTTCGTTCCAGGAGTCGCTGCAGCTTTTTCTCGCCGACCACCTGATGCCGGCGCAACTGAACAGTCAGATTTTCAAGTATCTGAACCAGTTCGCGTCCAAGGCGAAAGGGCTGACCACGATCGGCATGATCCTGCTGTTCGTCACGGCGGTGATGACCATGATGACCGTCGAATCCGCGTTCAACGTGATCTGGCGGGTGCGCAAGGCGCGGCCGATCGCGCAGCGCATTCTGGTCTACTGGGCGATCATCACGCTCGGCCCGATTCTGATCGGCGTGAGCCTGTCCATCTCATCGTATCTGTTCACGCAGTCGATGACCTTCACGGCGGCCCAGCGCATCACGCCGGTGATCGAGTGGGCGCTCACCGGCGCCGCGCTGCCGTTGACGGCGCTCGCGTTCACGATTCTCTATGTGTATCTGCCGAACTGCCGCGTGGAGTGGCGCGACGCGGTGATCGGCGGGGTCACCGCCGCGATTGCGTTCGAGCTCGCCAAGCGCGGCTTCGGCTATTACGTGCGCCGCATTCCGACCTACACCGCGGTGTATGGCGCGTTCGCCGCGGTGCCGCTGTTCCTGGTGTGGATGTACCTGTGCTGGTTCATCACGCTCGCGGGCGCCATGATCGCGTCCGCGTTGCCGGCGATTCGCATCGGCCAGTTTCACCGGCCCACGTTCGACGGCAGCAATCTGTTCGACTCGCTCGAACTGCTTGCGCGGCTCTCGGAAGCACGCGACGCGGGCGGGCGCGGTTATACGGTGCCCGAGCTCGCGCGAATGCTTCGTCGCGACATGGACATCACGCTCTACCTGCTGCAGCGGCTCGAGGAGATCGACTGGATCGCGCGGCTGGAGGAGGACAGCGCCGTCACACATTTCCTGTTGCTGGCGAACCCGGCGCAGATCACGGTCGAGCGCCTGTTCGACCTGTTCGTGATCGATCGCGCGGAACTCGCGTATCAGCTCGAACTGAAGTCCACGCGCGTGGACGGCGGCACGCTGTTGGCGTCGCTCGAGAACGACAAGCTGAAGGTGACGCTCGCCGCGCTGCTGGCGGCGCGCGCGTCGGCCAAAGCGGCAGATGCCGGAGCGAGCGAGCGCACCGCGCCTTCAATGCCGCATCAGGCGGCTTGACGAGAAGTGGGGCGGCGAAGGGTGGTTTGCGTGGCGGGCTTAGCGGGGCGGACTGTCGGGTCCCGCGACCCATCGGTCTGCCATGACATGCGTGTGCGCTGACGGCAAGACGGTCGCGGCACGATGCGCGACCATTCAAAACTACAGCGAAATCCTGCCGACGCAGATGTCCCTGAACATCACCCAGTCGCCCATCAGGCTATAAAGCGGATGGCGGAAGGTCGCGGGCCGGTTCTTCTCGAAGAAGAAGTGCCCCACCCATGCGAAACCGTAGCCGCAGATCACGGCCGCCGGCAGCCATAGCCAGTCACCGGTGGCCAGCGCCATCGCGAGACAGCCGATCACGCCGAGCGATCCTACGAAATGCAGCCGCCGCGAGACCAGGTTGCGATGCTCGCTCAAATAGTACGGATAGAACTCCGCGAAGCTCGCGAAGTGATCGGTATGCGCGGTATGAGCCATGATGGCCTCCGATGTGGACGCTTCCTCGCCGTCATGCCCATTGTTCCCGCTTGCTGCGCCACGTGCCGGCATGTCTCGCACGCGTTCGCCAAAGGATGGGCCTGAACCATTGTCCGGCTATCGGACTCCGCGCGCAACCTGGCCATTCGGACGATGGCGCGGCTCGTTCAGCGCGCTTATCCTGCTCATTCGCGTGGGTCACTCGCGGCGCAATCGGGCGACGGCTATCACGCTTCGCGAGGCGGCCTCGACGCGAAACTGAACAGTGCGTCGAGCGTGGCGTCGGGCTGCTCGGTCATCAATGAGTGGCCCGCTTCGAGCGTGACGGTGTCGACTGGCGCGCCCGCTTGCGCCAGCGCGTCGGCGAGCGCTTTGGCCGCGCGCGGCGGCGTCATCGCATCGCGCCGGCCGACGATCAGCCGGGTCGCGCAGCGCACCTGCGCGGCACGCGCGAGGCCGTCCGCGTAGGTGTTGCACGCGGTGAAGTCGGTGTGGAACAACTGCGGCTCGCCGCGCGCCGCGACCCGTTCCATCAGCCGCTGGTTCATGCCGTGCAGCCAGAAGCCCGGGCCTGGGCAGGAAGGCTTGGCGGCGAGCGTCGAATGCGACCATTGGTTGACCATGCCGATCGCATCCGGCTCGCGATGCAGCGCGGCGTCGAGCAACGCGTCGGACACCGCCATCGGCATCGCGGTGGCGAGTAGCGCGAGATGCGTCGCGCGCTGCGGGTAGCGGCTGGCGAAGTCGAGCGCGACGAGCGAGCCCATGCTGTGGCCGGCCACGAAGGCGCGCTGCACGCCGGCGGCGTCGAGCAGGGCGGCGAGCCAGTCGGCCATCGCCGTTATGGTGGTCAGCGCCGGGCCACCGCTGCGGCAATGGCCGGGCAGATCCACCGCCAGCACGCCGAAGCCATGGTGCGCGAAGTAACGGCTTTGCAATGCCCACACACTGTGGTCGTGCTCGGCGCCGTGGATCAAGACCGCGGTCGGCAGACCGGTGTCGAAGGGCTTGCCGCCGGTGTACGCGTAGGCGGGTTTGCCTTGGACGGTGAGGATCATGTGGACTCCGGGCGGGATTGCACTGCGGCGCCGGATTGTCCGGGCACGCTGGTTTTCGCGGCTGGGGCTGGGGCTGCGGCGTTGGACGCCTTCGCTGCGCCGCTACGCGTCGCGGCCGCGCCGGCCGATTTTTGCGCGGCCTTCAGCGCGCCTTTGAGGTCGTCGATCAGATCGTCGGGATCTTCGAGGCCGATCGACAGGCGAATCGTGCCTTCAGTGATCCCGGCGGCGGCGAGTGCGTCCGCATCCATGCGGAAGTGCGTGGTCGATGCGGGATGGATCACCAGCGAGCGCGCGTCGCCGACATTCGCGAGGTGCGAGAACAGCGACAACGCTTCGATGAAACTGCGGCCGGCGGCGCGGTCGCCACGCAGATTGAAGCTGAACACCGCGCCCGCGCCGCGCGGCAGCAGACGCTGTGCGAGCGCGTGGTCGGGATGCGTCGGCAGCTCCGGATAGGCGACCGTTTCGACCGCGTCATGACTGACAAGAAACTCGACCACGCGGCGCGTGTTGGCGACGTGCCGCTCCATGCGCAAAGGCAATGTCTCGATGCCTTGCAGCAGTTGCCATGCGGCCTGCGGATGCAGACAAGCGCCGAAATCGCGCAGGCCTTCGCGGCGCGCGCGCAGCAGGAACGGCGCGACGGTGCTTTCCTCGCTGAACACCATGTCGTGAAAGCCCTCATACGGCTCGGTGAATTCGGGAAAGCGGCCGGACGCATCGAAGTCGAACGTGCCGCCGTCCACCAGCACGCCGCCGATCGTCGTGCCGTGGCCGCCCAGGAACTTGGTGGCCGAGTGATACACGAAGTCGGCGCCATGCTCGAACGGTCTGAGCAGGTAGGGCGTCGTGAAGGTCGAGTCGACCAGCAGCGGTACACGGTGCTCATGCGCGATCTGCGCGACGGCGGCGAGATCGAGCACGTCGAGTCCGGGGTTGCCGAGCGTCTCGCCGAACAGCAGCCGCGTATTCGGCCGCAGCGCGGCGCGCCACGCGTCGAGGTCGCCGGGTTTGACGAAGGTCGTCTCGATGCCGAAGCGCTTCAACGTGTAGTGCAGCAGGTTGTGCGAGCCGCCGTACAGCGCGCTGGAGGCGACGATGTGAGAGCCCGCGCCCATCAGCGTGACAATGGCCAGATGCAAGGCCGCCTGGCCGCTCGCGGTGCCGATCGCGCCGGCGCCGTTTTCGAGCGCGGCCACGCGTTCCTCGAACACGGCCACCGTCGGGTTCGAGATGCGCGAGTAGACATGGCCGGCGCGCTCCATGTTGAAGAGCGCCGCGGCGTGGTCCGAGTCGCGGAAAGAAAACGAGGTGGTCTGGTAAATCGGTGTGGCGCGCGCGCCGGTGGCGGGGTCGGGAGCGGCGCCGGCATGCAGCGCAAGCGTGTCGAAACGGTTGGCGGACATCGTGGGCGGCGGGGCCACGAGCGGCCCTCGCGAAAGGGGAAAGTGGCGGCCATCGTATCACCGGCATGGCTCGCAGCAAGCGCGGTTTTCCCGATACGCGTGCCCGGCGCGATCCGGATTCGAGATCGCGAGCGCCCGCCAGGCCTTGGTGGGCGGGCCGCTTTCCTTTTATGGGCCTTTCCGCTAGGATCGAAAATCATTCATGTAGTGCCAGCTTAGCGGGTATCACGGAGACAGATCATGCGAGTCAGCGACATTCTTAAAGTCAAAGGCAACACCCTTTTCACGGTCACACCGGATACCACGCTGCACGACGCAGTCAATACGATGGCCGAGCACGATATCGGCTCGCTGGTCGTGATGGAGTACGGCGATCTCGTCGGCATGCTGACGTTCCGCGAAATCATTCTGACGCTGAGCGAGAACGGAGGCAGCGTCGGCACCTCCACGATCCGCAAGGTCATGGACGACCATCCGCTCACTTGCACGCCTGAAACGGACGTCAACGAAGTCCGCCGCATGATGCTCGAACATCACGTGCGTTATTTGCCGGTGATGGAAAGCCGCACGCTGATGGGCGTGATTTCGTTCTACGACGTGGCGAAGGCGGTGGTCGAAGAGCAGGGTTTCGAAAACCGCATGCTCAAGGCCTATATCCGCGACTGGCCGGAAGAGCAGCAGGACCAGCAACCCGTGCGTTAATGCGCGGTGACTGACCGTCCGCGCTCGCAGGTGTCGCGATGAGCGTGAGCAGGCAGACAAGGCGCGCGCGAAAGCGTGCGCTTTTTTTGTGTCCGTCGTTTTTGCGCCCGGTGACACTGCGGGCAGCCCGCCGCGGCGATAGCCGATGCGCGCATTGGAATCACGAGCCGGCGCGATGTCCCGCGCGGTGAACAGCCTGCGTCCCGCGCTGCTTACGGCGCTTTCTCCCGTTCTTCAAACTTCATGAGCGATCGTCCGTTGCCTGCCGCCCGCCGCGCCGCCCGTGCGCAAGCGGCGCACGAATCCCAGTTCCGGTTGCTCAACCAGCGCCGTTTTGCGCCGTTTTTCTGGACGCAGTTCCTCGGCGCGATGAACGACAATGTGTTCAAGATCGGCTTTACGTCGCTCGTCACCTATCAGGCGGCGCGTTTTTCCGGTGTCGATCCGAAAACCGCGGCGTTCCTGATTTCGGCAATTTTCATCCTGCCGTTCGTGCTGTTCTCGGCCACTTCCGGCCAGATCGCCGACAAGTACGACAAGGCCGTGCTCACGCGGCTCGTCAAGAGCTTCGAGATCGCCGTGATGCTGGTCGGCGGCGCCGGATTCTGGTTGCATAGCGCGCCGTTGCTGTATCTGTGCACGTTTCTGATGGGCGTCCATTCGACCGTGTTCGGCCCCGTCAAATATTCGTATTTGCCGCAGCATCTGTCGCAGGCGGAACTGGTCGGCGGCAACGGCATGGTCGAGATGGGCACCTTCGTCGCGATCCTGATCGGCACGATCGTCGGCGGCGCGGGCGCGGGTCTCGCCGAGCATGGCGCGGTGGTGCTGGCCGGCGCCTGCGTCGCGATTGCGCTCCTGGGGCGCGTCGTGTCGAGCTTCGTGCCGGCCACGGCCGCGCCGCAACCCGATCTGCGCATCAACTGGAATCCGTTCAGCGAGACGTGGCGCAACCTGGCGTTGGCGCGCGAAAACCGCACCGTGTTTCTCAGCCTGCTGGGTATTTCCTGGCTGTGGTTCGTCGGCGCGACGTTCTTGTCGTCGTTTTTCAGCTTCGCGAAGAACGTGCTGTCCGCGAATCCGGATGTCGTGACCGTGCTGCTCGGCACTTTCTCGATCGGCATCGGTATTGGTTCGCTGCTGTGCGAAAAGCTCTCGAAGCGGCGTATCGAAATCGGTCTCGTGCCGCTCGGCTCGATCGGCATGAGCGTGTTCGCGATCGATCTGTTTTTCGCGAGCCACGCGCTGCCGCCGGCGGGGCACCTGTTGAGCGTCGGCGAGTTTCTCGGGCGGCTCGCGCACTGGCGCGTGCTGGCCGATCTGTTCCTGCTCGCGATGTTCGGCGGCTTTTACAGCGTGCCGCTGTATGCGCTGATCCAGAGCCGCAGTCAGCCGAGCCACCGGGCGCGCATCATCGCCGCGAACAACATTCTGAATTCGCTGTTCATGATCGTCTCGGCGCTGATGGCGATGGGCCTGACCGCGGCCGGCTTCAGCATTCCGGCGATCTTCCTCGTTACCGCGCTGCTGAACATCGCCGTCGCGACCTACATCTATTCGCTGGTGCCGGAGTTTCTGCTGCGCTTCATCGCGTGGGTGCTGGTGCATACGTTCTACCGGATTCGCCTCGTGCATGCGGAGCGGATTCCGGAGGAGGGCGCGGCCGTGCTCGTGTGCAACCACGTGAGTTTCGTCGACGCGATCGTGATCATGGCCGAGAGCCCGCGGCCGATCCGTTTCGTCATGGATCACCAGATCTTCAAGTCGCGGTTCGCGGGCTGGGTGTTTCGTCATGCGAAGGCAATTCCGATCGCGCCGGCGCATCAGGATGCCGAATTGCTCGCGCAAGCCTACGAGCGTTGCGCGCGGGCGCTGGCCCACGGTGAACTGGTTTGCGTCTTCCCCGAAGGCAAGCTCACCCCAACCGGCGAGATGAATCCGTTCCGTCACGGCGTGAGCGAGATCGTCAAGCGCACGCCGGCGCCGGTCATCCCCATGGCGCTGCGCGGCCTGTGGGGCAGCGTGTTTTCCCGTGCCGACGACGCGCGCTGGCCGCGGCCGATCCGCAAGGGTGTGATGAGCCGGCTGAGTCTCGCGGTGGGCGAGCCGATCGACCCGGCGCTGGCCACGCCCGAGACGTTGCAGCAGATCGTCACCGAGTTGCGCGGTGCGCGAAAGTAGCGGATGGGGACGCCATGCGGCAGGTTGTCGACGAGACGGTGGCTCGAGTTGGGACGAAAAGCGCGGCCGACGCCAATATGACGGCGCGCCCTACAGCTGAAGCGAAAATTCCTGTCGATGGCAGCGGGTATGCCGACAGGCCGCGCGAACTCTCGCAAGCCCACGGCTCAATCGGCCCAAGCCGATTGGCCACGCGCGCCGCGCAACGCGTTCCACACGCGATGGGGCTGGCATAATAGTGCCTTCCCCGCATTTCTTTGGACGACGCCCATGTCCGGCAACACGCTCGGTACGCTTTTCACTGTCACGACCTTCGGCGAATCGCACGGCCCCGCTATCGGCTGTGTGATCGATGGCTGCCCGCCGGGCATGGCGCTCGAAGAAGCCGACATCCAGTTCGAACTCGACCGCCGCAAGCCCGGCACGTCGCGCCACGTCACGCAGCGTCAGGAAGAAGACAAGGTCGAGATCCTGTCGGGCGTGTTCGAAGGCCAGACCACGGGCGCGCCGATCGCGCTGCTGATCCGCAACACCGATCAGCGCAGCAAGGACTACGGCAACATCGCCGACACGTTCCGTCCGGGCCACGCCGACTACACCTACTGGCAGAAATACGGCATCCGCGACTATCGCGGCGGCGGCCGGTCGTCGGCGCGCCTGACCGCGCCCACGGTGGCGGCGGGCGCGGTCGCGAAGAAGTGGCTGCGCGAAAAGTTCGGCACCGAGATTCGCGGCTATATGGCCGCGCTCGGCGAGATTGACGTGCCGTTCGTCGACTGGGCGCAGGTGCGCGAAAATCCGTTCTTTGCGCCGAACGCCGGGATCGTGCCGCAGCTCGAAGCGTACATGGACGCGCTGCGTAAAGACGGCGACTCGATCGGCGCGCGCATCAACGTCGTGGCCTCCGGCGTGCCGGTCGGCTTCGGCGAGCCGCTGTTCGACCGGCTCGACGCCGACATCGCCCACGCCATGATGGGCATCAACGCGGTGAAGGGTGTCGAGATCGGCGCGGGCTTCGCGAGTGTCGCGCAACGCGGCTCCGTGCACGGCGACGAATTGACGCCCGAGGGCTTCGTCGGCAATCACGCGGGTGGCGTGCTCGGCGGCATTTCGACCGGGCAGGACATCACGGTGTCGATCGCGATCAAGCCGACTTCGAGCATCCGCACGCCGCGCCGTTCGATCGACAAGGCGGGGCAACCGGCCATCGTCGAAACGTTCGGACGGCATGACCCGTGCGTTGGCATTCGCGCCACGCCGATCGCCGAATCGATGCTCGCGCTGGTGCTGATCGACCACGCGCTGCGCCATCGCGCGCAATGCGGCGATGTCTCGGTCACTACGCCGAAGATCGCTGCGAGTGCGCCGTAACTCGCGTTCGTTGAACGTCCTCGGACTCGCCGCGCACGCGGTGTGGTCTTCATGGCCGAGTTGAACGCCGCAGTGGCGGGTTTGGCAGATCACCAGCTCGCCACGCTACGCGCGCGGGCCGCCGCGCCGGATGCCGTCGCCGCCGACTGCTTCGCGTTCGGCCATCTCCTGTTGCAGCACGCCGGTCGCGACAAAACCCGTCAGCGCGAGGCGCTCGCCGCACTGGTGCGCGCCTATCAGCTCGATCCCGCATGCGAACCCTCGTTGCTCGCCACGATTGCCCAAACGGCCTTCGTCGTGCGCGACTGGGCGCTGGTCGACTCCGCGACCGCGCTGGTGCTGTCGCACAACGCCGAAGACGCCAACGCGCTGATCTGGCGTGCCGCCGCCGTGCAGGAGCGCGACGACTTCGCCTCCGCCGAGCGCTTGCTGCGCGAAGCGTTACGCGTCGTGCCGGGCAATCCGGTGGTGCTTCACAAGCTGGCGCTGTGCATCAAGGAGCAGGCGCGTTTCGCGCAAGCCGAGGCGCTGCTCGGACAGGTATTGGCGATCTCGCCGAACAACGCGTACGCGCAGTTCGATCTGTCGGAACTTGAAATCCGCGCGGGCCGTTTCGCTGACGGTTGGGCGCATTATGAGTCGCGCGTCGCAACGGCCGACGATCTGAACAACGCCCAACAGGCGCTCGCGGCGATCAGCGCGCGTTGGCAGGGCGAGCCGCTGGCCGGCAGGACGCTGGTGGTGTACGGCGAGCAGGGCAATGGCGACTGCCTGTGGGCGGTGCGCTTTCTGCCGCTGCTGGCCGAGCGGGCGCGGCGCGAAGGCGGGCGGGTGATCTTCGGTTAACGACGGCCCGTTGCGGCATCTATTCGAACGGATGCTGCCCGCCGACCTGACGCTCGAAACGAGTCTGGACACGCGGCCCGATTTCCATTGCGGATTGATGAGCCTGCCGCTGCGGCTCGGTATCGTCGATGCCACCGGCTGGGGTGCGCCGTATCTGCGAGCCGATCCGGCGCTCGTGCAGACGTGGCGCGCGAAGGTCGGCGCGCAAATCGCCGCTGTGCGAGGCAATCTCAAAGTTGGTCTGGTGTGGAACGGCAATCCGGAGCATATCCGCGACAAACGGCGCTCGGTGCCCATCGAGCAAATCGAGCCGCTATTGAGCGTGGCAAACGTGAGCTTTTTTGCGTTATCGCCGGGGCGTGGCGAGACGGTCGCGCGATGGTGCGCCAAGGGCTTCGACGTCGTCGACATGACCCGTCACTTTCAGTTCGGTTTTGACGATGTCGCCGCCTTGCTGGTCAATATGGATCTGCTCGTGACGATCGACAGTGGGCCCGCGCATCTGGCGGGGGCGCTCGGCGTGCCGACCTGCCTGATGGTCGATCACGTATCCGCGTGGTTCTGGGGCGAAGGGTCGCAGCCGACTGGCTGGTACGATTCGATCGAGTTGATCCGGCAACCGCAGGTCGGCGACTGGGCGCCGGTGGTGAGCAAAGTGCGGGAACGGATTGAGGCGATGGCGCGTCATTGAACTTTTGCCTTCGCAGCGCGGGCGTTGCACCGCGCACTGCGAAGGCAAACAGGAGATCGCTT
>NZ_JAQQEU010000121.1:0-13692 GCF_046026895.1 Paraburkholderia sediminicola
TAGCACACGGATGGACGTCTGACAAAGCGACCGCGAGTGGCTCGATGACATATCCGATGAGAGACAAGCGTTGTGCCGCACGCCAGCCCGTAAGGTCTCCACGCGACCCGGCGAGGTCATTTTGGGGCGTAAAGCCCGTCGCGTCGCACTTCGCCCACCTCCGAATTGTTCGTGTTGAATCCGACAGCGATTTGCGCAAGCAACTCGGTCTATCGCTCGGCGCAAGCGCACGAAACTGGCGTCAGACATCCCTGCGTCCCGTGCCGCAACCGCGACGTCGTTGGTGACGTCTGCCAACAGAATTGACAGCAGGTCAACGACTTTGCGCTCAATGTGAGTGACTGCAAACTTTCGGTCGTGCAACTGTGATTTGAGAGCCGGCGTATCCATCGCCAATGAAGCGACATCGTTTAAACGTTGGCGTCGGTGCAGCTGTGCATGCGCACGCGCCGGCAGAACGGGAGCCACGCTCGCCTGTCGCCGGCCGTCGAATTCTTCTAGCTTGCTTGCGGCCTGCTATCCACGTCGCATCGATTCGTAGATTTTGCGGGAGGGGCTTCCATAGGGTACGGCTGTCTGCTTTAATGGCGCCGTTGGGTGCTTGCACCTGACCCTATAACCAACGAAACCAAGTATCATCTCCCTAACCTGCGCCCCTTGCTGGTCCGGGATTACAAAGTCATTGCCCGCCACGGTGGGCGCACGCCCGTTATGGACACCATAGCCGGACGATGGGGCCGTCTTGCGCCTAGCTGGTGAACCGTAATGTCTTCGTACCGTATCCTGCATTCAGAGCCAGCGCCGTCGCGCGATAGCTACCTCGCGGAAGTGCCCGCCGCGCGTGGCGAAACCGCGCCGACCCGTCAACTGGTCCATTTAGCGCTTGACGCCATCCGTCTGCTGGTTGTCATCGTTTATGGCCATCTGCGATTGTCCGAACGCTCGCTGACCGATGCCTATGCGATTGTGCTCGGAGCGTTGAACCTCGGACGGGTCCATCACGTGCTGCCGCGGCTGCCTGAACTGCTCGATGCGCCCGACCGCTTGACCCGCTTCATCGCTCTGGAGCATCTGTGGGTCGTGCTGCTGCCGCCCGGCACACCGCTCGCACCTAACGTTTCGAATCGCTGCGCGCGCTGGCGCACACGCTTACGGCTTATTTGAAGCTGGACCTAGCGGAAACGCTCGAGCTGATGGCAAGGGTGGTGTGTGGCTCTTCTTTCACAGCACTGCAGACACACCCCTGTATGCCCGGCAGTGCATTATCTGGGCACGGCGAGGGCCGCCAGCCGCGGATAATTTTTGACATGTGCGTGAGCCGCAGTGAACTCCGATGACTGCTGAAGGTGGCGCGCGAAAAAGACCGCTTGCGCGCCGCAATCCGTGCGCTTGTCGAGGCAAGATGTCTCGCGCTGGCGTCGGCGCACACCCGCAAGAACGGACATGATGTGGGCGAATTCGATTGCGTCTATCACGGGTGCGACCTTTTGGGCCAGCTATGGCGGCTTACGCCCGAAGAACATGCTGCACGCTGGAGTGCGGGGAGTGGTGATGGGCATCTTGACGCCTATTTTTTCAGTTACGAAAACGATGATGGGCTTGTCACGTGGCTCGCGCGCTATCGACACCATTGGCCGCATTGGGGCGGCGCCTTCACTGTCAGTTACTGTCTACCGGAGCGCATTGGGCGAGCCGGTGCCGACCTGTATCCACCCGAGCGCTGATTTGCGTTGCTACGAATCGCGTAACGGCAACGAGTCGAATAACTGAAGTTTTATATCAAGCCGCTCAAAGAGGCGAACGTCGAACGGGGAGGTGTTTAACTGGAAACAGGCCAGCCAGTAGCAAGAATTTCAACCCAACTAACCACTGCAGGAAAAAACGATGAATACATTTTCGCCAGATTTCAATAGGGGCTACGCTGATGGCGAGACGAATCAGCGCAGTGTTGCGGACCAACCCAGCGCGGAAGAAATGAGCGGTCATTCGCCTGAATATCGCCTTGGCTTCGTGACGGGTTGGGTCTCGGCGTTCGCGGCTGGCGACCCGTTTGCGAAGGGCTCGGTCGCGGGCGACATGGGCCGCGACTATGACGTTCCCGCATATAAGCTCATCAAGGAACTCGGGCTTACGTCACCGGAGCACATCAAAATGGTGATGGACGACTACGAGTACGACGGCGAATAATTAACGCGCAAGGTGGCGTCAGCAACACGCGCCCCTTGCGCCCACCGCCTCCAATTCGCCGCCGCATCCGCGCTGTCCACCCTCATTGCTTCCAAAACCAATTGTCCCGTCGGCTTCCTCCAGGCGTTATATTTGGCGACAATGGGGGCGCGACCCTTCTGGAAACGACCGCGATGAGCATCGTCACCGACCTGCGTATCAAGAAGCTCGACCACCTGCCTGCCGGGTCGGGCCCGGCCCCATCGGAAAAGACGAGGTGGCGTACGCGTTTGCGCCGCGGCCAGATGCGACACGCCGTGGATACGCGCCGCCGCGTGCCCTCCCGCAATATCTCAGGCGACTGCATGTCCGCGCTTATGGAGATACAGATGAACATGCGTCTGGGCGAGATAGCAGGCAAGGATGTGACGGCCCTCAAGTCGCGCATAGCGATGCTGGTTCTGCGGGAGCGGATGCTCTACTGGAAACGCGATGAGCGTCGCGAGGTCGCCAGCAAACGCCGCCCGAGCATCAGGAAAAAAATCAATCGTGCCCAGCATACGCGTGAGCTCTTCCGGTTGAAGGAAGAAAACAATGAGAGGTGGGCGGAGCTGCACGCGCAAGGCTACGCATGAGTTAGCGCGGCAGACACACGGCGATAGTTGGAATTCTCACGACTTTTGAGAACTCCGCAGTGCGGCTCGACAGCCAACAGGGCGTCAGCTCCCAGGAAGCCTGATGCTGGGCGCCACGGATGTGGTCGTCGTGTACTCGTAACGGGTACACCGTGGCTGATGGAGCGACATTCAGCTAAGTGCGGAAGGTGTTGCGTCCGATGCGCTTTCCCGGCAGAGTGTCCAGCAATTTTCGACGATAGGACATCGTGACTCCGGTATGTCGAACATCAATCAAAAGCTAGTGGACATATTGAACCCCAACACCGGGGTTGGCATTGGTCGCAAGGAAGAGCAGGTTGACCTCTACGAACTCCTCGCCAGCGAGCGGCGTGCAGACAGAACCATTTTGTATGCGAGCGCCTTCGGCCCTTTGGGGTCCGTCTTCGTTCACTCGGTACTGGTACCAAAATCGTCTATCAAGCTTCGCGACAAGGCTGGTTTCACGAATTGGCAAGGTAATCCGTATGACGGCCCAAGTTGCGGCTCGGTCTATGGCGGCGGCGAAGGGGCTCGCGTCGAGTATGACAAGGGTGCTCTGGGCACGCGCGGGATGCTTGCTATGGCCAGACAGCTAATTTTTGCCAGGTCGTTCGACGTTCTTCACGGCGGCGACACCTATTATGAGCTCGCGCAGGAATTGACTCATGCGCATGGTCTTCACTGGGTGGATGAGCGCAGCGCCTGGTGCAAGCTTGACGAGCGAGGCGACGTGGAAGACGTCGCGCGAGTAGAAATCTCGGAAGGGTCAACGGCCAGTCTGAAAACGACCGTTGTTGCAATTTCCAGGAAGGTACTAGACCTTCATATGGCAGCCACGGACACTTGCACGCTGCAGATGTTTGACTCTGACGTACACCCAGCGGAATTCCACGGGTTCGACGGCGGAGTCGAGAAGCAGTTTGTCGATGCACAAAACGGCCTCGTGATGAAGTATCGACTGGATAGCAATCGAGCCAGCTACTTCCGTGGTGGCCAAATTCTCCCCCCGCCGATGAATGCACGTGAATTCGGTGAGGCAATATTCGCGAAGAGCCGGGAAGCCAAGCAGTATGCAACTTTCATCACGCAGGACTTCAAGAATCACCGGGTCGGCGAGGTCAGCTGCGGCCCTGCTGCACTTGCATCATATTTCGATAAGGATTTGACGCTACCGTTCCAGACTTCTCCGGTGTTCTTTCGGCCGGAGGTGCTGGACAAGTACAAGGCCGACCCGGACAAGTACCGACTGGAATCTCGTTCGATAACATGCCGCAACGCGTGGCATCTGAGGACGTATGACTTCAACGATGCTGGGCAGGTGCATACGATGATAGGTTACCTGGGCGACCTTCCATACGATGAGCAGCTATATTGGAAGTCGTTCAACGAAAAGCCAAAAGCGCCAATTTCGAAGCGTTCGCTCAAGACTGACTTTCAGGGGACGTTCGATGATGAGCGAGACCCTCTCGACCAACTCAAGGAAACACTGCGAATGCTGTCCGAATCGAAACCCGATTGGTTTTCCTTTCGCGAATCAAAGCTTCTCGACCAGTTGCATTATCCGCTCACGTCTTCCATCAAGGGCTGGAACGAGGTAATCGTAACACTTGCTAAGTGCGTAACCGAAGGCCTAGAGAAGCGGTTTCTTGAAAAGGCGGCTCGGCGCCGCGGCAGTGTCGGCGACCCAAAATGGGGGCCGATAAAGTGGGCAGCGGAACTGCTTAAGCAGCTTGAGGTAGATGATGACCGGCTCGCAGAGATATGTTCCCCTCTTTTTGAAGTACAACGCTTGCGTAGCAAGCTCGGTGGCACGCACGCGAGCGGCGACGAAGCGAACGCAATCCGCAAGCAACTCATCAAGACATACGGAACGCCCCTTGGACACATTAAGGCACTGGCAGCACAACTGTCGCAATCGCTTGCCGCGCTGGACGAGCTATTCGCATCGGTTAGTACCTGACAGTGCCGCTCGATTTTGGGTGCATCAATCTGTTTCACTTCGCAAGATAGGTCGTAACGATGATTGCGCGCCGGCATTCGTATCGAATCTGCTGAATAGGGAAGGTACAAAGACAAATGGATTCGCCGAGAATTTTCGTTGTTGGCCCGCGTGAGTCATTGGCAGGTCCACTTCCATCAGGGAGCTTCCGGCTGAGCCATAATCGTTGGGACGATTTTGGTTACAAAACCACGTACAGTCTGTCCCACGTGAATGCAAGTGGCAACTTCGAAACAATCGGCAATGTGAAGGTGCTGCGTCGAGGTCAACAGCCAAGCGAGAAGCAGTTGCTAGACCGGCCGTTTAATTCCTTGCCGGACGACTTTGTTTCTCTTGGCCAGTCGTTGGACTACTATCAGCGGTTGGCTGATATGCCAGAGAGTGACCGAGATTTCATCCTCGGGGCTCTCCGAGACGTCATCCAGGATAGCTCAGGGTTGGCCGGTCTGGAGTCCGAGGAGGGTTGGAATAAGTCGGTGTTGCGGGACATTGACCTGAACTCGAATTTCCTTTCGATGGCGTCCATTGTTCTCTCGCAGAACTACAGCGCACTCCCGAGTATTGATGCGAGCTTCCAGTTTTCTATGCCCGGCTGGAATGTTCCGATGGAGTTCTCTTTTGATGCGCCGCCGGTTGACGATGTAAGAGAATATGAGGAGAAAATTACTCAAGGCTTCGCCGAGCTACCTCGGCGCGTCTCAGTGATAATCGGCCGCAACGGTTCCGGTAAGAGCACACTGCTGTCCCGGCTCGCACGAATTGCACATGCGTCGAGACGAGACCGGCGCCGGTCCAGGATGACCAATTTGGGGACGTTGACGCCGGATGGCCTCGGTTTTTCGCGAGTGGTCACGGTCTCATACAGCGCGTTCGATAATTTTCAGATTCCGGGCATGACCTCGCGAGAGCGTCGCACGATTGCACAAGAAATCGCTAAAGGCACAGGGCGTTTCGTGTTCTGTGGACTCCGGGACATCGCGTCGGAACTCGACGCAGAGCTTGGCAGCGAGCCGGAGGCTGGAACAATCAAGACGGCGCTTGGCGACCGGCAGGAAGTCACCGTTCTAAAATCGGCCAACACGCTAGCCACCGAGTTCTCCCGAATTATTGCTCGCATCCGTGACCTGAATCGGCTTTCGCTGCTTAACAGTGCGCTGCGGCCGGTGTTAGAGGACCCTTCGTTCAACGATGTGCGTGACACGTTGGTACAGAAAATCCTGAGCCCGGATTGTGAGAAGGCTTTCATTGATTGGAGTACGGGGCACAAGATAGTTATACATGCCGTATGTAATCTCGTTGCCTACGTTGAAAAGCAAGCGTTGGTTCTCTTTGACGAACCCGAGACTCACCTCCATCCACCTCTGCTCGCTGCCCTGATGCATTCTTTGCGTTGTGTCTTATCCGCTCAAGAGGCATACGCAGTAGTAGCGACTCATTCGCCCGTCGTGCTGCAGGAAACGATGGCTGCGCACGTTCACGTCATCTCCCGTGAAGGAGCGCAAACAGTGTTACGGCGGCCGGTCGGCGAGACATTTGGCAAGAATATTGGACTTCTCACGTCGAACGTTTTCAACTTGACCTCACAGGTCACGGACTTCAACGACACCTTGCGCAAGTTGGCGCTGCAAACCAAAGACCTTGCGGCGATTGAAGCGCTTTTCGCGGAAGGGGGCATCAGCGTCCAGGCTCGCGCGTATGTAATGGCAGTTCTGGCTCAGCAAGGCTAACGAAGATGTGGAAGCTTCCTTTGCCAGATAATGCTGGTGCGATGGCAGAGCTCGTCACCGCGCTGAGTCCGGTGGGTGCTGTGGCTGTGCCGCTATCGGACGAAGAAAGGGCCGAATTCGTTGCCCTCTACGAGGCGTACGACCGACGCTTGGGGAATCCTTCAGCGGAGTTGCAACCGGAAGGCATCTCTCGCGAGTTGGCACAGGCAGTCCACGATGGGTACGACTCCACGCAAAAGGGCGGGCGCCTCAAGCGTTTGAGGGAGCGGCTGCAAGCGAGTGTTCCACGATGCCCGTTTTGCGGCTTCGCGGCGGTTACGGCTCTTGACCATCATCTTCCTCGCTCTGACTATAAAGCTCTGGCGGTGTACTGCCGTAACCTCATTCCTGCTTGTGGAGTTTGCAACCAAAAGAAGGGGAAAGGAGTCGGGGGTGATGGTGACCACGAGCGGTTTCTGAACGCATACTTCTACGAAATTCCGGATGAGCGCTTTTTCAGAGCGGAGTGTTCTCTCGAAGACGGCGCTCTCGTTTGTAGCTTTGAGGTCGTTCAAACACCTAGACTCGCGCAGGACGTCTTTGAGCGTTTGACGTACCAGTTCGAGAAACTTGAGCTGAATCGCCGATTGCAGCCTGAAGTGACCGACCTTCTCTTAACGGTTAAGCCTTCACTCCAGATGATGGCTGAGGCGGGTATCGGCGGGGCGGACGCGGTTGCGACGTACTTACGTTTCACGGCTTCATCGCATCAGGGCAGTCATGGACTCAACCATTGGAAAACTGCAGTGTTCCATGGACTCGCGGAGTGTCCTGACTTTTGCGAAAATGGTCATCGGATAGGCCAGCCTCAGTTAGGCGCATAGCCTGTCGATTAGGCCACCAGGAAATCAATGACGACCGTTGACGCTTCGCATCTTTCGGTGATTCCGTATATCGACATGAAGAGTGTCGACGGCCGCTTCCTGAGTTCGAGTTTGTTTTTTGATGAGGGACGATGGCGATTATGGACGCCGGTGGGAACCGGCTTTATCGAGCTCAAAATCGTTGAGCCACTGGAGATGCTGTATTTCGCGCGGTCCCCTGCCTCAGAACGAGACCTGCGCTTTCATTTTCTCGACTTCGTTGCGCAACGCGCGGCGTTCCCCGAGGTCCTGCTAGGGTTCTCGGGGATAAGCGACGACCTGTTGAATCTTACAGCCGTACTCTCGAAAGTCCAGTTGTTGCATTCATCGAGAGAGGCGGTTGGAGACGGCATCAAGCGAATGATAACGACGGAGATTGAATATCTTTTCTCGGTTTGTCGAAGCGTATTTGACCTCCTGCAGGAAATAATCTCGCGTCTGTGGGCAAGCATCAAGTTGACTGATGCCAGCATCAACAAGAAGCCTTTGAAATCCAGCTTCAATGACATGGTCACGTTCAGAGGCGAACCCGCGACGCTAGAGACGCTGCAAAGTCGTTTCGGACTCCCAGTTCCGCTCGCGAACGTCTATCTGCGTTTCGCGGAGTTTTTCGCCGACCTGCGCTCGATTCGAGACAATCTTATGCATCATGGGTCGGCCGTTCAGACCGTGTTCGCCGATGACGGCGATTTCCTTGTGTCCAAGCATCTTCGGCCGTTTTCTACGATGCAAATATGGCGGGAAGACGAACGGAGGCCCAACGACCTGCTGCCGCTTTCACCCGCTCTTGGCATGGTCGTGTACAGGACGCTCTCAGCGTGCGAGGCTTTTAGCCTGGCGTTAGAAGCTACGTTCGTTTTCCCGCCACCGCTGGTCCCGGAAATGGGGTTGTTCCTAAGGTGCCCGCTCGCCGAGCGGTTCTCTGCTGCAATGCGGGATTGTGCTGAGCGACTTGAGGAGGTTGCCTCCGCGGTCGAGCCTGCTGCCTCGCAGTAGGACCTTCACCATAGTCAAGCGTGCCCGCTCCCCAGTCAGACTGTCTGCGTGCGGGCCGTACAACGCTCTTCGCCCGGTCGGGATGCGATATCGCGGCTTAAGTCGCCATGCATTTCGCATTGTTTTTGTTTTTCGAGTCTGCGGGGTATGAAGATGGGTTGCGAATACACTGACTTTCATCGCGAGGAGCTTTACGAGCAAGTGTGGACCGAGCCGGTTACCAAGGTGGCGAAACGCTATGCGATTTCCGACGTTGGACTTCGGAAAATATGCCTGGACCTTGAAGTGCCGCTCCCACCGGTCGGCTACTGGGCAAAACTGGCTGCAGGCCGGCCCGTGAAGAGGCCGCCCCTTGGCACGACGAAGCGACCAACCGTTAGACGACGAGTTCGATGCCCGATATTGTGAAAGTCTTGCGGAAGACTTACCGCATCGCCCCGCAATACCAAACGTTCCCCCTGCGGATATCCCTGGAGGACTGTTTGCCGCTTGCGAAGCGAATCGCGAAGAAGCTTGATGGCAAGCGGCGCGATGCTCAGGAATGGCGCCGGTGTGACGGCGCGGGCCTGATGTGGGTCGAAGCATCAAACGCCAACAGCCTACGCGCGGTGCTGCTCCTCAATCTTGTGCTCGAATCGGTGATGGCCGCAGGCTACGCTATTTCTGCCAATGCTAAAGGCGCCACTCGAGCGTTCGTTTCCGTGCTGGACCTCAAATTGTCGTTCAAAATTCGCGAAAGAAACCGGCGTGAACCTATCCCGCTGACGCGCGAACAGCGACAGAAGAATGAACAGGTCGGATTCAACTTCTACACCCAGCAGTACGAATATCATCCAACCGGCGAGTTCGATATCGCGGTGACCGAACCCAACAGCAGCTATGAACTGGCGAAAATTGGCGACAGTCGGACCGCGTCCGTTGAAACCAAAGTCGTGGCATTCATAGTCCGGCTTCGTGAGCTTGCGATACGCCGACGGGTGAAAGCGGAAATTGACGCTAAACGTCACCTCATCGCCGAAGCCAAGGCCGTGGAGGAGCGACGCCATGCAGAAATACGAAGGAAGGCACTCGAACGTCTCAGGCAGGTTGAAGACTGGGCGACCCAACTTGAGCGGGCCAACCGCCTGAGAAGTCTTGCTGACAAGCTCGAAACGGAAAAGTTGGCTTCAAATGACGGGGTGATTAATGCGGAATGGGTTCGGCATGCAGCAGACTGGGTAGACCCGACGGTACTGCGCCGTTGGGATGAAGTAGATGGGCCTTGCCACGAGGAGCCCATGTAACGCTAGCCCCGTACCGTAGCTCATTCATCCCGATTTGTAGCCATGGTGTTATATACGGCCGGTTGATTGCTCACCTTGTTGGTGTGCGGCTTCCGCTTTCGTCGAGTCCAAGCAGCCATGTTTTGCGGTCTGGTCACCCCCTCCGTTCCCAAAGCCAGTCGCCGGTGTCGCTCGCGCGGGCGGCCGTCATGTTCACAATATGGGGCGCAGGCGGCAAAACGCGTCAATCGAACGCTCTTTGAAGCTCGGTTTTGCTGCGTGTGTTAAATTTTCGAGGTTTTAGGCTGCCACTAAAGCGCCATTCAAAAATGAGAAACAATTACTGAGGGAATCGTGGCAAACGAAATCCGGGGGCTCGTCGTTCACAAATTTGAGAAGTTGACGCACGAGAAGGGCACGATTGTGCCCAGAGGTAGTGCGGTTGAGATAACTGAGGCCGTGCAACGCCTTGTGGACGCTCTTCATTCCCTTTATGGTGACAAGTCTGGCAAGGGATATGGAAGGTTCGAGGACGACGAAGACACCTACCCGATGCAGCGTCGCGTCCGCGCTTATTTCACAGATAGAGCGGACGACTTTTACGCCTTCTCGCTTGCTGCGATGAATATCCTGAAAGGGAAGGCGGACGATGCTCCTCTGACTACGGGCGGGTACGTTCTTATTGCCCACATCTTCAATGGCGCGAGAGACTTTTTGCTGTTTGCCATTGTCACGGATACGGTAGGAAGCGCCATCACCGACACACTGGACATTGAAGACCGAGCACACGTCGACCTCAACAAGTTCCGCCTCGCCGGTCGTATCGACCTCACGGGCTGGGATTCGAAGGAAGAGCGCTATATCGGTTTCCTGAAAGGTGGCAAGGCCGACGACGTCTCTGGGTACTTCCGCCACTTCCTCGGGTGCGACTCTGCGGTGCTGCCCCGACAGGAGACGAGGAAGCTTGTGGGGGCATTGCAAGCATTCGCCGCCAAGCACTTGGCTGACGACGGGGAACGCGATGCCTGGCTTCAGAAAGTAGTCGATATATGCGAAGACCTGGCCAGGAAAGAAGAACCCTTTATCATCGAGAAGTTCAGCAACGAGATGTGGCCGCAGGAACCGGAGCTCGTTCGTAGTGCGCTTGCGGACGCGGACTTGCAGCTTTCGGACGGTTTCGTTCCTGACAAGAGTGCATTGAAGCCACTCGTGAAGTTCAAAGCCTCAACCAAGTTGTGGAAGCTCGAGTTCGACCGGAAAGCAATCAGCTCAGGCGACGTCAACTACAACAAGGAACTAGGCACGCTAACTTTGAAGAATCTGCCGGAAACACTTAAGAAGGAACTGGACGCCGAAGATGAGTGACGCAAAGTTCGAAACTTTGTTGACGCTCTATCGTGCCGCTGACTTCGGACAGGGGCGCGGGGCAACGCTCGCCGTAAGCAATGATTCAATACGTGAGGCGTTGACGACCTGTCTGTCTGACGTCCGCGAATACGCTGTCGGCCTCGACGCCGACAGCGATGAATTTGCTATCGGGGCGACGGTCAAGGTTGCATTCGAAGACCCCCGAACGGGACTTGGTGTCCTCGCTTGCAACCTATCCGAAATCCTTCAACCAACCAGATATCGATTGAAGGAGCCGAAGGATTACTTTCTCATCGATAGCAAGTTTGCGAAGAACGATGGAGAAATTCCTGGCGATGTGCAGAAATATCGTCAGGTGCTTCGACTGATTGAACTGCTCAAGCAATCTGCGGCATTCCTAGACAGCGACGAAGGTGTACTGGTTTTTGTCCATGGCGGCAAATTCGAACTGCCCATCGAGTACAGAGTCGAAAACATGCGCGCACTCGATGAAGCGGCAATCGAGAGATTGCTGTCCTTTGTCGGCGACGACGCACACGTTGAAAAGAAGCTTGGCATCCTCGAAGGTGCCACGAGAGCGCTCCTCGAAAACTGGCCGAAGGAGCAGCGTTTCACGCACCTTCTTTCGAATCTCCCGCAGCTTGCAGAGAGAGCGAGCGACGGCTACAAGCTGTTTATCGCGGACTTCTCCTATGACAAGGTTCGCGACGCGACAGAGGCAGCAAAGGTCGAATACGCAGGGAAGATACACAAGGCATTTTCGGACATTCAAACCCAGATACTGGGTATCCCGGTAGCAACCATTGTCGTCGCAAGTCAGATGAAGGATGCGAAGGACATTGGCTATGAGTTTTGGGTTAATACAGCCGTCCTCGTAGGTTGCTGGGTGTTTGCGATTCTTGTCACGTTTGTGCTTTGGAACCAGACCCACACGCTTGCTGTGCTCGACGCAGAGATAGAGCGACAGAAAGAGCTGATTAAAAAGCAATACAAAGACATAGCGAGCCAGTTCGTTGGAGTATTCAAGTTCCTCCGCAGGCGCCTTTGTCTGCAACGGTGGGCCTTAAGAGCCGTCGGATTTGTCTTGTTCGTGGGCCTGATTCTGGCGCATGTGATTTATTTCAAGTTGACAGTGCCTGCGCAAGCCTGGCTGCCCAACGGGACGCACACGGCCACTTCGAACGTTACTGATAAGCCACCGGTATCTGCGGTTCCAGCTAGGGGCTCTAGTGCAGCGAGCGCGCAAGAGGGCGCTCATTCGCAGGCAGCACAGCAGCGAAGCACGTCATTGCCATCTGGCGCCTCGGGAGCGAAGTAATACGATTGAATGGTCGCCGGTCGCCGGGTCGCGGCGGCCGGTACCTTGCCAAGACCCGCGACGAGCAAACGACAACTCGTCGTTCGTGTCTGCGTCTCTTGATGCGTCCTCGTTTAAGCGTCGCGAAGTTGTGTTCATAGAAGCTGTTACAACGGACCGGGGAGTTCCAAGGTGGATTATGTTCCGCGCCTAGAAGTGCACTATTACCTGCAAGACGAGTTGCATTCCATGGACGCGATGGTCCGCAATCGCTGCGAAGCAGAATTTCTTGCAGCCGTGTCGCATATCACGCAGGCTTTGGGCGTTGAATTGCGCTTTGAGGCGACCATCCCCGAAGAAGGTGGATTTCGGGATATTTGGCGAGTCGTGGCCAGTAAGGCCAGCAACCCCGCGGTCGCTACCATACTCATCCAGCTACTTACCCTGGCTGTCACTCAAGCAGTGAATATCTGGATTGCAGCGCCGAAGCCAAATCCTGAACTTGAGAAGCAACAGCTTGAAATCAACAAACTGACCATCGACCATTGGAAACTTGAGAATCGGCGTTCGGAGCTTGAAGTCCAGAAACTCGAGCGGGAAAGCAGCCGAACGTCGAAGTCATCGGAGGGGGCAGTCTCAAATGGCGCTACTGTAACGGTTGCTCCCGTAGCTCCTTCGTTGACCGTTCGTGAGCTAGTACCGTCCCCAATCGGTAACTCGACCACCGCTGATTCGTCGAATGCAGTGCGCAAGCCGCTTCAGCTTCAAATGGACTCAAAGGTGGTTACGCGGCGTTCCAACTTCTACAAACAACTTCTTACGTACGAGAAAGTGACTGCCGTCGGCTTTCTACCGGTCCTGGTTGACCGACCGGTTCCGGATGAAGCAATCATCGAGCGCTCCCAGTTCAATACGTTCATCATGCAGACGAACGCGCTTGAACCCGAGGTCCGCGAGGCGATAATTGAGATAGTCTCCCCGGTAATCAGCGAAGGAAATATGAAGTGGAAGGGACGCAGCAATGGCGAGGTCATCTCGTTCGCCATGAGCGACCGTACGTTCAAGCAGCAGGTCTTTCGAACTGAAGTGAGCTTTCAACATGGAGATAGCATCCTGTGCGTGCTCGAAACCGACCGCAAACTTGATGAAGTTGGGAATGAGACAGTCACAGGCTATCGGGTAACGACTGTACTCGACAAGATTGACGGAAGTGGCACAGTGCATGAGACCGCTCAAGGGCGACGGAAGCGTTTCGCAGATAAACAGCCGAAGAACGACTACCCTGACCTGTTTGGACCCGAAAGCGTGTAACGTGCGGC